>JBGVEY010000014.1:0-64523 GCA_045120635.1 Candidatus Cryptobacteroides sp.
CAGGCCAGACTTTTGCCGCCGGCTTCCTTCAGATTCCACCTCGCGATGGACACCCTTGCCTTTGGCTATATGCTTCCCGTCATTAGGGTGCGTTAGGGACTTTCACCCGTTAGAACATGCCCATGCTGGGCGTACAACAATTGAGGGTCGGTAAAAACGCCGACCCTCAAACACTTATCTATTTATATATCAAACAGTTAAGCGCCACACCACTTCAAACATATTGAAGGAGATATATCATGCCATCTCAGAACACATGAAATCAAAGTCCCGCTCCGGTCTCGAATTCCAGAATTTGATTTCAAGTCAGCATATAAAACGAAACGCCCGACACAATTTCCAGTGCCGAACGTCTATCTTTACACGAGCCATAGTCCCTCGTGACTGGGTACAAAAAAAATGAGACGCGTCACTCTCGTGAGGCACCTCATACTAACCACATAATTAATAACACTAAAACTAATAACCGGTCGCAAAGGTACAGACTTTCCGCAGACCAGCAACAGTTCCTCCGTTAAGAAAATGTTAAACCGACACAAATGGGTCAATATTGCTTATATTTGCAGAGAAATACACAATGATATGAGCAATACTAAAATCATCATACTTGACTTTGACGGCACATTAGGCGACACCACAAAAGTCATAATCAGAACAATGCATGCAACTATCAAGGAGATGGGTCTTCCGGAACGCACCGATGCTGAATGTGCGACAATGATTGGCCCGCGACTCATTGAGATACCACCTATGTTATTCCCTGGTATGGATGTGGATTGCGAACAGTATGCAGAGACATACCGCAGAAACTTCAAGATATACAATACTGACGGAGCGGTGGAAGTCTACCCTAATGTACTTGAAACATTGAAGGCGCTTAAGGACCGCGGATACATATTGACAATTGCAAGCAGCCGAAGCAATTCCACACTCATTTCATATGTGAATAAGCTCGGTCTTGCAGATACAATCTCGCACACTATCGGAGCCGAGGATGTAAAGGCGGGAAAACCGGACCCTGAAGCCGTTGTGAAGACCCTTGAAAAATTCGGACTGAAACCGGACGAGGCAATCGTAGTGGGAGACACAATGTATGATGTGCAGATGGGAATGAATGCTGGTACAAGAACCTGTGCTGTGACTTACGGAAACGGAAAGCGAGAAACCCTCTCTGAAGCCACTTGGGTAATCGATGATTTCGGCCATCTGCTTGATCTTGAATTCTAGACTTATTTTAAGACTTAGATGTCAAAGAAGAATGTCATATCCGATTTCAGTTCTCTGAAGGGAACGGTGACCTTTTCAGAGAAGGCTTCTGTCGTGGAAAATCCTGAAAGAAAGGAGACTAAAAGCGTCCTCAAAGTGGGACAGAAGGTGGTTCTAATGGATTCCGACCTGCGTGGAAAGATAATTTCATTAGGCAGGACTGTAGAAATCGAACTGGAAGACGGACTGACAATCCAGGCCACCTATGGAGAATTTGCAGTCACTGAAGATCATGAAATCCATGCACTCAAACACAGCAAGGTAAAGATTAAGAAGACATTATCGCATTCAAGGCCGCCGACAGCTGGAACTTCTGCAGGCACATTGACTGTCGACCTTCATATTGAAGCGATTCCAGGCGGAAGGAATGTCCCCAAGGGTCAGCAATTGCAGTTCCAATTGGAGACTTTCAGAAAGACTGTCCGCGAAAACCTCTCCCACCGCGGCATGAAGATCAGCTTCATTCACGGAGTCGGCGACGGCATATTAAAAGCTGCAATCCGAAAGGAACTGGACGAAGTCCTTGCTCTCAGATGCAGCTATTCTGTCGGCGATCCCGCGGTAACCGTCGTGACTGTGAAATAGATTATTCTTCCGGATATGACACTTCAAGACCGGCAGCCGTCCACCCCCTGAAGCCGGTACCGAGTTCCACAACCTCATAACCCTTCTGTGCGAGGATGCGCGCAGCGTTCTTGCTTCTGTTGCCGCTACGGCAGTATAATGCAACCGGTTTGTCTTTCGGAAGTTTCTCAAGGGCTATCTTGGTGTAGCTGTCAGCAAGTACATCAATGTTGAAATGAGTGCCTGGAATGAATCCCTGAGCATTTTCCGCCGGAGTGCGCACGTCAAGAACGACCACGTCAGGTGACTTGATAAACTCAGCGAATTCCTCGACATCGACTGTCTTGAACTTTTCGGTCTGCGCAAAGAGACCAAAGAATGAAAATCCCATAATCAGTGTAAGCAATATCTTTCTCATAACACCACAAAATTACATAAAATACTTACCTTTACAAAGAATAGATCACACAATGCAGAATCGTACAATTCCGGGACATATTGCGGCCTTCACAGCATACTTCATCTTCGGATTCAATATCATAGTATGCAAGGACCTGACCAGCGACGGGCTGATTCCTCCGCTGGGAATCTTTACATTGAGATCACTGATCGCCGGTGCACTGTTCTGGATTGTATCATTGTTCCAACCGAAAGAGAAGATCGACAGAAAGGACTACATCCGAATCTTCGCAGCATCGATGATAGGATTCTTCACATGTCAGATCACATTCCTGGTCGGCATTCCATACATCACCCCGATGGACTGCTCAATCATGACGGCAATGGCTCCGATCTATACGATGATCATTGCTGCGATAGTCATAAAGGAACCTATCACACTTCAGAAGGCAGGAGGAGTAGCAATTAGTTTTGCAGGTATCATATATCTGATAGTCAGCAGAGTAACTGCACCGGGAGGCGCTGCTGAAAGCACACCGTTCGGAATTTTCATGCTGGTTCTCAACTGCCTCAGCTTCTCTATGTATCTGGGAATATTCAAGCCGCTGATATCTAAATACTCAGCCGTAACATTCATGAAATGGATATTCCTCTTCTCCGCTGTCGTAGCCACCCCATTCTCGGCAAAAGGACTGGCCAATGTCGATTGGGCCGGAATACCTGCAATACAATATGCTGAGCTTGCATACCTGATCATATGCGCAACATTCATCAGCTACTTCCTCATACCGATTGCACAGAAAAGGATCAGACCGACGCTTATCAGCATGTACAGTTATGTGCAGCCGATCATTGCAATTGCAATCAGCATAGCAATCGGAATGGATAAACCTACATGGCAGAAGACTCTCGCTACCCTGCTCGTTTTCGGCGGTCTCATCATCGTAAGCTACAGCCGAAGCGCGCAGAACAGCCGATAGAATATTTTCAGAATCAACATTAATTCGTATCTTTACCGAGTTGTTGATATAAACGTTCAAGATGAAGAATATAGCTTTGAAACAGATCCACTTCAACGGAATCACAATGCAGATTCCTGAGGTATGGAAGTACGAGACAGAAGAATATCAGGAAGAGGACGGAACAAAGTCCTACAGCATGAGCATCTACGGCAAAGGTAAGGATGTGAGAAGCATTGATATCAACTGGGGTATCATTCCGGAGGGTTCTGACGCATACAACGAAGCATGCGCAACATACATTGAAGTAATCGGTGAAGACGGACTCGACGAGAACGACGAGCCTATTCTCTGCTTTGAATTCCAGGGCAAGGAAGCACATGGATTCAACGTGTTCACTGAAGACGGACTCCCATGTTTCTTCTTCTGTATAGATCTACCATCAAAGGGCAAGAATCACCTGCTTACGGTGCTTGTGAGCGCTGCCAACGACGATGACCTCCACAGCATGGTCGAATTCGTGGACGAATACCTTAAGGTAGAATAATGTAATATTACTGTTTCGGTACTACAGCGTAGAAGACAAGGTCTCCTTCCACTGCTGTATTTCTCAAACTATGCGAATCACCCTTAGGGCAATAGAGACAATCACCTGCCTTTACAGCTGTCACAGTCTCCGAATCAGCGCCTGCTGTCTTTTCCACTATTGTTCCATTACCCTCGAGCACGAAAATCACCTCACAGCTGTCGTCATGGGTGTGCATTCCGATCGAAGCTCCAGGAACAAGTCTGCCTTTGAAAATACGGTTCGTACCATCAAAGAACATATTTGCGGCGAACTCCTTCTCCCCTCCCTTGAAAGCAGGAAGGAGAGTGGTGTCGATTGTATTGAAATCTATAGTCATACTACTTCTTGAGGAAACAAGTCTTCAAAACGATGCTGCTGCCGTCGATCTTGCAGTCAACCTCTTCAGGATTCTCTGTAAGGCGGATGCTTCTTACCTTTGTCCCGCGCTTGATGACCATCGATGAACCTTTCACCTTAAGGTCTTTGATTACTGTAACAGCGTCTCCGTCAAAGAGTTCTGCTCCGTTGCTGTCTCTTGCCACATCTGCAGCCTCTTCAGCCTCATCAGCTGAATGGAATTCGTGTGAACAGTCAGGGCAAACATAGAGCGAGCCGTCAAAATAAGTGAATTCGCTGCCACATTTAGGGCACTTTGGAATGTCTGTCATAATTGTATAGTATTAATTGATTTTCTCGATTTCAAAGATATAGTCTTCAGTTCCGTTGCCGGTGATACGGTCTCCTGATCGTTTCCAGTACTTCTCGCCGGCTCTGCCTCCATTCTGGATACTCCATCTGTCGCCAACCTTCACAAGGTTATACGTATTCCAATCATGGTGGAAAACATACTTGGTAGAGCGCCAGAACGCTCCGGCCTCATTGATATAGCGACCGTCCTGCTTGTTATAGATCTTATAGCGGCCGGTAATGTTATTATGCTCGATAACCCACTCCTGTCGCTGTGGATTGATATTGTCACGTTCTGCCACGAAAACAGGATAGTCACCTGCCTTGTCAGGACCCGCATTGAGATTTGTAAGATATTCTCCGTTCACCTTTATGAAATAGACTCCGTCCTCAATGGCATTAACCGGGAAAATCTCAGCGCAATAACTGTAATTTGCCTTGTATGTCTTGATAAGCTTATCCACGTTATCAAGGATCCATGGTGTGATCACATCACCGCTTACAACAGGTTTTGCTTTCACGATCGAACCTTCATAGTCACGGCTGACGATAGCCTTCTGCTGCTGGGTCAATTTTGTCAAAGCCTTGTAATGGCCGACAAATGCAACTGAATCCTTGTCCTCAAGGTCCTTGACCATATTGAGATACATCTGACCGCGCACGCCGAGCAGACGCATGCTCTCCACCCAAGGCCTGATCTCCGCCAACATCTCAGGGCTGTTGACCTCATCTGCAAGAAGATTATCCGCAGCCCATACAAGTTCAGCAAAACTGTCTGAAAGTGTTTCAAAAGACTTTGAATCAAACTTCGGGCTTTCGCCATCACGACGCAATCCATGGTATGTCACACCCAGATCGACGTTGTTCTCGCAAAAGATCCTGAAAGCCTCATGACTTGTCGGCATCAACTCCTTAAGTGCGCGCTCCCATGAAGTCTCCGAATTGTATGAAGGCATATTCCAAGCATAATCGGCAATGCTGTAAAGGCTGACCTTCGACGCCTCTGCATACTCCATTGGATTCGAGCAGAAACCACTGACCATATCATTGATATTCAAGTCGTTGCCATATGTCTTACCCATAAGCAGACGGCTCTGGCAGTAGTCATTCACAGGATAGTTGAGCCAGATGAAGGCCTTTCTCTTGATCTGATCGTTGATCCATTGCATGTCATTCTCGCCGATCATGTCCACAACAGAATTTCCAGTCCACATTACACGGATTTCCGGATACATTTCTGAAAGTGTACTCAGATAATCTCCGCCGCTCCAGTTCTTGTTGTACTGTGACGGACACATGATCAACGGCTCCACATCGGAATGTTTGCGAACGAACTCATCTGTGAGATAATTCATCACATCTGTCTGCATATCAGCACGGGCACCTTCGCCGGAAACGTCATCGAAGAAGACTGCAAATGTACGTACACCGATCTCGTACATAAGATTAAGTTTGTTCACGATATTATTGTAGTCCTCCATTCCCCACTTGATGTCGCATGCAGGATGGATCGCCCACACAAACTTAACCTTGTTCTTATGTGCCGCATCCACCAGTTCCTTGAGCTGCGCAGCTTCCTTCTCAGGATATGGCTGACGCCAGTGTGAACGGTGGTATGGATCGTCCTTAGGTCCGTAAACGTAAATATTCAGTTTGTTCTTTCCATAGAAATCGAACTGGCGCAGACGGTCTGCATGACTCCATGGGTTGCCGTAGAATCCTTCAATCACACCTCTTTCTGTGACACTTGGATAGTCGGAAATCTCACACTGCATAACCTTCGGAGCGCTCATGACCTGGATGAAGCTCTGCACACCATAGAATGTTCCGCTATTGTCACGACCCGCGATAACAACCTGATCTGCAGAGACATTGAGATAGTATCCTTCTGCTGCTTCAGGTACAAGTTTCTTATATTTGGCAACAGCCTTGTCCTGTACATCACCGATGATGACAGGCTTGGCCTGAGGGAATTTCTTCGCATTCACCTTGTCCGAAACTCCTACAATATTCAGTTTTTCTGTAAGAACATTCACAGCATCCACGTCGGCCGTATTTGCCCCTACAATATAGAACTGTGCATCATTGGCAAATGCACATTCGCCCCATGTAACCTTCTGCGGCAGCGGAGAAATTGTCACAGTCTGAGCAGCGGAATTCAATGCACCTGCAACCAATAGGATGAAGAACAATAACCTTTTCATATCTTTTCAAGTTACATAAAATACAAATTTAGTGATTTTTCCTCACATGCCGAAATCCACATTCCCCTCCAATGGCATACTTTATGAGTCACAGCGCTCAGATTTTAATATTTAAAAATTATGAAAGAGTCGGAAAACATAAAGGACAACTGCACTGCAGAAGTCTTTGGTTCCAGCGCAATGAGGGAGCCGGCACCAGCTGAATACATACCACAACATAAGACCCCGGCGGTAATCGCCTATCAGATAGTAAAGGACGAGACATTCCCGCAGACTCAGCCAAGGCTGAACCTTGCGACATTCGTCACAACTTACATGGATGATTACGGCACCAGACTAATGAATGAAGCGGTTGGAGTAAACTACATTGACGAAACTGAATATCCACGAGTTGCAGTGATGTGTGGCAGATGCATAAATATGGTTGCCAACATGTGGAACACACCGGAAGAAGGAGAATGGAAGACAGGAGCAGTAGGCATCGGTTCCTCAGAAGCGTGTATGCTCGGTGGAGTTGCTGCATGGCTTCGTTGGAGAGAAAGACGCAAGGCGGCTGGCAAACCGTTCGACAAGCCAAATCTTGTGATCAGTTCCGCATATCAGGTGGTATGGGAGAAATTCTGTCAGTTATGGCAGATAGAATTGCGTACCGTGCCTATCACACACAAGTATCCTACATTGAACATCGAAGAAGCAATCAGAATGTGCGATGAGAACACAATCTGCATTGTACCGATCCAAGGCGTGACATGGACAGGTATGAACGACGACGTAGAGGCACTCGACGCTGCCCTTGATGCATATAATGCCAAAACCGGATATGAAATTCCTATACATGTGGACGCAGCCTCCGGAGGATTCATACTACCGTTCCTGAACCCAGAAAAGAAATGGGACTTCAGACTGAAATGGGTGCTTTCAATATCCACTTCAGGACACAAATATGGTCTAGTATATCCGGGACTCGGCTGGGTGATCTGGAAAGACAGGAAATACTTGCCTGGCGACATGTCATTCAGCGTCAATTACCTCGGAGCGAACATCACACAGGTAGGTCTCAACTTCTCACGCCCTGCAGCACAGATTCTCGCACAATACTACAACTTCATACATCTCGGAATGGACGGTTACCGCGAAATCCATTCAAATTCAATGGCAATCGCTGAATACTGCCACAAGGCTATCGGTGAGATGAAATGCTTCAGGAACTATTCTGAAAAGCTTGAGAACCCACTATTCATCTGGTCGATCTCAAAAGAATACAACAAGACGGCCAAGTGGACCTTGTTTGATCTTCAGGACAAACTTATGCAGCGCGGATGGATGGTTCCGGCCTATACAATGCCGAAGGATATTGAAGAGGTTGTGGTAATGCGAATCGTTGTCAGACAGGGAATGTCGAGGGATATGGCAGACATGCTTATCGGCGATATCAAAGATGCTGTTGCAGAACTTGAAAAACTTGAGTACCCTACTCCATCACGTATCGAAGCAGAAGCAAACAAGAGACACAAAGGTCGCGTATATACTCACTAAAGATATGTAGGCAATGAAAACACAAAACGCCGGAAAGGCATTCAAACTTAGCGTTCTGACGCTTGCAATAATGAATATCACAGCCGTAGTCAGCCTTCGCGGTCTGCCTGCAGAGGCCATCTACGGCCCTTCATCAGCATTCTATTACCTGTTTGCAGCAATTGTATTCCTGATCCCAACTGCGATGGTTGCAGCTGAACTTGCTGCAATGTTTTCCGATAAGGAGGGCGGTGTATTCCGATGGGTCGGCGAAGCATTCGGTGCACGTACAGGTTTTCTTGCAATATGGCTTCAATGGATTGAATCGACCATATGGTACCCTACTGTACTTACATTCGGTGCCGTATCATTGGCGTTCATTGGTCTGAACGATGTCTCGGACGCAGCACTTGCATCAAATAAGGTTTTCACCCTTATCATAGTGCTTGCGATATATTGGATCGCTACTATAATCGCTATGAAAGGCCTTGGATGGGTAGGTAAGATCAGCAAATGGGGCGGTATGATAGGAACAATCATTCCTGCAGGACTGCTGATCGTACTCGGCATCGTCTATATCGCCACTGGAGGTCACAACTATATGGACATGTCACAGGGATTCTTCCCTAACCTGACGAAGGTTGACAACATTGTCCTGGCGAGCAGTATATTCCTTTTCTATGCCGGTATGGAAATGATGGGTGTGCATGTAATGGATGTAAACAATCCTTCGAAGAATTACCCTAAGGCGATCATCATTGGCTCGTTGGCAACTGTGGCGATATTCGTGCTCGGAACATTTGCTCTCGGCTTCATCATACCTTCTAAGGAA
Organism: Candidatus Cryptobacteroides sp.; assembly: GCA_045120635.1. Lineage (GTDB taxonomy): Bacteria > Bacteroidota > Bacteroidia > Bacteroidales > UBA932 > Cryptobacteroides. Next base: position 8,995 of record JBGVEY010000014.1, read on the forward strand.
ATCAACCTTACTCAGTCGCTGCTGATCGGTTTTGACAACTACTTCAGGCACTTCCATATATCGTGGGCAGGACCACTCATCGCAATCGCGCTTATGTTCGGTGTGCTTGCAAGCGTTCTGACATGGGTTGCAGGTCCTTCAAAGGGTATTTTCAGTGTCGGCAAGGCTGGCTATCTTCCACCATTCTTCCAGAAGACAAACAGTCAGGGTGTCCAGCGTAATATCCTCCTCGTACAGGGCGGAATCGTGACCCTGCTTTCACTTCTTTTCGTTGTAATGCCTTCTGTCCAGTCTTTCTACCAGATTCTTTCGCAACTTACTATACTGCTCTACCTGATCATGTATATGCTGATGTTTGCTGCAGCTATTGCACTTCGATATAAGATGAAAGACGCTCCTCGCCCGTTCAGACTCGGCAAGGGAAATACGCTTATGTGGATCATCGGCGCTGTCGGCTTTGCTGGCTCCTTGCTTGCTTTCGTGCTCAGTTTCATTCCTCCCGGACAGATTGCCACAGGAAGCAATACTGTCTGGTATTCTGTATTGATTATCGGATGTATAGTGATGGTTGTGATTCCATACATCATCTACGCAATGCGTAAACCGTCATGGAAAGACCCCAAGAACGAATTTGCGCCTTTCCACTGGGAAAAGGCGCAATAGATCAATTATTTGCAAGATAGTCGTCCAGCAGTTGTGAAAGGTCAGTGCCAGGCTTATAGTAGATGGCAGGAAGACCGGCAGCAACTGCTGCGTCTACATTAAGCTGCGAGTCGTCAATGAAAAGCATCTCCGATGGAGGAAGACCTATATCATCCATCACAGCCTGGTAGAAAGCCGCAGCCGGTTTGAGTACCTTCATCTCATATGACATGTAGCATTTCTTGAAATGGGTATCGAGTCCGAAACCTGCATCCTTGAACATACCTGCAGAACACACTATGGAAATTTCGTTATTGTTGCTGAGGATGTACAGGTCATAATCCTTTGCGAGACGATGAAGCATATCGATCTTATACGGTTCGATACCTACAAGGATCTTGTACATAGCCTGATTGACATCTTCATCTGTCACTCCGGGACGTGAACCTTCCTTGACGATCCTTCTGAATTCATCACCTGAAAGAAGACCCTCCTCAAGTTGTCCGAAGATTCCTTTCTGATGGCACGGATCCAGAACAGTCTCTATTTCATCATATCCTAATTCAGTCTTGAAGTACTGTTTGCAGCCTGGGATATCGAGGTCCACAAGGACTCCTCCCATATCAAAAATAATAGCTTTTTTCATATTACGTGTTTTATAAATCTAATCCCATGATGTAGTCAGTTTTATAGAAGCCGTTACCGATCGGAAAATCCTCCTCGAGAAGAGCCCTCATCCCGATGTGCCTGTAAAACTCGACGGATTTATTATATTTATTGACATTCAACTCGATTCGGGCAGTTCTCCCGCCGCAGGCTTCTCTCACATGATCAGCCGCCCTATTGAACAATCTCATACCGGTTCCCTTGCCCTGAGCGTCCGGCATCACATAAATCTTATGCAGATGATAGACCTCTACTCCTTCACTGTCGGCGCCTTCATGCTGAACCGAAACATATCCCACAGGGACATTATCCTCATAAGCGATATAATAATGATGTCCTTCCTCTATCTGTTTCAACAGATTAGGCATGGAATACATCATATCCATCATATATTCCATCTGCTCCGGTGAGAGAATCTCACGGTATGTATGTCTGAATACGACCTGAGCCATATCAGATATTTTCTGAAGGTCGTCAGTACCGGCTTTATCAATTCTAAGCACAATTCTAAATTTTATACAAATTTAGTTTATCTTTGCATTAAGTCAAATCAGATTTATGAAAACTATAAAGATCGGTCTCCTCGGCAAAATCATCATCGCCATCGCGCTTGGTATCGTATTCGGACTCTTCCTTCCTGAATGGTGTGTCCGTATCTTCAATACATTCAATTCGATATTCAGTCAGTTCCTCGGCTTCGTGATCCCACTCATCATTGCAGGACTTGTGATTCCGGCTATTGCAGATATCGGAAACAAGGCAGGCAAGATGTTGCTTCTTACAGTTGGAATCGCTTATGTTTCCACCGTCATCGCCGGTCTGACCTCATACTTTACCGGTGCAGTACTGTTCCCGTCAATGATTCAGCCGGGCGCATTGGAGCAGTTTGCAGATACGGCCGACCCTGCGCCATTCTTCAGCATCAGCATTCCTCCTCTTATGGGAGTGATGACCGCCCTCGTACTTGCCTTCATGTGCGGTCTCTGCCTTGCGAAGACCCAGCATAAGGTTCTCATGGACGCAGTACATGGCTTTGAAGAAATTGTCACAATGACAATCAAGAATGCGATCATTCCGCTTCTTCCTATCTATATCTTCGGCATTTTCCTTAACATGACATATGTAGGTGAGGTATTCGCGATACTTACAGTGTTCATCAAGATAATCGGTATCATCTTCCTCATCCACATCGGAATACTCATCATTCAGTTCTGCATAGCAGGTGGACTTGCCAAGAAGAATCCTTTCAGACTTCTTCTCAACATGCTCCCAGCATATTTCACAGCATTGGGAACCCAGTCTTCTGCAGCTACAATTCCTGTAACCCTGGAGCAGACAAAGAAGAATGGTGTGTCTGAAGACATCGCAGGATTCACAATTCCGCTCTGCGCGACAATCCACATGTCCGGCAGTATGCTCAAGATCACCGCATGTGCGCTTGCCCTCATGATCATGCAGGGAATGCCGTACACATTCGGTATGTTCATCGGATTCATCTGCATGCTTGCCATCACAATGGTAGCGGCCCCTGGAGTCCCTGGAGGCGCGATTATGGCGGCTTTGGGAGTACTGAATACAATGCTGGGCTTCGACGCGGAAGCCCAGGCACTTATGATTGCTCTTTATATTGCTATGGACAGTTTCGGTACTGCCTGCAATGTGACAGGAGACGGTGCGATCGCGATTATCGTTGACAAGCTCACCGGTCCTGCAAAGAAAGACTAACGTATGTTTCCGGCAAGATACTGATCGTATGCGGCCATATCTATAAGTCCGTGACCTGACAGACAGAACAGAATCACCTTCTCCTCACCTGTTTCCTTGCATTTTTCTGCCTCACGTATGGCAGCGGCGATAGCGTGGCATGACTCCGGTGCGGGAATGATTCCTTCCGTCTTTGCGAAGATGCAACCTGCTGCAAAAGTCTCCTTCTGCTCAAGATCCACAGCTTCCATATAACCGTCCTTCAGCAACTGCGATACGACTGTACCGGCTCCGTGATATCTCAGACCGCCGGCATGAATGTTTGAAGGTTGGAAATCATGTCCGAGCGTATACATAGGAAGAAGAGGTGTATATCCTGCCTCATCACCGAAATCATATTCGAATCTGCCCTGGGTAAGTTTAGGGCAGGATGCAGGTTCTGCAGCTATGAATCTCGTGTTGCGTTCACCAGTGAAATTATGTCTCATGAACGGGAATGCAATGCCTCCGAAGTTCGAGCCGCCGCCGAAACATCCGATCACAACGTCTGGATACTCCCCTGCAAGTTCCATCTGCTTCTCAGCCTCGAGTCCGAGTACAGTCTGATGAAGAGTCACATGATTCATTACAGATCCCAGAGTGTATTTGCATCCGGGAGTCATGCGTGCGAGTTCCACAGCCTCTGAAATGGCCGTTCCGAGAGATCCCTGATGGTTCGGCATCTTGGTAAGGATATCCTTACCTGCACGGGTCGACATTGATGGAGACGGAGTCACAAGGGCGCCGAATACCTGCATGATACTCTTTCTGTACGGCTTCTGCTCGTAACTGATCTTTACTTGATATACTGCTGCTTCAAGTCCGAAGACCTTCGCCGCATATGACAATGCTGCACCCCATTGACCTGCACCAGTCTCAGTAGTGACATTGGTCACTCCTTCCTGCTTGCAGTAATATGCCTGGGCAAGTGCAGAATTCAGCTTATGAGAACCTATCGGACTGACACTTTCATTCTTGAAATATATATGTGCCGGTGTACCCAATGCCTCCTCAAGACCATAAGCACGTACAAGAGGAGTACATCTGTAGTTTGCGTATCTCTGACGGACCTCCTCCGGAATATCTATCCATCTGTCCGTCTGATTCAGTTCCTGACGCGAACATTCCTCACAGAACAAAACAGAGAGATCCTCTACTGTAACAGGCTCTCTGGTCTGCGGATTAAGCATAGGCATAGGTTTCACAGGCATATCAGCCTGGATGTTATACCATTTCTGCGGAATCATCTCTTCCGGCAACATGAATTTCTTCTGTCTCATAGCCACTATATAAAAATAAAAAAGACCACCCCTTACGGACAGTCTCACAAAAAAATATATACATATGACACAACAAGGCGAGGCTGACCGATCTAATCAATCGGGTGCCACCATCGAAGTGAAATATATGTACAACCAAACATCATGTGAGCAAAATTATAAAAGTTTAATTTAAAAGACAACAGATAATGTAAATAAAAAACGGCCCGCATTTCTGCGGACCGTCCGATAAATCATATATAAATTACTGAAGTTCTGGTAAAAGTGGGAATGCCATGTACTCCTCAGTTGCAGCAAGTTTCTGAGTGCTGCTAAGAGTTGTAGCTGTGTACTCAACACCACCGATAGTGTAAACAACAGTGTAAGAACCCTTAAGGCATGGTACATCCTTGTACTTTGTTACAGTCTCCTCGTTCTCGATAGTTGTGTACTCCTCCTGACGAACAGTTACATCAGCCTCTGGGTTGATGTTGGCATAAGCTGTAACTGAAGGGATGAAGTATGCCTCTGGCAAATATGGAGGGAATCCTGGGTCATACTCAACATCCTTACCCTCGCCAGGGAATGTAATTACGATCTCTTTGCCCTTTGTACCAGTAATCTCACCTGTTGCAAGATTAACTGTAGCACCTGTAAGAGCGATATCAAGCTCAGTAGAGATAATCTTCACAGAAGTAACCTTCTTATTCTTAAAATTCTCTGCCTGCTCAGCTGTAAGTTCGATTGAGCTAACAGTAAGTGGGTAGATAAGAGGTTTGAAATCGCCAAGAGAGATATTTGCGCTTGTGAACTCGCTGATAGCCTCAGTAGTCTTTGCATAACCGAAGCTATAAGTCATCCATGCGTTCTCATCAGCCACCTGTGATGCATTGTCTGCAACTGGAACTGCAGAGAAATCTGCTACACCCTCTACATATGGAGTGTAAGCATAGATAACATGCTCACCCTTCTTGTAACCTGCAGCCTCTGCAGCTGGAGTCAACTCAACATCACCGATGATAGATCTATCCTCCATCTCGTATGGATCACCCCAGTAATCTGTTCCGGTGATGATCTCCACCTTTGAAGTGTCTGAAGGATTGTAGAGAAGGTTAGCCTGTGTAACACCCTCAGATGTTACGAACACACCGATCTGCTCACCGTCTCTCCAACCATAACCGCCGCCGTGTACCATTGCAGTGTACGATGCAGAAATAGTGAAGTTACCCTCGATAGGATAATCTACCGGACCCTGCTCTACAGGATCACAAGCTGCTGCCATTGCTATCGCAACAGCAACGAATGAAAATTTGAATAAATTCTTCATTGTTTTTAATTTTTAAATTGAACTTATATAATGATTTAGAATTCTCCGACAAAGTTTGTTGCCCACACGATATCCTTCACATTTCCGAATCCGCTGAGCGTCTTCTCTTCGATCTTCGGCTTAGAGCCCTCCATTACCTTGAGTACCTTCTGGGTACTTACATCAAGCACAGCCACGTTTCCGCCTTCCTGAACTACCGCCATCTTCCAGTTTGCATCCTTGCTGTTTCCGCCGTAATCAGCAAACGGACAATCAAGCGGGCTTGTAGAAATATGGGTAATCTTTCCAGCTGCTTCATAAAGAAGAACAGACTTCTTCTGAACCATTCCGTATACATAGAGCTTGTTTGCACCATCTGTATAATAGAAATATGGATTAGTGCTGAAATCAGTTGAGAATTTCACAACACTGTCATCGGTAATATTTCCATCAAAATCATCCATGTAATTCTCTACGACATTGTGATTTCCTGCACCTATTGGACTCACACCAAAGTAATATACCTTATAGTCCCTTGCTCCGCCAAGATCAAGGAGAGCCACATACCTTGGATATGCTCTCTGTGAAAGGATAGTCACGCCATCAGTATCATACTGGATATAAGATTCTCTTTCGTATGCTCCGAGAGCAAGACATCTTGTTCCCGCTCCAAGGTTGTCCACCGTAGGAACAGAAGGATCGAATGTAAGCGTTTCATCATAATGGCTGAACTCGATAAGTTCAGGCTTGTACGGAGTTGGATTATCAGCAAAACCATTACCCACTATCATTGCGAGAAATCTTGCATTCTTGCTATCATACATCACACTGAGAGTCTCATTTGCAACCCAGTAGATTACATTACTGAAACCCTGAAGGGTGGAAATATGCGAATCCTTCGAGAATGAATAAGGCATACTGCCGTAAGTACCATAGAAAGGTATGCCACTATGCTCATTATCAACATATTTCATATACAAATTACCTGCAGCAGTTGAAATGAGATAATAAGTCACCTTCCATGCAAATCCTGTCATTGTGAAGTCCTCTTCTGGCTCTGTTGATGACTCAAATTCATCAGCCATCCACTTATCCTTCATCAATGTGCTTCCATCAAGGGTAACAGTTCCACTCGACTGATTCACAATAACCTTGGCAAGACCTGAGATATTCGAACTTGGAATAGATCCCTTTACATAATAGTAGAACAATCTCTTTGGACCTGTTCCAAGACCGCCTTCAATGCCAGATTCCAGGTTATGTGAAGTGTAGTATGTAACCGGGCGGATGAACGACAGGCTTGATGCGCCATCACGGTCACTGAGAACCATCCAACCCCAACCGATAGAGTTTCTGGATTCCACACTAACAGAATCACTCAGATAAGTTTCTCCTGTTATGCGGTTCACGATCTTCAATACAAGAGAATATCCTCCTGATTTAGAGAAAGTATGCTTGATTCTATATCCTTCTCCAACGAGCTCTTCATTCACATACCACTTGATATCAAAGAGTTCGTTGATTTCATCCTCTGTCGCAATCTCTTTCTCAAATGAAACAGGAGCAACAATCTCAACCTCCTCACCTGCAGTGAACGAATATCCCTCGATCTTGTTCAGAAAGGTTACATTATTGGAATCTGCCGGTCTCGTCGGCATCTGGTGTTCTTCCTCAACACATCCGGCCATGAGTAATATGGCAGATAAAACAAATATGATCTTCTTCATAACTACTCAGGAATTGTATCGTACAGAGGAGTTACCCCATCTGTATCGTAATATTTATATGTTTCCCAGTTATCCTTCAGCCATTGCTTGAAATCCAATGCCATCTGCTTGAGAGTGATATTGGTGTACTCGTTCAAGTTGACAAGCACCTTTCCAAGATAAAGGTTAAGAAGTCTGTACTTAATAGGTGAGAAATCTCCGAAATTCTGGGTTGTACCCCACCACATAGGCTCAGACTGGATTTCATCCTTGACAGTGACAGTAACCTTCTGATATTTTGCTGGTGCCACCACATGCTTGTCACCAGCGTCGTCCATATTGATTACAATCTTGTAGTCTGTCTCGAGAAGCTTCGCTCTTCTCTTGACAGTAACCCAGAGAGTGTCCACATGAGCTCCAGTTCTGAATGTAGCTGAAACAGGATTCTCATAGTCAGTCGTGAGAGCTGTCGAGGTTGCATCAACACTCACATTACAGAGGAAATCCGCTTTAGGAAGATATCCCCAAAGTCTGATCTCTACAGGTATCTGTGCTTCTGTCTCTCTTGTAGTCTTTCCGTCAAGAGCAAAGTTATAGCTCACCTCCGGCACATCATTGATACTTGGAGTAAAATGAACATAATCAGAGCCATTATATACATCCAGAGTATCCTCCTTGCAGGAAGAAAGGAAAGCAAGGCAGACAGGCAATATATATATAATTCTTTTCATAATGATTTTCATGACATTTATCATTCTAGAATGGACTTTCGCTTGTAGGGATAGGCAATACATATCCGTCCTTCATATTTCTGTAGAAAGATGTATTGGACGAGTTCACTACTTTATCCATATTCAGACGCTTATACATGAAGAAGAGCTGTCCCTCAGCCATAAGGTCCTTACGCATATCCAGGATAATCTCCTCAAGCACCTTCTCCTTTGTAGTTGCAGAGATGGTTCTATATGCACCACGCGCATTTCTGACAACTGTGAGATAATCAATGGCTCCACTGATATTTTTATCCTCAAGAGCAATCTCCGCGAGCATATAGCAGATCTCACTAAGTCTGATAATCGGAATCATAGGATTCTCGACAGTCTCTCTATATGAGTCTGATGAAGTGCTGTACTTACCTGTGTAATATGCCTTGTTGAGCGAGTTGGTACCCTTGATGATGTACTCGTATCTCAAATCAGAATATCCACCAGTGATATCCGAATTGAAGAGATCGTTTACATTGACAAGCGGATAGCGGACAGTGTTGTCGTTTCCATAAAGGAGTGCGTCATACTCTGTCGCAAGATTCTTGTAATATGCTCCAAAAAGAACATCGTCAGACATCTTGAAAGATCTCTTGTCCGAAGTAGCAGAAATATCCTCTGTTGATGTGAACCCTACCCAACCGAGCTGCTTGTAATAAGTGTTGTACACTGTTCCTGCTGCAGACTGTGCATTCTTGTAATATGCAGGACCTGCATAGAAGCAGATACGAGCCTTGATTGCAAGAAGAGCCATGTAGTTGATTCTCCATCCACGATACCAGAAGAACTCACCCATCTCATCAATGTACATTCTTGAATCGAAACGGTAATGTGAGCTCCAGCTTGAGCTTGAACCGGTTGAATTGCTTGTAGACATCGCCTCTGGATGGAACTCTGTATCGAAATTCTTCAGGAGAGGCTCAGCAACACTGATATCCTTAAGACACTTCTCGATGAATGCGCTCACTGTCAATTTATCTCCTATCTCAGATGTAAATTTATCTCTATAAGGGAGATAAGTGCCGGTAGGCTTGGTTGAAGGAGCTGGAGCGAACAGACGAAGAAGGTCGAAATGAAGCATAGCACGGAGGGCATATGCCTCAGCCTTGATAAGATTTCTTTCATCGTCTCCATAAGCGAAAGCGCTCTCTGGAAGTGCATCAATATGCTCAATAATCTTGTTGATATTAGCAATTACAGAGTACTGTCTTTCCCATATTGTCTGAATGACAGGCTGTGTATATGTTGAATTATATACAAAATCAGCTGCATCCTTGCAGAGTTGCGGTGTATATGAACCCTGCTGAGAATTGTCGGTAAGATACTCCTGGGCTGCTGCACTGAGGAAACCCCATGAGAGATTCTCACCATACAGATCACGGCTTCCAATCTGGAGGTATACTCCATTCAAGGCATTTCTGAAGCCATAACCTGTAGTGAAAAGGTCATCTTCGTCGATAGCATTCTCTGGCGTTATCTCAAGCCAGTTGCATGAAGACGCAACGAAGATGAGTGATAATATATATAGTATCTTTTTCATTAGAATCCGAGGTTAAGAGTGAAACTTAATGAACGTGAGTAAGGATATGACAGACCACGCTCTCTTCTGATTGAAGAAAGGTAGAAGATATCATTTGCACTCACAGACAGCTTACACATGCTTATATGTGCCCTGCGGAGCAATGAAGGATCGAAGTCGTAACTGAGAGTTACCGAACTGAACTGCAATGTGTTATCCTTCTGGACAAATCGTGATGTAGATCCTGTAGTGATGTTTCTGTCACGGATATCCTTCATCGTTGTCACATCACCCGGATTCTGCCAACGGTCCATGAGAACTCGTCTGTCCACATTCTGATTTGAAAGGTTCACATTCTCCACATAGTTCACGAGAGTACTGTTGTATGCATCTCCACCGAAATGATAAAGGAACGATGTGAAGACTGACCACTCCTTATATGAAGCCGTAAGACCGAATGAACCCTGTCCCTTCGGTGCAGTATCACCGATCACTACCCAATCCTCGGCTGACCATACGTCAGTTACCTCTCCGTTAGGTTTGAGATAGATCTCCTTACCGTTGGAAGGTGAGATACCGAGTGACTTCATACCTGCAATAGCAGTCATAGATGCACCCTCGTAATATTTGAGGTAAGGCTTTGCATATTCCTGGTTTGTCGAGGTAGTAGGATTGAAGTTCTTGAAAGCCTCTTCAACCTTCTTGTTATAGGCCTCCATAGCCTCTGAGATTTCAAGGACGGTATTCTTGTTACGTGCATAGTTTCCGAACGCCTGGAGCATCCAGTTCTTGTCCTGATAGATTCTTACGCGAAGGTCGAGCTCCATACCGAGGTTTCTCACCTTACCCATGTTCTCCTTGTGTGAGGTAAAACCTGTCGATGACGGAAGTGCGAAATCTGTGATAAGGTCCACAGTCTCGGCATTATATACCGAAGCCTTGAGGAACACCCTATCTCTCCAGAGACCGAACTCGAAACCGAGGTCAAGCTGATATGTCCTCTCCCACTTCAGATCCTTGTTACCCATCTGTGAAAGGTATACACCGTATCCTGTAGGGAACCAGTTACCTGTCTGGAGCTGATAGAGATTACGTGCAGAATACTGCGAGAAGTTTGTCTTACCTGTCAGACCGTATGATCCTCTGAGCTTGAGTGTCGAGAGAGTACGGTTGTTCTTGAGGGCAGGATAGTTGTGGATATTGATACCCGCACCTGTAGCCCAGAACATAGACCATCTTCTGTTCGATCCGAACTCCGACGAACCGTCGAGTCGTCCTGTTAGGTCGGCAAAGTATACATTGTCCCATGCATAGTTACCTGTAAGAAGGAAACCGAGAAGACGCGAACGCTGGTCGTTTCTTGTAGGCTTATCCACAAGTTCTGCTGCGTAGTTTGTGGATGTAAGGTCACCACCAGGGAATCCACGGTAGTCTGCAAACTCAGTTGTATACTTTGTAGTACGGAGGTTACCCGAGAGATTCATGTTAAGATAATGCTTCTGGATGCTCTTGTTGTACATCAACTGAAGAGTACCGTCAATCACATTACTATCACCGGAGGAAACACTTTTGTCACCATTCATAGCAAGGTTACCTGTACCGTAAGAAGCTGAAGCAGGGTCCTTGTAAAGCTCAGAATTCTCCCTCTTGATGGTAGCAGACATCTGGAGTCTCATTCTGAGTTCCTTGGTAATGTTCCAGTTCACAAGAAGGTTATCAACAATCTCGTAGTAATTTGACTTGTCGTAACTGTTGTAGTTATGAATCTCATACAAAGGATTGACAAGTGATCCTGAATATCCTGCAAAACTCTCAAGCTTACGGAGATAATTTCCATCCTCATCATAGATTCTAAGGTATGGATTAAGGTGAGAATAGTCGCTGAACGAGTTGAAAGGCACATCATTGCTGTTGCCGAATGTAAATGTCGCCTTATTCTTCACCTGAAACTTTCCGATACGGTAATCTACATAGAAGCCAGCGCCTGTAACATCTCTGTTAGACTTCTGCATGACACCATTATTGCCGTTGTAGTTGAGTTCTACACCCCATCTTACATTATTCTCACCACCATCGACATACACCGAGTGTCTCTGGCTGAATGCAGTTCTGAGACCAAGCGAAAGCCAATATGTATCCACACCCTGGATAATATTGTTCATACGCTCATAATATCCGTTTGTATAAGGGGAGATTGACGGAGTAGAGCTGTCATAAAGTCCTGCAAGTCTCTCAGCCTCGAGTTTCTCTGACGCTGTCATGAGGTTGTATGACGAAAGGTCAGGCATCTCGATTGTCATGGTTGTATTATACTGAAGACGGAGCTTACCGGCCTCAGGAGCACGAAGCTCGACAACGATAACACCGTTTGCAGCTCGTGAACCATAGAGAGCTGTTGCAGCGGCATCCTTGAGGATGTTGATACTATGGATACGAGTCGGGTCAAGGTCATAAATCTTCTCCACATCCACCTCGAAACCGTCAAGGATGAAGATAGGCATGTTGGCTGTACCAGAAAGAGACTGTTTAGAAATATCCTGAGTCTCAAGTGTTGTACCGCTGATACTTGTCTGTCCTCTAAGAGAAATCTCAGGAGATGCATTAGGGTTTGCACCTGCTGCGATATTCTGCTGGATACGGAATGAAGGGTCGAAGGTCTGGATAGCCGAAATCATATTTGTCGGATTGGCCTTTAAGATCTCATCCTTCTTGATCTTTGTGGTATTTCCGGAGAAACCGTCTTTTCTGATAGGAGCAAAACCGGTCACGATCACGTCGTCAAGACTCTCGGTTGCCTCCACTAGGGTGACATCCATCTTTGCATGATTTCCGATCTTCACCTGGACTGTTTCATATCCGATCATAGAGAAGACAAGCATTCCGCCTCCCTGTGGTCTTCTGATCGAATAATATCCGTCTTCATTGGTCAGAGCACCATAACTTTGTCCTTCAAAGTAAATGGCGACGCCGACCAGAGGTTCATCTGTAACTCGGTCTCTTACAATACCGGCTACATAACCTTCCTTTGTCTGCGCAGAAACCAAGGACTCCCCCATGCAGAGGAAGAACGAGATCAGTGCACAGATAAAGGTCAAGCTTTTTAATCTAGACATCATTTCTATTGTTAAGTTATTTCTTCAAAATATCGAGGATACCCTCGTTTCGTACGATGATCATTCCGTGACGGTCGGCTGTGATTCCCTTTTCAAGTCTGTATGTATAGCGAGGAACCGAGCCTTCCATGACTGTCGGAAGATATACATATTCTATATTGTCGCACTTCTTCTTAAGATCGTCTCCCGCCTCTATGATATGCGTCGAGATCATGAAGATACTTGTCTTCTTGCGCGAGAAGGCCTCTGTGACAGCAACTGTCGCATCATAAGCATCCTTCACATTAGTTCCCCTGAAGAGCTCATCAAAAATGATCACGAGGTTCGGCCACTTGTTCACACTCTGGGCACATCTCTTCAGACGTCTTACCTCGGCATAGAAATGGCTGAATCCCTGATTGAGGTTGTCCGGAAGGTTGATCGTTGTGAAAAGACCGTCACGTACGGAGAATCTCATCGACTGCGCCGGCACTGGGAAACCTACATGTGCAAGGAAAATACAGATTCCAAAGGTCTTCATGAAGGTTGACTTACCTGCCATATTAGCGCCAGTAAGGAAAACAATATTGTTCTCAGCACTGATTGTCAGATCATTGGCAATAGGTGACTTGAGCATCGGATGGAAGATGCCACGCATCTCCATTACGTTCTCAGACGGCTTGAGCGCCTCTGCCTTTACGAAGCCTTTTTCCTTCGCCACTGCCGCAACTGCTATGTATACATCGAGATGGTATACAAAATCAAGGATCTGACGTACCTCGCCATGATGGTCATATCTGAGGATATTGTCAAAATACGCCGCCTGCTCCTGAGAAAGTTTCTCGATTCCCTTTGAAGCCAGCACCTCAGCGAAAATCTTGCTTTCAATGATATCACGCACGTTCTTGAGCGTCGAAGTCATTGACTGAACCTCAGCATTCCTGAGCATCTCACGCGTAAACTCATCAAGCATATTGATAATGTTGATCAACGATACGATACCATTCTCAGCCTGCTCGAATTCAGTGTCGGTCTTGATGATTCTTCTGAGCTTCTTCTGAAGCGAAGCAGCCTCTGAGCCCTTTCCTTCGGGATCGGCGATGATTCTTGTTCTCTCATCTGTATCTGAAAGGTAGAATTCAGCGGCATCAAACCATGCTGTCTTGAACGGGAACTGCTGACCTCCCTTCTGGAAGTAATCAATAAGTGCTGCACGTCTGCCTATGAGTTCATAGTTATCAAGAGGATTGTAGAACATCTCCTCCAGAATCTGTGCGCCACCTCTTGTCTTTGCATTGTTATATAATGCATATACAGAGACCTCCTTCTTGTGCGAGAAGATTCCAAGGTCGTTAAGTGTCTGTTTATCAACTATAAAACTCATGGCTACATTTCATTTTCAGTTTCTCCTGCGATTGTCTCGAGGATACGCTCGTTCATAATGATAGTCATACCGTGACGGTCAGCTGAAATACCGTCAGCAAGCTTGTACGGATATACAAGTCTGTTTCCGTCCATCTGTGCAGAAAGGAATCTGAACTGGACATTTCCACACTTCTCTGAAAGAGCCGGGCCCACCTCTACAATATGGGTAGATATGATATAGAGGCAGTTTCGGTGGGAAGCATATGCGTCTGTCACAGCAAGTGTAGCATCATATGCATCCTTTACATTGGTTCCCTTGAAGAGCTCGTCGAAGATGATGAAAAGGTTGAGACCTTCTGCCACCTTCTCCGCTATACCCTTGACTCTCAACACTTCTGCATAGAAGTGACTATAACCCTGAGAGATATCGTCAGGAACGTTGATGGAAGTGAAGATACCGTCAACCGGAGTGAACTGCATCTTTGCAACAGGTACAGGGAAACCCATCTGTGCAAGATAATATGCTATGGAAACCGCCTTCATGAACGTTGACTTACCAGCCATGTTCACACCTGTAAGGAAGAATACATTCTTCTCAGCATCTATTCTGAGATCGTTTGCAACCGGTTTAGTAAGAGCCGGGTGCCATACTCCCTCCATTTCCACGAATCTGCTCCCAGCTTCAACAGCTGTTGCAAATCCGAAGTTTCTTTCAGCTGCCGCACATCCCACAGACATATTGACATCAAGTTTTGCGAGAAGAGGCATAAGCACGTTCACCGCCTTGCCAAGGGTGATTCTGACAAGTTTGTCTGCACTGATGGCCTTGCCGAGACTGAGGTCGGTACCCTTTCTGGCAATGTCATTAAGTCTTGAGATGATTTCCGGATTTATGTATGAGAGGAAAGTCTCTATTTCATTCTTTTCCGGACAGCCCTCCAGCGGGAATTTTCTGAGCAGATCAGCAGAGCCGACGATGACCTTGGCCAAGGTTGCCATACCCTCAAGCACCTTCTCATATGCCTTGTTGTTCGCAAGAACAAGTTTGCACTTGCCCATGAACATGCTTGTAGCCGATGCCAGAGCATCAGCAGACGGTGCTGAATTGAGGTAGTACTCAATCAACTCAACCTGCGCCTCCTCGAAAGGAAAAGCAAGGTTGAGCGACTTGTAGTAACCGAAAACCTTGCTGCGGGCATTGATCTGCTCCGAGTCAGTCATCGGATTGCGGAACATATCCTCCAATGCCTGACGTCCGCTGCGGGTTGTTGTGCGGTCAAATATGTTGATGACAGAGTCTTTCTTGAACCTGCCCATGAGATTCAAGTCCTCGACTGTCTGCCTGTCTGTAATAAATTTCTTCATTATCTACTTTTTCTACGTATAAGCAGGAATATTCCGAACAATGCGATAAGACCTGGAATTACGAGATTGAAGATCCATTTGACCCAGATTCGCGCACTTCTCTTGAGATAGAGAAGATCTGTATCCGGTCCGGCCGGTCTTGGTGCGTAGATCGGGAACTCATCCTGGCTGAGATAGCGGAACGACTCTGTAATGAGAGTATAGTTCGATGCACGAACGCCAGAACGTGACTTCATAAGCTCCACATTGGCAATCATGTCCGCGTTACCGAGAACAACGATACGCTGCTCCTTATCTGCCACGTTTCTTGTAAGAGCAACAGCAAGAGGTGCACTCTTGAGTTCCTGCTCGCCTTTCTCAGGATTGAACACTGCCTTCTCATTCTCGAAGTCTGTAACCTGAAGCTCATTCCATACGCGTCTCTTATCGTTTGAAAGTGAATCGGTTGTAACCATATTGATCACCTCGAATCCCTTCTCTGAAGCCTTGGTCACATCAAGCGCCATCGCATTCTCACCTACGATATTGTTCTTCTTGGAAATCGCAGCGATAAGGCTCTGACTAACCTTCAATGCATCATATGCGATGTCACCGATGATAAGATTCTGAGCATAATCCTTTGACTCCTGCACAAGGATACCGTCAACGAAAGACACACCGACCATATCCATGATAGGATTGAGTTTCTCTCTTGCGAAAGGCTTACCTGCGATCATAGCGTTGCCACCCTTTGCGAGGTAGTCGGAAATACGCTGGATCTCCGCCTCTGAATATGCCTCCTGTGGGTCTGCGATGAGGAGAATGTTCACATCCTCCGGAATATCATTCTCTGCGATTGAAATTACTTCTACATCGAATCCCTGATTTACAAGTGCATGACGGAAGACATAGCTGCTTGCGAACATGAAATATCCCTTGTCACCGATATTGAATACATCACGCTCACCGTGACCGTAAACCACACCGACTTTAGGAAGGTCAGCATAGAGTGTCTTCATGGCTGCAGTGATTTCCATTTCACCAGGATGCTTCTCCTGATCCTCATACATTCTCAGGCGTGCTGTTCTGCCATAAGGACCACCCTCGATTACTCGGATAAATCTATAGTCCTCAGTAGGAAGATCGAGTTTCTCTTCAAGATCGACAATCTGCTCAGGAGTAAGGAATCTCTTGATATTCACCTTGTTGATCTCTGCCATCTTCGCAGCCTTCTCGGCATCTGTAAGACCCTGGAAAGCCTTTGAATTGATAGGGTTGCTCTCTGACGGATGCCAGTAGTATACATACTTCATCTTGATCTCAGGCTTGAATCTGAGATAGTGAGCAAATCTCTCTACGTCTCTTGTATAGTTCTTTGGAAGACCGTCATAAAGGCTGTTTCCGAGAAGATTCACATAAGTTGTGATAGTCATCGGACCCTCGAGATTCGCCATAACCTTCTGGCTCTCTTCTGTGAGGGTACATGCCTTTGTACGTGTTGTATCGAGATATACCTTCAAGGCAGGTCTTGCACTGAAGAATGCCACGCAGCAGAGAATGAGGAATGAGCCTACATAGCTGAGCGTAATGGCTGACTTTGTACATCTCTCTGACTCAGACATCATCTTTATGATTGTCAAGGCAAGGAAGAATGCTGTGACAGCAACGAAATAGATTACGTCCTCACTGCAGATCATACCCTGGATGAAGGTAGATGCGCGACCTGAGATTCCGAGCCAGTACATGATGTCTCTGAGTACAGGAACTCC
Source organism: Candidatus Cryptobacteroides sp. (assembly GCA_045120635.1). GTDB lineage: Bacteria > Bacteroidota > Bacteroidia > Bacteroidales > UBA932 > Cryptobacteroides. Next base: position 26,170 of record JBGVEY010000014.1, read on the forward strand.
CTGACCGACAGATGTCATATAGTTAAGACCGAAGAGTGCTGCAATTGTACCTACCGCTGCAATGATCTGATATCTTGTCAAAGATGACATGAAGATACCGATTGCAGAGTATGCCAGAAGAAGGAGATAGATACCGAGGAGACCTGAGAATACAGGACCGGCATCAATATCCTTTACGACTACGCAGCAGAAAAGAGCCTGAATAAGGAGTGCAGAGAGCATGATCGCTCCGTAGAACACCATAGAAAGGAATTTTCCGAGTACGATCTTGATTTCTGAAACCGGTGACGAAAGCAGAAGTTTTTCAGTTCCTGCAGTCTTCTCACGGCTCATGATACCCATTGTGATCAATGGAATATAAATGAAGAGATATCCCTGGATGCTTGGATATACACCTTCATAACTGTCCATGAATATCTGATTGGTCACTGCGCTCAGTCCAAGTCCGAGAGCCTTGAGGCGAAGAAGCATGCTGATGACGCTTGAGAATGCAGCTCCGCACTGAACGAAGAATATTACGAGCAGAATCCACGCAATCGGTGAGAAGAAGAGCTGTCTGAGCTCATTCTTTGCTATATTATATATTGTCTTCATCTTACCTTGATTTTCTGCGAATTATGATCAAAATTGAAGCAAGGAGCATAAGAAGCGGCAATACACCGAGGAATGCCCATTTCACGAACGGCATTGCCTTGAAGCCGATTCTGAGTGAATTATCTCTGCTGTGTGCATGCGGCGTATCGATAGGATACTTGTCGTCGCAGAGCCACTTGAATGTCTGGTATGCAAACGGGAAGTTTGCAGACTGCACACCGTAGCGCTGACGCATAAGCTCACCGTTGCTGAAGCAGTCAGAGTCACCGAGAAGAAGAATCTTCTGAGTTCTTTCTCCGAATTCACGTGTCATCTGGATTGCGATTGACTTGGCGCCCTTCTTCTCCTTTGCAGGATCGAATTCAGCGACAGAGTTCGCAAAATCAGTAGTTTCCTTCTCATTCCAGCTCTCATCAGAACTTGCAAGAATAGTAAGAGGTGCAAACCCCTTTTCACGTGTTGCCGCTACCTGTACTGCACCCGGCATAGTGACATTGTTACCGCCGGTACCGAGACCCTCCATAGCAGGGAACTTCTTTACAGCATTTGCAGTGACGCGTGCAAGAACAAGGTCCTGACGCTCATCTGAAGGTTCTACAGCAAGACGTCCTGTAATGAAGCGTCCGCCTACGAGTGAAGCAACCTGAGTAGCTGCTGTCTGCGAACCCGGATCTGCAGCTATTATCATATTGCGTCCGCTCTCGATATATCTGTTGATCTCGGCAAGCTCTGCCTCTGTGAATTCGGTGCGAGGATCGGCAATCACGAGAATCTGGATATGGTCCGGAATACGAGCGCCGTCGGCGAGTGAAATCTCCTCCGCATCGAAACCGTTGTTCACGAGAGAGTGTCTCTGACCCTTCTGCGCTGCGAAGATGAAATAGTCTCTGTCACCCTGACGAGTGATGCTGCGCTCATTGTGTCCTGTAAGGAATCCGACCGGAACCGGACCGTCTACAAGGCGCTTGAATGCAACTGCAATCTCCTTCTCCTCAGGAAGTCTCTTGCTGTCCTCGAAAACTCTAAGGAATGTCTTGTTGCCGTTCTCTGCAACGAGCTCACGTACGAGTCCGAATCCCTCACCGCTGAGATCAGCCTTGGCAGCGATTTCCTCAGGATTCTGGAACATCTTGAAATTAAGCTCATATACATCTGAAAGTACCTGTGCACGCTCCTCATCTGTAAGATTAGGGAAACGTCTGCGGACACTCTTGCTGCCAGCATCTGCCCAGTAATACTCATACTTAACCTTTACATCCGGCTTGAATCTTACGAACTGCTTGAAATACTCCTTGTCTACGTTGAATCTTGAAGGAAGGCCAAGGTAGAAGCTGTTCTCATCGAGGATGTTGACGTAAGTTGTCATGGTCACCTTGCCATCAAGTCTGTCCATGATCTCCTGGCTAGGTACCGAGATTGTATTTGACTTTGTCGCAGTCACATCATAGAACCACATGAGCTGCGGTCTTGATGAAACGATACTTATCACAACTGTAACGATGACAGCCGCTGCATATCCGAAGAAACGTACACGTGCTGTACGTGATCTGCGCTTGTTGGAGATTCTCCAGATGGCAAGCACAAGGAAAAGCGCTGTAAGAGTGATGAAATATGCAAGGTCCTCACTGCAGATAAGTCCTGCAATGAATGTCTCGCAACGACCGCTGATTGAAAGCCACCAAGTGATGTCGCGGAGCCAGATGATGTTCTGTCCCACATTGTTCATCATACTCAATACTCCGAGAAGAGCGAATGTAGCCAAGGCAGCTACCACCTGATACGAAGTGAGAGATGACATGAATACTCCGATAGCCGAATATACCGAAATCAGCAGGAAGAGTCCGAAGATACCGGTCATTACCAGCGGTGCGTCATAGTTCACAATAGCAAATGAGCAGAAGAGTGCATAAAGCGCAACTACTGCAAGCATTGTAAGACCATAGCCGAGCATTGCCACATACTTGCCCACAACAATCTGTGTATCAGTAACAGGCGATGAATAGAGCAACTTGATTGAACCGGTGCTCAGATCACGGCTGATCATACCCATCGAAACCAATGGAATGAAAAGGAAGATATAGAACTGCACGGTCGAAAGGATACCGTTTCCGTCATCGGCGAATATACCGTTTGTGATGAACGAAAGGTGTGAACCTCCCTCCTGTGCCTGCGCATACATGCCGTACACGTCAGTAAAGAAGAGACCGCACAGTACAGTGAAAACCATCAGCATTATCCACGCGACCGGAGTCGTGAAGATAAGCTTCAGCTCTGCACGAGCGATATTCAGAATTACACTTTTTTTCATAGATACGAACGGTATTACTTATTTCTTACGACCTGAAAGCTGAGCGAACACCTCATTCATTGAGCTCTTCTCAAGCTGGATCTCGCTAAGTCCCCAGTTGTTCTTCACGCTGGCGTCAACCATTCTGTTGAGTGTCTCTCTGTCACCGTCGAACCATACGCGGAAACGTGAGCTGTACTCAGAGATAGGCTTCACATCAGTTACACCAGGAACCTTCATGATATCCTCCTCAAGCGGTGCATGAGAAAGTGTCATCACGAATGAATCCGGCTCGATATAGTTGTCGAAGTCATCGATTGTACCGGTAAATACTACTGAACCATGCTCGATCATCATGATACGGTCGCAAGTTGCCTGAACCTCTGAAAGGATGTGTGTAGATACGAGGACGGCTCTATCCTTTGCGATATCCTTGATGAGTGAACGTACGTCGAGGATCTGGTTAGGGTCGAGACCGTTTGTAGGCTCATCCATTACCACGAGCTTAGGATTGTGGATGATAGACTGAGCGATACCCACACGCTGCTGGTAACCGCCTGAAAGGTTCTTGATAAGTCTCTTGCTGAAGTGAGTGATACCACACTTCTCCTTTGCAACCTCAAGTGCTGCAGGGATGTCCTTAGGGTCCATCTGACGGAGCTGAGCTGCATATGTAAGGTACTCATCTACAGTGAGGTCACCATAAAGAGGTGGTTTCTGTGGAAGGAAACCGATGTTCTGCTTAGCGGCAACAGGATCCTTGCGGAGGTTGATACCGTCAATATACACGTCACCTTCTGTCTGTGAAAGAACACCGCAGATGATGTTCATGATTGTTGACTTACCTGCTCCATTTGAACCGAGGAGACCCACGATTCCTGTCTGACTGATCTCGAAATTGATGTCACGCACTGCCCACTGGACACTGTAACGGTGTGACAGATTCTCGACTTTTACGATTGGCTGATTCATAATTTTATGTTATTATTTGTTATTTCAATAAACACGACTTTCCGCATCATCATAGGTGGTGCGGAAAGTCTTAGTGTATTTAGTTATGTGTCTTAGAACTTGAAGCTATCCTTCAGCGAAGTTGTCTTGTTGAAGATATAGTGCTCAGGTGTGCTGTCATAGTCCTTGAAGAAGTAACCTGTTCTTTCAAACTGAACAGCGATTCCTGAATTGTCTTCAAGAAGTGCCGGTTCTGCATATCCCTTTGCCACTACAAGCGACTCAGGGTTTAGATAGTTCTTGTAATCCTCGCCCTCAGGGATCTGACCCATCTGAGCCTCAGTAAAGAGCTTGTCGTAGAGTCTGAGTTCTACTTCCTTTGCATGATCGACTGACACCCAGTGGATAGTACCCTTTACTGAACGCCACTCGCCTGCTCCAGGTTTTGATGTCGGATCATATGTACACTTGATCTCTACAATATTGCCCTCAGCATCCTTCACAACCTCCTGGCACTTGATGATATAGGTGTACTTGAGACGCACCTCACCATCCGGCTTGAGACGGAAGTATTTCTTAGGCGGTTCCTCCATGAAGTCATTTCTCTCGATATATACCTCACCTGTGAAAGGAACCTTTCTTGAAGGACCTTCAGGATCAGCAGGGTTGAGAGGAGCGTCGAACCACTCTACCTTACCTGGCTCCCAGTTTGTGATTGTAAGCTTCACTGGATCCTGAACGACCATGTAACGGTTTGAACGCTCGTTGAGATCCTGTCTTACGCACCACTCCATGAGCTGGAGGTCGATAAGCTGCTCACGCTTTGCAACACCCACCTTCTCAGCGAACATACGGATCGACTCCGGAGTATAACCACGACGGCGGATACCGCAGATGGTAGGCATACGTGGGTCATCCCAGCCGTTCACGAAATTGTTCTTCACAAGTTCGAGGAGCTTTCTCTTTGACATCACTGTATAAGTGAGGTTGAGTCTCGCGAACTCGTGCTGATGTGAAGGGAAGATTTCGAGTTTATCGATGAACCAGTCGTAAAGCGGACGGTGCACATCGAACTCGAGAGTACATATTGAATGTGTGATTTTCTCGATACTGTCTGACTGGCCGTGTGCATAGTCGTACATCGGATAGATGCACCATTTGCTGCCTGTACGGTGGTGGTCAGCGTGAATGATACGGTACATGAGTGGGTCACGGAAAAGCATGTTAGGATGCGCCATGTCGATCTTTGCACGGAGCACTCTCTCGCCTTCTGCATACTTGCCGTCACGCATTCCGCGGAAAAGTTCGAGGTTCTCCTCTACGCTTCTGTTGCGGTATGGGCTCTCTGTACCCGGTACCTGGACTGTACCACGACCTGCACGGATCTCCTCCTGCGACTGGTCGTCAACGTATGCAAGTCCTTTCATGATCAGCTCTTCCGCCCACTCATAAAGCTGGTCGAAATAGTCTGATGCATATCTTTCGTTCTCCCACTCGAAACCGAGCCACTTGATATCCTCCTTGATAGAGTCAACATACTCTGTATCCTCCTTTACAGGGTTGGTATCATCGAAACGGAGATTTGTTTTTCCGCCATATTTCTTTGCAAGGCCGAAGTTGATGCAGATACTCTTGGCATGTCCGATGTGAAGGTATCCGTTAGGCTCAGGCGGGAAACGGGTCATTACAGACACACACTTTCCGCTGGCAAGATCAGCCTCGATAATTTCTTCAAGGAAATTGAGATTTTTGGTCTCGTTAAGTTCTTTATTTACCTCTTCCATATGATAGGTTCTGTGAAAATTTCAATTAATCGGGCAAATATACGGATTTTTCAGTACTTTTGCACAAATAAAAACACATTTTGAACAATATGATAAAGTCAATGACAGGATACGGCAAGGCTGAAGCCATGCTTGAGACAGGAAAGGTAACAGTTGAAGTACGTTCGCTCAACGGAAAGACGGCTGACATCAGCATAAAGACACAGATGCTTCCAAAGGATAAGGAAATGGCTGTAAGACAGAAGATTGCATCCGAACTTACCAGAGGAAACATTGACTTTTTCGTAACATATGAGCCTAATGCAGCAGACGGTGCAAAGAAGATCAACGCCGACCTTGCAGTGGAATACTACCAGCAGATCTCAGCTCTCGGCAGCAGAATCGGCACAGAAGACCTTGTAAGCAAGAATCCTAACGACCTCCTTGCAATGATTCTCCGTATGCCGGAGGTCATGGATGTCAAGAAACAGGACGTCATCACTGACGAAAACTGGCCTATCGTGGAGGCATGCATCGACCAGGCACTTGCAAGTATCAATGCATTCAGAGCTCACGAAGGAGAAGTCCTCCATAAGGACGTCACAGACAATGTGAACAAGATCCTGGACTACTCAAAGCAGATAGAAGAGTTTGAGACAGAGCGTGTTCAGGCCATAAGAGAAAGAATCCTCAGCCGTTTCGCAGAACTCAATGCAGAGCCGGACCAGAGCCGTCTCGAGCAGGAGATGATCTACTACATCGAAAAACTCGACATCAACGAGGAGAAGGTGCGCCTTCGCCAGCACTGCCAGTACTTCCTTGACACAATCAACAACGAGCCTAACCCAGGCAAGAAGCTCGGTTTCATCGCACAGGAGATGGGACGCGAGATCAATACAACCGGTTCAAAGGCGAACCACACAGAGATCCAGAAGATCGTTGTCAAGATGAAGGACGAACTTGAGAAGATCAAGGAGCAGAGCCTTAACATTCTCTAATTCATATTGTTGCATAGGTCATGGAGCAGGTGGATATCATTGTTGTAGGAGGCGGCGCAGCTGGACTGATGGCCGCAGCAGGTGCAGCCGAGAAGGGTGCATCTGTAATTGTGCTTGAGAAAATGTCCCGCCCCGGCCGTAAGATCATGATTACCGGCAAAGGCAGATGCAACTTCACGAATCTGAAAGCTTGGAATGAGTTCCAGGCACATATACACCCGAAGCCTAACTTCCTTAAGCCTTCATTCTACAATCTCAATTCCGAAAAGATGATCGACTTTCTTGCCGCATACGGCATGGAATCGGTTGTGGAAAGAGGTGACAGAGCCTTCCCTGCCTCACATCTGGCCTCAGATGTCGTGGACGCACTGGTACGCGCTGCCGAGAACTGCGGTGCACAAGTCCTTTGCGACAAGGAGGTGAAGAAGATCACATCTGTCATGTCAGGCGAAGCTGGGACATCCTTCACCCTCGAATGCGCTGACAGAACCTCATACATCTGCAGCAAACTCGTAATCTGCACCGGAGGACTCTCCTACCCTAAGACAGGATCTACAGGAGACGGCTACCGTTGGGCAGGACAGTTCGGTCACACAATCAAGACGCTTTTCCCGTCACTGACAGCCATTGTTCCGTTCCGCTACAAGATGTCAGACAAGGCAGAAAAGAATTCATTGCAGAATCATATTGACAGAGGCACTCCCCTCTCGGAAATCGGCAAGCAGCTTTGCGGTAACGAGCTCAAGAACATACAGTTGACCGTCAATATCGACGGAAATCCGGCACAGGAGGAATTCGGCGACCTCCAGTTCACAGATGGCGGAATCGAGGGTCCGGTTGGATTCAAGGTAAGCCGCAAATGCGTGAATGCCTTGATGAACGGCAGCAAGGTCACAGCAGTCCTCGACCTCAAGCCAGCCGTTGAAATTGAAGACCTCACAGTGCGCATCAGCTGTCTCTGGAACGAAATAGCCAAGGACAAGCACAGCGCCAACAAACAATACAAGGACAGATACAGAATCCTTCTGACCAAGGTCATGCCGATGTCATTGATTCAGGGATTCACCATGATGAACCCTAACACCGACCACAAGACTCTTGCAAAGACCCTCAAGAACTGGAAATTCGAAATCGAAGGCTATGTAGGATACGAAAGATGCGTGATCACAGCAGGAGGTGTATCATGCGAGGAGGTTGCACCAAAAACCCTGGAATCCAAACTGACCCCGGGGCTGTATTTCGCAGGCGAAGTCCTCGACCTTGACGCCGATACCGGAGGATATAATCTCCAGACCGCATTCTCCACCGGCTATCTTGCAGGCATAAGCGCCACAAAATCCCTCTAGAGTTTAGCATTAGGCACCTCTTGCATTGGGACTCTGAAGGGCCATCCGCTGTATGGAACGGTGATCTGAACACTGTGGCACAAAGCAAGCTGAGCGAGCTACGCCGACGGCTCGCTCAGCTTGCTTTGAACCGCTGGTAAGGCGTATACGCCAGCGGTGGTACCTGTCGACTGGTCCTTTCTTGAGAGTTGTAGCCAGTTTGAACATAAAGTAGACACAGGTGTATCTTGAATCGTTGTTCGTGACATGGTTTTCGGGAGAGCTGTGTCTAATTAGATCCGTTTCAGGGTACAGCTCTCTACCTGGATCAATTACGATCAATAAATCTGCATATTTCTTGATCGTAACTCGTCAAAACCCCCATTTTAGTCGTATTTTGGCAGAAAATCGGCTTCACGATCAAAAAAATGGCTGTTTTCTTGATCGTAATCTCTTCACTGTTTCCGCCTGTCCGAAACTAAGGTGAAATTACCCTAGGAGCTTGTATGGCCAGTCCGATCAAGTAATCTATCACCGTGTGAGAGTTATCAGTTCTTGTTATCTATCAGTGCCAACCCGGTACTCGACGGGAGCAGCAATCTGAGCCTCCTGTGGCACATCACATCGAGTAATCTGTCTATCGCTACTACAGATTACTCGACACTAAGTCCATTTGGGACTCTGTAATGGACATTGGGTCGAGTGACGGGTTGGCAGACAAAGGGCATTCAATTTTGAATGGAAAGGTTGAACTGAATGGTTTCATCAAGGAGTAAATACCTAAGGGGTATCTATTTGTGGAAGCACCGCGGCTGGCGGAAACGCCGCCTCGTGTTTTCGGAGTGTTTGTCAGATAGGTCATGCAGCAACAGCGACAGAACTATACAAAAGTGCACTAGGTACCCACTCATCAAAGTGTATCTAGTGCACTATCAATATAAAAATGCGCGAGCCGAATCTAAATCACGCCTGATCCGATCATTTCATCACCATCATACCAGGCAGCAAACTGTCCTGGGGTGATTCCACGCTGCGGTGTATCGAAAAGAATGTACATACCGTTATCACGCATGATAACAGTAGCGTCCTGAAGAGGTTGACGATAGCGGATTCTCACGCGATATCTGCGGATTTCCCCTACTGACATTGCCAGATCACGTCTTATCCAATGGATTTCATCCGGAGATATGCGCAAGCATGAACGTGACAGACCCTTGTGAGTATGTCCCTCTCCGACATATATGAGATTGTTCGGAATATCTGTTTCTATCACGAAAATCGAATCCTTATGACCTCCGATGTTAAGTCCTTTTCTCTGTCCGATTGTGTAGAACTGGGCTCCGTCATGCTTTCCGACTATCTTGCCGAATGGATTTTCCTTGTAGCGGGTCTTCTTGATATGCTTTCTACCGCTTCTATATGTCTCGGTCTCAAACTTGATATCATATCGTACCGGCTCCGAAAGTCTCCTCAAATCCTCATCCGTCAATCCGGCAATCCTGTCCATCGAGAAAGGACAACCGGCAGACCGGGATGGCTGAGCCTTGTCTTCTGACACATAATCAGTGATCATCTTAACCTCGGACTCAGAGTCTGCGAGGATTGACTCCAAAGTCTTTCTTATAAAATTATACTGCTCATTATCAGCATAGTACGCATCATACACTTCTACAACATCACCCTCACAAGGCTTGAGTTTCTGCTGGAGAAATACCGGCAGATCCACTTTTCCCACAAAGCATATTCCCTGCGAATCCTTCTTGTCTGCAGACGGCAGATCAGCCTCGTGAGCGAGTCGTCTGACCTCCGGCTTTATTATGTCTCCGATCGGGAACATTGCCTGAGCAAGCTGCTCCTGGGTGAGCTGGCAGAGGAAATAGCTCTGATCTTTGTTCGGATCTGCACCTGCAAGAATACGATGGACAGGACCATCCGGACCTTCTATTGTCTCCTTCCTGCAGTAGTGTCCGGTAGCGACGAAATCAGCTCCGAGTTTCTTGGCGCAATTCAGGAACGCGTCGAACTTGATCTCCCTGTTGCAAAGCACGTCAGGATTAGGGGTACGGCCCTTCTCATACTCGTCGAACATGTAATCCACCACTCTCTGCCTATACTCTTTGCTCAAGTCGACGAAATAGAAAGGAATGCCTATCTTTCTGGCCACTAATTCGGCTACAAAGCGATCCTCCTCCCACTCGCAGTCTCCATGTAGCGTTGTCGAAGCGTCATGCCAGTTCTGCATGAACAGAGCAAAGACATCATATCTCTGCTGCTTGAGCAAAAGCGCTGCAACACTCGAATCCACACCACCTGAGAGGCCTATACACACTTTGATTTTAGCATTTTCCTGCATGTTCGGAGTCAGTTTTAATAAAAAGCATTATATTTGTGATGTCTGCAAAGATAATTTAATTGATTGTTATGACAAACAAAGAACTCAAAATAGCATATCAGGAGTACAATTCTCTTGATGAGCTTGAGCCGATGGACAGAAGGCTCGCAGATGCTGCAATCGAAGCTACTTCCCTGTCGTATGCCCCTTATTCAAACTTCAACGTCGGAGCTGCTGTGATGTACGAAGACGGAGAGATTGTAAAAGGTTCAAACCAGGAGAATGCGGCATACCCATCGGCGATGTGCGCAGAGAGAACAGCTTTGTTTTATGCAAGTTCCAGCCGACCTGAAGAGCCCGTCAAAGGAATCGCAATCGCAGCGCGCCAGAACGGCATCCTGACCAAGTCTCCGGTCACTCCATGCGGTGCATGCAGACAGGTAATGGCCCAATATCAGACAAAATCGGGAATTCCTATGCAAGTCATCCTCGTAGGCAGTAATAAAACATTGAAATTCAATAAAATAGAAGATATATTACCATTTATATTTGACTCAATCTGACAAATGCAGGATTACAATTTTCCGCGAAACCCGCCACTCATACGGTGATTTCGCGGATTTGATTTAGTAAATTGGTATACTTTTCAAAAATTATTGTAATTTTGCCAAGATTTCAAACCTAAAAACCTATATACTTTGATTATGAGTCCTGAAGTAATAGCTCACCTTGACGCCATAAAGGTCAACATGAACGAGGCCGGAATGAACGCCATCAACATAGTACTCGCATTTGTAATGTTCGGCGTTGCACTCGGCATCAAGCCAAAGGCTTTTATCGATATAATAAAGAAACCTCAGTCCATTCTTCTTGGAATTATATGTCAGCTCATTCTTCTTCCTGCGCTGACTTTCCTTCTTACAATCATCTTCAAGAACTGGATTTCACCTATGATCGCACTCGGTATGATCCTCGTAGCATCATGTCCGGGCGGTAACATTTCAAATTTCATCACATCGCTTTCGAGAGGAAACAATGAGCTATCCGTTTCATTGACTGCTTTCAATACAGCAGCCTGTATCTTCACAACTCCTCTCAACTTCTCATTCTGGGGCAAGCTCTATCTCAATTTTGCAGAAAAGAGAATGCTTCTCCCTGAGCTTGAAATTCCTTTCTGGGAAATTTTCAAGACAATCGTGATCCTCCTCGGCATTCCACTCGTTCTCGGAATGCTCTGCTCACAGTACCTTCCTAAGGTTACCCAGGCACTTAAGAAACCGATGCAGTACCTTTCTGTAGCATTCTTCATCGCTATGGTCGTACTCACATTCGGAAACAACATCGACGCATTCATGAAGTGTATCAGATACATCTTCCTCATCGTTCTCCTCCACAACCTCGTGGCTCTCGGAATCGGTTTCGGAACAGGTACACTTTTCAAACTTCCTTATAAGGACAGAAGAACAATCACTATCGAGACCGGCATCCAGAACTCCGGACTCGGACTTGTACTCCTCTTCAATACGGCAATTTTCGATCCTACAATCTGGTCAAACAACGGAGGTATGGTGGTCATCACAGCATGGTGGGGTGTATGGCACATCGTCTCAGGTCTGACACTTGCCTACACATGGCGAGTAAGAGGTAGAAAAGAGGCTGAAGAAGAATAACAATCGATTCACATGGCTAGAAAAAACATTTACGACAAGGACCTTTTCTACTCATTCCTGAAAAGGTTCTGGGTTGACAATACAATCAAAAGCAGTTATCGTAAGGTAGAAGTCAAGGGACTCGAAAACCTTCCGAAGGACGGTGCAATCATCTTTGCCCCTAACCACTGCAACACATTGATGGATGCGCTCGCCGTACTCCGTTCATACGATGGTCTTGCTACATTCGGAGCACGTGCAGACATGTTCAGGAAGCCTCTCTTTGCAAAGGCCATGTACTTCTTCCGCATTCTTCCGATGGTAAGACAGAGGGACGGCCTCCGCAACGTACTCCAGAACAACCAGACCCAGGAGATCATTGTAGATGTTCTTGAGCATAATGTTGGATTCTGCATCTTCCCTGAGGGAAAGCATCGCACAAAACACTCATTGCAGCAGTTCGGCAAAGGCGTTTCACGTATCGCCCTTGCAGCAAACGAGAAGTTCGGCACTGAAAAACCGGTATATATCATTCCGACAGGTATCGAATACGGCGACTACTTCAGATACCGCAGTACATCGCTCGTGAATTACGGCGAGGCATTCAATGCGACCGAATTCTTCAAAAACGGAAACTTCGAAAACGAGGCTCAGGCCATCGACGGTCTCAGAAAGGAACTCGCGGCAAAGGTGGCCGAGCTTATCACTTTCATTCCTGACGACGAGAACTATGAGGCAAAATGGTCATTGCTTAAGATGCTCGCCATCTACGGAAAGAAGAAAGGATACGGCGACTACGGCACTAACCTCTATGATTCAATGCTGAAGAACAGAGAGATCGCAGCGGAAATCGAGAAACTTGTCGAAGAAAAGCCTGAAAAGGCGAAGAAGATTCTTGAGCGTGCAGCGGAATTCGACAAGAAGCGTCGCAAGGCAGGCATCTCAATCTATTCATTCAGAAAGATGAGTCCTAAGTGGAATGCATTCGGCAAGGGAATCGCAACACTTCTCGGTCTTCCATATTTCATTTTCAGCGCCATTGCAGCTCTTCCTATGTGGGCACTTTCGTTCAAGATCAGAAAGGGAACCAAGGACGCTGCGTTCAGAAACACTGTAAGCTTCGGAGTGAGACTGGCGATGAAATGGATTCTCTTCCCTATCTATGCAATACTCGCATTCTGCCTTGCACCTTGGTGGCTTGCGGCTGCACTCCTGATTCTGTCAATGCCGTCATACTACTATTTCCACGATTACATCGAAGGATGCAGAAGATGGATTTCAGATATCAGACTCTTGAAAAACAAGAAGTTATACAAGGAATTCAAGTCTATCGTAAAGGACTTCAGATAAACCGAATAAAACCAAAACCATGAAAAGAATTCTAACTTCAGCAATTGCGGTACTGATGCTCGGTACTGCAGCGTTTGCGAATACCGTTGCAAATGACGGTGACGCAGCAAAAGAGACGAAGAAACAGAAAAAGGAGGTTCAGTATAATGAGAATGGAGAGATCATCAAGACCGGAACGAATTTCGGACCTCTCCCTGTAGTAGCATTCGACGCTGACCGCGGCTTCCAGTTCGGAGGACTTCTCAACCTCTACAACTTCGGAAACGGTGACACATACCCTAACCCGAAGTCGACTTGGTACTTCGAGGCTTCCGCCTATACTAAGGAAAGCACTATCAACAGCTATAAGTTCATCGTAAACTACGACAACAAGACACTCATTCCGGGTGTACGCATGTCGATCTGTTCGGGATATTACAAGGATGCCGCTCTTGACTTCTACGGCTTCAATGGTTATCAGAGCAACTACGACATGGGGCTCGTAGAAAAGAACCTTATCTTCAGCGACGACAAGGCAGGAGAGAAGCTCCAGAACAAATTCGACAAGAAAGGCAAGCTTCCAAAGGGATTCTACCGCCACGGACGTGACCTTATCAAAATCAAGGCAGACTTCACAGGCGAGATCCTCAAGAACTTCTACTGGGAGGCCGGCTACAGCTTCTCTTGGACAAAGACTCAGCAGTTCGACCCTAAAGGATACACAGTATTCCCAGGCACAAACCTTGGTGACGGTTATGTGGGAACATCACTCTTCGACCTTTACAAGGCATGGGGCATCATTCCTGAAGACCAGGCAGACGGTGGAATAGTTTCGGCTCTCAAGGCGGGACTCATGTATGACAGCAGAGACATTGAGAACAACCCTACAAAAGGTATCTGGGCTGAGGCGCACGTGATCGCAGCTCCAGAGTGGCTCGGCACAAGCGACGGACACTATAAGTATTGCGCAACATTCCGCCACTATGTTCCTATCATCAAGGACGGCAAACTCACATTCGCATACAGAATCGCATACCAGGGCACATTCGGCAACAACTCTCCTTGGTATACCCTTCCGTTCTACACCAACATGGGTCCTAAGGCGGACAATGACGGATTCGGTGGATACCGTACAGTCAGAGGTCTGATGCTCAACAGAGTACAGGGTCTCGATGTAGGATTCTACAATGCTGAATTCCGTTGGAGATTCGTTGACTTCAAGCTCTTCAATCAGAACATCGCATTCGCATTGAGCGCATTCACAGACGGAGCCCACGTATTCAAAGGATATGACATGACATTCTCAGACGAGGCTAAGGCAAAACTCCTTCTTGCAGATCCTGTAACAGGTGCAGCAAAGGCAGCACTCTATGACAAATTCGTATTTGACAGAAAGGACGGCTTCCATGCATCAGCAGGTGGCGGTCTCCGCTTCATCATGAACCAGAACTTCATCGTTGCGTTCGAGTACGCACGCTGCTTCAACAAGCAGGACGGTAACGGTGCATTCTATATCAATACCGGTTTCCTCTTCTAGGACGGTGGCAGACAACTATCTGTAAAACAGCACATTACTGAAAGGCGATTCCCTTTGAACGGGGCATCGCCTTTCAGCATTTTATTGAGGATCAATGGGTTACGCGACATGCAAAATCTTTAAAATACTTTGCATATAATTGAAAAAGTTTTACTACATTTGTTGCTTACGAATTTTAACAAACAGAAGCGTTATGGATCAGATGACAAAGAAGTATGTGGACGGTTTCATGGCCGATCTCACAGCTAAGAATCCTGGCGAGAAAGAATTCCACCAGGCAGTACAGGAAGTGCTCGAGAGTGTAGCCCCATACATGATGGAGCATCCATACCTGATTGACCAGAAGATTCTCGAAAGAATCGTTGAGCCTGAAAGAGTAATTATTTTCCGCGTTCCTTGGTTGAACGATGAAGGAGAAGTACAGATAAACAGAGGTTACCGTGTGCAGATGAACAGCGCGATCGGTCCATACAAGGGCGGTATCCGTTTCCATCCGAGCGTAAACCTTTCAATCATGAAGTTCCTCGCTTTCGAGCAGACCTTCAAGAACAGCCTCACTACCCTCCCTATGGGTGCAGGTAAAGGTGGTTCGGACTTCAACCCTAAGGGCAAGTCAGACAACGAGGTGATGCGTTTCTGCCAGAGCTTCGTAACTGAGCTCTACAGACACATCGGAGCGAATACTGACGTTCCTGCCGGCGACATCGGAGTAGGCGGACGTGAGGTAGGTTACATGTTCGGTCAGTACAAGAGACTCCGCGACGAGTTCACAGGCGTATTCACAGGAAAGGGTCAGACATTCGGCGGTAGCCCGATGCGTCCTGAGGCAACAGGTTACGGTACATGCTACTTCGCAGCAGCAATGCTCGCAACAAAGGGCGACAGCTATGAAGGCAAGACTGTAGCAATCTCAGGTTCAGGTAATGTAGCCCAGTTCGCGGCACAGAAGGTTCTCCAGCTCGGAGGTAAGGTACTCACTCTCTCAGACTCAAACGGATTCATCTATGATCCGGACGGAATCGATGCTGAGAAACTTGCATATGTAATGCAGCTCAAGAACGTATTCCGCGGCCGTATCAAGGAATATGTAGAGCAGTACCCTACTGCACAGTACTTCGAGGGACAGCGTCCATGGAGCGTGAAGTGCGACATCGCAATGCCTTGTGCAACACAGAATGAGCTCAACGAGGAAGAGGCAAAGACACTTATCGCAAACGGCTGTATGTGCGTTGCAGAGGGTGCAAACATGCCTACAACTCCAGGCGCAATCGCAGTATTCCAGAATGCAAAGATCCTCTACTCTCCAGGTAAGGCATCGAATGCAGGTGGTGTAGCGACTTCAGGTCTCGAGATGACACAGAACTCAATGAGACTCAGATGGACACCTGAAGAGGTTGATCAGCAGCTCAAGAGAATCATGACAGACATCCACGAGGCATGCGTGAAATACGGTACAGAGGAAGACGGATACGTCAACTATGTAAAGGGTGCAAACATTGCCGGATTTATCAAGGTAGCTGAGGCTATGATGGCTCAGGGACTTGTATAGTCTGACGAAATACACTAAATTAGCGGGCTGATAAGACAATTATCAGCCCCTTTTTATATAAAACGGAACAATCATGCATATAGGAATAGCAGGAAATATAGGTTGTGGAAAGACCACTCTCACAAGAATGCTCGCAGAGCACTACGGATGGACTCCTAAATTCGAGTCTGTCACATACAATCCGTACCTTGAGGATTATTACAAGGACATTGAAAGATGGTCTTACAACCTTGAGACATATTTTCTTGCACAGAGATTCCAGGACCTGCTCGATATCTCGAAATCCGACGATGTGATCATCCAGGACAGGACAATCCTCGAAGGTGTGCATATCTTCGTTGCCAACAATAAGGCGATGGGTAACCTCTCAGACAGAGATTTCGACACATATATGCAGCTTTTCAACCTGATGATGTCAATGGTTCACGAACCGGACCTTCTCATATATCTCAGATCATCAGTCCCTACCCTTGTGGCACAGATCCAGAAACGCGGTCGCGACTACGAAAAAAGCATCAGCATCGAATATCTCAGCAACCTGAACGACAGGTACGAGAACTGGATTGCAGAATACAAGGGAAAGGTTCTTATAATCGAGGCAGACGACCTTGACTTCGAGCATCGTCCCGAAGACTTTGCCCAGATAACAGACAAGATCGACGCCCAGCTCTACGGTCTGTTCTAGAAACCTGAAAGGCTGAGGAAAAAGGTCGGAAGAAGAAGGAGGAATCCTACCACGACAAGGGCAAGGATGAACTTCCAGATGAAGCCGAACCAACGTCCGTACGGTATTCTAGCCACAGAAAGCACGGCCATAAGAACGCCTGAGCAAGGTGTGATCATATTTGTAAATCCGTCACCGAACTGGAAGGCAAGTACCGTTGCCTGTCTTGAAACTCCGATCATATCCGAGAACGGAGCCATTATCGGCATTGTAACTGCCGCTTTTGCTGAAGCGGAAGGTATGAACAGGTTGATGAATGTCTGTATTCCGTACATACCGGCCAATGCTCCTGTCCTGCCGCTGCCATCCAACGCCGCCGCCATTGACTCAAGCATAGGATCTATCACATTTCCATTCTTGAGGATAACAATGATTCCTGCTGCAAAACCGATGATGAGGGCTGCAGAGAATATATCCTTGGCACCGTTTACGAACTCCTTCGCGATGTTGTCGGAACTGTAACCTGCAGAAATGCCGGCAGCAAGGCCCAAAGCGATGAAAAGAGCGCATATTTCAGGAAGGTACCATCCGTATCCCATCACACCGATGACCATATATATAATGGTAAACATCAGAAGTGTCAGAATGAACATCTGCTTTGATTTCCGGATAGATACCATACCCACAAGGGCAAATACTCCGGCCATGACCCACATGAGCCATGGAGTCTCAAATGAAGCCTTTCCGATGTTGATGGCGCAATCTGCAGCGTAATTCACGGAAAAGAGCACAAGCGACGCAATGACTCCGATATAGGTCACCCATGCACCGATTCCCGCAGGAGTCTCCTCTATCGTCTCTATCTCTGCTGTTGCTGAAGCATTGTCGATAAGGCTGTTTTTCTTTGTCCTGCGAGCCATCCAAAGCACGAATGCAATGGTTATAAGCATCAGAACGCCCCAGCAGAAAGTTCTGTATTCGATACCCGAGAAAAGAGGCAAAGAGGACATGTCCTGCGCGATACCGACTGTGAAAGGATTGAGCATTGCACCGGCAAAACCCACATGTGCTGCAACATAAACCATGCACACGGCAATGAACTCATCATATCCGAGAGACCTTGCAATAGGTATCACTACCGCGACGAACGCGATGGTTTCCTCACTCATGCCGAAAACAGCGCCGAAAAGGCCGAAAAGAAGCATGATCAGCACCATGACAATATTGCCCACGCCAAGCCACCTTATAGCCGCAAAACGCTCCAGTTCACGCGCCTTGACAAGGAATTTTGTAATGCCTGCATCAACAGCCTTTGTTGAATTGACAACCCAGAACGCACCTCCGATGATAAGCACGAATGCAATGATGCCTGCCTGCTGGCTGAATCCCTCGTATAAAGCTGAAAAGACCTGCCAGGTCTGAGGCACGCTCCCCGGCACGAACCAGGTAGAAGCCGCGCACAGCAGCAGGACGAAGAATATTATTACATATGTATTCGGTACTCTGAACTTTGGCATATCTCGAAAAATTTCCGCGAAGATACCACAAAATCCGGAGAGAACGAAATATCGCCGGAGTCTACGTATCCGACTCCGGCGACCTTGCAAAAGTAAGGTGATATGATGAGCCTCAGTATCAGGATGGCCGGGCCATCGCTGAGGACGGAAGATTTACTTGACCTTTACCATTTCAACCGGCTGCACTTGAGAGTTGTCAAGAGGATGAGACTGGAACTTCACGCTGTGGAAATTGATCTGCATCAGATCTATGCAGCGGATTGTGCTGTTCCATGCTGTCCTGTAGTAGAGTCTTACTGCATTCTGATCTGTGACAGCAGTGAATTGAGTGGCACTTGGAAGATTCTTCGGAACATCCTCTGCAGCATCCTGGATTCCTATTGGAAGGTCGAAATTGTTGAGAAGGTGGAAAGCCTGCACAACTGTGTCGAAACCTGTAGGCTGGACAGGGGCTGTTGTCTGGAAGAATGCCGCACGCACGAACCTTGAAGGAGAAGTGAAATCTCCCGGCAAGCCAAGCATGCCGCTACCATGTCCGAGAGCCATGAGTGTGACTCCTGGCTTCAATGTATGGTCGGCTGCAGATCCTGATCTCAGGTTCACATAGTTGTTTAGATTCGTCATATGCCACATGAAACCAGGAGAATTTGTCAATACACCGAGAGTGTTCTCATAAATCTGAGGCACTCCGTTGACGAACTCCAGCACAATCATTCTTCCACCCGGCTCTGCAACTCTCCAATGAACGGCTCCGATGCTATGATTCAATGTAACCACATTGACCTTGGACAAAGCCGCCTTCAACTGATCGATGGAATCAAACTGTGACAGTACCCAAGAGACAAACTGCATGTCGCAGATTGTCATGTCATTCTGATCTGAATTGTATGGTGTATATTGCCCGTAATTAGGGAAAAAGAAAAGTCCTGCAGATAATCCGGCCTCGTTAACACCTTCCACAACGAAAGGTTCATACTCTGTGTAGATGCCGACATAGCCATATACCGAGGTATATTTCATACCGTTGGAGCCTGTCGGAGTATAGGACTGCTGCTGATGGCCGCGCGGACACACGACATAACCGCATTGCATCGATGTAGCGGCCCATTCAACTGTTCTTGCCACTACCCTGCTGCCGTCCTGGGCCTTGAGGGAAATACCGGTACAGGCATCCGCCTCATGCGAGATGGTCAGTCCGAGGACCACCGTCACAAATAAAATAAATATCCGTTTCATATTAATGTCATTTAAATACGAAACGGATATTTACAAGGTCTAGACCAAAGGTCTGACTATTTGCTGAACTGTGCTCTGAGCGCCTCGTTCTTTGCGTCTGCGTCTGAACCCTTGATTCCGAAGTAGAACTTGATCTTAGGCTCAGTACCTGAAGGACGTACTGTAACCACATCACCGGCCTCGTTGTAGAACTGGAGAACGTTAGATGCTGGAAGACCTGTCTCCTCTGGCTTGCTGTAGTCAACAACCTTAACGACCGGTGAGCCTGCGAGCTCCTGTGGAGGGTTGTTTCTGTAGTCAACCATCATCTGAGCGATTTCCTCGAGACCAGCCTTACCCTTCTTTGTTACAGAGATAAGAGACTCCTTGTAGTAACCGAACTCAGCGTAGATATCCTGGAGGAGCTGATAGAGAGTCTTGCCCTGTGAAGCTGCCCAAGCTGCGCACTCAGCAACGAATGCACATGAAATAGGAGCATCCTTGTCACGTACGAACTCACCTACGTTGAAGCCATAGCTTTCCTCACCACCGCATACGAATGTAGTCTCGCCCTCGTTCTTCTTCACGATGTCAGCGATCCACTTGAATCCTGTAAGAACGTTGTATACCTTCACACCGTACTTCTCGGCGATTGCACGGAGAAGCTCAGTTGTAACGATAGTCTTCACGATGTACTGCTTGCCATCGAGCTTACCGAGCTCTGACCAGCGACGGAGAATGTAGTATGTAAGGATAGAAGCAGTCTGGTTACCGTTGAGAAGAACCATCTTGCCCTCATTGTCGCGTACTGCGATACCGATACGGTCTGCGTCAGGGTCAGTAGCCATCACGAGGTCTGCACCTTCCTTGTCAGCAACTGCAACAGCCATTGCAAGTGCAGAAGGCTCCTCTGGGTTTGGTGACATTACTGTAGGGAAGTTACCGTCAACGATATCCTGCTCAGGAACGTGATAGATGTTCTCGAAACCAAGCTTAGCAAGGAATTCAGGAACGATCTCTACACCTGAACCGTGGATTGGAGTGTAGACGATCTTGATGTCCTTGTGAGCTGCAACTGCCTCTGGTGAAAGCATGAGAGTCATTACTGAATTGAGGTAAGCCTCATCCATCTCGTGGCTCATGATCTCGATCGGAGCAGCATCCTCGCCGAGTTCGAACTTAACCATTGAAGGGTCTGTGATCTTTGCTACCTCAGCTACGATGTCCTTGTCAACTGGTGAAGTCACCTGTGCACCGTCTGACCAGAATACCTTGTAACCGTTGTACTCCTTAGGGTTGTGTGATGCAGTGATCATGATACCGGCGTTAGCCTTCTTAGTTCTCACAGAGTAGCTCATGAGAGCGATCGGATGGAGCTTGTCGAAGATGTAGACGTGGATACCGTTTGCAGCAAGAACGTTCGCTGTGATCTGAGCGAACTCTGGGCTGTTGTTACGGCTGTCGAAAGAGATACATACGCTGAGAGGTCCCTCGATGTTTGCCTTCATGTAGTTTGCAAGACCCTGTGTAGCCATACCTACAGTGTACTTGTTCATGCGGTTAGTACCAACGCCCATGATACCGCGGAGGCCACCTGTACCGAACTCGAGGTTTCTGTAGAATGCGTCCTCAAGTGCAGTCATGTCAGTTTCCTGAAGTGCACGGATTTCAGCCTTAGTTGCCTCATCGAAATTACCGTCCAGCCAACTCTGGACAACAGATTTGAAGTCTTTTTCCATATATCGTTAAGAGTTAATAGTTATTCTTATACTCAACCAAGCAAATTTAATGGATATTTGTAAATAAACCTCTATTTTTGCGAAGGAATTGATAGCAGAATGGAAAATTTATTGAAATTTATTTCGGAGCATGCAGACAGCGATGTTTCCAGGCTTATTCTCGACAAAGGTAAGTATCCTGAAATCGATATGAGTCTTGCTGTAAACTGTATCGAAAGCCGCAGGAAACTGAAGGGAAAGATGCAGGAATGGTATGCAGATCCGTCTCTGATTTTTCCGTTCAAGCTGTCAGCCGAGCAGTGCAGCAGCAGCGCAACCGGCACATACAAGGCTGAAGTCGCCGAAAGGATTGCCGGGGTCACAGGATACGGCACGTGGAATCTTGCCGATCTGACAGGAGGTCTTGGAGTGGACTCATGGTTCTTCTCAAAGAAGGCTGGCAAAGTCGTCTACAATGAGATGCAGACTCCCCTCTGCGATGCAGCAAAGCATAATTTCAAGTCCCTCGGAGCCGATAACATTTCTGTTGTAAACAGTACAATCACATCCGGAGGGTGCCTCGACGCCATACTTGCAGTTGAACAACACATTGATATTGTGTACATTGACCCCGCACGTCGCGGCGAGGGCGGCAAGAAGGTTTTCCTTATCGAGGAATGTACACCAGATGTTCTTACTATCAAGGAGGAGATATTCGAGCATTGCCGCAATCTCCTTATAAAGCTCTCCCCTATGGCGGATATCAGCATGGTGTGCGACAGGCTCGGCAAGAGGTGTCGCGAGGTGCATGTTGTGGCTGCGGGCGGCGAGTGCAAGGAACTGCTGATCTGGATGGACAGGGATTGGAATGAGGCATATAGTGTGATTGCAGTGGAATTACATAATGATGGCACCAAGTCTGAATTTAAGTTTTCGATTGAAGAGGAATGCGGATGGACGCCGGGTAGTTCCGGCTATACATTCATCTTCGAGCCAGGAAAATCATTGATGAAGGCCGGATGTTTCAATCTGATTGCATCTAGATTCGGCATCTGCAAGCTGGGTAAATCGACACACTATTACATCACCGACTCTGCTGAACAGGCTGAGACCCTGAAACAGTTCGGCAAAGTCTTCCAGATACTTGAATGCCACCCTCTCGACAAGAGGACCATCAAGGAAATGGGCAGGAAATACCCGAAAGCCGAAGTAACTGCCAGAAACATACCGATGGACACAGACAGTCTGAGAAAGAAATTGGGCATCACCTCAGGAGATGACGCCCATATATTCGGTCTTAAATCCGACACTGAAGGTAACCTTCTTATTGCCGGTAAAAGAATCTGATCAGGCAAAGAAAAGATGCTCTACGAGAATGCGCGCACCCATCGCAATCAGGATGATACCGCCCACCAGTTCCGCCTTTGATTTGTAACGGCTGCCGAAGATATTTCCGATCTTAAGTCCTGCTCCTGAAATTGCGGCTGTGGTAACACCGATCACAAGGGCCGCCGTCCAGATATTGATCTTAAGGAAAGCGAATGTAACACCGACAGCAAGCGCATCAATACTTGTGGCAACCGCCAACGCAAGCATCTTCCTGAAAGAGAAATCCGGACACGCTTCAACCTCATCCTTCTCACGCGACTCCTTGACCATATTCGAACCGATCAGAGCAAGAAGCACAAAGGCTATCCAATGGTCTACATCCGTCACGAAATCAGCAAAACTGATTCCTACGAAATAGCCGATCAAAGGCATAAGAGCCTGGAATCCGCCGAACCACATAGCCGTCGAGAAAGCATGACGCGGACGTATCTTCCTCACAGACAAACCCTTGCAGATAGAAACAGCAAAGGCATCCATTGCAAGACCTACAGCTATTATGAGTAATTCTACAAAAGTCATTTCACAGTAAGTTTACCGATATTGAGACCCCATTTGCCATCCGTCACGATAATGACCTTCCTGCCATCCGGATTCACAGTCTTACCGTATTCCTTAAGTTGGGTGTGCGAATGTCCTCCAACGATGATATCCACATTTGTTGTCACTGATGCAAGTTCGAAATCAGTATACGCCTCGCCCTCATAGCCGAGATGTGTCAATGCGATCACGAGGTCACAACCCTTAGACTTGAGTTCCGCAGCATAGAGATTGAGGACATCTTTCGGATCCTTATACTTGATGGCAAGCGAAACTTCTGAACTCACCACATCCGTAAGGTCGGTAAGAAGACCGACGATACCGATCTTTCTGCCAGCCTTTTCAACAACTACATAAGGTTTGACGAGATTCTCAAGAGGTGATCCCGCAAAAGAATAATTGGCGCATACTACCGGCACTTTGATATTGCCCAATCTTCTTGCGAGTTCATCAATACCGTTGTCAAACTCATGATTGCCAAGACATACGGCATCGTAACCCATCGCATTGATGATATCGATCTCAATATCGCCGTCGAGTTCAGTGAAATATGAAGTACCCTGGCTGAAATCACCCGCATGTAGGAGCATGACATTTGCGGCACCTTCAGCTGTTCTCACGCTGTCCACATACGCCGCCTGCTCTATCACACCGCCATGTCCCGCAAGAGAACCGCTTCTCTCCGGTTCGATATGGCTGTGGGTATCATTCATATGAAGTATAGTAAGATTCTGAGCAGAAAGAGATACCGAACATGCCAGAACCGTCAAAATCGAAAACAATCTTTTCATAGCATTATTTCTTTACAACATATCTGGCATCGCTGCCCTTGATAGACCTGCCCTGAGCATTGAGTTCATCGATATACTCAAGCACAGCAGTTACAATCGCGATGTCGAATTCCTGTATATTCGAAGCATTTTCCGCAAGTGAGAGACCGTCACCGCCATGGAGAAGGAATGATATTGTAGCGACTCCATACATTCTGTCATCGACGATATCCTCGCCATCGATCGTTGCAGAAACAATCCTGCCGTTTTCAACCTCGATCTGCGGACCTGCCACAGCTTCAAATCTGCCGGCAGCCATCTTCGAGAAAATAGCCTTGAGCTCGCTTCCCGGAAGTTCGAGATATACTACGTAATTCCTGAACGGGAACATTGACTTGATGTCATCAAGGATCACGTCACCTTCCGGCATGGAAGCTCGGATTCCTCCGAAGTTGCAGATGCCCACATCGACCTTCTTGCCCGAATATGCAGCAACCTTATTCATTATGAGTTCCACGAACCAGTTGGAAAGGCGGCTTTCCCTGCCTGTATTATGCATACTCTCTTCTGAATGTGCAATCACCTTCTTCACAGATGACATCTTAGGCTGAGCGGCAATCACGGCAGAAGCAATCTTCGCAGTTGTGGACTCAGCAGGATATACGTTTCCCGAAGGACTCTTATACGTACCGTCAGCCTCTATCACTCCAAGTGCCTCTACAACATTATCGGTTGTAGTCGCAACACAACCGGTCCTGCTGCCGTTCATTGAAACCGATTCCCATTTGTATATCTGCGCACACGAACATACGCAAAGACACAGGAGGCCAAAGAGAATTAATTTTGTCTTAACCATTTCCATAAATCCTTGAATGTAGTCTTTTTACCAAACATCAAAATTCCGATCTTATATATCTTGGCGGAAGCCCATCCGCAGACAACGAATGTACCTGCCAATATTGCAATTGAAAGAGCGAGTTCCCATACAGGTACTCCGAACGGGATTCTCGCCAGCATGACGATAGGCGATGTGAACGGAATCATAGATCCCCAGAACACAACCGGACTGTCAGGAGCCTTGAATGCGTAGAAGGCAATGAAGAAGGCTATCAGGAGCGGAATTGTCACCGGCATCTGAAGCTGGGTTGTATCCGCCTCGTTCTCCACAGCAGAACCGATTGCAGCAAAGAAAGATGCATACAAAAGGTATCCGAGGACGAAATATACGATGAATCCGATGATGAGCTGGCCGAAATCAAGCTGGGCAAGAGTGCTCCAGATCACATCTGTTCCCATCATCTCGGTTGGCATCATATCCTGCACCGGCATGCCGCCTGCCTGCATTTCAAGCATCTGCTTTGCCGCGTCCGGGCCCATCTGACCGAATCCGATGAAAGCCGATGCTCCTGCTACAAGAACAACCGTAAGCACAATCCAAAGGAAGAACTGAGTCAATGCCACACATGCAACGCCGATGATCTTTCCGAACATAAGTTCTGTGGCCTTTACAGATGAGACAAGCACCTCCACTACCCTGCTCGCCTTCTCCTCTATAACGCTCTGCATGACCATTGCCGAGAACATGGCAATAAACATATAGATGATCATTGAAAGACCGAGTGAAATGCCCATATACACTTCAGATGAGGTAATCTTCTCATCTCCGTCTTCACTCACAGTGTAAGTAGCCACAGAGATATCCGACTTGACATCATCCATGATATCCTTGAGGCCTTCGACGCCGTAAGACTCTATTCTGTAATCCTCTACAGCCTCATTGACCTTGGATGCCAAAGCCTGCTTCAGATCAACGCTCAAAGGTTTTTCAGAGTATGCAGCTACACTGACTGTCTTCGCTACAGTATCAAGAGCTGAGACCGACAGGAACACATCGAAACCATCCTCTACAAATCCTGACTTTACCGAATCAGCAGGCTGTCCTGTATAGTCGGTAAACATCATGGTCTCGCTATCGCTAAGCGAAGGCATGACAATTCCGGACTCATCCACAACTGCGATCTTCTTGCCTTTATCGTCGGTCATCATCATGATGACACTAGGAAGAACCGCAACAGCTGCAAAGAAAATAGGTCCGAGGAAGGTAATCAGAAGAAAAGACTTCTTCTTCACACGTGTCATATACTCACGTGCAACTACGATATTAAGATTTCTCAGCTTCATATTACTTTTCCTCCGTTACAAGTTTGATGAAAATATCATTCATTCTCGGAACAAGCTCCTTGAATGAATTAACCACGACACCCTGACCGATAATGCTTTTGAGTGCGGTATTGGTATCCGCTCCCTCAGAAAGAGACAACACAGCCACATGCCTGTCCACCTGGACATCATCTGACAAGATACTGAACACGCCCTGAACCGGCATCAATTCCTCAGAACCGGTGTAGATAAGTTCCACATTGTTGTTTCCGTATTTGCGACGTATTTCGTCCACGCCTCCTGTGATGACCACATGCGACTTGTTGATCAAGGCGATATTGTCACAAAGTTCCTCTACAGACTCCATATTGTGAGTAGAAAGAATGATTGTCGAGCCCTCATCGCGAAGACGAAGGATCTCCTCTCTGATCAACTGTGCATTTACCGGGTCAAAGCCTGAGAACGGCTCGTCGAGAATAAGAAGCTTCGGTCTGTGAACAACGGTTGTTATGAACTGGATCTTCTGAGCCATACCCTTGGAAAGTTCCTCCACCCTCTTGTTCCACCAGCTTTCGATACCGAACCTTACGAACCATTTCTTAAGTTCTGAGGAAGCCTGGGCAGCGCTCATGCCCTTCAGCTGAGCAAAGTACATAGCCTGTTCGCCGACCTTCATCTTGCGGTAAAGTCCACGCTCCTCCGGCAGATATCCGATTCTCTCGACATCTTCCTGAGTGATGGGACGTCCGTCGAAGAGGACCTGTCCGCTTCCGGGTATTGTAATTCTGTTTATGATTCGTATCAACGTGGTCTTACCTGCTCCATTAGGGCCAAGCAGACCGAAAATCTTGCCTTTAGGGATATCCACAGAGACATGGTCCAAAGCCACCTTCTCACCGAAACTCTTGCAGACATCTATACATCTAAGCATCATATATTCAATATTTTAGCAGTCAATTCAACCATAAGATCCGCAGGACTGGCCTCTCCGACATCTCCACCCTTTCCTTTGTAGTCATACTCCTTAAGAAGGGCTATTACGGCCATACATTTCTTCAACGGATAATTGCGCACCGCCGTATCATATTCACTGAAAAAGTACGGATTCACACCCAGAACCTTAGCCTTCTGATCGTTGCCCGGATGCGGATTCTGCATAAGCAATGCCTCATATTTCAGAATCCTGTGAAAATGTGTAAACAGCGCCGGAACAGCCATCGGCATTGCGAATTTGGCAGAAGAACCGATATAGGCTGCAATTCTCAACGCCTTTGCGGAATTCTTCATCGACAGTTCCTTCGTAAGTTCGAAAATGCTGAACTGGCGGCTGATACCTACGTTCTTCTCGATATCTGCAGCGTTAACTTCAACCGTTCCTTCCGGGAGATTCTTCAGCATCTTCTCGGTCTCTACTGCAATCTTCGCCAGATCCGTACCTGCATGTTCCGCCAGAAGAGCCGCTGCATCCGGAGTGATCTTCAGTCCCTTTGTCTGATAGTACATCGGAATCCATCTCGGCACCTCATAGTCACGAAGAGCCTGGGACTCAACCACGACTCCCATCTTAGAAACTGTCTTGTACAACGATTTTCTCTTGTCGGCAGATGCGCCATGCATGGCTATGACAAGGACGGTAGACTCAAGGGGCTTCTGACAATACACCGCAAGATCCTCAAGGCTCTTCATCATCTGTGCCTCCTTGATGACCACAAGCTGACGGTCCGCAAACATAGGATAACGTCTTGCAGCAGTGATCACAGCATCGGCATCAACATCAGCTCCGTAACAGACGGTCTGATTGAAATCCCTTTCGCTTTCGTCGAGGCAATGCTCAAGAATCGCATCGCACACCATATCAACATAATACGGCTCATCTCCCATAAGAAGATAAACCGGCTTGAAGACGCCCGAACAGGCCTCCTTCACAAGCTCCCTGCAAAGAGAGTCAGTATCTTGAAATCCTTTAGCCATAGAAGCGCAAATATACGAAAAAAGCACCGATTTCTCGGTGCTCTGCCATGTTATTATATTAAATCTTATGCTCTCTTTTCTTTCTCTTTTACGAGTTTCTCCTTGAGAATGTCTGCGCAGTCGACAACTGCATCCTCGAAGGTCTTGGCATTCTTCTCGACAACCACTGTACCGCCAGGGATCGACACGATTACCTTGACATTTTTGTTTTCCTGATCTGGAAGCAATGAAAGCGCCACATCTACACCTGTAATCGCATCGTAGAATTTCTCGATTCTTGAGAATTTCTTTTCAATAAAGTCCAACAGTTTCTGGTCTGCATTGAACTTGATGGATTGAACTCTAATCTCCATGTTTACCTCCGTTTTTTGCCCTTGGGTGGGCTTGTTCATAAATAGTCTTCAGTTGGGCAATGCTACTGTGGGTATAAATCTGAGTAGTCGCCAATGAAGAGTGCCCAAGCATCTCTTTGATTGAGTGAAGATCACTGCCATCATTGAGAAGTCCGGTAGCAAGAGAATGCCTCAGAACATGCGGGGAACGCCGTCCCGTGATGCCTTCCACATCCGCAAGCTCGCTCTTGATCGTCCTGTCCACATACACCGGATAAATCGGATTCATCCTGTATGTGACCAGCAAAGGTTCTTTCAAAGATCTTTTCTCACCGCACACGGCCTCAACTGCTTTCAAATATAATAAAATTTCTTCAGATAATGATGCGACAATAGGAATTTCTCGCATTTTATCTCCCTTTCCGTGTATTTTGACAACTTTTCTGCCAAAATCCACACTTCCGACGGTCAGACCTAACAACTCAGAGCGTCTGATGCCGAGGGAATACAGGATACTTACTATAAGTCGTGCAAGGCGTTTTTCGTATGCCTGTCTGCCGGAATCAGTAAAAGGAGCCTCAATAAAGGCTTCCAAGGCAGCTGAATCCACGGCATGTCCGGTATGTTCAAAATATGCCCGCATGGATTCCTCCTTGTAGAACTCAGGCAGACGCTTCTGCTGACGCGGTCTGGATACCAGTGCAACAGGATTCGACCCGATACGGTCTTTCTTTATAAGATATCTGCAGAAGCTGCTGAGTACGGACATATGCTGATTGACCGTCTTAGCCGACAGTTTCCTGGCATCCATCATCGTCATCTCGTAGGAACGGAGTTCCGACACATTCAACGCAGCAATAAAATCACTATCGTCTGAAGCTTTGACGGCTGAAGCATAATCGTCAAGGACATATTCATAAATTGCCACAGTACGCGTTGAGTATCTACGTACAGTGGCAATATATTCAATATAGTCTGCTATGATCTTCATTTAGGGAAAAGTCCAATTTCCGCGGCACATTTGCGCATATATTCGTCTGCCGCCTCGAATGTATTTTCTATCTGTCCGTCAAGGATCGCATTCTTCACCATTTCCTTCAACTGACCGATGGTATTGCAAGGAGAAATTCCGAAAAGTTCCATTACATAGTCACCGGTAA
Source organism: Candidatus Cryptobacteroides sp. (assembly GCA_045120635.1). GTDB lineage: Bacteria > Bacteroidota > Bacteroidia > Bacteroidales > UBA932 > Cryptobacteroides. Next base: position 55,917 of record JBGVEY010000014.1, read on the forward strand.
TAGGGTTTTTCCAGTTACGGAGGGCATCCTTGGCTTCTACAATGACAAGTTTCTCCTTCACGAGTTCGAAGTTCTGACGGAGGCGTGCCACCTTGCGAGGATTCTTTGAAGTGATGTCGGCGTTGCAGAGAAGCATGAGATCGTCGATATCGTTTCCTGCGTCGAACAGAAGTCGGCGGACAGCAGAATCGGTAACCTCATCCGTAACGAGGGCAATCGGTCTGAGATGCAGTCCCACGAGCTTCTGAACATACTTCATCTTCTCATTCAGAGGCATCTTCATTGACTGGAAAATCTTCGGAACCCATCTTGATCCAAGGACTTCATGGCCATGGAATGTCCATCCTAAAGCTGCATCGTATTTCTTTGTAGCCGGCTTTGCGATATCATGAAGAAGCGCAGCCCATCTGAGCCAGACATTCGGTTCGGTGCGGACCTTCTCCACCTCTACTCCATCTTCGAAGACATAGTCTTTCAACTGACCTGCGGCAATCGCCTCTTCTTCGTACTTTGCAACATTGTCCAGTACCTCGAGAGTATGTGAGAAATTCTCCTTGTGCTCCTTGCCTTCGATACTCTCGACACCCTTGAGTTTCACCAGCTGCGGAAGAATCCAGTCAAGTAGACCGGTCTCGTCAAGAAGCCTGAAACCCATTGACGGTCTGGATGTCACCAATATCTTATTGAGTTCCTCTACTATTCTTTCCTTGGAGAGAATCTCCATACGGTGAAGGTTTCTGCGGATGGAATCCTTGGACTCCTGAACGATCTTGAATTCAAGTTCCGGAGTGGAAAGTTTTGTGGCAAATCGCACGGCACGGACCATTCGCAGAGGGTCGTCACTGTATGTTGTGTCAGGATCAAGCGGTGTACGGATGATACCCGCCGCAAGGTCTCTGATTCCGCCGAACGGATCCACCAGCGCTCCGAAATCCTCCTGTTGGAGGCTGAACGCCATCGCATTGATTGTAAAGTCTCTTCTGAGCTGATCGTCCTCGAGAGTTCCGTCTTCAACGATAGGTTTACGGGAGTTGCGGTTATATGATTCCTTTCGGGCACCCACGAACTCCACCTCGATACCCTTGTATCTGAGCATGGCAGTACCGAAGTTCCTGAATACTGAAACATTCGAATGCACCTTCTCAGCAACTGCCTCGGCAATTGCAATACCGCTGCCTTCGACGACAATGTCTATATCCTTGCTTGGACGGCCAAGGAAACAGTCACGGACATATCCACCGATGACAAAGGCTCTGACACCCTGCTCTGCGGCAGTTTCCGAAACTATCCTGAAAATCTTATGATCGAGAAAACCGTGTGTTATTGTTGACATATCATTTCTTCATAATTGGGAACATGATCGAGGAAACCATATCCCGTCTCTGTCTTTCCGCAAATATATGTCGCCTTACCGTTTGTAATGGCCATATACCTTACATTCAAGACCATATTGTATCGAATTGCCTGATCGAGGACCTCCGGGGTAAGTTCGACCTCCGGTCTCTTGCATTCCACCACCATCAGAGGCTTGGCATTTCTGTCATATACGAGAATATCCGCACGGAACTGCTTTTCGCCAAGTCTGAAGCCTGTCTCGCTCATCATCAGATGCATCGGCACATGCAGATTCTGTGTAAGAACTCCGATAAACCACTGACGCACATGCTCCTCCGGAGTCAGCGCCACCTCCTTCTTCCTCAGCGGATCCCATATTGTCCTCTTTTCAGTCATAGAATCTCTTCATCAATCATACAAAGTTAATCAGAAAATCGTTAGAAACTGATTAAATTTTATCATTTGAAGATTTATGTTGGATTTTTGAGGATGTTTTTTCTATTATTTGAGGATGATAGTTATTCTATCTGACGAAAATAATAGGAAAAACAGACCAAAAAGACTCATAAAGATCAAATGAGAAATCGATTAAATTAATAAGGAATTTTCGTAGAAAATTTAAACAGTTTCTATAATTTTGCAATCTATTCAAACAAATCCTTATGGTAAACGAAAAGACAGAAAAAGTAGAGAAATTCCTTGAGTCAAACGGCATTGAATTCAAGACACACCATCATCCCCCTCTCCCTACTATCGAACTTGCATTGGAATACTGGAAAGAGATCGATTCCACCCATTGCAAGAACCTTTTCTTCCGCAACCACAAAGGCAACAGGCACTACCTTGTTGTCTTCGAATGCCATAAGGAACTCTCCATCCACACACTTGAAAAGAGTCTCAGACAGGGCAAACTTTCGTTCGCTTCACAGGAAAGAATGGAGCGTTGCCTCGGACTCCTCCCGGGTTCAGTTTCGCCATTCGGCCTGATCAACGACATGAACCTTACAGATGAGGAAGGCAAGCCTGCCGAAGGTGTAGCGGCAAAGGAACTGTTCGAAAACGGACACAGAGTGAAACTCTTCCTTGACAAAGACCTGCAGAAGGCCGAGAGAGTAAGTTTCCACCCTTGCGACAACACAGCAAGCACAGTCATCAGCAACGCGGATTTCATGAAGTTCCTCGAACTCTGGGGAGGTGAATACGAATGGATCGACATCTGTGACGAAAAGGAACTTTCCATCGTCATCCCGTCATATAACTCCGAGCACCACCTTGACAGATGTCTTCAGTCATGCTGCATCCAGGACCTTGATCCAAGCAAATATGAAATTATCGTAATCAACGACGGATCTACCGACAAGACTCAGGAAGTGGCGGAGAAATGGGCGGCTGAACACAGCAACATCAGAATCATTTCTCAGGAGAACAAAGGACTCAGTATGGCACGAAATGCCGGAATCGAGGCAGCCTTCGGCAAATACATCATGCTCCTGGACAGCGACGACTATATCGCGGAAAACTGCCTTGTCGACCTCATGGAAAGATGCACTAAAGACAACCTCGACATGCTCCGTTTCTGTGCAGCGAATGTGGTAAACGGCAATCTTGCACGCAGATACAGTTACTTCGACGACAGAATAAAGACCGGCAAGGAACTCCTCAAGGGCCGATTCCAGGTATGTGCACCGTTCGCTATATACAGAAAGGGATTCCTGGAGGAGCAGGGATTGAGATTCTACCCAGGTCTTTACCATGAGGACAATGAGTTCACTCCACGCGCCTACTACTATGCGAAGAAGGTCGCTTCAATCAACGACATCATCTACCTTGTAGTCCAGACACCGTTCTCTATCACAAGGACTCCGAATCCTAAACGCGGATATGACCTTCTGAAGATCATCGACATGCTCGTGGAATTCGCGGAAACAAAGATCGAGGAGGCGTACCGCCCGTATATCTACAAGCAGGTATCTGACTGCATCAACTCTACAATCAGACTAATGCGCAGTCTGCCGGAAGAATCAAGAGAAGAACTTAAGAAAACAATCTTCGAAAAGAAGGAACTGTTCGGATACCTGAAGAAATCCTCTGCCATCACGCATAGGATAGAGGGTATGATATTCGGATGGTTCCCGAAAAGATACAGCTTCCTCTACGACATCCTTGACCGCCTCCGTCAGTAAGCTATCGGCGGAAACGGTTCAGGAATGACGAGATTGCCTTGATCTGTTCTTCGGAAAAGAATCTACGCTTCAGTTTTACGAATTTGTCCTTCCATGAATGCCATGTGGCGGCATAATGGTGGATAGTGCGCGTATTGTCCGTACATTGGAGTTTGCCGGTCCTGTAATCGAGAGGACAGAAATAATCGGTCGGATACAGATCAAAGCCCGCGCAATGCTGAAGGCGGTTCTCAGGCATGTATCCGTGTTTCAGAAGCTGGTCGGTAGTATGCTTTACGATTGTGGTCATATTCAGACTTCCGTCCTCCCTGATAAATCTCAGTCCTGCATACATGTCAAGCAGTTCGCCCAGAACAGCCATATCAGGTTCAGCGGCAAAGCCAAGGCCCGGATTGACAGCCACTTCTCCGGAAAGGGCACGTTCCATGCCCATATAAGGTCCTTTCTCAAGAATATCGTCCAACGGAGCAACAACCTCCACGTCTGTATCGAAATAGACGCCTCCCTGATTGTAAAGTACATAGAAACGCACATAGTCACTCACAAAGGCATATTTACTTGCCTCATATGCCTCCGACACATACGGAATGGAAGTGACGTCAAAATTATCCTCATTCCACTGAACGATCTCATAATCAGGAAGATACTTCTTCCATGACTCGATGCATTTCAATGCGGAATCAGGCAACGGATTCCTTCCGAACCAGCAATAGTGAATGACCTTCGGTATCATTTCTTCAGTAATTTACGTAAGAATTGTCTTAACGGTGACTTGTAATATCTTGATTTGATCTTGTGGATGAACATCTTTCTCTGCAGCGATGGAAGATATTTGTCGCATGCCTTGGCATAGCCTTCCTTACTATGACATTGAACGAACTGTTCGTATTCATCCGGCTTGGGTGTAGGGGCGACGAACCGTCCGTTGCGTAGGGCTTCCGACATCGGTCTTTCCTCAAAGACAAGAAGTGTTTGGGTGCGTGAGAAGTGTTTTGCACCCTTTTCCGTATTGATCAGGACAGTGGATACTCCCTTTGAAAGAACCATTTCCGGATCTTCGCTCACACTTAAGGCCCAATGGTCGGCGAGAGTTATATCCGCACATCTTTCAGACCGTGCAAATCTGCAGTTGAAGCAAGACTCGCGGATAAACAACCCATTGAGGAATCCTGTCATGTAATAATCCTCCCGGGCAATGTGGTCGTATGTGCATTTGCCTTGCCTGTCATATAATGTAAAGGCATATTCTATTCCCGAAGGCAGCTTCTTTCTGAAAGAGACCTTGTCGGAATTCGGCCAACCCAGATACGCAAGATGTTCGTTAAAGATTCTTTGCGACGGCGCGCCGTGACAGCACATATCCATTGTGACAAGATTATCAGACTCGCCTACTACATTGATCACCGCAGCAACCTGACATGGAAGTCCGATGAACAGGACATTACGACCTGATTTTACATCTTCCCTGATCAGCGGGAGAACCTTATCTATCGAGTTATAAACATATTTTGAGCCTTTGAGAAGGACCACATCTGCCGGATTGTCTACTCTGACATGTCCGATCTTCATTCCACCCTTCATAGCACAACCGTACACTACTCCACCCTTCTTTATGACATAGTTTGTCATCACTGCCGCGGCACCTCCTGACGAAGATGTTGCACGCTCCTGCGATGAATACGCATAGGAAGCATAAGACACACGCGGTTTGTTGAGTTCCACCGGAGATGTCACGGGACAGACCTTGACACACAATCCGCAGTCAATGCATTTGCCTGTATCGATGGATGAGCACAATGCTCCCAGACGGCCTTCCTTGAGCGTCACAGCACCCTTGGGACAGACAGAAACACATGCTCCGCATCCTGTACATTGAGTATTACCACATATCTCCAGCATATCAGGCGAGGTTTAATGCATTCTTCAGATAATCAAGGGATTCCGTCCTCATCTCGGCGATAGTTGCGGCAACCTTGTCATATGCGATCGGGCTGTCTTCAACCATAGGAGAAGCTTCATCAAGGAATCTTTCAGTGAGACCGACCTTGGCAAGAAGATTTTCGATACGTGAATTCTGGCTTGCCGCAGATCCGTCTTTGAACCTCTTGAATGTATGGAACTGCTTCTCGAAAAGCATCGAGAATATTGTCGCATGGAATGAATCCGTAAGCACGGCTTCTGCACCCTTTACTGCATCCAGGAAACCTATCGGACCGGTATATACCTCATCTGCGCCAAGACCGACAAACTCAGGTCTTACCACAAGCAGTTTCATTGCCAATCCCTTACGTCTGCAATATTCCCTTGCATAGTCGACGTATGCCTTGTTGTATGTAAGGAAATAGCACAGCGCATACGGCTTTTCGTCTTTGTGACTTTGCGTTGTCAGAGACTCCCAGTCCTCACGTGTCAGAAGAACCGTAGGATCTGCAACAACCTGCGCTTCAAGGCCGAACCTGTCCTTCAGCAACTCTGCACCCTGAGGTTCACGCACAGAAAGGGATGAGAACTTTTCTATGAAAGGTCTGGCAAGTTCTACCCTATCTTCAGGATAGACAGTAGTACCGAGACTCGGCGCATATGCTACCTTTTTGGCATCTGTAAATCCAAGATAGTAGAAATCATCGAAACAGGAGGTCGGAGACCATATCTGGTCGCTTCCTGCGATGAATGTATCATATGCGGCAGCCAATTCCTCCCTGGTTTCCCACAACTTATCCAGATCTATGTATGTATTCTTGAAATCATCATACAGAGCCGCCGACAAAACCGACTTGCGGTTGAATTCCGCACGTTTTGGGCAAAGCCACGGTATGCTGCGGAGCATCCTTACAGGAGAGAACTTCTTCTTCGGAAAAGCGGCTACAACCTTTGCGTCATCGATCACCTTGTTTTCGCAACCGAGCTTGAGCAAGGCCTTCTGAAGGGCATAGGCCTGCAGGTATGTTCCGAAATTCCTGAAACTTATCCAAGTGACTGTTCCTGTCTTCATGATGTTACTTTTTACGCGTTAACTTATTGGTTATGAAGGCAAGAACCTCAGTCCTTTCAGACTTGGTGCAACCTATGAAGAATATTGAGAGAGCCGCCGACATCGCCGCAATGACTGCCTTTGCGATAAAGCCCCAGCCACCCTCCGGAAGGATGTATGAAGCAAGTATCGGCAGCACAACAGCTACAGCAGAGACGGTTATAACATTAAGGTATACTCTTGATATGAAACTTCTGACGGACAGACCGATCATCTTCTCAAGCATGATAAGTCTTGCAGCCAGACAGATCTGGGAAATCGCAATCGCCACCATGACTGTCACTTCCGGCATTGCGCCCATCTTCAGAAGCACATAAGAAACCGGAAGATTGAGCAACTGGAGTCCGCCGACAATGATCTGGTAATTGCGGATCCTGCCAGTAGCGAACATCGCTGTGATAAGAGGCTGTGATATGGATTCGCTCAATGTGAACACAAGGAAGAGCTGAACGAAAAGCACAGAGTGCTCAGGCACGTCCTTGAGCCATAGAGACATCACATATTCCGTATTGAAAAGCACCGGCAAGGCGAGAATGAAAAGAAGATAGTATGACATCCTTGAAGCCTTGCGCATAAGGGAGAACATATAGTCGTGATCCCCCGAAGCATATGATTTTGTTATCTGCGGATTGACCGCAGTCATGAAATTCGTCACAAAGGACTGGATCGCTCCGTTAAGCTGAACGGCAACTCCGCGTGCCGCATTTACTGAAGGACCGGAGAATATGTTCACGAGGATATTGCCTCCCTGATCCCTGAGGACTCCGGAGGAGACGCCGATGAAATTCCATCCTGCAAAAGAGAACATCTCCTTGACAAGTCCCTTCTCAAAGGTCGGTCTGTATCTGCATTCAGGGAAATGTCTTCTGCAGTAGATCCCGTAACAGAGTCTGATGATGAATACTACCTCAGCCATCAATGCAGCATACATTATAAGTCTGTCGGATGCCGATCGCGCGATAAGAAGCGCCACGACAAATCTCAGAGAACCGTCAAGTATGCCGATATACGCATATGCGGACATCTGCTCATGTGCCGTGATCGACGCCATCTGAGGGACGCTCATCAGATTGATCACGAAGGCAAGGAGAGAAAACTGCATCACCCAATGCGCAGCCGGGATGCGTTCCGGTGCGATGGTCATCTTGTTGTCGATGAACCAGAGGCCTATAGGTTCTGCAAGAAGGATTACGATTGCCGCGAGGATCAGCTGTACATTTACAGCTGTCGAATAGACCTTGCCGAGTTGAGCCTCACTTCCCTTTCCCATCTCAAAGGTGATGAACCTTGTGACGGCAGTTGTAAGGGTTCCGGAAATGATGGTGAACATGGCGACAACTCCGCCTACCACATTATAGATTCCGAAGTCATTTTCACCCAAGGCTTCGAGGACAATTCGTGACGTGAACAGGCCCAGAAACATCATGAAGAGCATCCTGACGTACAACATCAGGGTGTTTTTGGCTATTCTTCTGGTATGTTCTCTGTGGTCTGTCATATTTTACGAAAATATATCACAAATATAGACATTTAATTTTGGTCATATCAAAGAATGTTCTTACTTTAGTGGTCAAATTTGTTTAACCAGTTCTAAATTCTAATAACTATGGTAAGATATTGTGTAATGTGGAAGTTCAAGCCATCAGATGGCAAGACAGCTAAAGAACTCGCTGAAGACGTCAAGGAGAAATATCAGTCTCTCTTGGGACTCGTGCCTGGTTTGTCAAACATCGAGATCGGCATCAACAGAAATGAAGGCAAGACTTCATACGATGCAGTGATGATCGCAGACTTCGAAAGCTGGGAGGCTCTCGCAGCTTACAAGGCAGACGACATGAGAGACAACGTAATAGAATACGTAAAGACTATCGCTGAGGTTCGCGCTAAGGTTGAATACGAAAGATAGTAGATATTACGAAATCGAGTAGGAGGAAAACAAAAGTAGGTTTTCCTCCTACTTTTGTTTTCCGACCTCTCACACCACCGTACATGCGGGTCCGCATACGGCGGTTCCTTATCTGCAATGATACTTTTCGTAGTATCCCAACAATGACGGAT
>JBGVEY010000015.1:0-6470 GCA_045120635.1 Candidatus Cryptobacteroides sp.
ACCTCATACTCTCTATGAGGTTTGATTTGTGGTGTCTTGATGCCATCTGCTATTCTCTTGATTCTAACAAGAACCGTTGATACTGATACTCCCAGACAACGTCCCAATCCCCTGATGCTGACTCCCTCTTTTGTAAGCAGCACAATCTGATTATCTATATCAGCATCATATGCTTTATACTTATAATCCCCCTGTAGAGTCTTACCACATTTCTTACATTTATATCTTTGAGCTCCATCTTTCTGGAACCCATTTTTAACACACTTTCCCTTGCAGAACTTACACTTCATATATCAACTAATTTAGAACACGAAGGTCCAAAACCGAAAAACAAAATCGATTTAAAGGCCGAAAAAGGGCGCAAAGATAACACAAATGAATCTTTGGTTCGGCTGTATTTATTCCTGGGGGGGGCATCTAATCTATTGACGGGCAGTGAGTCTGAAGCATATCCACTAATCTGGTACACTACCGGGCGTACAACAAAATCGGTCTCTGAAGTATCTCAGAAACCGATTTATCATACTTTGATAAACTCTATCAAACTGTCTTTGTGCTCCCCCAGGGGCTCGAACCCTGGACCCCAACATTAAGAGTGTCGTGCTCTACCAACTGAGCTAGGGAAGCAGTATTTTTGTGATTCGCTTGGGGCTCGAACCCAAGACCCCAACATTAAAAGTGTTGTGCTCTACCTACTGAGCTAGCGAATCAATCCTTGGTCCAATTAGTGCCTCAAAACGAGTTTTTTTGAATTGGATTGCAAAGGTAGACATTTTTTTTGAAACCGCAAATTTTTCTTCACTTTTTTACACAAAAGTCTCCACTCCCCTTTGCCGGACTCCGAGGCTGCCATCGGAATGTGTCAAGGCAGAAATGGAAAAGGAAGTGGAGACAGGAACCTCTATCAGAATGCGATTCCGAGCTTGAATCCGAGATTGTTCAATCCGGTGATGTCAATGGCCTTGCTTCTATTTGTGGCATAGCTGTAATAAGCCGCTACCTGGAATCCGAAGTCTGTTCTTTCGAATGGGAAGAATGTCAGACCGATTTCGGGCGAAACATAGAATCCCCAGTTCTCATGCTGGTTGACGAATGTCGACATGTAGATATTCTGTGTAGAATACTGTGCTCCGACTTTCGCCTCGACATAAGGCTGGAACATCGACCTCATGAAACGGTATCTGAGAGTGGCACCGAACGGCACCTGATAGATCGATCTTGTCAGATCTGTCGTGAGGGCAGACTGGTCAGAGAAGGTGTAGGTCTTCGTAGGCACATACTGGTTGTTTGTGTTGAAGCTGGCGAATCCGCCCACTGCGAACATCGGTGTCACAAAGTAGCCGCTTTCGAGATATGCACCATAGCCCTGAGCGCTTTCTGCAAAGTCATTGGCAAGAGTGCCGTTGAACTGCCATCCGCCGTTGATGTAGAACTCCTTGCTCATCTGGGCATCCGCCTGCGCAGTCGCAGCGAATATGGCTGCAGAAGCTGCAATTATATATAATATCTTTTTCATACTATCTGATTTTTATGATTGCTATTTGGATGGATCAAGATATGGCGACTGAGCGAACGCCTGATCTACAGCGGCTGCCATTCTCTTCACATCGTAATTGATGCTTGCGCTGGCAGGGCCTCCGATGTAGCATGACCATATGATCTTGAGCTTACCGTTCTCCTCGCCTGCTGTAAGGTCGACCATGTCTGTGATGAGAGCGTTGGTTGTGTAGGTATAGGTCACCGGATATGGATAGTACCATCCTGTCCAGTTGCCCCAGTATCCTGCAGGCCAATATCCCGGATAATCAAGCCACCAGTAAGGATCGTCATAATACTGGACGTATCTTTCTGTCTTTTCCGCATATGTCACCTGGATACCGAGTTCGGCATCAGGATTTGAAGGAAGATAGATGTAGCCGAGCTTCTCCATGTTGGTTCTGTACGCCTGGATCAGAGCAAGGGCGTTATCTGATTTAGAATAATACGGATTCTTTGTCTGACCGATGACAAGCACGCTGTCGGCGATGTCGAATGTCTTGTAGTCTGCAAAGTTCACGTCTTTGGATGGAGCGGTATATACGAGATATTCACCGTCTTCGTCCTGTGAGTAAGGTTCCTTCTGGCAAGCTAAGGCCAAAAGAACCAATGTTGATATAAAAAGTACCCTTTTCATAATGTTTGTGATTTAAATTCGATTTATAATGAATTACCTTCGAATACATTTGAATTTTCGTATGGAACAATATCTCCATCAATCCACACAGTGTTTGAGTTGAAGTTCGGATAGATTGTCGCTGTGGCACTGTTGCTTCCAGGACTCATGTAAATCTGGATCATGGCGCTGATGCCGATTCCGTTCACATTGAAAGTAACGGTCTTGCCGCCTTTCTTATCCACAGTTGTAGTCATACCGGAAATGGATCCGTCAACAGTGACTCCGCCCACTCCGTTAGGGCCTGCTGCGAAATTGCTCGGAGAGATCTGGACCACTGCTCTGTTACCCTTCACTGAGATGAAGTTTGTGGTAGAATTCACAAAGACAGTCGCTCCGCTTTTGAATGTCACCTGGTCGGCTTCAAGCACAAAATCCTTGTTCTGGACAGCCGCAGCTGCCTGTACGCCTGCAATGGAATCTGTAAGTTTGTCTATTTCATGCCTTTCGGCTGAACGGGCACGGAACTCCGCCATCTCCTGTTGCCATTTCTCCCTGTCCTGCTGGAGTCTTGACTGGGACGATGTAGTCTGAGCGTTGATGTCGAGGGCAGTCACCGAAAGTCCTGCGACTATGACCGATAAGGTCACTATAACTTTTTTCATACACTACTGTTTTTAATAATTCAAATCTGCAATAGACAAAGTGCGCGCCAAATGCACACGGCGGAAGGACAATGAGGAGCCGGCAATTAATAAAGTATATTGTGAACGCATTACGTGCGTTTTTTGTATATTTGTGTGTTAACCAAAATCTCTACAGGTTATGGAGCGTATCGAGAAGCTGTTCCCAAGATATGACGAGAACGGCAAAGCAATGATTTACAAAGCTTTCAAGATTGCAGAGGAAGCATTGGCGGACAGAAAGAGAAGCAACGACGAGCCATTCATAGAACATCCTCTGGCTGTGGCCAGGATCGCGTGCGATGAAATCGGTCTGTCGGCAGAGTGTGTGGCCGCAGTATTCCTTCACGAAGCCACCCGTTTCTTTCCTGAGACAGACATCACATCCGCAGGATTCGGAAAGGATGTCTATACAATCGTCGACGGTCTCAACAAGATATCCACCATCAAGCCTAAGGACACCAAGCTTGAGGCAGAGAATTATAAGAAGCTCATCGTATCATATTCACGCGACCCTCGTGTGACCGTCCTCAAGATTGCGGACAGACTCGAGGTAATGCGTTCGCTTGACATGTTCCCGAAACTTTCCCGCGAAAGGAAGGTTCTGGAGACAATGATGCTGTACATACCTCTCGCCCACCAGCTCGGTCTTTACAACATCAAGAGCGAGATGGAGGACATCTACTTCAGACATGCAGATCCGGAGCAGTACAGGACAATCACGAACAAACTCAAGAGCACAGAGAAGGACAGACAGAAACTGACAACCCAGTTCATCGAACCTCTCAAGCAGAAGCTCTCAGACGAGGGAATCCGGTACAAGCTTAAGGTCCGCACCAAGACCGCGCTTTCGATCTACAAGAAGATGCAGAAGCAGAAAGTGGGATTCGAGGGTGTGTTCGACGTGTTCGCGATCCGTTTCATCATTGACTGCGAGGAAGACAGAGAGATCGAGCACGCACTATGCTGGAAGGTGTTCTCGTATGTGACAGAGGAGTACGAGTCTGACACAAAGAGACTCAGAGACTGGATTTCCAATCCGAAGCCTAACGGATACGAATCACTTCATATCACAGTAAAGAACAAGGAAGGCAGCTACCTTGAGGTCCAGATCCGCACAAAGAGAATGGACGACATGGCAGAGAGCGGTCTTGCTTCGCACTGGTCATACAAGGGCATCAAACACGAAGCGACTCTCGACAAGTGGCTCGGAGCTGTACGCAAGGCGCTTGAAAGCCCGCTCGGCTCCGAGGGCGACCCTATGAGAGCATACTACGAAGACGAACTGCTTGAAATGCCTACCAAGGAGATTTTCGTATTCACTCCATCCGGAGAGCTCCGCAAACTCAGCGCAGGCGCGACAGTGCTTGACTTTGCATTCGACATACACTCGAACCTCGGCCTCAAATGTACCGGCGGAAAGGTGAACGGCAAGGCTGTAAGAATCAACGAGAAGCTGAAGACCGGAGATGTGGTCGACATCATGTCGGGAAAGAACCAGAAACCTTCACCTGACTGGTTGAATATCGTAGTCACAAGCAAGGCAAAGACGAAGATCCGCCAGAAGCTGAGCGAGTTTGAGTTCCAGAAGGCGGCAGACGGAAAGGAACTCCTTGGACGCCGACTCAAGAATTGGAAGATGGAGCTGTCAGACGACGTGATGGCAGAAATCCTCAAGAAGCGCAAATACAAGACAACCAATGCATTCTATGCAGCCATCGGCGAGGGAGAAATCGACGTCAGTGAAGTCAAGAACATGATTTTTGAGATCACAGAGGGCACGGCGGAACAGCCTCAGCAGGAAGTGAAAAGCACCTCGAAACAGGTTGTACAGGAAAAGGGAACTGACGACATCCTCGTTATCGACGCAAAGAATGTCAGAGGCATCGACTACCGTATGGCGAAATGCTGCAACCCTGTATTCGGTGATGACGTATTCGGTTTCGTGACACGTACGGAAGGCATCAAGATCCACAGAATCTCCTGCCCTAATGCCGGACGACTGATGGATATGTACCCGTACAGAATCCAGAAGGTGAAATGGAGTTCTACTCCAAGCAGCGGCAACTTCCAGACAGGTCTGCGCGTTGTGGCGGCCATGGAGCCTTCAGTAATCAACGAGATCATGGATATCATCAACTCATTCAGAGCCTCGTTGAGAGCGTTCAATGTAGCAGAGAACAGCAGACAGGGAACATATGATATAACCATGAAGATCGCGGTACCGAGCAACCTTGAGCTTGACAAGGTCATCTCACAGCTCCGCAACCTTCGCAATGTAATCAAAATCAACAGAATATGACAACTTTCAATATAGAGGAAAGAGTAGAGAAGGCAAAACGTCTTTTCAAGGAAGGCGGATACAACTGCTGCCAGGCCGTAGTTCTGGCTTATAATGATATCTTCGGCATTGACGACGCCACAGCGGCATCGCTTTCTTCCGGCTTCGGCGGCGGTATGGGCCGAATGAGAGAGGTGTGCGGTAGCGTGAGCGGAATGGTTCTTCTTGCCGGACTTATCAAGCCGGCCACAGATCCGACAGACAAGGCGATGCGTACGGCAAACTATGCTCTCGTACAAGAAGTTGCGGGAGAATTCAAGGCCGAAAACGGTTCTATAATATGCAAGGAACTCCTCGGACTCACATCATGTTCGGCACCGGCTTCTGACAATATTCACGGCATTCCGGAGTCACCTGTCCCTTCAGACCGCACCGCTGAATATTACAAAAAGCGTCCATGTGAAGAATTGGTAGGTATTTCCGCTCATATTATTGGAAAAAAGATTCTTAATTGGATTGAAGCTGACAAATAATTTATAACTTTGTATGTTTTAAAATTATACAGATGGATATCACAAAGACACACAAAGCCCACCCATGGCATGGAATCAGCCTCGGAGACAACGTTCCCGAGGAAGTGAGAGCGTTCATCGAGATCGTTCCTACAGACACTGTTAAATATGAGGTAGACAAGGAGTCAGGTTATCTTTCACTTGACCGTCCTCAGAAATTCTCGAACATTGTCCCATCTCTTTACGGATTCCTTCCAAAGTCATACTGCGGACCTAAGATGGCAGAGCTTACCAACAAGGCTCTTGTGCGTTTTGACATCGAGGGCGACGGTGACCCTCTCGATATCTGCGTATTGACAGAGAAGGACGTTACACACGGTGACGTAATCGTCAATGCACGTCCTATCGGAGGTCTCAGACTTCTCGACCATAACCAGGCGGACGACAAGATCATCGCTGTCCTCAAGAACGACGCTGTGTACGGTGCGATGACAGATATCGAGCAGGTGCCTTCAGACATCATCAGACGTCTTATCCACTATTTCAGCACATACAAGGACATCCCAGGTGAGCACACAAGCCGAATGCAGTTCATCAGCATCTACGGCAAGGCTGTGGCGAAGGATGTGATTCTCCGTTCATTGGAAGACTACCAGGACTGTATCGCAAACAAATAAGCGACTTCGCTTTATAAACGGTTACAATCGAGTAGGAGGAAAACAAAAGTAGGTTTTCCTCCTACTTTTGTTTTCCGACCTCTCACACCACCGTACATGCGGGTCCGCATACGGCGGTTCCTTATCTGCAATGATACTTTTCGTAGTATCCCAACAATGACGGAT
>JBGVEY010000016.1:0-26326 GCA_045120635.1 Candidatus Cryptobacteroides sp.
AAGAGTACGCAGGAGTGCAGACCGTAATAGGCATATCACATGAATCACTTGTGGAAGTGAACTTGAGTAGTGAGATGCTGTTGGAAACGGTAATGTCCCGTGGAAACATGAACGCGGCATATAAGCGCGTCATGTCCAACAAGGGCAGTGGCGGTGTCGATAATATGGGATTGGATGAACTCCTCCCATATCTTAAAAGCCATGGAGAAGAACTGACGGCATCAATCCTAAATGGACGTTACAAGCCAAGCCCCGTCCGCAGAGTAGAGATACCTAAAGACAATGGCAAGAAACGTCAGCTCGGTATACCGACCTTGGTTGACCGAGTAATCCAACAATCCCTATCGCAGGTATTGTCTTCAATCTATGAACCGAAGTTCAGTGCAAGTAGTTATGGCTTCCGTCCTAACCGCTCCGCACACGATGCGTTACTTCGCTCTAAGGAACTCGTCAATCAAGGATATACATATTGTGTTGACCTTGACTTGGAGAAGTTCTTTGATACCGTAAACCACAGCTTCTTATTGCGCCTACTATCCTATACAATCAAGGACGGCAGAGTAATATCATTGATACATAAGTATCTTAAAGCGGGTGTAATGGTCAATGGTATAGTGCAGGAAAGCAATGTTGGTACACCGCAAGGCGGTCCGCTCAGTCCGCTTCTTAGTAACATAGTTCTCAACGAACTTGACAAGGAGTTGGAGAAACGCGGACATCCGTTTGTGCGATATGCTGATGATTGTGTAATCTTCTGCAAGACCCCGCGAGCAGCTGAACGCGTCAAGGAGAGCATCACGAACTTCATAGAGAAGAAACTCCACCTCAAAGTCAACCGTGAAAAGACCGTCGCATGTAGTGTGAGGGATATAAAGTTCCTCGGACACTCATTCTATGCAGCCCATGACGGTGTTTGAAGGCTTCGCATCCATGCGAAAACACTTGCTAAGTTCAAGGCCAAACTGAAACTTCTCACCGCGAGAAGTAATGGTATGGGCTACGAAAAGCGCAAAGAGGCATTGCATAACGCTATCCGGGGTTGGGTCAGCTACTTCAAATATGCAGATGCAGGGAACAATCTGAAAGCCATATCAAAATGGTTGAACCGTCGTATCCGCATGTGTATATGGAAGAGTTGGAAACTTCCTAGGACACGCGTGCACAACCTAATCAGATGTGGTGTACCGCAATGGCGGGCGCATCAATGGGGCAATGCGAGTAAGGGATATTGGGCAGTAGCAGGTAGCTTCATGCAAGTCGCAGTGAGCAATAGAATCCTTACGCGAGCAGGCTATCCGTCATTGTTAGGATACTACAAAGAGTATCATTGCAGATAAGGAACCGCCGTATGCGGACCCGCATGTACGGTGGTGTGAGAGGTCGGAAAACAAAAGTAGGAGGAAAACCTACTTTTGTTTTCCTCCTACTCGATTTATAATTGTATTTATAGCTTTCATTGATACTATGCAGCCTCGCGAGATACGGAAGAAATGGGTCGGACCAAGCTCTTCCCCGATCACGTCCAGAGAGGAGTCTATGATATATCTTCTGTCGTCGAAAGTGACCATATAGTTATTCTTGTCTTCAGAATACACATACGCGATATCAGAGGTCTGCAGCGGGATAATGCGGTCGTTGAAGCGTATCATGTATCTTTCCTTGTATTCTTTTCTTGCCGGCGGTTCCTTCAGGGCACGGACAAGGGCGTCCACGTCAATTCTGTCTCTGTTCGTGCGGCATCTGGTGACGGCTCTCTTGAGATGCTCGGCTTCAATGGGCTTGAGAATATAGTCTATGCTGCCGGCCTCAAATGCTTTGAGGGCATAACTGTCATATGCGGTGGTCATTATGACATTGGCGGTCACTTCAGTCTGACGGAATATTTCAAAGCAGATGCCGTCAGAAAGTTCCACATCCATGAAGATTATGTCGGCGTGGTTGGCAGGATCGGTCAGCCAGGCTACCGCACTCTTTACAGATGCCGCTGTCCCTACGACCTCCAATTCGGTAAAATTCTGTGATAAGGATCTCATGAGGCTCTTTTGAGCCATGATCTCATCTTCAACAATAAATACTTTCATATTCATACTTTTACAACAACGGTAATGTCACACAATACTCCTCATCAGTCCTTTCGATAGAAATGGCTTTTCCGGACAAGTCCATATACTGTTGCCTGATATATCTCTGACCAAGGCCGGATGACTGTACTTTGGTCACCTTCGGAATGATGTTGTTTGTCACTCTTACCTTTTCCCCGTCAGATTCTACCTTTATTACAAGAGGACTTTCCGCACCTGCTGCGTTATGCTTGGATGCATTCTCTATCAGCAGCTGGATAGAACATGGCAGTACAAACCTTGTCTTGTCCTCTTCTCTCACGTCCAGAATCACTTCATATCCCTCAGGAAAACGAACTTTCAGCAGGTCTACGTACATGTCGACGAACGTCAGTTCATCGCTGAGCCTGACCAGATCCTCCTCTTCGCTTCGGATCATATATCTGTACACTCCGGCAAGCTTATGTATATAGGTGCTGGCCAGTTCGGGTTTCTCTTCCCATACAAGACAGTCCAGGGCATTCAGACTGTTGAAAAGAAAATGCGGGTTGACCTGTCTCTTCAGTTTCTGATATCTGTACTGTGCGGCATGTTTCATCTCTTTTTCCTTCTGCATCTCATCTCCAGCCGATATCGTGAAGTTTATCATGAAGATGATGCAGTACATGCCGATCTGAGTTATGATCATTACAAGGTATCTCAAGATGAATCCGGACCATGAACTCACAGTGATTTCGAATGGGAGACGGATACTGCACATGCAGGTTCCGATCAATGCGGAAGTCACTATGAATGCAACAAGGAGGGCAATCTTGCTGGTCTCACCGAATTTCTTGCCGAATCGGCCCGAATACCTGACATAAATGATGTTGACGCAGATGAGGGTGATGAGGGCGAACGAATTTGAAAACACCTTTGATGCGGCAGGCAGCATTTCTCCTGTGGCAAATCTGTCGCTTGAGATCAGAAACAGGATGCCGACACGAAGCGAGAAGACCGTCACCATGGCAATGATTATCCACTTGAAGAATCTGTATGACAATGGATTGGACTCATCTCTGTTTTTGTCGATGACTTTGGAAAATGCGACGATGCTCCAGCCTAATATCTCTGTTGTCAGGGTGGTGGCAAGGGCGTGGATGGCGTATTGGGAATTGATAAGGTGCGAAAACAGGAAGGCCCCGGCATTACCTAGAAGGTATCCGACTATGTTTACCATTATGAGGCATACTGCGGTGAAGTCCACATTGAAGCCCCGTTTGAGGCATATCAGCAGTGCCATTATCATTGTCAGAAGGGTCAGCAGCAGTTCGTCTTCCGCTCCTGAAAGCCTGCATGTCAAAGCAGTGGCGGCATGCAGCAGGGCAAATATATGTATAATCCATCCGGTCTTTATATGCTCCATATGCAATAGGTGAAAAAATTACCCGAAGGTAGGAATTATTTATATCTTCTCCAACCCGAAAATTATTCGTCAAGGAAAGTCTGCAACTCGTCGTTGTCTTCTTGCCGTTCGTCCTCAGCGGCTTATTATTCTTCTCCTTAATATGTACTTTCGTGCGGTTTGACATAAAAGATAACACGTAAAACAATGATGATAAAGCCCAAACTTTCATTCTGGCAGCTTTGGAATATAAGCTTCGGATTCTTCGGAGTCCAGATAGCATATTCGCTTCAGAGTGCCAATATAAGCCGCATCTTCGCGACGCTCGGAGCTGATCCTCACAGTCTCAGCTTCTTCTGGATCCTTCCTCCTCTGATGGGTATGCTGATCCAGCCGATTGTCGGCAGATACAGCGACAGGACGTGGACCCGCTTCGGCCGAAGGATTCCATATCTTTTTCTGGGTTCCCTTATAGCAATCGCAGTAATGTGCCTTCTTCCGAATGCCGGTAATTTCAGCTTTACATTCGCCGGAGCGATGATTTTCGGTCTTGTGGCACTCATGCTTCTGGATACATCCATCAACATGGCGATGCAGCCATTCAAGATGCTTGTCGGAGATATGGTGAGCGAAGAGCAGAAGAGCAAGGCCTATTCCATCCAGAGTTTCCTAGTCAATGCCGGAGGACTTGTGGGCTTCATGTTCCCCTTCCTTTTCGCGTGGTCCGGCATTGCAAATACTGCTCCCGAGGGACAGATCCCTGATACGGTAAAATACTCTTTCTACATAGGCGCGGCCATCCTGATTCTATGTGTGCTTTTCACTACCATCAAGGTTAAGGAGATGCCGCCAAAGGAATATGCAGAGTTCCACGGTATTGATCCTGACAATAAGGAGGAGAAGGCTCCAAGCATGCTGGCCCTTCTGAAAAAGGCTCCAAGCGCATTCTGGACTGTAGGCCTGGTTCAGTTCTTCTGCTGGGCTGCATTCCTGTACATGTGGACATATACTAACGGAGCAATCGCCGATACCGTCTGGGGAGCAACTGACGTAAAGTCGGAAGGTTATCAGACTGCAGGAAACTGGGTGGGCATCCTGTTCGCAGTACAGTCTGTGGGCTCTGTGCTATGGGCTCTCGTCATTCCGAAGTTCAGGAACATCAAGACAGCCTATGTGGTCAGCCTTCTGGCAGGAGCAGCCGGATTTGCATCAGTCTTCTTCATCCATGACCAGTATCTGCTGTTTATTTCTTTCCTGCTTATCGGAGTGGCATGGGCGGCCATGCTCGCAATACCGTTTACTCTCTTGACCAACTCGCTTTCAGGAGATCACATAGGCACATATCTCGGACTTTTCAACGGTACTATCTGCCTGCCTCAGATTGTCGCAGCCGCATGTGGCGGTCTCTTACTTTCAATGGTCGGAGGAACACAGGTGAACATGTTCCTGGTTGCGGGAGTCTTGCTCGTTCTTGGAGCAGCTTCTGTGTATTTCATCAAGGCGAAATAAATATTTCAAAATACTACTAACCAAACACAATTCTCATGAATAGAATAATAACCCTTTTTGCTGTCGCACTCGCAGGTCTTTTCCTGCAGGGGACAGAGTTGTTTGCTCAGGGCGGATATGAGGTCAAGGGTGTTGTAAACGATGCAATGGGACCGGTAGTCGGTGCCACAGTTCTTGAATCGGGTACGGCAAACGGCGCCTCTACCGGACTGGACGGAGATTTTGTCCTCAAGGTCTCGTCGGCATACGCAATCGTGGAGGTAAGCTGCATCGGTTATGCAACTCAGACCTTCAGGGCATCTGAAATGCCCGCTGTCATCACATTGTCTGAAGATGCTATGTTCCTCGATGATGTTGTCGTGATAGGTTACGGCTCACAGAAAAAGAAGGAAGTTACAGGCTCCGTGGCTTCGGTAAAGGCAGAAGACTTTAATGCCGGTGTGAAGACAAGTCCGGTAGGTCTCCTTCAAGGTAAGGTCGCAGGTCTCAATATCATCAGGACTACTTCTGACCCTACAAACACTGGCTTCAGCGTGCAGATCCGTGGATTCTCGACTCTCGACAAGGGCGCCGGTACATCTCCTCTGTACATCGTCGATGGAGTTCCTGTAAGTAATATCGACAATATTTCGCCGGATGAAATCGCTTCCATGGATGTGCTTAAGGACGGTTCAGCCGCTGCTATCTATGGTACGCGAGGTACAAACGGTGTGATCATAATCACTACCAAGCGCGGTGATAATTTCTCCGAGGTGGCCAACACAAGAGTCGAGTATTCGGGATATGCTTCGCTTTCGATGCGTAACGGGGATACAGGAATGGCTACCCCTGAGGAGTTTGTGAAGCTTAATGATCTTTCTGGCGGAGCTGTTACTCCGACCATCCATCAGGATGAGAACGGAAACGTCATCCTTACAGACTGGATGGATGCCCTTACAAGAGATGTAGCCCTTACTCATAGCCACAATGTTGCAATCTCAGGTTCTTCAAGCAAGTTCAACTATCGTGCGGCTGTAGCTTACAAGAATGCAGAGGGTATCGCCAGGAATAACAACCGTGAGGAGGTAATCGCAAAGATCGCTGCATCACAGAAGGCGCTTGACGGATGGCTCGAACTTCAGTATGACCTTTCGTACATGCACTATAGGAATGACTATTTCTGCGGAGATTTCAAGCAGGCCGCCATCCTCAACCCTACGCTTCCTATCTATGATTCTTCCAAAAAGAACGGATACTATCAGCCACAGGGAACAGGTATCCACAACCCGGTAGAGCAGATGAATCAGAAGGAGTCTTATCAGGACGGAAACTACTTCCGAGGATCGGTAAAGGCTACAGTGAACATCAAGCCGGTCGAGGGACTACGTGTGAGCGGATTTGCTGCTTTCGAGGAGGGTGACAACCGTAAGTTCTGGTTCAACAAGACCATAAATACGGATATTGAAAATTCAGGAAAGGCAGGAAGAGGAAGTGACTTCAATGTGAGCAAGCTTTTCGAGGTAACTGCTGACTATTCGCGCACTTTCGGCAGACATCATGTTGCTGCCGTTGCAGGTTTTTCATATCAGAACTTCCTCTATGACGGTCAGGAAATATCCAATAAAGGCTTCCCGACTGAGGCGATGAAATATTATCAGATCGGTAACGGTGATGCAGAGAAGACTTATCTAGGAGCGTCTTCGTATAGGAATTCCAACACGCTTGCTGCAGGATTCGCTCGTGTGAACTACAGCTATGCAGAAAAATATCTGGCATCCGTTTCACTTCGTCGTGAGGGATCTTCGCGCTTCGGTGCGAACAACAAGTGGGGATGGTTCCCGGCAGTCAGCCTCGGTTGGAGAATAACAGGCGAGGACTTCATGTCGGACAAGGAGTGGTGCAACGACCTTAAGCTTCGTGCGGGTTTCGGTGTGACCGGTAACAACCTCGGCTCAGACCTGAAGTCGGTTGCCATGCTTTCGAACGGAGGTACATTCTGGTATAACGGAGCGTATGTGTATACATACGGCGTGTCTCAGAACGTAAACCCTGACCTCAGATGGGAAAAGAAGTATGAGTACAATCTCGGTCTTGACTATGCATTCATTGATAGCCGCATTTACGGTAGTCTCGATATTTACTATCGTCAGACACGCGACCTTCTCTGGGACTATGAGGTGCCTACTCCTCCATATCAGTATCCGACTCTCCTTGCAAACGCAGGACAGATGGACAGCTATGGTATCGAACTCGCAATCAGCGGTGTGCCTGTGAAGACAGAGAACTGGACGTGGACTACAACTCCTACCATTTCCTTCAACCGCAACGTCATCACCAAGCTTTCTGATCCTTCAAAGGGCTTCAACTACAAGCAGACCACCTCAGGTGGAGTAGGTGAGAACGGTATCATGAACACCAACACCCAGATTCTCGTAGAAGGTCAGTCTGTAGGTGCATTCTATGGATATAAGTTCCTGGCTATCAAGGATGGAAACTGGTATTTCAAGACTCCTGCCGGCGGTGTGGTAGATACATCTACAGCTGCCGAAGCGTATCGTCAGGTGATCGGAAATGCCCAGCCTCTCTTTACTTTCGGATGGAACAATAGCGTAAGATGGAAGAACCTCGATGCTTCGGTCTTCTTCCGTGGAGTATATGGAAATGATGTTCTCAACCTTACAAGATGGGCATATGGCCCTCGTGCAAGCGCTGCTGACAATGTGTTTATGAAGGACATCTCAAAGAAGGGCACTGTGCTCAGCAACAAGACCCTCTTTACAGACTACTACCTTGAGGACGGATCTTACATCAAGCTTGACAATGTTACTGTAGGATATACATTCAGATTCAAGGAGAATTCTCTCATGGAGAACCTCCGCGTATATCTGACCGGTCAGAATCTGCTTACCATTACAAAATACAGCGGTCAGGATCCTGAAGTGAATACTACCGGCGTGTGGAATGCAGGTATCGACTATTGCGACTTCTATCCTACAGTTGCGAATATTCAGTTAGGTCTTAACATTTCGTTCAAATAATCAAAGATGAAAAGATTCATATATATATTGGCTGCTGCAGCAGCAATCGCTTCTTCTGCATCGTCATGTTCAAGCCTTCTGGAAGAGGTCAACTACGGTAATCCTACCGTGGAAGATATGATGTCAAGCGAAGAGAATGTGGTCTTGTTGGTCGGACAGATCTATGCGGACCTCAAGTGGACACATGACCACTGGGGATACTGGGGACTTACTACAATTACAGGTGACGAGGGACTCTGCGTTCCACGCAACGGAGGTAATGACTGGAATGACGGTGGTTACTGGCTTAAGCAGAACACCCATACTTGGGATCACAGAGGTGATGCCATCAAGAATGTATGGAATACCACCATTTCAGGTGCTGTGCTCTGTAATCAGGTAATCGAGACGCTCAACAAGTACAAGGATTCCATGTCAGAGGAAGTTCATGCTCAGTACGTAGGTGAAGTGGAGGTGCTCCGTTCGTATTATTTCTATCTCCTTTTCGACTGCTTCGGACGCATTCCTTATACCGAGAAGTTCGAGGAGGCAACAGGCCCGCTTTACGAGCCGCAGGAAGTATGGTCCAACTTGGTTGCCGTACTTGAACGCAATGCACCTAACATGGCGGTTGTAAGTGATGCAAACAGAGCTGCCAACTACGGAAGGACAACCCAGGGTTTCGCTTATGCGCTTCTTGCACGTCTTTATCTCAATGCCGAGGGTTTCGGCTGTACTCCGGAAAACGTGTTCAAGACCGTAAAGGCTCCTGAACAGTACAAGGGCTCTTTCTATGACAACTGCGTAAGATGCTGCGATGCTGTCATTGATGCCGGTTCGTACTCGATCGAGAACGACTACTTTGCAAACTTCAAGATTGAAAACGAAGGCAGCAGGGAGAATATATTCGTGATTGTCGAGGATGGCATGGCTGAAAATGCCAGAAGCAACGGTTCGATGAGCAATAAGCTCAGAATCGTGCACAATACTCATCACTATGGTGTACAGAAGACCTTCAATATGCTTCTGGATACATGGAACGGCTTCTGTGCACGCCCTGAATTTCTTGAACTCTATGCGGGAACAGACGTCAGAGGTCCGGGTAATGAACTCAATGGTACGGCAAACACCAGACAGTGGGGATGGTTCCTCGGTCCTGTATATAAGGCCGGAAGCACAACCGAATTATATCTTGATGAGGACGTTGTCGATGACAAGAACCCTAAGGGTACGCCTACTGTCATTCATAAGGAGGTTTCAAGCCTTTCAAATGCCCACAACTTCGACGGTGCACGTCTGAACAAATGGGAAATCGACAAGGAAAGCAAGTATACATACTGCGAAAATGACTTCGTTCTGTTCCGTTACGCAGACGTACTCTGGATGAAGGAGGAGGCTATCCTTCGTGGCGGCGCAGGTTCGTCCGGCGTCAGCTCGGATGATTTCCAGAAGATGCTCAAGCGTTCGTTCGCTTATGATGCAAACCCACTCGCTGCGTTCGAGACTGCCTATGGAAATGTATCGTCATGGACAGTTGACGACATCCTTGACGAGCGCGGACGTGAGTTCACATGGGAGATGATCCGTCGTCGTGACCTTATCCGTTACAATAAGTTCAATGACATCCAGTATGTGACAGATGCCAAGGCAAAGGAAGCTGTCCGCAAATGGTTCCCTATTCCGTTCTCGGTACTCGAGAAGTCTCTTATTGACGATAACGGTCAGAAGGTGTGGACACAGACACCGGGATACGAAAATCTATAACATATAAAACCTAATTAAAAGTATTTTTATGAAAAAGATCATTTACATTTTCAGCGCGCTTGCGTTGATGGCAGGCTTCTCTGCTTGTACAGAGAAGGAGAGCGACATCAATCTTGATGAGATCGTTCTCGATGGTTTCTACGTTTACGGAGATGCTACAGGTGCGGGTACAACAGTGCTTTCAAAGAACGCCATGTCAGCAGGCTCAAACGAGGTAGAGAAGAAGGTACGTACAGGAATGTACGAGAAGTATGTATGGCTTGAGGCCGGCAAGGACTTCGCTCTTATCGAGAATTCGGCAGGAAAGAAGACTTTCTATGGAGCAAACCTTGTTGAGGTCAACTACGGTTATGATGAGAATGACCCTACATGCAAGAACTTTGCTGACAACCCTAACATGATGATCCAGCAGGGTAAGCTTATCGTAGGTGAGAATGCACCTAAGATGCAGGTCAAGGAGACAGGTATGTATCATATCGTACTCGACAACAACACTCTCGGAGACCTCCCTGATGGCGCTCAGATCATCATCCAGAAGGCTGACTGGGGCGTTCGCGGCGGTATGAACGGCTGGGGCTTCACTAAGGGTGAGGCTGTAAAGGCTGAGGATGGTTCAATCGTGTTCACTTGGGAGAACCAGGAGATGTCTGCTAACGGTGAGTTCAAGTTCGCTTCTTGCCACGGCTGGAAGATCAACCTCGACGTTGACGGTAAGGTTAAGGCTGAGGTGAGCCTTGGTCTTGATGATGAGGGCAAACTCAACAACAATGCAAACAACAACATCAAGGTGGGTGAAAAGGCAGGTCTCTACAAGATCACTCTTACTTACAATGCAAAGGCAGGTTCAATCGCTGATTCATTCTCTTACAACATCGAGCTTACTCAGGAGAGCGCTCTTCCTACAACTTGCTTCCTTATCGGTGATGCTATCAACGGATGGGCTCTCCCTGGCAACGAGGTGGCTATGGTTGAGGCTCACAGCGAGTCTGGATGCTTCTGGGCTATCCGCTATATCGCTGACCCTGCAAAGGGATTCAAGTTCTCTGAGGTATCTACAGGCTGGGGCAAGGACTTCACAGGTCGTGGAACTGACACTGGTTACACAGTGAAGGATGGTAACTGCTTCGTTTCTGAGGCTGGTCTCTACATGATCGAGGTTGACTACAAGAACGCTGTCGTTACTGTTTCAAAGGCTGAGGTTTACGGAATGGGTGACGTGTTCGGCAACTGGGATGAGGGCAAGAATGCATTCACAGCAGCTGACGGCAAGTTCACTGCAACAGCTGCAGCAGCAGGTAATCTCCGTATGTACGCTAAGTCAACATTCGCTGCTGCAACAGGCAACTGGTGGCATCGTGAATTCAACATCTACGACGGTAAGATCGTTTACCGCGCAGGTGGAAACGACCAGGCTGCAGTAGCAGTGACAGCAGGTCAGACTGTAACCCTCGACTTTAACGCAGGAACTGGTTCAATCCAGTAATTTGAGTCATGATATGTTTTGGGGCAGGCATCATATGCCCGCCCCTTTTTCATAGCCGGATGCTCCTGACCGGGCCTCCGGCTGCAATATATTAAAACTTTGTTTTCATGAAGAGATTCTTTTCACTGCTTGCATTGCTTGCCTGCATGATATTCACTTTTGCGGGATGTGAAGAACCTATTGTTCCGGAAGGGGATACAGACATTGACCTCAGTACTCTGAAGGAAGGACTTGTCTCTGTGCCTCTTGGCCTGAATGCGGACATGCCTGCGACTTTTTATTATAAGGCAGGTCCCTCGTCGCCGTTATATAATTGTGCGACTGATCTCTATTTCTATACGGGAGTCTGGTATGATGCAGCCGATTGGCGTCATGTGCAGGCCGAATGGGGAGTGAATACCGACAAATGCAGAATGGAGAAGGTGGCTGACAATGTGTGGAAATTGTCCATGGAACCTTCAGTCAGGAAGTGGTATGGCTCCGGAGAGACGGCCATATGGTATCTCGGAATCGTGATAAGGAATGCCGATGGTTCGCTTCAGACACGTCCGGACATCATTCTGGATGTTACTGACGACTTGTATGATTTCGATACATTCGATGCACAGCCGGTGGTGAAGGAGACCATGCCTGCGGACTGGAAACATGGAATCAACTATCTCAGTGACACTTCTGTGGGATTGGCCTTCTACGACGTGGATACTGAAGGCGGATGTCATGACTATAGTTATGTGATAGGCGGATTCAGCGGCTGGGAGAGGGACAATGCATACGCAATGAAACGTGACGACGCTGCCGGATGCTGGTGGTACAGATTCGACGGTCTTGTTCCCGGACAGGAATATATGTTCCAGTACTATCTGAAGAAAGGAAATTCCAAGGTAATCACACATGACCCATATACTGAGATCGTATATGACGGATGGAATGACAAATGGATTTCCTCATCCACATATCCCGATATCCCGCCCTTCCCTGAAAAGACCAGCGGACTGGTTTCTGTATTTCAGACTGCACGCAGGGAATATACATGGGAGGTGCCGGAGTTTGCGGTTGAAGACAAGAACGACCTGGTGATATATGAACTTCTTCTGCGAGACTTTACCGATAACGGCGGCAAGGAAGGAAACCTTAAGCTGGCCATGCAGAAACTGGATTATATAAGGGATATCGGTGTGAATGCAGTGGAACTTATGCCGGTGCAGGAGTTTGACGGTAATGACAGCTGGGGCTATAGTCCTAACTCGTTCTTCGCTCTTGACAAGGCTTATGGAACACGTGAAGATTACAAGAAGTTCATCGACGAATGCCATAAGAGAGGACTTGCAGTCATATTCGATGTAGTCTATAATCATGCGACAGGAAGCTGCCCGATGGCGAAACTGTATTGGGACGGAAACACTACTGCTGCGGACAATCCGTGGTTCAATGCAGTGGCCAGACATGATTACAATGTGTTTCATGATATCAATCATGAGTCGCAGCTTATGAGAAACTACTTCAAGCGCAATCTGGTCTATCTTCTTGAGGAATATAATATCGACGGTTTCCGTTTTGACCTGACAAAGGGATTTACCCAGAAGAATACATTGGGCAATACTCCTGCCTGGGGGCATAAGGATGATTCGAGAATCGCGATACTGAAGGATTACGCAGATGCAATATGGGCTCATGATAAGGAGACCGTGGTAATCTTTGAACATCTGGCGGATCCGAGCGAAGAGTACATACTTGGCGAGTATGGCATACAACTCTGGAGAAATATGCAGCAGACATATGGCCAGACGGCGATGGGCTGGAACGACGGAGGGCGTTCGACAGATTTCAGCGGAATGTTCACAGGCACCTCTTCGATGCCGTTCGGTTCGCTTGTCGGATATATGGAGAGTCATGACGAGGAAAGATGTGCGCATGAGGCACAGAAATGGGGTAACGGTAGTGTGAAGACGGATCTTGAGTCAAGAATGAAACGCCTTGCGCTGAATGCAGCCTTCTTCCTTACTGTACCGGGGCCGAAGATGATATGGCAGTTCGGAGAACTAGGTTATGATTTCTCTATAAACTATCCATCCGGTACAGATGCAGACAGGACCGGCAGAAAACCTGCAGAATGGAAATATTTCAATGAACCTGCACGTAAGGCTCTCTATGATGCATATGCTGAGCTTCTGGCTTTCAGAAATGCACATCCACGTTTCTTTGACAGCGACGCTTCTTTCTCATGGAAGGTTACTCCGTCATACTGGAACAACCGTTACATCCATTGTACTGATGCGGAAGGAAAGTCGTTTGTCGTGGCCGGTAATTTTGATGTAAACCCGGCTCAGGTGAAGATACCTCTTCCTTCTCAAGGCAACTGGAAGGAATATAATGGAACTATGACATGGGAAAACGTCTCTGAAGTATCCCTCAGTCTGGATGCTTCGGATTATATGATTCTGGTCAATTTCTAGAACATGGAATTCAGAAAAATGCAACAGGTCTAAACAAAATTTGATATAAATATGAAAAAAGTACTTATAGCGTTGACTGCTATGCTTCTCGTGCTGTCATGCGCTAGCGAACCGGTTCATCAGCCGATAGAAAACTCTGTGGTTTACGAAATGAATGTCCGCCAATACACGCCGGAAGGTACGTTTGCGGCAGCGCAGAAACAGCTTCCGCGCCTGAAGGATCTGGGTATAGACATAGTGTGGCTCATGCCGATCCATCCGATCGGAACGGAAGGACGTAAGGGTACTCTGGGCTCATACTATGCGATCAGAGATTATAAAGCCATAAATCCGGAATTCGGAACTATGCAGGATTTCGAGAATTTCCTTGCCGAGGCTCATCGTTTGGGACTTCGCGTGGTGATAGACTGCGTGGCGAACCACACCTCTCCGGATGCCGTCTGGACAACTGAGCGTGCGCCTGAGTGGTATGAGAGGGATTCGTCGGGAAAGACCACGTATACTGCAGACTGGTCGGACACTGCTAATCTCAACTATGACAACAATGATGTATGGCAGGGAATGGCAGATGCGATGCGTTTCTGGATGGAAAAGGGCATCGACGGCTTCCGCTGCGATATGGCCTGTGAGGTTCCGCTCGAGTTCTGGAAGGAGACGATTGCAGGTCTTCGTGCTGACTATCCCGGAATGTACATGCTTGCTGAAGGCGAGGAACCGAAACTCCATAGCCTTTCGGATTTTGATGCTTCGTATGCATGGGAACTCCATCATCTGTTGAACTCTATCGCCCGTGGCGAAAAGAATATTCCACATCTGCTTGAATATGTGGAGAAGGACGCGGTGAACCAGCCTTCGGATGCCTTCCGTCTCATGTTCACCTCCAACCATGACGAGAATTCATGGGCAGGTACGGAGTTCGAAAGAATGGGTGATGCTGCGAAAGTGATGGCGGTTCTTACCTTCACTCTCCCTGGCGGTCAGCCGCTTATCTATACCGGACAGGAAATGGGATGGAACCATAGATTCCAGTTCTTCGAAAAAGACCCGATTCCTGCATGGGAAGAGAATGAATATACTGATTTTTACAAATGGCTCATAAAGATGCGCCATGACAATCCCGCGCTTGCGGCCGGTGATAAGGGAGGCAGGTTTGAGGTGGTTTCCACCGATGACAGCACATTGGTGTTTACCCGCACCCTCCCTGACAATAAGGTGACCGTCAAGGCTCAGCTCAAGGCCCCATGGTCGTATCAAATCACTGTAGACAGTCCGGTGGAGCGCATCGAACCGCTGTCTTGGTGGACCGGAATGAAAATGCCTCTCCAGCTCCTTATCCAAGGTGAAGATATTTCTGACTATGATGTGACCATCGAAGGCGGAAAAGGGGTGTCGGTGTCAAAGGTCCATAAGGCCGACAGTCCGAACTATCTGTTTGTAGATGTGAAGATTGCATCAAATGCCAAGCCGGGCATATATGATATAGTATTCACCAAGGACGGAAAGACCTTCAGATATCCTTATGAAATATCGGAGCGCAAGGAGAGTTCTGCCCAGCGCCAAAGCTTTACTTCTGCCGACATGATCTATCTTATCATGCCGGACCGCTTTGCAAACGGCGACCCTTCGAACGATACGACCGACGATACTCTTGAGCCGGCTGCTCGTGATGAGTATTTTGGACGTCATGGCGGTGATATCCAGGGTGTTGTCGATCATCTCGATTATATCGCTGATCTCGGAGCTACTGTCATCTGGAGTACGCCTATGCTCGAGGATGATGTTCCGAACGAATCTTATCATGGATATGCATGTACGGACTATTACCATATCGATCCACGTATGGGATCCAATGAACTTTACAGGGAGTTTGTACAGAAGGCGCATCAGAAAGATATCAAGGTCATAATGGATGTGGTTACCAACCACTGCGGTACTTCACATTGGTGGATGGAAGACCTCCCGTTCAATGACTGGATCCATCAGTTCCCTGAATATACTGGAACAAACATCTGCTTTTCAACAAACATGGACCCTAACGCTTCAAAAGAGGACCTGAATATCCAGGAAAGCGGTTGGTTTGTGCCGTCGATGCCGGATATGAACCTCAATAATCCTTTTGTACTTCAGTATTTCAAGCAGTGGGCAGTATGGTGGATCGAGTATGCCTCTCTGGATGGCTTCCGCGTGGATACATATCCATATAACGAAAAGGAACCTATGAGTCAGTGGTGTGCTGCAGTGCGTGAGGAATATCCGGGCATCAACATTGTCGGCGAGTGCTGGACTTCTTCCATTCCTCAGCTTGCTTATTGGCAGGATGACAATCAGAACAAGGACGGCTTCGATTCGAACCTCCCTGCGATAATGGACTTCCCGCTTCATGATGCCATCCGTATGGGACTTCCTGAGGACAATCCGGGTTGGGGACAGGGCATGACCCGTGTATATGACATCCTCTCCCATGACTTTGTCTATGAGGATCTTGACAATATGATGATTTTCGTGGGTAATCATGATGTCGGACGTATAGGAGATGTGGTCAGAAGAAATCCAGACCGTCTGAAGATCGCTATGGCCATGATGGCTACCATGCGTGGAATCCCTCAGATTTTTGCCGGAGACGAGCTGATGTTCATGTCGGCCAATGTCAATGACCCATGGAGCCATGGAGGTCTTCGTACAGACTTCCCGGGAGGCTGGCCAGGGGACAGGCAGGATTTCTTCTCGGCAGAAGGTCGTGCGGCAGCTAAGACACATACTGATGGAAAACCCGTTGAGGAGGGCCTGATTGCAGATCTTTATGATTATGTGAGCAGACTTTTCCAGTGGAGGAAGACCAAAGATGTCATCCATGACGGTAATACTCTGCATTTCATGAGACGAGACAATACATACGGCTACTTCCGTTATGATGATGACGACGTCGTGTTTGTTTACATCAATAATTCGAACGAGACGAAGAATATCCCTTGGACATATTACAAGGAGATTTCGGATGGACTCTCAGGCGGAGTGAACGTTATCACCGGAGGTCCGGTTGAGATCACGGATGATACTGTCGTTGCTCCTCAGTCTGTACTCATAGTGGAATACAGACGATAAGGCGGAAATAAACAATAACCATACAATAGATGAACAGAATATTATCAGTACTATCAACCCTAGCCATCCTGGCAGGATGTACAAAACAGGGTTTTGTAACAGATGTACATACCTTGACATCGCCGTCAGGAAACATGGAGATGACCTTCTGCCTCAGCGACGGAGGTACGCCTCAATATTCACTGGATTACGGTGATAGGGCAGTGATCCTTCCGTCTGACCTGGGATTTGAGTTCCGTGGAGTGCTTAAGGCTCAGAAACTCATCTATAACGCAGACGGTACCATCTCGAAAGTAGACCGCGAGCCAGTACAGCAGTTCTATGAAGGATTTACAGTGGAGAGTGTGCAGACATCGTCCTTTGACCAGACTTGGGAGCCTGTGTGGGGTGAGGAGGCTCAGATACGCAACAACTATAATGAGCTTCTGGTCAATCTCGTGCAGACATCTTCAGATAAAAAGATGTCCATCCGTTTCCGTCTCTATGATGACGGACTCGGCTTCCGTTATGAGTTCCCGTATCAGAAGAACCTAAGTTATTTCGTCATCAAGGAGGAAATGACACAGTTCGCACTTACCGGAGACCATACGGCATGGTGGCTTCCGGGCGACTATGATACCCAGGAGTATAACTTCACGGAGAGCCGTCTGTCTAAGATCGCTGAAAAGATGCCCCAGGCTATCTGCGGCAATGATTCGCAGACTCCTTTCTCTTTAAATGGAGTGCAGACCTCTCTTCAGATGCGTACAGATGAAGGCCTTTATATCAATATTCACGAGGCTGCCCTTGTCGACTACCCGTGCATGCATCTGGAGCTTGATCCGAAGACGATGACGTTCACCTCGCATCTTACTCCCGATGCCCAGGGATGGAAGGGCCGTATGCAGACCCCATGCAACACTCCTTGGCGAACCGTTCAGGTGGCGCCAAGTGCTACAGCACAGCTTGCTTCCCGCCTTATTCTCAACCTCAACGAACCATGTGCTCTTGAATCGACAGAGTGGATAAAACCGGTGAAATACATAGGAGTATGGTGGGAGATGATTTCCGGCAAGGGCTCATGGGCATATACCGATGACTTCTCTTCCGTACAGCTTGGCAAGACAGATTATTCAAAGGCAACACCTAACGGCCGTCACTCTGCCAACAATGAGAACGTCCGCCGTTATATCGATTTCGCTGCAGAACATGGATTCGACCAGGTGTTGGTGGAAGGCTGGAACGAAGGATGGGAAGACTGGGCGAACTGCAACAAGGACTATGTATTCGATTTCGTTACCCCATATCCTGACTTTGACATCGCAGCGCTCAATGCCTATGCCCACTCGAAGGGCGTCAAGCTCATGATGCATCACGAGTCGTCCTCTTCGGTGCGCAACTATGAGCGCCATCTTGACCAGGCTCTCGGGCTGATGGACAAGTACGGCTACAACTCCATCAAAGGAGGTTATGTAGGTGATATCCTACCCGTCGGAGAGCATCACTACAGCCAGTCGCTTATCAACCACTATCTCTATGTGGTTAAGAAGGCGGCTGAGCATCAGATTATGATCAATGCGCATGAGGCAGTACGCCCTACAGGACTTTGCCGCACATATCCTAATCTTATCGGCAACGAGTCAGCCCGCGGCACCGAGTTCCAGGCCTTCGGCGGCACAATGCCTCATCATGTGACCATTCTTCCGTTCACACGTCTTAACGGCGGACCTATGGACTTCACTCCGGGCATCTTTGTCCAGGACCTTGCCAAGGTTACCGATGGCAGAAACGGCTCGTGGGTGAATGCCACCATCGCGAACCAGCTGGGACTTTATGTGACCATGTCTTCTCCTCTTCAGATGGCGGCAGACCTTCCGGAACATTATGAACAGTTCATGGATGCATTCCAGTTCATCAAAGACGTGGATATCGACTGGCTTCGTTCCGAGTATCTTCTTGCAGAGCCGGGTGATTATCTGGTTGTGGCCCGTCAGGGAAAGAAGAACGGACAGTGGTTCGTGGGTGGTGTAACAGATGACAGCAGGCGGACTTTTGAGGTGCCTTTCGCCTTCCTTGAGCCGGGCAAGACATACAGGGCGACAATCTATGCGGATGCAGAAGATGCCCACTACCGTGACAATCCTCAAGCCTACAATATATATAGTGAGACTGTCACCTCCGATACGGTCCTCCCGATCACCATGGCTCCAGGTGGTGGTTTTGCCATCAGCATCCGGGAGTAATCCGGTAAGAGCCTGCTCTCTTATTTAATAGGATGAAGATTTGTGCAAAAGGTTCATTGTTGCGGAAAATCATAGGTTTTTTCGCAACAATGTCCGTTTTAGGCTATCTGGAGACCGCTTTAAGTATCTTAACATTTTTTTAACAAGGGGTGTTGACAATGTGAAAAATTGTCTATCTTTGTCGCTTCTTTAAAGTCAGATAAGCATGTTACGAGGAGTTTTTGCTTTAATCATCGGCCTTATGCTGCCGTTTGCAGCCATGGCCCAGAATTATTCAGTTTCAGGAACAGTAAAGGAAAAAGCCACCGGTAAAGCGGTGGATTTTGCTACTGTAGCGCTTCTTAGTTCGGAGCAGTGGGCTGTCGTGGACGCCAAGGGAAATTTCGAGATCAAGAATGTCCCTGCCGGTGAGAACAAGCTCAGTGTCTCGTGTCTCGGTTTCGTTACAGTTGATCAGGAACTGAATGTCAACCGTAATATCACAGGACTTGTGATCGAGCTTGAGGAAGACAACCTCAGACTCGAAAGTGCCGTTGTGACAGCCAAGGACAATACAAACTCGGCTACAACATCGCGTACAATCGACAAGGCAGCCTTGGAGCACATCCAGGTGACCAACGTCGCTTCTGTAACAGGCCTTTTGCCGGGTGGATCGACTTCATCAGGTAACCTCAATTCGCTTCAGACAATCTCATTGCGTGGTGGCGGATCGTTCAACACTTCAATCGAGGTTGACGGAGTGCGCCTTTCAAACAACTCTTCGTTCTCAAGCACATCCGGTGTAACTACAAACAATATCGCGTCTGCAAACGTGGAGTCTGTGGAGATCATCACAGGTGTTCCTTCTGTAGAGTATGGTGATATGACTGCCGGTGTCGTTAAGATCAATACCCGTAAGGGACGTACTCCATGGCAGGTTACAATGACAACGAACCCATCTGTCAAACAAGTTTCGCTCAGCAAGGGTTTCGGCCTTGGAACGACCAAGGACGGTAGGTCAAGAGGTGTGATCAATGCAAGTGCGGAGTATGCAAAGTCCATTTCAAACAAGATGTCTCCGTATTCGTCCTATGACCGTAAACAGATCGGACTTTCATATAGTACTCAGTTTGCTAAAGGCTTCTTCAGTGATAAGCCCCTCAGATTGACTGCAGGTGTTACAGGAAACCTCGGAGGTTTCGATAATAAGACAGACCCGGACCGCCTCCTTGAATCATTCTATATAGGAAATGATAACGCAGTAAGAGGAAATATTTCAGCAAACTGGTTGCTCAGCAAGAAATGGATTACCAATGTTGAATTTAACGCGTCACTATCCTATTCAGATAAGCTTGAGCGCCAGAGAGAGCGTATCCAGAATTCGACAGCTACTTCATCTATACATGCTACCAAGGAAGGATATTATATTGCAGCACCTTGGGTAGATGGCGCAGAAAATGAGTCTGTTCTCATTGCCCCGGGAACTTATTATAATACTATGGGCTGGGATGATCGCCCTCTCAACACCAGAGTAAGCCTCAAGGCCAACTGGGCAAAGAACTTCGGCAAGATCAATAATAAGGTAAAGATCGGTGGTGACTGGACCGGTGACAAGAACTTCGGTATCGGTAAATATGCAGAGGATCCTGCAATGGCTCCTTCATGGCGTGAATACCGTTATTGCGATATTCCGATGATGTCAGGTCTTGCATTCTATGCTGAGGAGAACTTCCTTCTCCATACAGGAGATGACTCGCAGCTCAACCTCATTGCCGGTATCCGTAACGATAACACAATCATTCCAGGTTCTGAATACGGCACGACTTCATCGATTTCACCGCGTTTCAATGCGAAGTACAACTTCTTCACAGAGGCGAGCCATGGCGATTCGTTCGTACGTTCGTTGTCAGTACGTGCAGGCTGGGGAGTTTCAGTGAAGCAGCCTTCATATTCGATTCTCTATCCTGTTCCTTCATATAGAGACTATACTGCATTCTACTCTACAGTTTCGTCGGATGGTACCATGTATAGAGCAGAATATGTCCGTCCATACTATGTGCAGTACAACTCTGCACTCCGTTGGCAGAAAGCCCAGCAGACTGAGGTCGGTTTGGATGTGAATCTTGGCGGTGCCCAGATTTCGATTGCAGGTTACTACACAAAATCAATCGACTCATACTCATCTGCAAATACATTTGATCCGTTCACATACACATTCACTAATCCAAGTGACGTGCAGGGACTTGCTATCCCAGTAGACAACAGAGTCTTTTCTATCGACAAGACAACAGGTTTCATTACTGTGTCTGACAAGACAGGTGCACATGCTCCTATTAAGCTCAATGGAGATGTACGTACCAAGTTCGAGTCAATGCCTATCATGGTGAATGCAGAAAATCCTACGACACGTATCGGTCTCGAGTGGGTGATCGACTTCCCTAAGATCAAGGCAATCAACACTACCATCCGTTTGGACGGTAACTTCTATTCAAGCCGTTCTGTCTATACGAATATGGAACCGGATTATGTGAACAATGCCAATAACTATGATGGAACATTGTACCGTTATCTCGGTTGGTACTGTGGCGGTGGCGTCACAAATAACGGTTCAGAGAGCAGTTCGGTACGCAACAATCTCTCGATCATCACTCATATTCCGAAAGTGGGAATGGTGATTACGCTTAAGCTTGAGTCAAGCCTGCACAGCTACTCAAGAACACTCAGCGAGAAGGCTGACGGAAGCGCAAGAAGTTACGTGATTTCTGACAGAACAGATCCATTGTCAATTGTTGAGGGTGCTTCAATCTACGATGGCGAGTGCTATACAGTATTCTTCCCGGAGTATTATACAACACTTGATGACCCGACTCCGGTGCCTTATCTTGAGAAATTACGTTGGGCAAGAGAAAACGATCCTATATTGTACGCTGACTTGTCCAAGCTTCTGATTACGAATACAGATAACAACTATACTTACCTCAAGGATTATCGTACTCCTAGTTATAGCGCTCATTTCAGCATGACGAAGGAAATCGGCAAGATGGCTTCAGTATCATTGTATGTGAATAACTTCATCAACAAGCCGATACGAATCTATACTTCCAAGACAAATAGTTGGGTGACATCATACCCATCGACATATTACGGACTTACATTAAGACTTAAATTTTAACACATTAAATTAAAACATTGAAATTATGAAAAGAATTTTTGGTGCTCTCCTGCTCATCGCAGGAATTACAATGGCTGTGGCATCCTGCAAGAAGGAGCCTAAGCAGCAGCCTATCGAGGTTGCAATCCAGCTTGTATGCGAGGCAACTCCATTTGAGGTTGAAGGTGTAACAGTAACTCTCACTGATGCTACCGGTATTGGATATGAGGCGGTAACAGATGCGACAGGTGTTGCAGTATTTAATGTTCTTCCTGGTCAGTATACAGCTACTGCACTTCATAAGGAAGTTATTGATGGTGAGCGTATCGCTTATAACGGACAGAACGCAAACATACTTGTTGCCAACGGTCTTACAGATCCATTCCAGATTGCTCTCAACAAGGTAGTAAGCCAGCAGATCATCATCAAGGAGTTATACATCTCAGGTTGTGTGTCTAACGATGGTGCAGCAAGCTATGGAGCTGGTCAGTATGTTATTCTCTACAACAACTCATCGGATCCTGCAGATGCGTCTAACATTGTTTTTGCACACGGTATGCCTTACGAGGCTCAGACAACAAACCAGTACTATCAGGCGGACGGATCACTTCTTTATGAGAACTTGGATTGGGTTCCTGCAGGTAGCGCACTCTGGTGGTTTGAGAATCCTGTTACAATCCCACCTTATTCACAGATCGTGGTTGTATTCAAGCAGGCTATTGACCATACACAGACAGCTACAGCTGCACCGGACCTTTCAAAGGCTGAGTACTATTGGATGAGTAACAAGGATATTCCAGCATATCAGATGGGTAACAACTATCAGGTTTCAGAGAACATTCCATCAAGTCATTATCTTACAGGTCATTCATTCGCTATGACTCCTATGGGTTGGGCTATTTCTGCCTCATCACCAGTTTTCTTCATCGGTAGAATGGATGCAGCTACTGCAAAGGCTATGTGTGAAGATTCAGACGGTCTCGATAAGACTCTCGGTATGTCGGCATTCTACGCCCTCAAGTTCCCTAAGTCAGCATTCGTTGACGCTATTGAGGTTTGGCCAGCAGGAAACGAGGAGAACTGCCACCACAGACTTTCGGCTGACGTGAATTCAGGTCACATTTCTATCACTCCAAAACTTGGCTACACAGCGTACCGTAACGTCGACAAGGCAGCTACTGAGTCTCTTCCTGAGAACGAGGGTAAGCTTGTATACAATTATGCAGGTGGTACAGGTAGCGCAGAGGAGGATAACCTCTCAACTGACCCTTCTGGCATTGACGCTGAGGCTTCTATCAAGAACGGCGCACATATCATCTACTCAGAGACAAACAATACCGCTATCGACTTCCACCAGAGGAAAGTTTCATCTTTGAAGTAATAATACAATAAAAAGCATATCATGAGATACCATGTACTTGCAGCATTGTCACTTTTCCTTTCGGCGGCCTCTTTGGCCGCCGCGGGAAACGGTGATGCACTGCGCGATTTCGAATTTGTAAAGGATGTAAATCCTTGTCTTGAACTTTCCAACCCTGCAGCCTTGTCCGGATGGAATGGTAAAATCGCTGTAGTCAATGCTGGATTTGAGAAAAGTAACGGAGGTCTGGTCTCTCTGACCGAGTCTGATGACAGTTATAAAGTCGGGGCCAGCACGGAATCTTTCTACCGTTTGTCAGAGAAGATCACTTTCCACGGAGGTCTTGGATGGTCGTATTCTGCGGGCAAGAACATGGGTGGAGCCATTTTGATGAATCCGGATTACAATCCTGTAAACTTCTATGAAAGTGATCCTGCAACTGTAGGTAAGAAACAGCAGGAATGGTATTCTGTGACCGGAGGAATGGCATATAAGTTTAATGATGCTTGGTCTGCAGGTGTATCTTTCGATTATAACTGTTCAGACCTTACCAAGATCAAGGACCCTCGCTTCTCTAACCTATGGATTGATATGAATATCAAGGCCGGAGCGGGTTTCAAACCATCTGACAACATTTTCCTTGGAATCTCTGCAATCTATCATAGTACTCTTGAGCAGGTTGTCGGAGGAAAATACGGTCAGACTGACAAACAGTATTTCATAATGGTCGACAGAGGTGGCTACTATGGTACCATCTCCGAACTTGGTGGCGATAATGAGGTTATTACAACAGGCTCGAAGCGCCCGATGAACAATGCTTTCTATGGTGGCTCTTTGCAGGCTGTCTTTGCAGATCGTTTCAGTAATGAGGTGACTTTCCTCATAAGAGATGGTTATTACGGCTATAAGAATTCGTCGTCGAGTCCGGTATTCTTTGAGTTCTCAGGAATCCAGGCCAGGTACGACGGATCGGCTTTGTTCCACTCCAATAACAGTATTCACAAGGTTTCACTTTCTGCTGGATTCGAGAGTCTCGGAAATGATGAGAATTCTTTTGAAATTGTAACTCTTTCGAGTGGCGTGAAGCAGATCAAGTATAAAGGCGTCAACCATGTGCTTGACCGTATCGTCATTGACGGAAATCTCGGCTACAGATGGTATTCCGGAATCAAGGGCGACAGCCCGACTACAACTGTCGGTGCGGATGTGGCATTCTATTCAAAATCTCAGACTACTGAAATTTATCCGTTCTACCGTGACCACAGCTTTACCCGTATCGATCTGGATGTCTTTGCGTCGCACGATTTCAACATTGGCAAGTCATACCTCACTCCGGAACTTCATGTGCTTGCACATACCGGATTCGGTGTAGATAAGGAAGACGGAGCATACGCGGCCAGCTCAGGATCAAAGCTCAAGAGCTTTGACGTGTGGTTGGGCAAGCAGTTTGAGTATGACACAGCAACAAGAGCAGGTGCAGAGCTTGCGCTCTCTTGGAAGAAGCAGATCCGCAAAGTAAGTTTTTATACAAAGATCAGCGACAGATTCATGTACATGCTCGCAGAGCCGGTAAGCCTTGAGGGCCGCATGCGCAATGTAGCTATGGTTACAGTAGGTTGCTCATTCTAAAAGCCGAAACATTCACAATTATGAAGAAATTCCTTTTTGCAGCCCTTATGACCGTATCGGTTATGGCTTGCACAACAGATAAGACCGTTCTTTCAGGCGTTGTACCGCAGGACTCGGACAAGCAGGTGCAGGTAATGTGCCGTTCTCTTAAGCTTGATACACTCGTTACTCCTGCAAACGGCAAGTTCTCGATTGATCTTCCGCTTGACAAAATGGTTACAGCAATCGCACGCTTTGACGGCAAGACAGCTCAGTTTGTTCTTGACGGCGCACGTGTGACAGTGGATTTCTCGACAGAGGAGACTCCTGTATATGCACAGGGCAAGGGCGCTACAGACGCTCTTACCGCTTTCCAGAAATGGAATGCAGACTACAGACAGCGTTATCCGAAGTCTTCTACAGACGAGGAGCGCAAGGCAATGATGGATGAGTACAGGGACAAGATGAAAGAGGTTGCTGCCGCTAATGAGAACGTTGTCGGTCTTATGGCAGTCAAGAGTGTAAGACCTCTTCTCGAGCCTGCAGAAATGCGCGAGTTCGTTGCTACCCTTTCACCGGTGATCCAGGAGGAGGAGAGCATTGTGGACATGCTTAAGGTAATTGCAGCTCAGGAAGCTACAGCAGTGGGCAAGATGTTCACAGACTTCGAGATTCCACAGACAGACGGTTCTGTAGTGAAGCTTTCAGACTTCGTAGGCAAGGGCAAGTACATCCTTGCAGACTTCTGGGCAAGCTGGTGCGGTCCATGCAGACGTGAGATTCCAAACCTCAAGAAGACTTATGCAAAATATCAAGGCAAGGATTTCGACGTGATCTCAATCGCAGTTTGGGACAAACCTGAGGATACTCTTAAGGCAATTGCTGAGGAGGATCTCAAATGGGGTCAGATCATCAACTGCCAGAGAATTCCTGGTGAACTCTATGGTATCGAAGGCATTCCTACAATGATCCTTTTCGGACCAGACGGAACAATCGTTGAAAGAGGCGGAAACCTTCGCGGAGCGAACATGGAGGCAACTATTGCAAAGTATATCAAATAGTTGACATCCGTAAATAAAGAAATTCAGACACTGTAGTCCATCCGGACTGCAGTGTTTTTTGTTGTACGCCCAGCATGGGCATGTTCTAACGGGTGAAAGTCCCTAACGCACCCTAATGACGGGAAGCATATAGCCAAAGGCAAGGGTGTCCATCGCGAGGTGGAATCTGAAGGAAGCCGGCGGCAAAAGTCTGG
>JBGVEY010000017.1:0-10479 GCA_045120635.1 Candidatus Cryptobacteroides sp.
AAAGAGGCAAATCGTCTTAACATTCCGGTTATCGCTATGGTTGATACTTGTTGCGATCCTACTCCGATTGATTATGTGATTCCGGCAAATGACGATGCAGCAAAGTCTATCGCTTACATCATGGAAGCACTTTGCGGCGCAATCAAGGAAGGACTCGACGAAAGGAAGCTTGAGAAGGAGAAAGAGACTCCAGAGCAGACTGAGGAGAAGCCAGCAGGCAAGAAGCTCCGCGCTCGCAAGGGAGCAAAGGCTGCTGAGGAAGCTCAGGCAGAGTAATTATTAATCCTTAAAAATCTTACGAAAATGGAGATTAAAGCAGCTGACGTAGCAAAGCTCCGTCAAATGACAGGCGCAGGTATGATGGACTGCAAGAAGGCTCTCGTAGAGGCTAACGGTGACTACGAGCGCGCAAAGGAAATCATCCGCGAGAAAGGTAAGCTCGTAGCAGCAAAGCGTGCTGACCGCGAGACTTCAGAGGGTGCAGTTATCTCAAAGGTAGCTGAAGGAAAGGCAATCGTAGTAGGTCTCGGTTGTGAGACTGACTTCGTTGCTAAGAACGCTGAGTTCCAGGCACTTGCTGAGGCTATCGCAGAGACAGCTATCGCTAACTTCCCAGCAGACAAGGATGCCCTCATGGCATGTGTACTCGCTGACGGAAGAACAGTTGAGGCTGCAGTAACTGAGCAGACTGGTAAGACTGGTGAGAAGCACGTTATCGTAGGTTACGAGACTGTAGAGGCACCATACATTTCAGCATACATGCACAAGATCACTGGCAAGCTCGCCGCTGTTGTTGGTTTCAACAAGGCATTCGACGAGCAGGTAGCTAAGGGTGTTGCAATGCAGGTTGCTTCAATGAACCCAGTAGCTGTTTCAGCAGAGTCAGTACCACAGAACGTAATCGACGCTGAGCTTAAGACTGCAACTGAGAAGACTAAGGAGGAGCTCGTACAGAAGGCAGTAGATGCAGCACTTACAAAGGCTGGCATCAACCCTGCACACGTAGACAGCGAGGCTCACATCGAGTCTAACCAGGCTAAGGGCTGGATCACAGCTGAGCAGGCTGAGCAGGCACGCGAGATCATCAAGACCGTTTCTGCAGAGAAGGCAGCTAAC
The DNA here is from genome assembly GCA_045120635.1 of Candidatus Cryptobacteroides sp. Lineage (GTDB taxonomy): Bacteria > Bacteroidota > Bacteroidia > Bacteroidales > UBA932 > Cryptobacteroides. The sequence continues at coordinate 1,117 of JBGVEY010000017.1, forward strand.
CTTCCTGAGCAGATGGTAGCTAACATCGCTAAGGGTCGTCTCCAGAAGTTCTTCAAGGAGCAGACTCTCGAGGAGCAGGGCTATCAGATGGGTGACGGTAAGACTGCGGTTAAGGATGTCGTTAAGGCAGCTGACGCAGAGGCTAAGGTTCTCGTATTCAAGAGAATTTCACTCGCTGACTAATTTGAGTTCACAACTCAACACAATAAAAGCCATCGGAGAAATCCGGTGGCTTTATTTTTTATATCATTCCGATTGACCTTTCCTTTACGTCATTCTGATTAACCTTTCCTTTTACGTCATTCTGATTAACCTTCCTTTTACGTCATTCCGATTGATCTTTCCTTTTACGTCATTCCGATTGACTTTTCCTTTTACGTCATTCCGATTGACCGAAGGGAACAGAGGAATCTAAAGGAATCGGGCAACTGCAAACGCCACAGCAAGCAATGTTGTAAACAGATGCAACAGATTCGCTGTTCGTGCGCCAAGATCCTTTGTCAGATGGCTTCCGCCCTCCACTGAGTTCATCATTGTCTTCGAACATCCGATGGCTACAGGAATCGTCATGAATACGATGATAGTAGCGATAGGGAGGATGCCGATGATAGAGCATACGGCGAGGTAGAGATAATTGACCATAAGTTCGAATGCGTACGCCTGAGCTGCAGCCTTGCCCTTTCCATGTGTGATGCCGGAAGCTATAAGTCCGACAGGAAGACTTGCAAGGAGAACGCTCCAGTGGATCTCACCTGTTGCAATGAATGATGTCACCAATGCTGAAACCGCAGTCCAAAGCAAATGGACGAGGACATTGGTCACGTTGTTTCTTTTGAATGCCGGAAAAAGGAACTTATAGATGACCCATGTAAGCGCAAAGCAAAGCAGAGGCAGACCGATCAATGCATAAAGCCAGGTGATCTGACAACCCTTCCAGAACAGGAATGCTGCTGATACGATAATTGACATTGCTGAAACTGAAAGCGGCCAAGTCTGCGCTGTCTCATTCCACTCACTGAATCTCTTTCTGATCGCCATAAAATCTGTTTTAGTGTTTATATCTCTGCAAAGATAACAAAATTCCATAAAGATAGCGACCTCTCGATTCACATCGAAAGGCCGCCGCAATTCTAACCTAAAGCATAGAATCCTAAAAAGGTAAAAAGTATATAAGTGTTTTGCTAAATAGGGTTACAATATATTGAAACCTTTTATATATTTGCAGCATGAAACGGCGGATTATAACATTTGGCAGATATTTTGGCGAGTTCATGGATGGTTTGACCATCAAAGAGCGGGAGAAGGTGGATTATGGATTGGTACTGCTTAAGACTCAAGATCGTTTACCGACAAAGTTTGTCAAGCACATTCGCGAAGGACTATTTGAACTAAGAACAGAGTATAACGGAAACATATCGGGTCTTCTTTATATTTGATGAGGAAAAGATTGTGGTGCTGTTTAATGGATTTCAGAAGAAGACACAGAAAACACCAACGAGCCAGATAGCAAAGGCATTAAAGATCAAGGAGGAATATTATGAATACAAGAGAAACAATGATTCAGGATTATGATGAGGTCCTTGATGCGCGGTATGGAAAGGAAGGTACTCCCGAACGTATCAAGTTTGAGGAAGAGGCATATGCATATTACACAGGGCTGATCCTCAGGGATGCACGAAAGGATGCAAAAGTCTCGCAGGCTGAGTTGGCGAGGCGTACTCAGACCACCAAGTCATATATTTCACGCATTGAGAACGGAGTGATAATACCTAGCGTAGCTGTTTTCTATCGGATGGTTGCTGCCCTTGGCATGGCAGTGGAAATCGTCAGACCAACAGTTTCCGGATGTGAATATAGACCGCAGGCAAAATACTTAAGCGAACCGGAGCAAGCTCCTTATGGTAAAAATAAATAATTTATCAAAAGACTTGACTCGTACCTTAGGGCATAGTGTATATTTGCCGACAAATAACGCGTTATGAATAGAAATGGATTAAAAATCGGAGAGTTTTCGCGCCTTTGTCGTGTCACTGTAAGGGCTCTGAGGCATTATGAGAAGATTAGGCTTCTTGTGCCGGAAATTATTGATTATAGAACTGGCTATCGGTATTATGCAGTAGGGCAGATGCAGAAGGCATTGACTATTGTCAAGCTGAAAGGGCTGGGATTCAGTCTTGAGGAGATTCGTGCTATGTACGATTCCGAGACGCAGCGTCCTACTATTGATATGCTTGAAGAAAAGATATGCCGTTGCCAGGAGCAATTGCAGCTTCTTATCGAATGCAGGGACCGGCTGACAGCGATGATAACTTTCCAAAAGAAACTTAATGAAATGGAAAAGATTTACATTGACTCATTGCCTGCAATCATTGTTGCATCACATCGTGCCGAGATACCATCGTATGATGATCTTGGGAGGTTGTGCTATATGACTATCGGCCCTGAGATGTCTCGTCTAGGATGCGAGTGTCCAGAGCCTGGTTATTGCTTTACTGTCGAACACGGAGACTACAGACAGGAAAATATAGATATCGAATATTGCGAGAAGGTGGCAGCTATGGGGAAGGATTCCGGTATTATCACCTTTAAGCAGATTCCGGAAGTCGCAGAAGCAGTATGCATGAAGGTTTATGGTCCATACGGACGCCTGAACGAAAATCTTCGGGAAGTCCTTGAATGGATTGCGTCAAACGGATATGTGATCACATCACCACCACGTTATTCATATGTGGACGGTATTTGGAATCAGGAAGACCCAGAGAAATGGTTGACTATCATTCAGGTACCAGTCGAAAAAGCATAAAGATAGCGGTCTTTCGACTCACATCAGGAGGCCGTTTTTGTATACCTTAGCAAAGAAATCGCTGTTTTTTCGTCAAGGTGTGTGGAAAATCCATCAAAATGGCTGAAAATGGACACACCTTGGTAAAGAATTGCCGGATTTTTAGTCAAGGTGTGCGGAGTGTATAATATATTGGCACCATCGCTGGCAATGGCCAGTCAGCGATTCTCAGCAAGCTGTGCGAGCTACACCCAAAGGGCTCGCTCCGCCTGCTGAGTGCCGGCCAGGAAAAGGGCCGATTTTCTGGCCGTGCGATCGAAAAATGCCATCGCGGCCAGAAATATGGCCTGTTTTCTGGCCGACTACAAAAAGAATGACTCATCCCTATTTCACAACAGAGATGAGTCGCAATTCTAACCTAAAACTTAACCTATGAAAAAACTATTCGGTTTAAGTTTATTGCGAACATCGTGCCATAACTGCATGCGAAGGCTCACAATGGTCTGATATTTTGTTTCTGTTACAGAAATTCAAGTATATCTGTGATGGAATTCACTTCTATGATCCTGTCGGATTCCGGCATATCCATCATTTCGTGTACCCAGACAAGCTCATGAGGCGTGTGGATAGCCATTCCTCCGATGTTGATTACCGGTGCGATGTCCGATTTCACGGAGTTTCCTATCATCAGGATCTGTTCCGGCTTGAGGTCGTGCTTTGCCGCAAGTTCGAGATAATTCTCCTCGTCCTTGTTCGGCATAACCTCGCAGTGGTGGAAATATTTGTCAAGACCGGAACGTCTGTACTTGCTGAGCTGCTCTGTGAGGTCGCCCTTTGTGGCTACCACGAGGGTGTATCTCTCATGCAGGGCCTTAAGGGTTTCCTCCACTCCCTTGATTATATCGAATTCATGGTATGCGAGCTCGATGATGATGTCCTTGATCCCCTTGTATATCCTGTCGTCGATCTTACCTCCGCAAATGTCCAGAGCCGCTTCTGTCATTCCCAGCAGATAGGTCTTTGATCCGTATCCGAAGATAGGTATGTTCAGTTCCTGCTTGTGCCAGAGCATCTCGCGTACGCCTTCCGGGCCGGTGTAGTCGCTTAAAAGCTCGATGAATTTGACCTCTGCCTCCCTGAAGAATCTTTCGTTTTCCCAGAGGGTATCGTCAGCGTCGAAGAATATGTGTGTGAATTTACCTTTAAGCATTATTCAGCCGCTGTTGTGTCGTTTGCTGCCGGTGTCTCAGCCTGTGGCTTCGGGAGACCGATTCTCGTTACCGAAATAATCATCACGTCCTCGTATGGTCTGTCATATCTGTCTGTTGCGATAGCCGCGATCCTGTCGATGACCTCAAGACCTTCGAACACTTCGCCGTATACAGTGTACTGACCGTCAAGATGGCTGCAACCGAGCTCGTCCTGAACGATGTAGAACTGTGAACCTGATGAAGCCTTCTTAGGGTTTGCCATGTCTCCCTTGCGTGCGGCTGCGATAGCGCCTCTCTTGTGTCTGTATTCGCTTACGAATTCAGCTGGCACTGTGTAGTCAGGACCGCCTGTGCCCCACTTGTCGATCATGGCTGTATCTCTTGAATATGGGTCGCCACCCTGGATCATGAATCCCTCGATGACTCTGTGGAAACGCAATCCGTTGTAATATCCTTCTGCGGCAAGCTTGACGAAGTTGTCTCTATGCTGCTTTGTCTTTTCGTAAAGTCTTACCTTCATGGTGCCAAGCGAGGTCACAACCTCGAATTCAGGCTCTTCTCTAAGTTTTCTTTCCATTTCAAGTGCGAGTTTTGTGGAATCGTCCAGCTCGACCTCTTCTGTGCCTCTTCCGCATGAGCATGAGTTGAATGAAACGGTCGCAGACAGCATCAATCCCAATATCAATATTGCAAATAAAGTCTTTTTCATTTCTTTCGTCTTTAGTCACGCAAAAATAGTTATTTTTGCTGTCATTATGGCAAATCCCTTGAAACAATTGGCGGGTCAGACTGTCATCTACGGTCTGAGTACAATCCTTGCCCGCATCATAAACTTTCTCTTCGTCCCTATCTATACGCGACTCCTCACTCCCGAGAGCTATGGAGTTGTAACGGAATTCATGGCATATATCGCAGTGCTTCAGGTCGTGCTTGTGCTGGGACTTGAGACCGGGTGCTTCAGATTTGCCAATAAGGAAGGCGTGGATGAGAAGAAGGTGTATTCCAATGCATTCGTAACAGTATTCTGCATCAGCGCCACCTTCCTTGCCCTGATGATCGCATTTGCCGGTCCGATATCATCGGCGCTCGGTTATGAGGGATATGGTTCGTGTATAATGTATATGGGCGGAATTCTAGCCCTCGATGCCATCACAGCCATACTTTTCGCAAAACTCAGGCAGGATGGAAAGGCTTTGAAGTTCGCGGTCTTCAAGACAATCAAGATCATTACAGAGACTGCCGCCAACCTTTTCCTCTTCCTATGGTTCCCTAAGCATTGTGCTGCAGTGGCGGAGCGTGTCGGACACGAACTGACCACATCGGATATGTGGCTGTTGAATTTCATTCCGGCGACTCCGGATTTCAGTTATGTGATTCTGGCTATCTTCATCAGCTGTGTTGTCTGTGGACTTCTCTTCATTCCGGATTATCTGAAGATGAGCTTCCGTCTCGATCCGAAGCTTCTCCGTCAGATGCTGGCATATTCGATCCCATTGATGGTGGCGGCTCTTCCGGGTGTCGTGAATGACTTCCTTGACAGAATCCTTTTCAGATATTTCGACACAAATGCGGAAGCATGGCGTTCGTCGCTCGGTCTTTATCAGGCCGCGGTAAAGCTTGCGGTAATCATGAACCTCTTCATCCAGATGTTCCGTTATGCCGCAGAACCGTTCTTCTTCCGCCGTGCGCGTGAAAAGGACTCAAGGCAGCTTTATGCTTCGGTCCAGGAATATTTTACGGCCTTCTGCGGCCTTGTGTTCCTTGGCGTGATCCTTTACATTGATGTGATAGCGTTGATCCTCGGCCCGCAGTTCCGCGAGGCTGTTGGCGTAGTTCCGGTGATGCTCCTGTCCTATATGATACTTGGAATGCTGTTCAATGTGTCGATGTGGTACAAACTTTCAGGAAAGACCGATATGGCCATATGGATCACATTGTCCGGCCTTGCCGTCACAGCTGTCGTCATAATTCTTTTCATGCCGAAATACTCATATTGGGCGGCGGCATACGGCCATCTTGCGAGCTATCTCGTGATGTTCGCGGTCAGCGCAATTCTTGGCGCGAAATATTATCCTATCCCATACCGTTGGGGCAGACTTGCAGGTCTGCTGTTGATGATGGGAGCGGTTTACGGCGTGTCTATGCTGGTGGATAACGCGTTCTTTGCTTGCGTGACGATCAGCGACGGAATTTCAGGACAGCTTCTTGCCAAGCTGGGCGTACATACGCTCCTTGTTCTGGTGTATGCTGCTGCGGCCTATCTGCTTATAAGAAAGCGCTAATTTAAGAATATCAGCATTATTATCTGTGCGGAGATTACCCTTAGGAATATGCTGATAGGGTAGACTGTCGCATATGCTACTGCGGGTTCATCGTTCTCGGCAGTAGTATTGGCGTATGCAAGTGCCATAGGGTTTGCCATGCTTCCGCAGAGCATACCTACGTTCTTCGCATAGTCGGTCTTGAATATGCGTGCTGCTGCAAATCCTACGACAAGTACAGGCACGACTGCCAATGATGTGCTTATGAGGATCCATTTCAATCCCTGTGCAGAGAATACGGTTTCGAAGAATCCTGCTCCGGCGCTGAGGCCGAGTCCTGCGAGGTAGATTGTGAGTCCGAGCTGCCTGAGCATGAGGTTGGCGCTCTGGCTCATGTATGTAGGGATATGCAGGCGAGGTCCGAATGCGCCCATTATGATGCCGACGATGATAGGTCCTCCTGCGATGCCCAGTTTGACAGGCATGCTCATGCCCGGGATCGCGAACGGAATGCTTCCGAGGATGAGTCCGACCACGATGCCGATGAATACAGAAGTGAGGTGAGGGGTTCTCAGCTGTTTCGCTTCGTTTCCGAGAATCTTGCCGGCATTTTCGATTGAACGTGCCTCTCCCACGATGGTCACGCGGTCGCCAAGCTGAAGTCTCAGCGATCTGGACGGAAGCAGGTCGATACCCGCTCTGTTTACACGTGTGATATTGATACCGAATGAGTTGCGGAGTCGGAGCTCTCCCAGTTTCGTTCCGTTTATCTCGGGCTTTGTCACAAGGATCTTTCTGGATACCAGCTGGCTGTCGATGGCGTTCCAGTCAATTCCTTTCTTGTTCCAGTCGACTTTCTCCTGCGATCCGAACAGAAGACTGATTCTTTCCGTGTCCTTCTTTCCGGAAATTACGAGGATGTGCTCGTTCTGCTCGATGATGGTCTCGCCGGTAGGGATGATTACCTTTCCGTCTTTCCATATTCTTGAAATGACGAACTGACAGTCGGCGTTGCTTCTGATATCCTGGATGCTCTTTCCGAAGATTTCCGGGTTGGTGACCACGTACTCGGTTATGAATGTGTTGTCCGACGAGTTGTTTGTCTTTCTTCCGGCTTTTTTGTGTGCTGTCGTCTTGTGGAGGATTGCGACGCAGAGAATCATGCCGAGAAGTCCGAATGGATAGCCTACAGCGCAGGCCATGGCCATGTTGTTGGCTCCTTCGATATTGCCGGGCTCAACCTGCAGCAATGCCTGCTGGGCTGCTCCAAGCATTGGTGTGTTTGTCACAGCGCCTGAGAAAAGTCCCATCATTTCGGAAAGGCTGACTCCCGATGTCCAATGGATTATCAGCATCATCGCGGTGCCGGTAAGCATGAGCCCGGTGGCAAGCATGTTCATCTTGAACCCACCTTTCTTGAATGCGGAGAAGAAACCGGGGCCGACCTGAAGTCCCAGTGCGTAGATGAAAAGTATGAGACCGAAGTTCTGAAGCGCGGCCAGCATGTCGGGATTGATTGCAAGGCCGAAGTGACCTGCAATGATTCCTGCGAAGAATACGAATGTCGCTCCGAGACTTACGCCGAATATTCTGATTTTACCGAGGGCAAGTCCGACGGCGCAGATGAGGGATATGCAGAGTACTGCCTGTATAAATGATTGTGCAGTAAATAGTTCTATGAACCAGTTCATATCAGAAACTGTTTGTTAGTATAGTAGAAGACCTGCCAATGCTCCGAGTCCCAGAGCCGCGAGCGGGCCGATTTTTTTGAAGAATATGCCCAGAAATGCCAATGCGCAGATTGCGAAACTTTTCCAGTCGATGAAGTTTTCGGGCGTTGCAAGGCTCAATGCGGCTGTTCCCACAAGACCTAAAGTCGCAGGTTTCAGACCGGTCATGATGCCATGGAACATATAATGGTTCTTGAACTTCTCATATACCTTGCAGATTGCAAGTACAATGATGAATGAAGGAAGAACCACCGCGAAGGTCGCCGTGAACGAACCGAGGACGCACATAAATTCCGGTGCTCCTGTGTTGGTGAGTACCTCGTATCCCACATATGTGGCTGAGTTGATGCCGATAGGACCGGGAGTCATCTGTGATACGGCCACAATGTCCGTGAATGTCGTGTCATCGATCCAATGGTGTACGGTGACCACCTGGCTCTGGATGAGCGACAGCATTGCATATCCGCCGCCGATGGTGAACATGCCGATCAGGAAGAACGTGATGAAAAGTTCGATGAAAATCATGCTCTGCCCTCCTTGCCTTTTCCGGATCCGTCAGTATTGTGTCTGTTGTTCCACCAGCTGATGAATGCAGCGGCTGCGATAACACACAATAATATATACATAGGGGACACCTTCAGGAAGCACACAAGGATAAGTGATGCCACCACGATGACCCACGACCACCATCTCATTTTTGTTGCCTTGATCATGTCGATCATCGGAACTCCGATCAATGCGACTACGACAGGTCTGATTCCCTTGAAGGCGCGAAGCACATATTCGTTTTCCTGGAATGATGTGAAGAACATCGCAACCATTAATATAATAAGGAAAGGAGGGAGGCAGCTTCCGATAGTTGCGACGATGCTTCCTTTGGTTCCTCTTAATTTATGACCTGTCAGAATTGAAATGTTCGCTGCGAAAAGTCCGGGTGAGGACTGGGCGAGTGCAATGATCTCCAGGAAGTCTTCATCATTGAGCCATTTTCTCTTCACAAGCTCACTTTTTATCGCCGCAATCATCGGAATTCCACCTCCGATGGTGAATGCGCCGATTTTTCCAAAGACAAGAAATATTTCCCAGAGTGAGACCATTTTTCGTAATTTTTTTAGGTTTTCCGAGGTTTTTTGACCTCTTTTCAAGGCAAAAGTAGAAATTTTTTCAAAAAAATGTCAAAAAAATTTGGAGAATTAAAATTAATGCGTACCTTTGCAACCCGTTTGAGAAAAAACGGTAACAACAAGTTCATTGAAAAGACTGGAAACTGTACAAGCAAGTACCGAGAAAAAATACAATTTATCGAGAAGCGTTAATTCTTTTGAAAGGAATTATGAAGTGTCAGAGACAAGCTTAGAAATTTATAATTATTATACAAT
>JBGVEY010000018.1:0-48635 GCA_045120635.1 Candidatus Cryptobacteroides sp.
AGCTATCCTCGACCCACGCGACACTTACGAGTGCGCTTGCCAGTGGGAGGAGAAGGCTAAGGATCTCGCAGGTCGCTTCATCAAGAACTTCGCTAAGTTCACAGGCAACGACCTCGGTAAGTCTCTCGTAGCAGCTGGTCCAGCTCTCTAATCTGAATCAATCACAGATTATATAACTCAAGCCCTCAGGAATCCCCTGGGGGCTTGTCTTGTCTACTGCACAAAGCAGGCGGAGCGAGCCCACGGAGTAGCTCGCGCAGCTTGCTTTGAGCGGCTTGCCGGCGTATTCGCCAGCCGCGCTGCCTCTCTCAGCATTACGATCAACAAAACCGCACATATATTGATCGAAACTTTGCGAAACCACTGTTTTAGTTGAATTTAAGAAAGAATTGTACTTTTCAATCAATAAAACAGCTATTCTGTTGATCGAAACTTTGCGAAACAGGTTTTCTACATTGTGAATCCCTACCGCACTTCACCAGTTAAACTCACAGGCGTGGCACATAAAGTTCTCTCCATCAGCACTTTACAGAAAGGCGATGCCCTTTCGGCGGGGAATCGCCTTTCTGTAATCAACTAACACTCAGGGGTTTAAATGCCACGCACCCAAAGAATTAGACAGCTCGCTGATTTTCAGACTGCAGGGTACGCACCGCAGCTGGCAAATACGCCAGCCAGCTGCTCGAGACAGACTGCGCAAGCTACGCCCAAGGGCTTGCTCCGCCTGCCTCGTGCTTTAGTGAGGGACTTCATGTGCGGGCAAACCGGTACTCGGACAGAAATGGATTATGAGGTCTGTGTGGCAACAGATACCGTCCTACATGATTTTCGGTAAATCAATGTAGGACGGTACTGGTTTTCTGTGTTGACTGTCTACTTTTCGAGGAGATACGTTCTCCAGAACTCCTTGTTGGCAGCCTTGAAGTGCTGACCCTGGTAGCCACGGTAGCCGTGCATTCCGTCAGGGTAGATCATGAAGTCGAACTTCTTGCCGGCCTTGTGGAGAGCATTGATGAGCTGGAGAGTATTCTGGTGGTGAACGTTGTCATCTCCGGTTCCGTGTGTGATCTTGAGCATGACAGGGTCCACTCGTGGCGACTCCCCTGCCTCGTTTGCAGTGTAAGTTGCAGGATAACCGTCCACATATCTGAGAACCATTGCGTCCTTGTAACCTTCCGGATTGGTCTGAGGAGTCTCCATATACCTTTCTGTATAATGGGTATCGTAAAGAGCCCAGTCGTACACTCCGCCGCCAGCAATACCGTAGTGGAACTTGTCCGGAGCCTGCATGAGGAGCATACATGTCATTGTACCGCCGAAAGAGAAGCCCTCTACACCGATCTTGTCAGCCTGGACATATGGGAGAGCCTGAAGATAGTCTGCCCATGCACAGAAGTCCTTGATAACATATTTTGTGAGGTTGCAGTAAATCATATCAAGACCTGCACGTCCGTTATGTCCTGCGGCACGAGGATCGATTGTGATCTGGATGATTCCGTTCTCCGAATACCACTGATTGTCCTTGTTAGGGGTCACCCAACGGTCACGTACCTGCGGAGAGTCAGGACCGCCGTAGATGTCCACATGTACCGGATATTTCTTTGTATGATCGAAGTTCTTCGGATAGACAATCATAGCCGGGAGGGTGAATCCATCCTCAGTTGTCATTGATATAAGCTGTCCAAGGGCATATTTCGATGCATCGTAGTCCGGACCCTGCATATCGGCAACCACATTGGCAGTACCTACATTCTTTCCTGCAGTCGGGAACACACCCACCTTGGTAGGAGTTGTAACATTCGAATACGAAGCAGCGAAATATTTTCCGTCCGGTGAGAATGAAACCGCAGTAGTATTATAATAGGTATCGGTAAGAGCAGAGATGACACCCTTCTTGTTTACCTTATATAATGCCTGCTTGCCGATTGTCTCACGTTTAGCGGTAAAATACACATCTCCCTTCTTCTCATCTACACGCACGATGTTCACATCCCAGTTAGGACCGTCTGTGAGTCGGCGGAAAGTCTCACCGTCATATGAGAGGAAATAGATCTGCTGCCAGCCGGTCTCGAACTCACGGACCATATAGAGACCGCTGTCTGTTAAGATTGCTGAGTAGATCCATGTAAGCCATGTCTTGTAGGTCTCATTGTAGACGTGTCGCTTCGAGCCGTCTGCAGGGTTGATTGCATAGAGATCGAGGGTGTTCTGGATACGTGGCATGCGGGGAACGAAGAACTCCTTGCTGTCAGGTGACCAGAACGGAGGGCCGAAATACTGGTCGAGGGTCGGGTCGAAGTCTGCCCAGATGATAGATTCCTCGGCTTCGCTCGGAATGACGTGGGAAGGGCTCGGATTGACGTGGGAAGGGCTCGGGGTCACAGTCACCACACCGATTTTCACCTGCGGATTTGTCTGGCCTGCCTTAGGATATCTTGTCTCGCTCAACGAACCGCCGAGAGCAAGATCAGTAACCTTCGGACTCTGCGACTGAGACGCTGCAGCTTCAGGATTTGCAAAAGCAGAATAGATAGGGAACATAGGCACCTGGCTGTTGTCGAATCTGTAAAATCCGATCTTCTTGCTGTCAGGTGACCACCAGAATGCTCTGTAGCGTGACGGACGTCCGAAAATCTCCTCATAGTACACCCATGAAGCATATCCGTTCAGAATCACATCAGAACCGTCGTGTGTGATACGGGTCTCCTTGCCGTCAGCGATATTGACCACATAGAGATCGTTGTCACGGGTGAAAGCAAGCATAGTGGAGTCTGGAGAATATGTCAGGTTGACTGCACCTTCAGGCTGAATCGGGAAGCTGGTATACTTCTCCGGAGCCTTCACTCCTTCCTTTCTCTCGCCTGTACGGGCATTCACAGAAAAGGCAGCATCGTCAGTGTAGGTTCTGTCATAAGTGAACACCACCTCCTCATTGCTAAGCCATTTCCATGCAGCAGGAACACTGTTGAACTCCTGCGCCGCCACCGCGTTCATCGCCATAACTGCGACTGCAAACAATAAAACTATTCTTTTCATAACACTTAATTTACAAACAACTCATCTCTGAAATTGACCAGATAGACCTTCTCCGTGGCACGCGTGATAGCCGTGTAGAGCCACTTCAGATCATCCACAGTCAATTCCTCCTGCCAGAAAGCATTGTCAATGAACACACACTTCCACTGACCGCCCTGAGACTTATGGCAGGTAATCGCATTGGCATACTTCAGCTGCAATGCATTGTAATACTTATCCTCACGCACAGCCTCATACCTCTTCTTCTTGGTCGTGATATGCGAATAATCCTCATTCACACCCTGATACAAGGCATTCGACTGCTCATATGTAAGCGAAGCACTCTCCGAATCCAAAGTGTCGAGAATAACCTTCGCCACAATCTCCTGATCATCGTAATCCGGGAACGATATCCTCGCCTCCGCGAAATGAAGGCCGTACCTTTCCTCGAACTTGGAGATTTTCTGCAGCTTGGCAATATCACCGTTGGCAATATAATCCATGCCCTCGACACCGTCGAGGAACTGATAGCAGTTCTTAACTATCATCAGTTTGTCATCCCTGACCAATCTCTCCTCCTTGTACTGCACTGTCGAGCGGATACCGAGATTATACTTGATCGCCCTCTTGTTGGAACGGCAGAGAATCACAGTCTCATCCTCCCCATATTCAGCATACGCATCAGAAATCTTCTCTATCAGGTCGCCGCCTGTAATCCTCTCCACATCATCGAATCCCTCGACCTCAAGTTCAAGGTCGCACAGATCCATAACACCGGGACCATACTCCAGATCCTGCTGAAGCTGCCTTATCTTCGTGGCATTGTATAATATGCCGGACTCCTGCTGCTGACGCACAACCGTTGTCAGTTCAGCCCATTCCACACCTCCGTGCATTGACATATAATCCTTCATCAGGGCCGGCGAAGCATCAAGGCCCACCGGAGGCAGCTGAGCCGAGTCTCCGATAAGAATCATCTTGCAGTCCACTCCTGCACGCACGTGTGAAATAAGGTCGTCCAGAAGATTGCCGGTACCGAAGGCCGCAGTAGACTGCTGCTGACCTGCATCGATACCTATGAGCGAAACCTCATCGACCACAAAGAGCACCTCCTTGTCCTTATTCGGGCAAAGAGAAAACTGTCCGAAGCCGTCACCGCCGACAGACTTCTGTCTGTAGATACGTTTATGGATTGTATAGGCAGGCTGACCTGCATAAGACGAAAGAACCTTGGCGGCTCTTCCGGTAGGAGCGAGAAGCACGCACTTCGTCTCGAATTCCTTCATTGTCTCAATCACAGCAGACACAGCTGTGGTCTTACCCGTACCGGCATAACCGTTTACGACAAGAATGTCCGAATCGTCGGATGACACAAACTCAGCGATCTTCCTGAGCAATGCATCCTGGCACGGGGTCGGATCATATTTGAACTTTGAAATGAAACCCGAATATAGAAAGTCGCAGCGTCCCATTATCTGTCTCTCCTGAACATCATTGAAATGACAACAAATACAGGGTATATCTCAAGACGTCCAAGGAACATGTCAATAGTATAGATCACCTTGGCTGACACAAGCTGTGACGAATAGTTGTCAAGGCTGCCGAGTTCACCGATACCCGGACCGACACTGCCTACCGACGCAATGACACCCGTAACTGCCTCAGAAGCATCAGTGCCGAAAAGCATTACAGCCACAATCGACGCAAAAATCACGAGGACATACACCACGATGAACATCATTACAGATCCGACAACAGTGTCATTGATATTCTGATTGCCGAGCTTTACCAACGAAACAGATGAAGGATGAAGTCGCCTTCTGACCTCTGTGCTGATTGCCTTGAATGAAATGAGAAGTCGGTCGATCTTGATACCTCCGGTGGTCGAACCTGAACATCCGCAATGGAAAGACACGAAAATCAGAACCATAGCAGCAAGCCATGGCCACTGGGAGTTGTCGCAGTTCGCAAAACCTGTTGTAGACATGTAGCTGACCACGGTGAACATCGAGTCCATGATAGCCTGGCCCCATGACTCATAGTTTCCGTCCTTTATCAGCGAGAACGCTATTAGAAGCGAAGTCACGAGAATCGAACCGAAATAGTATTTTGTGACCGTATTGTTCAGTGGCTTGAATGAACGGGTTGCAAACACGGCATAAAGAAATCCGAAATGGATGGCAGCAATTGCCATGAATATCATGGTCACAAGGTTGATCAGCTGCGAATCGAAGGCAGCGATCGAAAGGTTCTTGGTACTGAATCCTCCGGTAGCCGCGATACTGAAGGCATGATTCACAGCATCGAACAACGGCATTCCGGCAGCCCAAAGAGACAGGAACGACGTCACGGTAAGTCCGAGATAGACCATTGTGATGACCCATACAACCTTTGTAGACTTGTATTTGTAACCGTCCTTCGACAGAGCCGAAAGCTCCATGTTCGTGAGTTTGAGACGGAACGGACTGGCCTCAGGCATGACAAGAAGCAGGAAGACCACAACTCCGAGTCCGCCGATATAATGTGTCGAAGACCTCCAGAAAAGGAGACTCTTCGGCAGAGCCTCGATATCGTTAAGGATTGTAGAACCTGTTGTCGTATATCCGGAAACACTTTCAAACCAAGCATTTATAAGAGTGAACTCCCCTCCCCAAAGCACATACGGCAACATACCGAAGATAAAGGAAAGGACCCATGCAAGAACGATGGTAACGAATCCGTCCTTCATCGACATTGAAGGCGTCTGCCTTACGAAGATGAACGGGAATGATCCGACAATCGCAGTGACGACAAAACTTATGAGCAGAGGTCCGAAGCCCGAATCCCTGCCGTACAGAAGCGACACGCCTATAGACAACGCCATGAACAAGGCACTTACCAGAAGCGCCTTGCCGACATTCACTGATATGGCCTTAATGTTCATCATACATTCTCATCCTCCTGAATGACATCCTTCTTGAATTCACTTCTGAGTCCCTTGAGACGTGACTTCAGCTCGATATTCTCCTCGATGATCTCAGTCATCGCGACATTGATGTTCGCAAGCTGGTCGTCTCCGTCAAACGCAACTCCATATTTCTTTCCGATAGTCCTGTAGTTGTCTGCACCGCTGGACATCTTGTATATAGGGTTTACGTAATAAACCAGGATGAAATACATGAGAAGGAACACCAGCAGAAGACCGGCTCCGACAGATACGACTCCAGGAATGATACTTCTGTAGAATCCGGCATCGAAATCCGCCGAATTGTTCTTGAGTTCCTCATGGATGGCGCTGTTGAGGACATCCATATTTGTTCGGAAATCATGATAACGTGGCTGGAGAGTACCGAAGAACCACTCTGCAGTATTCACTGTATCTGCGAGGAAGACATTATCGAACTTGAGAGATGTCTGCATGAATTCATCGAAGGAAGTGGACACCGTATCCACAATCGGAAGCGAACTTACAGACGTCACCGAACTCTTCAGCGAATCCGCCTGCGCCTGGAAAAGCTGAAGGTCGAATTCCGGCATCAGCGATATATCGTTGCGGAGCACAACCGCAAGCATCTGCAGGTCATACTCTTGCGTCATATCCGCCAATCTCTGCGAGAGATTGATGCTCTTGATATTCGACGCGATGAGTTCCGAGACATAATCACTCATTCTGCGGTACTCCATAATGGAAATCGCACCGGAAAGAATGAGAATCGCAGCCACCGATCCAAGGCTGGAAAAAAGTTTCACCCTCATTGAAGGACTTGTCTGCATTTTGTTCTTGAACAGTTTCATATGACAAGCATTAAAGTGTAAATATCTGTGAAGGATATTCTCTTGGGAGGCATCTGAGGGCTACAGAACCCTTCTCGACACCGATTTCTGCCAGCGCAGCTGCGGTACAGTCTGCAGCAAGCTGGCGTGTATTGTTATTCTCGCTCAAGTGGCAGAGAAATATATTCTTAAGACCTTTGTGCCAGAATCTCTTTACAGCGGATGCGCATTCGTCATTGCTGAGATGACCGCATCCCTGGACGATACGCATCTTCAGTTCATGTGTATACGGGCCGCTCATCAGCATATCCATGTCATAGTTCGACTCCACCACAACGGTATCCGCCTGACGCGCAAGTTCCACCGCCTCATCCGTCATGCGTCCCACGTCGGTCATGATCACGAACTTATGTCCATTGACCTCGATAGCATATCCTACCGTCTGTGTCGCATCATGAGGCACGACGAAATAACGTATCTTCATGCCTGCGACCTCATTCCACTCATTCTCATTGAGAACCCTTCTGCAAGGGGTGATGGTAGGAGCTGTAAACGTATGTTTTGCAAGTGCGCCATGGATGACACCTGTGGTATAGACAGGTCGGCACAGCTTCTTGCAGAATGATCCGAGATGTCGGATATGGTCCAGATGGTCATGTGTCACAAGTATAGCCGAAAAAGAATCCATATCGAGACCATTCTCGAGAAGAGTCTTCTTCAGTCGCCTCAAGCTCACTCCTGCATCTATCAGAATTCCTCCTTCGGCGGTACCGAGGTAATAGCAGTTACCGCAGCTGCCGCTGGAGAGACTCATGAATTTTATTTCATTACTTTTCATCTTCACAATATTTCTTTATCACACCGTAGGCATCCTGCACTCCAAGTTCTCCTGCACGCGACAGGTCGATGCACCCCTTCTCCCTATCTTTCAGATAGATAAGCACAAGTCCTCTGTTGAAATAAGCATCTCCCATGTATGGATAAAGCTCAATAGCCTTGGTATAGTTTTCAATTGAACTGACATGTTCCGCTGACAGACAATACAGATTTCCGAGGTTGAAATACATGTACGGAATATCCGGAACAACAGCCATCGCCTCCTTCATATCCGCAATGGCATCTGAATAGTCATATTTTCTCACCACCTGATCCTTCACTCTTGCACGTGTGTTTCCGGAATCATCCATCGACAGCACCTGCACATTGCTCTCGATCGAAGCGATGAACTCGATCATCTCCGCTCTGAGGGCACCTCTGTTCATATGGTAGAACGCCTTGTAGAGGCCATCCACGCCTGTATCCGACTGTGCTTCCTCGATCGCCTGACCGTAATATGACAGAGCTGAATTGTACTGCTTGCCCGCATAGTCATACAACGCCCTGAGGAAAATCTCGTCGGCTTCCGGCGAAGCAGTGCTCCATGCCGCCTTCTCTGCTTCGGCCATCGCCGCATCGCCGAGGATAGGATTGTCATTCGTCACATCAACTCCCACAGGAAGTTTGTTCACAACATGAGCAATGAGAGGATTCTCATATTCCTGCGACAACGCATACATTGTGTCATCCTTCTTGCCTGTAAGCACGAATCTGTACATAGGACGGAGCTTGATGTCGATGTCACGGTGCTGGAGCAGCTCGTCGTCGAAGTCCTTCTTTGCGAATTCCGCGTCCAGTGCAAGCAGAGAACTGTATTTTCTGGTAGTATCCGCAAATGAAGTCGCATCTGACTTGTTCTTCTCACGGTATTCCTTGACCTTCTTCTGAGCAGTGTCGTAGTCCTTCTTCGAAGCCTTCTTGTTTCCGAGAAGCTGGTGCACATACGAACGGTTCATATATGCCTTGGCAAAGTCAGGATAAAGTTCGATGGCCTTGTCATAGTCCGCAATAGCGTCCTTGTACATGCCAAGCTCGATCAGGATCGACGCTCTGTTGAAATGCGCAAGCACATTGTCCGGATTGATCTCGATGACACGGTCCATATCGCTCAACGCATCCTCGTACGCACCGAGGTTGGCATTGATGAGGCCTCGGTTATACAAGGTCAGCGCGTTGCCCGGCTCATCCTTGAGCACACGGTTCAAGTCAGTCATAGCCGCCTTGTAATTCTCCTGCTCGTAATACATGATCGCTCTGTTGAAATATGCGAATGTATTGGTCGTATCCAGATCGATCGCCATGTTCATATCAGTGATCGCAGCATCGTAATTGCCCTGTCCGGCATACAGACGGCCTCTTCTCACATAACCTTCCGGATCGAAACGGTCAAGCTTGATGGCCTTGTTATAGTCGTTCACAGCCTTGAGGGTATCACCGATGAAAAGCCACGAGGCACCTCGGTTGAGATATGCAGAAGGGTCCTTCGGTTCTTTTCTGATGTACATGTCGAAGTCCGCAACCGCCTTGTCGAACTGCTGTGAAAGGAAGTATGTCACACCGCGGCTGAAGTACAGGCTCACATTGCCCGGACGTAGCTCGATCGCCTTTTCAAGGTTTGCCAACGCTGATTCATAATCGCCGAAACGGCTGTCTGTGATACCTCTGTAGTGATATCCGTTGGTAAAGACCGGATTGATTCTCACCGAACGGTCAAAATCCCTCTTTGCACCTCTCAGGTCGCCGAGATTGTATTTTGCGATGCCTCTGAAGAAGAAATTCCAATAATCGTTTGTGTCAAGCTGCGCGAGAATGTTGAAGTTCTCGATCGCCATCGCATATTTTCCGTCCGCCAGCGCCCTTCTACCTCTCATGAAGAACGCGTCCCTGTCATATTGGGCGGACACATTCTGCACACAGGCAAAGGTCAGAGTGAATATTATCAGTAAATATTTGATGTATCTGTACATAAAGTTTCCTTGTTACTGCTGATTTTTTAGTACTTTTGCAGCCCTAAAATGCCAATCTACAAATATACTAATTAATAACGGCAAGTTGAAATAATGATGAAGAAATCTGCCAAAACTGTCATTTGCACCCTCTTTGCAGCCATTCTGGGTCTTCCGATGGCGGCTCAGGGCGACTGGAAACGCGAGACAGAGAAGGCGGTTTCGGAAGTCACTACAGAGAGTCTCTACAGAGAAATCTCATTCCTCTCGGACACACTCTGCAACGGCCGCGGAACCGGTACAGCGGGAGCGTCGGAGGCGGCATTCTGGGTTGCCCGCAAATTCGAAAACGCCGGTCTTCTCCCTATGACAGAGGGATATGGAAGCCACTTCACTACACCCACAGGAGTCTGCGGACACAACATCATCGGTATGATTCCGGGCGCACTCACAATGCCCAGAAACAGATACATCATCGTCGGAGCGCACTACGACCACCTCGGCAAGCTTGACGGAAAGGTATATCCCGGAGCTGACGCCAATGCATCCGGCACGGTGGTGATGACCGCCCTTGCCGACATGTTCGGAGCAATGAAGGAAATGGGAAAGGTCTACGACAGCAACATCATCTTCGTCGCATTCGACGCAAAGGAAATGAACATGGCCGGCTCTGCTTCATTGTGGAAACTCATTGACTACAGCATGCTCAAGGACCCTCTGACAGGCGAAGCGATCACAAAGGACAAGATCAAGGCGATGGTGAATATCGACCAGATCGGAAGTTCGCTTTCCCCTATCAGAAGCAGCCGCGAAGACTACCTTCTCATGCTCGGAAACGAGTCTCTTCCTAAAGACAAAAGAATGAATATAGAAGCATGCAACATGCTCTATGACACCAACTTGGACATTTGCCTGAGCTACTACGGCAGCAAGAATTTCACCGAGCTTTTCTACCGTCTTTCAGACCAGAGAGTATTCGTGGACAACAAGGTTCCTGCAGTATTCTTCACCTCAGGAATCACAATGAACACCAACAAGACACGCGACACAGCCGAGAGCCTCAACTACGAGGTCCTCAACAAAAGAGTCCGACTTATCTACCATTGGATTGAATCGATGCTCTAACGGTTTCCGTACATCGAATCGTAGTACTTTTCATAGTCACCCGAAGCGACATTATCCATCCACTCCTGATTGTCAAGATACCATCTGACAGTCTTTTCTATGCCCTCTTCAAACTGGAGCGAAGGCTCCCAACCGAGTTCATTCAGGAGTTTAGACGAATCGATCGCATATCTCGCATCGTGACCGGGACGATCTGTTACGTAGGTGATAAGACCGAGGCTATGACCTTCAGGATTGCCCACAAGACGGTCTACTGTATTGATTATCACCTTGATCAGATCGATGTTCTTCCACTCGTTGCAGCCGCCGATGTTATATGTCTCCGCATCCTTTCCTTCATGGAAAATGAGATCGATCGCACGTGCATGGTCCTCCACGTAGAGCCAGTCACGGACGTTCTCTCCCTTGCCATATACAGGCAGAGGCTTACCATTGCGTATGTTGTTGATGAACAATGGAATAAGCTTCTCAGGAAACTGATACGGGCCGTAATTGTTCGAGCAGTTGGTAATCACCACAGGCATGCCGTATGTATCGTGATATGCCCTTACGAAATGATCCGACGAAGCCTTGCTGGCGCTGTACGGACTATGCGGATTATACTTTGTATCTTCGGTAAAGAACGAATCGCCGTATGCCTTATGTCCGGCTGAAGAAGCATTTGTATCAAACGGCGGCTCTACACCTTCCGGACGGTTCATCGCAAGCGCGCCATACACCTCGTCGGTCGAGATATGATAGAAACGGCATGCAGTTCCGCTTGGCGTTATGTAGGATTTCGGCTGCCAGAGCCCCCTAGCCGCCTGGAGAAGAGAAAGCGTTCCCATCACATTGGTACGGGCGAAAGTGAAAGGATCCGTGATGGAACGGTCCACATGGGACTCTGCCGCAAGGTGTATGACACCGTCCACCTGATAGCGCTCCATCAGTTCTGTAATCACCTCATAATCACAGATATCCGCCTTTACAAACACATAGTTCGGCTTGTTCTCGATATCGGAAAGATTGGCAAGATTGCCGGCATATGTAAGCTTATCCACATTGATGATACGGTATTCCGGATACTTGTTCACGAAAAGACGTACCACATGGCTGCCGATGAATCCAGCTCCACCTGTTATGATTATGTTTCTCTTGAAATCCATATTATTCGGAAAGATTTTTCAAACATTTCTTCAATGACTCGGACCAATGCGGAATCTCGACTCCGAAGGTAGCCTTGACCTTCGACTTATCAAGAACCGAATACGCAGGACGCTTTGCCGGAGTCGGATATTCTTCTGTAGTACAAGGGTTTATGATGCACGCATCATGTCCGGAAAGTTCGGCGATCGCGCATGCGAATTCATACCACGAGCAGCTGCCTTCGTTAGAGTAATGATATATTCCTTCATACTCGCCGGACTGTAGAATTCTGCAGATGAGACCCGCAAGATCGAGGGCGTATGTCGGTGTGCCCACCTGATCGGAAACCACCTTGAGTTCAGGCCTCGAAGCGGTAAGGTCAAGCATCGTCTTCACGAAGTTGCGGCCGTACTCGCTGTAGAGCCACGAGGTGCGTATGATCACATATCTGCAACCGGAAGAAATTATCGCCTTTTCGCCCTGGAGTTTAGTGACGCCGTACACACTTTCGGGAGCGGGATGAGCGTCCTCATTGTACGGTGTATCTGCTTTACCGTCAAACACATAATCAGTCGACACATGGAGCAGAAGACCGTCCTTTTCCATCATTACAGAAGCAAGGATTCCTGGCGCCTCGGCATTGATGAGAGCACATTTCTCCACGTCGCTCTCCGCCTTGTTCACATCGGTATATGCAGCGCAATTGACGATGACATCCACTCCGTTCTGCGCAACAAAATCCCTCACCGCCTCAACGTCTGTAATATCCAGACGGAGGGTGTCAGGAGTATCTATGACGTCGGTAAACAGAAAACCGCAGCTGCCGCCGCAAGCCACACGCAATGACCTGCCCAACTGACCGCCTGCACCTGTCACCAACACCTTCATTCTAGTACTTGTTTATTGTGAGTTCGTCCGCAACTCTGAGGAGATACTGACCATACTGATTTCTGATCATCGGCTGAGCAAGTTCACGTACCTTCTCTGCCGAAATCCATCCCTGACGGAATGCGATTTCCTCGAGACAGGCTATCTTCAGACCCTGTCTGTTCTCAATCACCTCAATGAACGTAGATGCCTGAGACAGAGACTCATGCGTACCCGTATCAAGCCATGCGAAACCGCGGCCCAAGGTTCTTACCTTCAATTCGCCGCTATCAAGATATGCCTTGTTGACATCAGTGATTTCAAGCTCGCCTCTCGCTGAAGGCTTGATGGATTTTGCGATGTCAATCACCTTGTTCGTGTAGAAATAGAGACCGACCACTGCATAGTTCGACTTCGGATCCTTTGGTTTTTCTTCGATCGAAAGACAGTTGCCGTTTCCGTCGAACTCCACGACTCCGTATCTTTCCGGATCGCTTACCCAATAGCCGAATACTGTCGCCTTTCCGTTCTCTTCGGCATCCTTAACAGCCTCTGTGAGCATTGCATCGAAGCCGGCACCGTGGAAGATATTGTCTCCAAGCACGAGACAGGCACAGTCGTCGCCGATGAATTCCTCACCGATGATGAAAGCCTGCGCAAGACCGTCCGGAGAAGGCTGCTGAGCATATGTGAAGTTCACGCCATAGTCGCTTCCGTCACCGAGAAGTCTCTGGAAACCAGGAAGATCCACAGGAGTAGAAATAATGAGAATATCCCTGATACCCGCCTTCATCAGCACGGATACAGGATAATAGATCATCGGCTTGTCATAAATCGGGAGCATCTGTTTGCTGACTCCCTTTGTGATCGGATAGAGGCGCGTTCCGGAACCGCCTGCCAGGACAATACCTTTCATATGCAGATCAATAAAGATTTTCGTTATAGTCAAAGAGCCAGTCGGCATCCTTGAGATTCGGGTTAGATGTGTCCTTTGCGGAAAGGACTATGCTGTCCGCCGGAAGCCTCCAGTCGATACCGAGATCCGGGTCGTCCCATGCGATCGCACCCTCGCTTTCCGGAGAGTAGTAATTGTCGCATTTGTACTGGAAAACCACATCGTCGGTGAGCACCGCAAAACCGTGGGCAAATCCGCGAGGAATAAAGCACATGCGATGGTTATCCTCTGACAGTTCGACAGTTACGTATTTTCCGAATGTAGGAGAACCCCTGCGGATATCTACTGCGACATCAAGTACAGCACCCTTCACCACACGCACAAGTTTGCCCTGCGTATATGGAGGTTTCTGGAAATGCAGACCGCGGATCACACCGTAATGCGACCTGCTCTCATTGTCCTGCACGAACTTCACCTCGCGCACATTTTCAGCGAATTCCTTCTCGGAAAATGCCTCAAGAAAATAGCCTCGATGGTCACCGAACACCTTTGGCTCGATAACCACCACTCCCTCAATTTCTGTCTTGATGACCTTCATTCCCGTTTTCTATTAGAAACAGTATCCTTGTACAAAGATATAACACTTTTTCTAATCTTGGGCGATTCTTTGGGGGTCTTCTTTATAAAAGAAGAAGAAAAATGTCTATATTTGTATTTTGTGCATTAAACATAATCAAAATGAGACAATTCTTCAGGGTACTTAAACAATACGCATCACCATACCGCAGATACATGGCCTGGGCCATAGTATTGAACATATTCTCGGCAATATTCAACATCTTCTCATTCACACTCATCATCCCTCTTCTGCAGATTCTGTTCAAGATGGATACCAAGGTGTATGAATTCATCCCATGGGACAGCGGCGAACCGATCAAGGACGTGGCAGTCAACAACATGTACTATTACATGACAGAGTGCATCGACAGGTTCGGCGGTTCGAACACACTCATCATCATCGGAGTATTCATGGCGATAGCTACAGCCCTCAAGACCGGTTGCTACTTCGGTTCTTCGGCAATCATGATTCCGTTGAGAACCGGAATCGTGCGAGACATCAGGACGCAGCTCTACAACAAACTGATGGGTCTCAACATCGGATATTTCTCACAGAACAGAAAAGGTGACATCATAGCACGCATGAGCGGTGACGTAAACGAGGTGGAGAACTCCATCACCAGCTCGCTCGACATGCTCATCAAGAACCCTATCCTCATCACATTCTATTTCGCTACCCTCATCGCAACCAGCTGGGAGCTCACGCTCTTCACCGTTGCTGTCGTGCCGTTCATGGCATGGGGAATGAGCGCAATCGGAAAGAAACTCAAGAGACGCTCTCTCGAGGCGCAGGCGAAATGGAGCGAGACAATGTCGCAGCTTGACGAGACCCTCGGCGGTCTCCGCATCATCAAGGCTTTCATCGCCGAAGACAAGATGAAGGCAAGATTCGAAAACACAGCCAACGAGCACAGAAAGGCAGTGAGCAAGGTTGCCACAAGACAGGCTTCCGCACATCCGGTCAGCGAGTTCCTCGGAACATGCATGATCATGATCGTGCTCTGGTTCGGCGGCACACTCATCCTCAGCAACTCTTCCCCTATCGACGCCCCATCGTTCATCTTCTACATGGTGATCCTCTACAGCGTACTCGGACCTCTCAAGGAATTCTCGAAGGCCGGTTACAGTATCCCGAGAGGACTTGCATCCATCGAGCGTCTTGAGAAGATCATGGGCGCAGAAAACCCTATCAAGGAGCCTGCAACCCCTGCAAAGTTCAACGGATTCAACGATAAGATCTCCTTCAAGAACGTATGTTTCTCATATGAGGACAGCAAGCAGGTACTCACAGACATCAACCTCGAGATCGGAAAAGGCAAGATGATCGCCCTTGTAGGACAGTCAGGATCAGGAAAATCCACATTGGTGGACCTCATCCCTCGATTCCATGACGTGACATGCGGCGAAATCGAACTTGACGGAATCAATATCAAGGATTACGCAATCAAGGACCTCAGAAGCATCGTCGGCAACGTGAACCAGGAGGCCATCCTTTTCAATGATACCATCTTCAACAACATCGCTTTCGGCGTGGAAGGTGCCACAATGGAAGAGGTAATCGCGGCGGCCAAGATCGCAAACGCCCACGATTTCATCATGGAGAAGGAAGAGGGCTATGAAACCAACATCGGTGACAGAGGTTCGAAGCTTTCAGGCGGACAGAGGCAGCGCATAAGTATTGCCCGCGCAATCCTTAAGAACCCACCTATCCTCATCCTCGACGAGGCGACATCGGCGCTTGACACAGAGTCGGAGAAACTCGTTCAGGAGGCTCTTGACAGACTCACAGGTTCCAGAACAACCATCGCCATCGCCCACCGTCTTTCGACTATCAAGAACGCCGACCTTATCTGCGTAATGCACGAAGGCCGGATCGTCGAGCGCGGCAAGCATGAGGAACTCCTCAAACTCAACGGCTATTACAAGAAACTCACTGACATGCAGGCTCTCTGATGATGAAACGTCTTGTAGTAACCATATTTCTCGCGGCATGCGCATTCGCCGCTTCAGCACAGAGCAAAATCGTCAAGGACTTCCAACCGGTCTGCGATTCCCTCAGCGTGCTCATGACTTCACGTACGGGCGTCAATGGCAAGATCAAGGTAAAATCCATCATGAAACGTGGAGGCAATCTTGATTTCTATTTCACTGAAAGTCTCAGCGACTACCCTCTGCATAAGGAGGACGTCAAATGGCTCAAGAGCACCCTCAAAAGCCTTTTCCCGGACAATTACAAGAATTACAAGCTCGGAGAAATCTATAGCAGACAGGTCGGAGTCGACAAACTCATAACCCCTGAACTCACATACGACGGAACCCCTGCGGAGACAAAGCACAAGGCAAAAACCCCTGCAGGCACCAGACTCATAGTGGATAAAGTCGGAGCTCAGACCTACGAAAAAGGACTCGCAGGCAGACACATTGCCGTATGGCAGAGCCACGGACGCTACTTCGACGGAGGACTCGGCCTTTGGACATGGCAGCGACCTTGTCTTTTCCAGACATGCGAGGACATGTTCACCCAGAGCTTCGTTCTTCCCTATCTCGTGCCAATGCTTGAGAACGCCGGCGCATACGTACTCCTTCCACGTGAAAGGGACGTACAGAAGAACGAGATCATAGTCGACAATAACGAATCATGCGGAGCCAGAGGAACCGGCACATACAAGGAGACCGGCAAATGGAGCGACGCAGGCAAAGGTTTCGCCGACCCTAAGGCGATATATGAAGACCTTGAGAATCCGTTCAGGCTCGGTACTGCAAAACAGGCAAAGTGCGTAGGTTCATCGGCAAAGGTAAATGCATCTGCCACATGGACTCCGAATATCCCAGAGAGGGGCGAATATGCGGTATATGTATCATATAAGACTACCGCAAACAGCACAACAGCAGCGCATTACACCGTGCGTCACCTCGGCGGAACCAGCGAGTTCATTGTCAACCAGAAGATGGGAGGCGGCACATGGGTATACCTCGGAACCTTCGAATTTGCAGAAGGCTCGCAGGGTTATGTAACCCTTGACAACGGCACACTGAAAGGATATAAGATGGAAGTCAGCGCAACTGTCTCAGCAGACGCAGTGAGATTCGGCGGCGGAATGGGCAATATCGCAAGAGGTCTCAAAGAAATCGGCGACACGACCTCATTCATTCCGGAGCCTACAGTTTCCGGCCTTCCACGATCTGCGGAAGGTGCGAAATACTGGCTCCAGTGGGCCGGAGCGGACAGCACACTCTATTACCAGAACAGCGGCGGCAACGACTATAAGGACGACTTCATGTCACGCGGAGACTGGGTGGAGTGGATCACAAGAGGATCCCGTGTCAACCCCAACAAGAAAGGCGGCCTCGGAATCCCTGTAGACCTCTCACTGGGCTTCCACACAGACGCCGGAGTCACCCCGAACGACTCCATCATCGGTACACTCGCCATCTACACATACAAGTCAGAAGGCAAGACTTCCCTCCCTTCGGGAGAAAGCAGACTGTCCAGCAGACAGTTCTCGGAAACTGTACAGACACAGATCGTGAATGACCTCAGAGCTGAGTTCGACAGTCTATGGACACGCCGAAGTCTCTGGGACAGAGGATATAGGGAATCACGTACACCTTCATCACCTGCAATGCTTCTCGAACTGCTTTCGCATCAGAACTTTGCTGACATGAAACTCGGACACGACCCGTCATTCCGCTTCGCTGTCGGCAGAGCGATCTACAAGGGCATGCTGAAGTACCTCAGCAGCAGATTCGGTACAGAGTACGTCGTACAGCCGCTTCCTGTGGACAATATGGGCGTAACATTCACATCCGGAGGAAAAGCAGTAGTTACGTGGTCACCTGTCAATGACCCGCTCGAACCTACTGCAAAACCTACCGGCTACATCGTCTACAGACGCATCGGAGACGGTGCGTTCGACAACGGAACATACGTCAAATACTGCAACTTCGAGACATCCATTGTACCGGGAGAAGTGATGAGCTTCAAGGTGGCCGCATGCAACGACGGTGGTATTGGCTTTGCTTCCGAGATTGTCAGCATAGGCATTCCTAAAGACGGATCTGTTTCGGAGGCCGTGCTTATTGTCAACAACTTCGACAGAGTCAGCGGACCTGCGTATTTCGACGGAGAACACCGAGCAGGCTTCGACAACAGTCTCGACAGCGGAGTAGCCGACAAGCGCGACATCACATTCATCGGCCAGATGTACAATTTCAGACGCGCAGACGAATGGATCACCAACAGCCGTCCGGGCTTCGGAGCGTCCTATTCCGATCTCGCAGGCAACATCGTGGCAGGAAACACATTCGATTTCGCAGCAGTACACGGTAAGGCAATGCTCGCAGCCGGACATGCATTCTATTCATGCAGCAACGAGAAATTCACATCCGACTCACTGTTCTGCACATCAGCATGGGCCATTGACCTCGTTTGCGGCAAGCAGGTTACCACACCTGTCGGAGATGTTCAGAAATACACAGTCTTCTATCCTGAAATGCAGTCGGCACTTGCCAAGGCGGCCGGTCGAGGCACACACCTCATTGTCAG
Source organism: Candidatus Cryptobacteroides sp. (assembly GCA_045120635.1). Lineage (GTDB taxonomy): Bacteria > Bacteroidota > Bacteroidia > Bacteroidales > UBA932 > Cryptobacteroides. The sequence goes on from JBGVEY010000018.1 coordinate 18,767, forward strand.
CGGAGCATATATCGGTACTGACATCGAGGACAGCATCTACCCGGTGGAGATCGACGAAGACGCACGAAAGAAAGCTTCAGCATTCGCGAAGAATGTGCTCGGATACAAGTTCGTCACAAATCAGGCAAGCAGACGCGGAGTGGTGAAACCTACTGTCAACAAGGTAATCTCAGGCATGCCTGCCCTGGATATTGTACATGAAATGAACCCTCATAAATATTGCGTCGAGTCACCGGACGGAATCGCACCGGTTTCAAAGGCGGGACAGGTGATCTACCGTTATGCCGACAGCGATATTTCTGCCGGAGTCGCATTCGACGGCAAAGGATACAGATGCGTAAGCTACGGCTTCCCTATCGAGGCCCTGAGCAGCGACGAGGCTATCAATCAGTTGATTTACAAAACATTAGAATACATAAAGAAATGACAGCACGTGAATCTGAAATCATTGGACTGATCCATAAGGAAGTGAAGCCGGCTCTCGGATGTACAGAGCCTATCGCAGTTGCTCTTGCGGTTGCAAAGGCCGTGGAGACTCTTGAGGAGAACCACGTTTCCGGATGGAGATTGTCCGGAGAATACAGTCTGAAGGCAGAAGTCAGCGGTAACATTCTGAAGAACGGAATGGGAGTGGGCATACCAGGAACAGGAATGGTGGGTCTGCATATCGCTTCGGCCTTGGGTGCAGTATGCGGAAAGTCAAGCTACGGCCTTGAGGTATTGAACGATGTGTCGGATGCTACTGTGGAATTGTCCAAGGCCATGGTGGATAAAGGACTCGTAACTGTAGGCCTTGCCGAAACTGACCTGAAGCTTTACGTGAAGGCCACTGTGGAGTATGACGGCCACAGCGCATATGCTGTCATTGAAAAGGACCATGACAATATCGTTGAGGCCGGTTTTGACGGAAAGGTTCTCTCTGCAGCCGCGGCAAGCGATGAAGTGGAGTGCACCGAGCAGAAATCGACTCTCGACTACCATCTTACAGTAAAGGAAATCCTCGAGTTTGCCTCAACCGTGGCATATGAAGATATCAAGTTCATCCTTGAGTCACGTACGCTTAATATGGCTCTTGCAAATGAGGGAATGTCAGGAGGATACGGTCTTCGCGTGGGTTACGCCATCAGCCTCGACTGCAACCGTGAGGTATTCGGCGAAGACTTCCTCAGCTACGCAATGGCGCTTACGGCTGCGGCTTCGGATGCACGTATGGCCGGATGTACATTGGCAGCGATGAGCAACTCGGGCAGCGGCAACCAGGGAATCACAGTGACAATGCCGGTAATCGCCTACTCCATCAGATACGGCACAAGCGATGAACAGCTTGCACGCGCGCTCGTGCTCAGCCACCTGATCGCCATCCACATCAAGGGCTACCTCGGCAAGCTCTCTGCGCTCTGCGGTTGCGTAATTGCCTCTACAGGAGCGTCCTGCGGTCTGGTTTATCTCCGCGGCGGTGACTATGGGCAGATCTGTGCAGCCATCAAGAACATGATCGGAAACATCACCGGAATGGTCTGCGACGGAGCGAAGGTAGGTTGCGCAATGAAGGTTGCTTCAGGTGTATCATCTGCACTCCAGTCCGCTGTTCTTGCCCGCGAAGGCATCTGCATCTCAGAATACGACGGCATCATCGAAAAGGATATCGAAAAGACCATCCAGAACCTCGGCCGCATCGGCTCAATCGGCATGCAGCACACCGACAACATGATTCTGGACATCATGGTCTGCAAGTAGTCTGCTGTCCGGTCCTGAAAGCTGTCCGGTCCTGAAATAGGTTTGCAGATTATCGAGCAACAAGAGTTGCCACACCACACGCTGCCAACCGATTCATTTACAGACAATTAACTATACAAGGGTGGGATATTTTACCCCACCCTTGTACATTTAAACCACTGGATACCAACGGATTACACGACACAACATGGCGGACTCACCTATGAGCCGCTATCCTTACATGGTAGAAGCACACACTCTCTACCGCACGAGCCAGGCGGAGCAAGCCCTTGGGCGTAGCTTGCGCAGACTGGCTCGAGCAGCTGGCAGGCGTATTAGCCAGCTGCGGTGCGTGCACACAGAGATGCTCTCCCCATCCTTCCAGTCGCAAGCCGCCATCTCATATTCACAAAAGAAGACAGCTGCGCCCTGTATCTAAAAGAAGACACCTGTGCCCAGTATCAGTCCAAACAAGGCACAGCTCCCTCTAAAAAGCAACAAAACATACGATTTCCTGTACACCTGTGTCCATTTTAGCCCTAAACTAGACACAGCTCCCAGAACACATTGAAAATTGAGTAGAGACGCTCCCTACCGCACGAGCCAGGCGGAGCAAGCCCTTGGGCGTAGCTTGCGCAGACTGGCTCGAGCAGCTGGCAGGCGTATTAGCCAGCTGCGGTGCGTGCACACAGAGATGCTCTCCCCATCCTTACAGTCGCAAGCCGTCTTCTCATATCTACAAGCCGCCTTCTCATATTCACAAAAGAAGACACCTGCGCCCAGTATCAGTCCAAACAAGACACAGCTCCCCCTAAAAAGCAACAAAACATACGATTTCCTGTACACCTGTGACCATTTTAATCCCAAACTAGACACAGCTCCCAGAACACATTGAAAATTGAGTAGAGACGCACCCAACCGACTCATTTACAGACGATTAACTATACGAGGGTGGGACATTTTACCCCACCCTCGTACATTTAAATCACTGGATATCAACGGATTGCATAACATCATATAGCGGACTGACCTATGAGCCGCTATCCTTACATAGTAGAAGCAGACACACACTCTACCGCACACGGATGCCGGCACCCACATCATCTAAACAGTATTCCCCATGAAAATAAGAGGATACCCCGCATCATTGCGAGGAACATAGTGACATGTCAAGCTACTCCTTCCAGACTTTCAGATACTGCTGAAGGGCCCACATCTCGTCACGGTACTTGGCAGCGGCCATGAAGTCAAGATCTGCGGCTGCCTTCTGCATACACTTCTTGGCATGCTCAACAGCCTTCTCTACCTGAGCACGTGACATAGAACGGATCACAGGATCCTGAAGCACGGCTGCGAGGTCTGCCTGTACATATCCGTCCACAATAGCCGAATTGGTCACACGTTTCGAATCGTGACCGAGACCTACACTCACACTGCCCTTTCCAAGATCGGTAGGGTCCGGAATGTATGTAGGGTCATCGTATGAAGTCGGAGCGCTGACCTTTCCTGTGACAGTATTCGCAAGACGTGGATTGCGTCTCTTCTCTTCGACAGTCTGTTCCGGAAGAGGATTCTTTCTGACACCCACCTGCTGAGGCGTAATACCATGCACCTTATTGTATTCCATCTGCTTGGTACGTCTACGGTTTGTCTCGTAAATCGTACGCTGCATTGAATCAGTGATATTATCGGCATACATGATCACAAGGCCGTTCACATTTCGTGCGGCACGTCCGGCTGTCTGTGTCAGGGCTCTGTCGCTGCGGAGGAAACCCTCCTTGTCCGCATCCAGGATAGCAACCAGCGAAACAGTAGGAATATCAAGACCCTCTCTAAGCAAGTTCACACCGATAAGGACATCAAACAGTCCCGTCTTGAAATCATCGATGATCTGCACTCGTTCAAGCGTCTCGATATCACTGTGAATATAGCGACAGCGCACTCCCATCTTCTCGAAATACTTGTCAAGCTCCTCCGCCATTCTCTTTGTCAGAGTAGTAACAAGGACGCGTTCATCAAGCTCTGCACGCTTGCGTATCTCCTCAAGCAAGTCGTCCACCTGATTCTCTGTAGGACGCACCTCAATCGGAGGATCAAGCAGACCCGTAGGCCTTACAACCTGCTCAACCACAAGACCTTCCGACTCCTGGAGTTCATAATCTGCCGGAGTCGCGCTGACAAACACCCTCTGTCCGACGATTGACTCGAACTCATCAAACTTCAACGGTCTGTTGTCCGCAGCTGCTGGAAGACGGAAACCGTAATCGATAAGCACAGACTTACGCGAATGGTCACCGCCGTACATCGCCCTAATCTGCGGCAACGTCACATGGCTCTCGTCAATGAATGTAATGAAATCCTTCGGGAAATAGTCGATCAGGCAGAACGGTCTCATACCCTCCGTACGTCCGTCGAAATATCTTGAATAGTTCTCGATACCCGGACAATAGCCCATCTCCTTGATGAACTCTATATCATATTCGACACGCTGCTTGAGACGCTTTGCCTCAAGGTGCTTGCCTATCTCATTGAAATATTCGCACTGAGCCATCATATCGTCCTGGATCTGGCTGATGGCCTTTATGCTGCGTTCCTTGGTGGTCACGAAGTTTCCGGCCGGGCAGATCGAAATCTCGTCAAGTTCATCTATATACGCACCTGTCACCGGATCAATGATGGAAATCTGCTCGACCTCATCACCGAAGAACATGACGCGTACGGCGTTCTCACCGTAACCGATACAGATATCCACCGTATCACCGCGCACACGGAATGTACCTCTCTTGAAATCAGTTTCGGTTCTGCAATAGAGAGCATCCACAAGCTGATAGAGGAATCGCGTCATATCACGTTGCTCTCCTTTTCTCACCTTTACTGTCTGCGTATGGAAGTCCTCCGGATTACCGATACCATAAAGACATGATACACTGGAGATTACAATTACATCCCTACGTCCTGACAGAAGCGCGGAAGCAGCACTGAGTCTGAGTTTCTCGATCTCGTCATTGATGGCAAGATCCTTCTCGATATAGGTATCCGTCACCGGAAGATATGCCTCCGGCTGGTAATAGTCGTAATATGAAACGAAATATTCGACGGCATTGTTCGGGAAGAACGCCTTGAACTCGCAGTAAAGCTGGTGCGCCAGCGTCTTGTTGTGGCTAAGGATAAGCGCCGGCCTGTTCATCTTCTCGATGACATTCGCCATTGTGAATGTCTTTCCCGATCCCGTCACACCGAGCAACGTGACAGCGTCAACGCCCTGATTCAAAGCGTCGCATATGCCCTTGATTGCCGCAGGCTGGTCACCTGAAGGTTTGTATTCACTATCTATCTTGAATTTCATCATCTACCCGTCATTCCCGACCTGATCGGGAATCTATGCAAATATAGCGAATATGCTTCATACTCTTTCAGAAATTTTATTATCTTTGCGTGGTTTTGAAAACACGTTTTATAAAACAATAGTACTATTATGGTTTATTCACACGAAGTGCAGCAGATGTGCTGCGTAAAGAAGGGCCCTAACCACGGTCCAGCTCCAATTCCTGAGGAAGGAAAGTGGGTAAAATCAAAGCAGATTACTGACATCTCAGGCCTTACTCACGGTATCGGCTGGTGTGCTCCTCAGCAGGGTGCATGTAAGCTTACTCTCAACGTGAAGGAAGGTATCATCCAGGAGGCTCTCGTAGAGACTATCGGATGTTCAGGTATGACTCACTCAGCAGCTATGGCTTCTGAGATCCTCCCTGGCAAGACTCTCCTTGAGGCTCTCAACACTGACCTCGTTTGCGACGCTATCAACACAGCTATGCGCGAGCTCTTCCTCCAGATCGTTTACGGACGTACTCAGTCAGCTTTCTCTGAGGGCGGTCTTATGATCGGTGCAGGTCTTGAGGACCTCGGAAAGGGACTCCGTTCACAGGTTGGTACTCTCTACGGTACTCTCGCAAAGGGTCCACGTTATCTTGAGATGGCTGAGGGTTACATCAAGACTCTTGCTCTCGACAAGAACGATGAGATCTGCGGATACCAGTTCGTTCACCTCGGACGTTTCATGGACCTCATCAAGAAGGGCGTTGACGCTAATGAGGCTCTCAAGCAGGTAACAGGAACATACGGCCGCTTCACTGAGGAGGCTGGTGCAGTTAAGTACATTGACCCACGTCACGAATAATTAGGAGGAAAGACAATATGATTAGAGAAGTAAAATTCGAAAGCCAGGATCGTCGTATTAACCAGATCCTCGCAGTTCTCAACGAGAACGGTATCGCTTCTATCGAGGAGGCAAACGCAATCTGCGATCAGTATGGTCTTGATCCTTATATGACATGTGAGGAGACTCAGCCAATCTGTTTCGAGAATGCAAAATGGGCATACGTTGTTGGTTGTGCCATCGCAATCAAGAAGGGTTGCAAGAACGCTGCTGATGCAGCTGAGGCTATCGGTCTCGGTCTTCAGGCATTCTGTATCCCAGGTTCAGTAGCTGACGACCGTAAGGTAGGTATCGGCCACGGTAACCTCGCAGCCATGCTTCTCCGTGAGGAGACTAAGTGCTTCGCATTCCTTGCAGGTCACGAGTCATTCGCTGCTGCAGAGGGTGCTATCAAGATCGCAGCTAAGGCTGACAAGGTACGTAAGGAGCCTCTCCGCGTAATCCTTAACGGTCTCGGTAAGGACGCAGCTCAGATCATCGCTCGTATCAACGGTTTCACATATGTACAGACTGAGTTCGACTACTTCACTGGTGAGCTCAAGGAAGTACGCCGCATCGCTTACAGCGACGGTCCACGCGCTAAGGTTAACTGCTACGGTGCTGACGACGTTCGCGAGGGTGTAGCTATCATGTGGTACGAGGGCGTAGATGTATCAATCACTGGTAACTCTACAAACCCTACACGTTTCCAGCACCCAACAGCTGGTACTTACAAGAAGGAGCGCGTACTCGCAGGTAAGCCATACTTCTCAGTAGCTTCAGGTGGTGGTACAGGTCGTACACTTCACCCAGACAACATGGCTGCAGGTCCAGCTTCATACGGTATGACCGACACTATGGGTCGTATGCACTCAGACGCACAGTTCGCAGGTTCTTCATCAGTTCCAGCACACGTTGAGATGATGGGATTCCTCGGCATCGGTAACAACCCTATGGTAGGTTGTACAGTTGCTTGTGCGGTTGACGTTGCTACTGCACTTAATAAGTAATTGTCACGCCCGACCTGATCGGGCATCTCATTACCAAACATTTACGAGAGATACTCCGTTTGGGGTATCTCTTTTTTTATCCATCTGGTGCAGTTTCTTAATTAGGTACAAATAAAATCACCTCCATTTCTGAAGGTGATCATATTACATTATCTCAAGGAATTGTTCAATTGATGTCTGGAGTGGTTTCAGGTCTTGCTTCACAACATTCCAGAGGAACTTAAAGCTGACCTGATAATAGTCGTGAACCAAGATGTGTCGCATTCCACTGATCAGATGCCATTCAACATCTGTATGAGATTCCTTGAAATCCTGGGACATTTTATATACAGACTCTCCAATGCACTGCACATTATATGCTACTGCATGACAACAAAGCTTGTCGTTTTCAAACTGTTCATACGAATCATATTTTGCAGTGAACTCGAAAACGTTGTCAATGGATTTGAGAATCAGCTCCAGATGAGCCTTATCGTTAACTCGCCCTTTCATAGATCAGTTTTCTATCTCTGTTAGCACTTTCAACAGCGAATGGCAACAAGGAACCATCCTCCACTAAGTCTACTTTCCTGCCGAATATATTTTCCAATTCATATTGGATACGGATATATCCGATAAGCGACACTTCAGCCTTTTCATCGAATACAACAATGATATCAACATCACTCGATGGAGTCTGTTCGCCACGGGAAAACGATCCGAATACCCATGCCTTCAATACCGGCTGAGTGCTCAGATATTCTCTTACTTTCTGAATTACTCTAGCATCCATAGCGTTAATCATTCTCATATATCTTCTGCAAAATTAAGATTTTCCGTTGATTATGCAAATCAGGTGCTAAAAAAAGCACAATATGGCTGCAGGTCCAGCTTCATACGGTATGACTGACACTATGGGATTCCTCGGAATCGGTAACAACCCAATGGTAGGTTAAGCGTTGCTTGCACGGTTGACGTTGCTACTGCTCTTAATAAGTATGAGATTACCGGTCAAACCGGTAATGACAAGACAGTCATGCCAGTAATGACAAGACAGTCATGCCCGACCTGATCGGGCATCTCATCCAAAAAAGACAAACCGGTTTTGGAAAAGTGCAGACAATCGCCTAATTTTGTAGGAGATTTCCTACAAATCCTACGATTATGCACGAAAATGACGGTAAATACATCTTCGGAGTGGTGAAGATCAGTGAGAAGGGACAGATTGTAATCCCTCGTGATGCGCGTAAGGTATATGACCTTAAGCCTGGTGATGCCATGACATTGATTGGCGACAAGAACGGTATGGCGCTGCTGAAGACCGAGATATTTCAGGAAGTCGCAGGTCAGATAATGGATGGAATTACAAAATGAGAAAACATTGGATAGACAACCTCCGTTGGGTCACTGTGCTGCTGGTTCTGCTGTACCATGTCGTATATTTCTATAACAACAAGGGCGTATTCGGAGGCATAGGAGGCTTCGGTGACGGTCCTCAGTATCAGGACATCGTCATGTACATTCTTTATCCTTGGTTCATGCCGCTTATGTTCATCCTGGCAGGCATAAGCGCCCGCTATGCATTGGAAAACCGCTCCGGAAAGGAGTGGTTCAAGTCTCGTACACGTAAGCTTCTGGTCCCATCTACCATAGGACTTTTCGTGTTCGGATTCATCCTGGGCTGGATCAACACGATGACATCACCCGCCGCAGACGCACTTGCTGAAATGCCTCTGGCAATCAAGTATGTCATCTGGGCAATCAGCGGCATAGGACCGCTGTGGTTCATCCAGGACCTTTGGCTGTTTTCACTGCTTATCCTGCTTGTGATAAAGATTGATGCGAAGAATAAGTTCTATGACACATGCGGAAGGATCGGCATCGTCCCTCTGATCCTCATGGGCGTGTTCTTCTGGCTCGGCCACAAGACACTCATCGTGGAGCCAAACCCTGCAAGCATCGACGGATTGCTTAACCTCTATAAGCCGATATTCTATGCCATCCCTCTGTTTATGGGATATTTCATATTCGCTCACGACAGGGTGCAGGACATGCTCGGACGCCTTTGGATGCCTTTGATGCTATGTGCATCAGCAGCCGGCATCCTATTGACAGTGACCACATTCGGAGAGGACAATTCATCGCCTCAGTACCTCATGAGCCCAATGAACAATATCTATGCATGGCTTATGTGCCTCGCCATGATGGGCTGGTTCAAGGCGCGCTTTGACCGCACAGGAAGATTCGCGACATACATGACCCGCTCAAGCTACGGCATCTACATTCTGCATTACCTTGTCATAGCTTCTGTCGGAACCGCTATTAAGGCAAAGACCCAGATGCCGCCGGCATTCATGTATCTCATACTTACAGTGGCCGTCTTCACCCTCTCCCCTCTCCTCTACGAACTCATCCGCCGCATCCCATTCCTCCGCTGGTGCGTGCTTGGCGAGATTGACCGCATTTTTATCTAACTTTACAGCATGAAAACTGAAGTAAATCCCCAAAACACACCCAGGGCAGAGGCATTTGAAATGTGGATGACGTCTCCTATGCCTATGGTTACCCTTACCAAGACTTTTGACGTGAGCAATCTGCTTAAGGCCAGCAGGAAGTCGGGCGTGAAATTCAACGCTCTTCTCTGCTGGTGCATCGGAAAGGCTGCAACCCAGGTCAAGGAGTTCTATATGCTCCCAGAAGGCGACAAGCTATACCGGTTCGATGCAATTGCAGTCAATGTCATTGTCAATAACAGCAAGGGAGGTATCAATTCGTGCGACATCCCGTTTACAGAGGATATAGCAAAGTTCGTAGACTCATACAATACTCTTACTGCACAGGCCACTGAAAAGTGCGAGAGCTCGTTTCTTGAGGATTACATGATCGTGGGAACATCAGCAATGGTGCAGACCGAACTGGACTGCATAGTGAATCAGTACACAGACAAGTTCTGCAATCCGATGGTAATGTGGGGCAAGTACCGTAAAGGATGGCTCAAGACCACATTACCTATCTCCTTCCAGTTCCATCACGTCCAGATGGATGGCGGACATGGCGCCATGTTTATGGAACTGCTGCAGAGGGAAATAAGAAACTGCTGAAGGAAAAGAAGTAAACCGGTAAATTGACCAGAAAAAGCAACTCCGTCCATGAGAGATTTCGAAATAGGAAGAGAGCATTACCTCAGAAAGGAATATAAAGATGCCGTCAAGTGGTTCACGATAGGAACTGGCAAAGGATGCTGTACCTGCATGAACTGGCTTGGTCACTGCTATGAATATGGGCTCGGCACGGAGAAAGACCTCGTTAAGGCCAAGGATCTATACTTCGGATCTTTCCAAAAATTAACCTCTCGCGGACAGAAAGAGGAGTCAGGCATATGGTTGCAGGAGAGTCTTGAAAGACTTAAGGATATTCCTGTCATATCATCTGAGAGCAGATTGATCAGCGGGATAGGCAATGTAAGGGTTGTCAGGTCTAAATACTCTTTTATTCCATCAAAAATCAGATTCAACAAAAATGAGGCTGTTGCAGATATAGAGAACCGAGATTCATTGACTGAAGGATTTGCATATGCCGAACGTACTCTAAAAGAGATGTATTCTGAATGGACATGCGATGGAATAAATAAATTTTATGACGGATATGTCCTTACAACAGATTTCTTCACATTGAAGGTTCAATACAAGGATATCAGTGACTATATAAGCATCATTGATGACAGGAACCTCACCATATACGTTCCGGAAGCGGTTTCCTTCGACTACCTTTATGTCCAGATATATATTCTCAAAAAGGCAAGAGATCTTCTGCTTAAACGTGCTGAGGCCATTATCCCCCTAAAGCTGAAAGAGGTTGCAGACAGAATCGGCACTTCATTCAAGAAATGCGAAATCGTTCCTTCAAATAGAAGCTGGGTCGCAAGAAATAATTACCGCGGATCCAAGATCCAGTTCTGCGCAAAAGTAATCCAGCTTCCGGAAAGGTCTTTGGAGGCATTATGCATACATGAGCTTACCCATAACTTCATCTACGGTCACGGACCATCATTCCATAAGAAAATGATAGAACTCGGAGGAGAAGAGTACCATAAATTGGATCGAAACCTGTTCCATGAAGGGGTATGGCCTTATCTGAAAATATAAATGGATGGCGGACATCAATATAGAGATTCTTGTCATCTCCATCAGAATAAAAATTATATTTGTAGGAGATAAAACTAATTCTATGAAGAAAGTATCCTTCCTGCTGTTTGCACTTTTATTTATGGCCTCGTGCAAGGCTCCGGTTGCCCCCGAATTTCATGATAACCCTGTAATCTCTCATCGCGGTGCATGGAAAGAGACAGGGCATCCGCAGAACTCGCTTGCATCATTCAAGGCAGCGGCCGAACTTGGATGTCATGGTTCTGAGTGTGACGTCTGGATAACAGCCGACGACTCACTGGTCATATTTCATGATCCCAAACGGGACGGAATGCGTCTGGAAACATCAACATATGCCGATATTACAGACAAACCTCTCGCAAACGGCGAAAAGATTCCTACACTTCGCGAGTATATAGCTGTGTCTCGGCAGTATCCTCAGACTAAGCTTATCATAGATATCAAGACTCATGAAGATCCTGAACGTACACGTGCTGTATTCTGTGCAGTAGATAAGGTAGTAAAAGCATTGAATTATGAGGCAAAGGTAGAGTACCTGATTGGTTATCTCCCTCTTTATAAGGAATTTGCCGCAATGACGGATCGTCCGATAGCTTACCTTGGAAGATGGATGGAAGAACTGCCGGAGATGCATCCGGACACAATTGCTGCCTATGGGATAAAACATCTTGATTATCAAGATGTTCATTACCATGCCCATCCGGAGTGGATTGAAAGTTTCAAGGCTGACAGGGTTCATCTGAATGCCTGGACTATCAATACAGAGGAGTCAATGGACTTTTTCCTTGCAAATGATTTTAACTATATCACAACAGACTATCCTACCCTTCTTCTTCAAAAGTGTTCAAAGTAGGTGTCGAGTAGTGATATCAGACTTTACAATTTCCCCATGACACACCCACAGGAAATCGACAATTACATCTACGGGACAATAGTACCGAAATATGCGGGATTTGACGCGGCGCATAGGGAGGACCATGCACACGCGGTGATAGACCAGGCGATGGCGCTGCTTGACGCGATGCCGGAATGGATTGGAAGACAAGCGGTTGCCGGCGAGCAATGGTTGGTGAATGTCGACCGGGAAATTCTGAAAATGGCGGCCGCGTGCCACGACTTGGGACTCATCAACGGCCGCGAGAGGCACCATCTGGACTCTGGCGCGATCATCAGGAACGACGCCAATCTCCACCGTTGGTTCAGCAGAGAAGATATCGAGACAATAGCGCAGGCCGCTGAAGACCACAGGGCCTCAGGCGAAAATGAGCCTCGCAGCATCTACGGCAAGCTCGTTGCCGAAGCCGACAGACTCATCGACGGCGGAACTATCATCAGACGCACAATCCAGTTCGGTTTCAAACACTACCCCGACCTCGGTCGGGAAGGTCACATCGCCCGTGCAGTCGCCCACCTCAAAGAGAAATACGGCCGCGGCGGATACCTCAAGCTCTGGATCCCCTGGAGCCACAATGCCTCCAATCTCCACGCCCTCCAGGACATCATCGCCGACGACGAAAGCATCCGCACCGAAGTCGAACGGGCGTATGAACTGATCATCAAAATAAAGCCCTGATGCCACCGGTCCGCGCAACCCGTCACTCGGGTGAGAATGCAATCTGAGCCTCATAGAGCACATCACATCGAGTAATCTGTCAGTCGAACATACAGATTACTCGACCCAACATGCCACACAACCCCCAAAATGCATATCAGCCCGAGCAACGGGTTGGATAGCTGTGATTTTGGGATGTTTAAAGGAAGAGTGTGAACTGAGTGCTACATGGAGGAGTTAATACATCTCGGGACATTTTGTGTGCAAGGATGGGGCACAAAGCAAGCTGCGCGAGCCCTCGGCGTAGCTCGCGCAGCTTGCTATGAACCGCTGGCCAGGCGTATACGCCAGCGGTGGTGCCTGTCGACCGGTCCGCTCTTGAGAGCTGTGGCCAGTTTGAACATAAAGTAGACACAGGTGTATCTATAATCGTTGTTTAACATGCTTTTTCAGGAGAGCTGTGTCTAATTAGAGCCGTTTCAGGGTACAGCTCTCTGCCTGGATTGATTACGATCAATAAATCCGCATATTTCTTGATCGTAACTCTCCAAAAGTCCTGTTTTAGCCGTATTTAGGTACAAAATCGGTGTTTCGATCAATAAAATGGCTGTTTTCTTGATTGAAACTACACGATTCCCGTAGATGTACGCCACGTATAATCACACTTCTAGATTCTCCATAGGAGATGGATCTGCCGCACAAAATCCTGTGGCGTGTATCACTTTGACTCTGAATAAATTGCTTAAAATCGATGCCCCGCTGAAGGGGAATCGCCTTTTAGTAATGATTTGATACTCCGAGGTTTAGGTGTCACGTGGTTTATCCCGTCTGTGTGCAGACTGATGTGCACGCACCGCGGCTGGCGAATACGCCTGGCCAGCCGCTCGAGACAGGCTGCGCAAGCTTCGCCCAAGGGCTTGCTCCGTCTGTCTCGTGCTTTCGGGTTGGCCGGAACAGCGGTGAAGGAAGGTCGGAAAGAAAACAGAAAACTCCTGGCGCATCCAAACAATGGAACTGCGCCAGGTGCTGACTTATAATGCTAGTCAGGCCGGAATAAAGTCGCCCAAAATCTAGTCTATCGTCTTATCAATATTAAATCTCGTAATCTTGCGGGAAGTGTTCTTCTGGAACTCGACATTTCTGAGTTTCACACACTTGACAGCCTTGTATGATGGCATGCGGGAATTGAGAACCTTGACCTGATCCTCGAAATATTTCTGCATGTCGGTGATACCCTTGTCTGCAAGGAGGTCTGCATCCGGGAAGATCTCAGCAACGATAGTGATCTTGTCCTTCTGTACGCGGCTCTCGCCGGCATATACGACCACCTCATTGACACCCTCCACCTTCAGGAGATCAGCCTCGATCTCTTCAGGATAGACATTCTTGCCGTTTGAAAGGATTATGAGATTCTTCTTGCGGCCTGTGATATAGATCCAGCCTTCCTCATCGAGTTTTCCGTAGTCTCCTGTGTGGAAGAAACCGTCCTTATCAAACACCTCTGCTGTCGCCTCAGGATTATTATAATAGCCAAGCATCACGTTCGGACCCTTCACACAGATCTCTCCCTCGCCGTTCTCGTCCGGATTGTCGATCTTCACGCGGCATGCGAGGATTGGAGTACCCACGCTGCCCGGCTTGCGATACTTGTTTCTGTTGGCTGAGATGAGTGGGGCACACTCTGTGATTCCGTAGCCGTTAAGAACTGTAATACCCAGAGAATCAAAGGTTTTGATGATATCCTCATCGAGCTTTGCACCACCGCAGATAACGAGTTCGAGCTTGCCTCCGAATGCAGAAAGCACGCTTGCAAAAAGCTTCTTTCTCAGGTCAATACCCACCTTGCGCAGGCAATCGCTGACCTTCATCATAGCCTTCAGGAGACCTTCCTTACCGGTCTTGCGGGCAGTCGTCCAGATCTTTCTGTTCATCACCTCAAGAAAGGCCGGAACAAGGATAAGATGGGTCGGCTGCTGCTCCCTGATCTCGTCGCTTACATGCTTGAGACCGCTGGAAATGTAGACCTCACATCCCTGTGAAAGATGACCTACATAATTGACAGTCGAACCGAAAGTATGGTGTGGAGGAAGCACATGGAGAGTCTTCCTTGTGATATCGAAATTATACATGCCGAGGGTCATGTCGAGGCAGATATTCGCCTGCGAAAGCATGACACCTTTGCCCTTTCCGGTAGTTCCCGATGTAAATACGATGGAAGCAAGTCTGTTCACATCGATCTTGTAGTCGTAGTAAGAATTGTCGCCGGCCTTATAAAGTTCAGCACCCTTTTCTTCAAGAGCCTTGACAGAAGTCAGAACCTTGTCACCGAGCAACGACTCATCGATTTTGCTCTGCGGTTCTATTGAAACAAGAAGTTTTGCCGACTGAAGACCGCCTTTCTGGAGAAGTTCCTGGATCTTAGCCTCTGCTGTCTTTCCGAAGATGACAGCCTTACATCCTGTAGTAGTGATAATACCGTCGATATCCTCGATCGGGAGTTCCTTGTCCACCGGAACAGTCACGGAACCTATTGCCATCACGGCAAAGAACGAGCAGCACCAGCCGTAAGTATTCTCACCGACAATGGCGATATTCCCTTCTCTTAATCCATTGAAAATCAACGCTATTCCCAAATCACGGACATCGTCACGCCACTGAGTGAACGTCACCTTCTGAACATCCTTGTCGGAAGGCTTGTACTTATAGGAAATTGCAATACTGTTGGGAAAATTCTGGGCTGCCTCCTCTACGAGCGAACGCATGTCGTCGATGAAGGTGGTCTTGTAGATTGGGTAATTCTTATTCATCGTTCAGGTTTTAGCAGAAACAAAGTTAAGATTTTTTGCTTCTGTTCCAACAACTTGGACGAAGAATCCGACAAGAGAGTCCTACTCCAGGGGCACAAAACCGGAATCAATCTCCCCTCCCCGTTCGATATGGTACAAAAAAATGAGACGCGTCACTCTCGTGAGGCACCTCATACTAACCACATAATTAATAACACTAAAACTAATAACCGGATGCAAAGATACGGACATTCCGCACACCCGCAATAGTTCCGGAGTTAAGAAAATGTTAAAGCGACACAGCAGTGGGAATTCGCTGCAAATTTGACGCTTGCAAGCCTCCTCTGTCCTTAAATCTGCAGTTTCCAAGGACAACTTCGCCTGTGACCGAACCCTCTGTCCTTAAATCTGGCGTTTCCAAGGACAACTCGCCCGTGACCGAACCCTCCGTCCTCAAATCTGCCCTTTCCAAGGACAACTCACCCGTGACCGAACCCTCTGTCCTCAAATCTGCCGTTCCCAAGGACAACCCGCCAGTGACCGAACCCTCCGTCCTTAAATCTGCCGTTTCCAAGGACAACCTGCCACCATAAACCATCCACCGATCAAATTCACTCTCTGGTACAACTCTGCGGAAACAACTCATTAAGCACAGCGACATCCAGCCTCAAGACCCTACGCAGCTGACCATTCGACGCATTGTAATCATAATGAAGTTTCCTTGCCAGTCCTACCCTTTGGTCAGGCGTAAGCATCCGCAATTGACTCGAATACATCTCCTCTGCACATCTGGCAGCCACAGCAAACATTTCATCATCTGTCAGAAAAACCGAATCCTTCAAACGCAACGCAATCTGACTATACGCCTCCGCATTCCGGCTCAACAAATGGAAATAACTACGGGCACTATGAAACACAGCCTGCCCAATATCCACACGACAAAATGAAGGAATAAAAGGAACATCACCGACAAACTTCAGAGAAGCCAGAGCACTGACATCGCGATAATGCGTCAACTCTCGAACCTTCGTATAGCCAACCTGTTGAGTCGACATTATAGGCAACAGATCAATCACCGGAGAGAAATACGCCCATCCACCTCCCCATGGATAACTGAATGGCGTATAATTGTGATTAACCACATACGCATTCCTATTCACATACACAATCTCATTCCTCAAATCCTTGAGCGTCTCGACCGGAAGGATCTGAGCAATGAAACCGCTCAGATCAACTGTCATTCCCCTTCTGCGTACCATACGAAACAATCGATGTCTGAAAATCCCAAAGAACTCCAGACAATCCTCACGAGATCCCATCATAATCAAATGCACATGATTATGCATCAATTCAAAAGTCACAATCTGTGCTTTGCCGAACAATATAGCACAAACCGCCAAAGCAATCATCCCCTCCCTCAACTCCTCTTCATTGCTAAATATGTCCGTCTGCACCGACCCATCAGTATAGACATGCCAAAATGGACCGTTAGCCTCAAACACACCCTCACAAAGTCTCTCCTTCTCCACAAATGTCATCATAACTTCCAGAATTCATTACGGCCATCATACCAAAGCGGTCTGCCACAAAGTCACAGCCCACTCCTCTATGCGACAACTATTAAATGCTGCAAAGTTCCGCAGAACAACCGAGACCGAGCATAAGAAAAAGAAAAATCTTTTTTATGATTCCGGTGTCTCACCCCAGATAGGAGGTTTTTGTCACATTTTGCAATGGTCTTCGATCGACCCATGTAAGCATCCGACGAAGCTTCGTCGGATGCTTACTTTGCACCAAATCGTCCTCTGAGCACTCTCAGGGCACTATATATACGAAAACACCCGGGTTTTGATACCCGGGTGTCGCAAAATTCTAAAAATAGCGTGTATAACCTAACCTTAGAGCCGCACCTCTCATCAATACGACAGACACTCCTCAACAGTAATGTTCAGTGCGGCCGCTATCGTCTCTGCAGGAATTCCCGCAGCCAGCATCATTCGGATATTATCAGCGCGCTCTTCTGCTCTGCCTTCTGCTCTGCCTTCTGCAAGGCCAACAGCTCGGCCCTCATTGATCGCTTCCTGACGGGCATACTCGAGCTGATTCATTAAGTCTCTTTCCGTAGTCATCTTATCTAATACTTTATCTCGTGTATTCTTATCCATATTATAAAGCTCAGAGACTTCGAATATTCTCCTGAATATTTGATGGTCTAGAACTTCCGGCCGTTCATTCAGAACCGCCATATTCTTAAAGCAGAAATACATTCCCTCAAGAATGTTGCCATCAAGTTCATCAATTGATTTTCTGAACTTTGGTAATTCTATGAATATGAATGTCACCCTGTCAGTTAGAAGAATATGTGAATCTTCCTCATATAGTCTATACGTTGTCTTGACCTTATTGCAGGTTGACTTCATGTCGATCATAAAATCAAGGATACTGATCACATATACAGGCAAGAAATCATATTGCTTCGCTCCCGCCTCCACCTGTCTCTGTATCTGAAACGTTGAGTAATACAACGCTCGTTCAGGATAAAACGGCTGTTTCCTTCTCTGTACTTCTACGATAATTCTCGCACCGTCATCAGTCTTGCAGAACATATCATAGACAGTTCCTTTGGCATCACGCTCAATAGGATGCATTTCCTTATCAATGAACTCTAGGTCAACGATCTTCCTGTCAGGAATCACCTGATTAAGAAACTCGATCATTACATCCTTCGTGGACTCCCGTCCAAAGACCAGTTTGAAGACCTCGTCAACAAGAAGGTCTGCGTATCTACATTCCCTTTGCATAAAAATTTTATTTAGGTTAAACATAGCCCACTTTGGGCAAAATTTTTATGCAACCTCCCCTTCATGTCCCCGCAAATGTGCAAAAAAATCTGCACCAAGACAACCCCATGATGCAGATTTTTCTTTTTCTTTGAAAACTTTTTCTAAATCTTTCGCTTTTTTCTTTTTTTTATGATTTTCAGCGGTGAGTATCCCTCATGGTGCATGTTGTAGTTGGCAACAGTATTCAAAGACATATTGACAAATCATTGTTGGTCTAATTAAACTTCCCCAAATTTTTAAATTGGTCTAAAAACTATGATTATCGGGTATCTAAGAGTCAGCACTGAAAAACAGCATGTTGAGAATTAGATGGAGGAGATCAGCAGGTATGCTGTAACAAACAATTTGTCAATTGACAAATTGATAACAGAGGTTGTCAGCGGCAAACGTGAGGTCAGGCACAGGAAACTGGGCCGTCAGGCGGGCTTTTGTCCGAAGATGAAAATTCTTCAGGAAAACGAAGCGAAGATAAATGAAATGAAGGCGGCCGGGATGAACAATCGGGAGATATACACGAAACTCAAAATTTCGAAGTCGACTTTTTACAAATATTGCAAGTCCTTATGACAAATTTTCTATTGTTTTTCTGTCGGGTTTTCTGGCAAAAAATATCGTCATTTGTCGCAAATTTTTCTGTGAATTCGCCACTTTTAGAGAGTTTTTGCCACAAAATTCTGCCAAACAAAAATTTTTGACAAAAAGGTGCAGAAGCTACTAATTTTGACACACCGACTAAAAATATTGCCAAGCAAGCACGTAATACGCTGATATTCAATCATATATGGGGGGGTAAAATATTCTAAAATTTATTGTTTCAAAAAATTCTTTTACATATATTTGCGTCCGAATTGGTGTTTTGACTTTTGTGGTGTAATTAGACCAACGTCAAAACAGACAAACTGGTAGAACTAACAAAATTACAGGTATATCTTCAAGCAAAAATGAAAAACCACAAGTCTCTTTTAACGCTAACGCTGGCCCTCTTTCTGTGCTGCCTCACAGGCTATGCACAAGAGAGTACAAATCAGCACATTAGCAAGAGATATAACATATTCTTTGAAATAAACAGGTTCTCCTTCGACAAGAACTTCAGAGACAACGCGCGCACAATAGAGATCATGCGTGAAGACATCCAGACAACCCTCCAGATGGACGGAGTGTTGCCGGATTCCCTCCTCATCCTCTCCACAGCATCCCCGGACGGACGCTACTCATGGAACCAGGTCCTCGCAAAGAATCGTGCAGCGAACACCAAGAAACTCCTGCTCGAGATGTTCCCTGAATTCAAGGACGCGCACATACAGGTAGAATACCTCGAAGAAGACTGGGACGGTCTGTATCAGGTACTCAAGGCCAACCCGCAGTTCCCTCAGCGTGAGCAGATGATGGCAGTCATCGAGGACGACAACGACGTCCAGTCGAAAGAGCAGCGCCTCAGAGCACTCAAGCAGGGCTGGAGATACCTCGTAAACAACTACATCTACGCACTCCGTAACTCATCGATCACCCTATCGGTCGTAATGACAGCAACCAACGCTGACGACGAGTTCGTTCGTGAAAGACCGAAGCCGGAGCCGATTCCTGAACTCCAGTATGCATATGTCCCTACCTTCGAGCAACCCGTAGGAGACATCTATCCACGCACACCGGAGCCACCGAAGTTCCGCAAGACTGTCCTCGCTGCAAGAAGCAACCTCCTCATCCCGGGCCTTAACATCGGCATGGAGATCCCTATCGGAAGCCACTGGTCCATCGGCCTCGACGAGTTCTACCCATGGGCCGTATCCAAGGACAACCTCTGGTGCGGTGAGATGCTCGGATGGTTCATCGACGCAAAATACTGGTTCCCAGGCAAAAACAACACATGGGCTCCTGCATCTAAACTCAAAGGCCACGCCGTCGGACTCTATGCCGGCGTCGGATACTACGACTATCAGAAGAGGACAAACGGTGCACAGGGTGAATACCTCGACCTCGGAATCGACTACACCTACGCACTTCCTGTAGCAAACGACAAGCTGCGTCTCGAATTCAACATCGGACTCGGCTACATCTACACCCTCTACAGGCCATACTACCCTTCTTCAGACTACGAAGACCTGATCAAGGAGCCGGGCATCAAATACCGCTCTACCAACTTCATAGGCCCTACACGTGCCGGCGTATCATTGGTCTACCCTATCACAGTTCCGACCAAGAAGAACCCGTACACAAAAATGGCCAAGAACCAGCAGCGTAGAGCAGAAAGGCAAAGCAAAAGAAAAGGAGGAGACGAGTAATGAAACGTATATATACATATATATTATTAGCGCTGCTCTGCATCCTTCCGTCATCATGCAAGCGCCGCCCGCTCACGACAGCCGACTACATGGTCATCGTCAACATCGAGATAGACAAGGACATCGTCAACCACACGGTGACAAAAGACCCTTCTCTCATGCGATGCATCTTCTACGACAGCGAGTCCGGAGCATTCGTGACACAGGCCTTCCTTCCACCGACAGGCGGTCAGGTCAGCCTCATCCCATCAAGAGAATACGACGTGCTTGTATACAACTTCGACACAGAGTCCACATGGCTCGAGGATGAAAACTGGTTCCAAAAGATCTACGCATCCACATCCATCATTCCGGACTCCTTCAAGACAAAACTTCGAAGCCGAGCAAGCAAAGCGGACGAGGAACAGATCGTATACGACCCTGACCACCTCTTCGTAGGACGCCTCCACGACGTATTCATCCCGGCACGAAGCGTCGACGCACCTCCGGTAATACTGGACATCGAATGTAAGACCGTCGTCGAATCATGGCTGCTCGAAGTCAAGACAGTCACGGGAGTCAAGAACATCGGATCAATGGCTGGCGTAGTCACGGGACTTTCCGCAAGCAACAAGATCGGTCCTAACACACGCTCGACAGAATTCGTCTCCGTCTACTTCGACAACCAGACAATCGACGAAAACGGAGTCCTCACCGCCAAGTTCAACACCTTCGGATGGAACGGGGAAATCACAGAACCACAGGTACTGTCCCTCGTATTCAACGACATCGTCGGAAAAGGCCATGTATACAACATCGACGTATCAGACCAATTCCCAGGCAACAAGGAACAGATAATAAGAATAAACCTCGAGATCGACATACCTGAACCGATGACCCCAGGCGACGGCGGATTCGTACCGAAAGTCGATGAATGGATAGACATAAACACAGACATCATAATCTAATTACGTCATTGCGACAAACTAAATAACGTCATTGCGAGGAGCGAAGCGACGTGGCAAACCAAACACGTCATTGCGAGGAGCGAAGCGACGTGGCAAACTAAATAACGTCATTGCGAGGAGCAAAGCGACGTGGCAAACCAAATAACGTCATTGCGAGGAGCGAAGCGACGTGGCAAACTAAAACAAAATGAAAAAAATCATCTACGTACTCACAGCGGCAACCCTCATCTCTTGCACCAAGAACGAGGTAGCCTACGAACCGACCAACGAAATCGGCTTCACAGCCGTAGCCGGCAACATCACCAAAGCCGTAGTAGACGGAACAACATACCCTACAGACCTCAACATGTACATAAATTCATATGTACATAACACCACAGTCCCCACTACTCCAGACTACATTAATAATGGTGAATTTACGCAGATTGGCACCTATGCCAGCGTTGTGGGAGACAACAATGCTACTACCGAAGAGAAATCGTTATATGTATGGGGAGGAGGCAGTAGCACATCATCCAGAAATCCTTACTACTGGCCAAACACAAAGACATTGCACTTCTCTGGATATTCTAAATCAGGTAACGTTGGAGCGGCTTCAACCCCTGCCACAGCCTCATACAATCCGTCGACTGACCAACTTTCTATCACAGGGTACGCTCCGGGAACAGGCTTCGCTACAGTAGATGGAGCAACAGTTACGGTGGCAAACGACCTCATGTGGTTCCCAAGCACAAAGTACACAAACGCCAACGGATATGACAAAGACACAAGATACGTCCCAGTAAATATGTATCACACGTGCTCTTGGATCACATTTATGGTAAAGGGTGATATGACAACAGGTAGTTCAACAAGTACATATAAGGTTACATCTCTTACGATGAACGGACTTGATATGACTGCTAATGTTGTTTGTACAGGAAACAACTCGTTATCACAGAATAATCTATCAACATACGTAGTATGGTCTGAGAACACAACAAAAACTGAAACATACAGTATAGCTGTAAATGATAATGTAGTTGAATTGAAAAACACCTATAACACCGGTTCAAAAAACATTGAAACTGGCAGCAATACAAATACCGGCGGCAACATCGTAGTAATCCCACAGGTACCCGGAAAACTTTGCTTGACATATACCTATAATTCATCAACAGGAACAGAAATTACCGAGAAGATAGAAGGTGACAAAGCCCTTGACCTTAAGATAACAACTAACGCGACAGATAGTGGCAACAAATGGGAACCAGGAAAACACTACATCTACACAATCACCATCAAGGCTAACGAGATCCTCATCGCCCCTACACCAAAACCTTGGGGTGACCCTACTAACGGAAACATCACAGTAGAATAATTATTAAAACAAAACAATATGAAAAAAATTATCTTTTCAATCTGTGCCCTCGCTGCCATCGCAGCCTGCACAAAATCAGAGGTTCAGTACGAACCATCCGGCGAAATCTCCTTCGCACCAGTAGCAAAGACCCTCACTAAGAGCGTTGCAGGCTACTACTACGGAGCAGACAATGACTCATACGTTCCTAAAGATGCTAATGGTAACGTTATTGACGAAGTAGGTAAGTTTGACGGCGTTTTCCCTACAGGCATTAATCTATACGTTTTCGCAAATGCTCAGGATGAGGATTCTGCAGGAAAACTTCTCGACACATGGAAAACCCCATATTTCAAAAATGCTCTTTTTGTGCATAATGCGGATAAAGGAACAGAGGGAACCCAGACACACCCTACTTTAGAAACCGCTCCTACAACAGGTGCTTACGCAGGTCAGCCAACACGTTACTGGCCAAACGTCAAGACCCTTAAGTTTGCCGGATATTCAGATGCTTGCAACGTATCAGGACTCACTCCAACAATGAATGCTGACTTTTCTGCTCTTACAATCAACGGTTATATTCAGGATAACACCAAGACAGCAGAAGGTGCAAACGACCTCATGTGGTTCCCAGCTACTCAGGCGTATGGAAAGCGAGCTAATGAAATCCCAGTTCAGATGAAGCATGCTTGCTCATGGATCACTGTGAAGGTCAAGACTGATGGTAAATTCTTAAATGTAAAACTTCACGATCTTACAATCAACGAATTGTACAAGACGGGTACCGCTACATGTGGTGCTGCTGCAGCAACCTGGGCTGTTTCTGGTTCTACATCTACAGAGAATCTCTTTGCTAATACAAATGGAAAGGAAGTTGGCACAAATGAGGCGGTATATGAAAATACTCCTAACAACATGATTGTAATTCCTCAGACTCCAACTACTATTAATGTAACCTATTCCTACACTTCTGATGAAAACTTAACTTGTAAAGAAACTGTAACCGGCCTCAATCTCAAAATATCAGAAGATACGAATAAAAACAAATGGGAGTCAGGAGTACACTACATATATACAATCACAATCACAGCAACAGAGATCCTCATTGACCCTGTAGTAGTTGCTTGGACTGAATATGACTATGATAGCACAGCTAATGGAAATCAGCCAATTCCTGTAACAGTACAATAAGACATAATACCATGAAAAAGATACTTATCGCACTCGCAGCAGTAGCAGCTCTCACTGCCTGCTCGAAGTCTGAGGTGGCATATGAACCAGCAGGTGAGATATCTCTCTCTGTAGTTCCTCAGAACATGACAAAAGCTATGATGACTGGTGAGACTTTCCTCACCACAGAGCAGTTTAATGTATGGGCTTGGTACAAGCAGCTTCCTGCATCTACTCCAATTGCAAAATGGATGGAAGATGCTACTAACAACCAGCTCTATATTCCAGAGAAACCTTTTACTCATAGGCAGTCGACAAGCTGGGGTGGCGAGACTCCTTACTACTGGCCAAAGCTAGGCTCTCTTCTTTTTGCTGGTTACTATCCAACTGATATTGCTGAATCTGTAGACTATACATTCGACGGATTAGATAATAAAATGATCTTCTCAGATATCCAGCAGGGTCAGTTTTCTGCAACTGCAGATAAGTACACTGAAGACATCATGTACTTTAATATGACACCGTCATCTGTTGATGCAAATCCTGTAACTGTTGTTTTCAAGCATGCGCTTTCTTGGATTACAGTGAATGTAAAGAAATCAGCAGGTAGTCCTAAGATCATTATCGATGAAATTAATTTCACAGACGTGAATAACGAGGGTGAGGGAACGGTAAATGGAGCAAATGTGATTGAATGGAAGCTTACCGGTGAAGCAGAAACGACTCCGGTTGGAACTGCTGTAGAACTTGAAGAGACAGCAACAAAGCTCAAGGAGCCTCTCTTCATCCCTCAGACAATGAAAGGCAACCTCGTAATCAAATATACAGTTTACTCATCAGACACAGAGAAATTTACTGAGGTTTACACAAAAGCACTCGACGAACTTAAGACAGGTTTGAATACTTGGGAGCCAGCTAAACATTATATCTACAATGTGGAGATTGGCACATCAGAAATTCTCATTGATCCACTTGTAAAAGATTGGACAAATGTTGAGGTGCCTGTTGAAGTCAACAAAACTCCAGCAAACGATTCTAATATTGAGGGATCAGTAAGTGATTCTGATGACACAGAATTTTAAAACAATTAACAACTAACAATAAATCAAACAATCATGAAAAAGATTTTCTTTTCACTTTTAGCAATTGCTGCTATCGCATCATGCGCTAAGACAGCTGATGTTTACACAGAAGAGAACTCTGAGATCAAGCTTTCTCCTGTGACATCTATCGCCACAAAGGCAAATGTTAAGAAGGCAATTGATGATATTGCTTATCCTACAGGTGAGGATTTCGACGTATTTGCGTACTGGAAGAATGAACCTGCAGGCTCAACATTCAACACAGATTACACAAACTACCTCATCAGCACTGATGCTACAGGTGTTGAGTTCATAAACAAAGGACAGTTCTGGGGCGGTAACACCACTTACTACTGGCCAAAGAACGGATCACTCCGTTTTGCTGCGTACAGCCCTGCAGACCTTGACATGACTCATGTTCTTGGAGCAACTGCTGACACTTACACTCTTGCAAACCATGTGTATCCTACAAACACTGCCGACACATATGAGATCCTCGTAGCGCCTACATCTAAGTCTTATACTGCTCAGACAGCTGCCGAGAAGGTTTCTGTAGTGTTTGAGCACGCTCTCTCATGGATCACATTCAAGTTGGTGACTACAGAGGTTGCTAACAACGCATTCACTGTAAAGGGCCTCATCCTCAACGATTTGAAGTATACAGGTACTCTTACAGCAGACATGGCAGCAGACACTAAGACTTGGGATCTTACTGATGCAACTAACAACATGTTCGTTTACAATCAGGCAGGCAATACTACAGCCGTTACTACTACTGCTGCAGCATACGAGGATGTAGAGAATGGTGTTCTTGTGCTCCCACAGGCAACAACAACTCTTACAATCAACTATACTCAGAACGCTCTTGCTGGCACACCAGCTCTTGATAACCAGTCTGTAACTATTCCTCTTACTCTTGATGAGAATCAGCCTTGGGACCCTGGTAAGCACTACACTTACACAGTTATCTTCGACCTCGATGAGATCCTTATCAACCCTTCAGTTGAGTATTGGGTAGAAGTAGAGGTACCTACTATCGATGCAACTGCGACATCTGTAGCAACTGAAGAGGAGCTTCTCGCTGCAGTAGCTGCTGGCCAGAGCGTACGTCTTACTTCTGACATCAACCTCACTAAGTCGATCAAGGTTGGAAACTCTGTTGTAACTAAGGCTGCAGCTCCAGTTGAGCTCTCAATCGACCTTAACGGCAAGAGCATCATTGCTGCTTCAACAGACGCAATCGTTGTTACTGACGGTGCAAACCTCACTATCTACGGTGACGGTAACGTAAAGGCTGCTACAGACAATAAGAGTTCAGCTAACGCTCTTTGGATCAAGCACGGAAACGTGACAATCAACGGCGGTAACTACTATGTAGGTGCTGACAATGCTCAGCGTAACGACTGTATCTATCTTGGTGCAGCGTCACAGAAAGACAACGCAGCTGCTTACGTTTCAACACTCGTAATCAACGGTGGTACATTCGAGGCTGCAGTTGAGGAGCTTGGTCAGTACTGGGTACTCAACATCCAGGATCAGCACAAAGCTGCAGGTTCAACTATCACTGTAAACGGTGGTAAGTTCAAGAACTTTGACCCTTCAAACAATACTTCAGAGGGTGCTAACACAAACTTCCTCGGAGCAGGCAAGACTTCAACTAAGGAGGGCGACTATTACATCGTAAAATAATCCCCTACAATATTGCCCACCCGCCCCTGACCGGGCTGGTGGGTACCAGATTCCCGATCAAGTCGGGAATGACAATATAGTTCATTGACATACTGGAACGAAAAAGAGAGCGCGGATTTTTCAATAAAAAAAAGAAAAAAGCATAAGAAAAAGAAAAAATCCGCACGTTGATAATTGAAACAATAGGAATTTCGTTGACATCAATTCCGTCTTCAATAATTTTGCTGATGTATTCATTAAATTTTGAAGGTATGGAACAGGAGGTAATGACTATTGATTTCAAAGAGCGTATCCTAAGGGTACGTGGAGAATATGTGATTTTAGACAAGGAGATCGCACAGTTGTATGGAGTGACCACGAGTGCATTGAATCAGGCCGTCAAGAGAAACATTAATAGGTTTCCTAGCGACTTCATGTTTCAACTGACTGTAGAGGAATTTGATTCTTTGAAATCACAAATTGTGACAGCAAAACGCCGAGATATCGGCAGATATCGCAATCTTGAAAGCTCGGATGGACGTGCTAGAGCGTAGTATTGATGATAATACTTCTTTTGTTAATGACATATCTGAGGACATGCGTAACGAAATACAGAATTTATATCAAGCTCTGGCAGATTTAGTTGTCGACAAACAAATAGACCGACAAAGAAACAAAATAGGATATAAGACCTCTGCGGATCAATAAAAAAAAGAAAAAAGGATAAGAAAAAGAAAAAATCTGCACGTCCACGATGTACAGGCATCCATAACCCTTGCCACATCGCCATCCCTTTAATAACTTTGTCTCAGACATTCCGCAAAGTAGAGCAGGCCAAACTGACCTGCAAGTGTGGAGGACACGAATGTTTAACACAAAAATTATTAAGTTATGGCAACTCCGATTAAAGAAACCCCTATTCTCACTGGAGAAGATGCTCGTCGATTCCTCAAAAGAATGGAGGAGACACGTGAAATCTCTGAAGAAGAAATTCAAAGAGTGAAACGAAACTACGAACTGATCATGAGCATAGCTACATTTGACTAGGATATGGACATTGAAGAGGTTGGAAAATGGCAAATACGGCCATTAGGAGAGAGAGAGACAATTACAGCATTTACCTGTGGAGATTCTGATATCGATGATTACATCACGAATGAATCTGTATTATATCAAGTTGAGCAGGCCGAACTGACCTGCACGTGTGGAGGACACGAATGTTTAACACAAAAATTGAAAGTATGGCAAGACCTATTGAAGAAACCCCAATCCTACGAGGAGAAGATGCAAGACGTTTCCTTCAACGAATGAAGGAAAACCGCAGAGTCACACGAGAAGAGTTCGAAGACATTAAGCAGACATATGAGAAAATAGAAGCCATCTTTGAACATAACTAAACAAAGATTATGAGGTGGGAGAATTGTAGGGTACGTCGACAACATCTTAATGATATTGATAGAGAATTCAGCAGTGGTGATTATGATTTAGATGATTTCTGGAAGAATAATTCAATCAATTATTCTGATCAAAGATTATCTACATGCTATGTCGTTGAATCTTATGATGAAATGCTTGCGTACTATGCTATCGCAAATGATAGAATATCCATGGAAGACTTCACGTCCAGATCTTCATTCAATAAGTTCAGGAAGAAATTCAGCAATTTGAAGAAACTTCGTGGATATCCTGCCGTAAAGTTGTGTAGGCTTGCAGTAAAAGACAACATGAAACATCAGGGTATTGGATCCGATATCATCAAGTATCTTAAATACTCGTTATATAGAGATTCAAATGCAGCTTGTAGATTCCTGATTGTAGACGCATACATCAAATCTATAGATTTCTACTTGAAGAATGGTTTCTATCTGATAAATAAGGATATTGACTACAATAAGCATACAGTCACAATGTACTTTGATTTGACAGAATTGGCCATTTGACATCATTAAAGTTGGATATTTAAAAATCACTACATAGCTCTTTTTTGTTCCGTTCGAACTGCATCAGCAGTCGGGCGGATTTTCGTTTCAATATGTCCGGACCACAGCCTACCCTCCCCTGACCGGGATTTTAGGTACCAATTATGAAAAACAGGAAAACATACATTGCGGGCATTCTGGCAGCTACGGTTGCGCTACTTTCGGGTTGCGTGGACCTGGACACCACCAGAACGACTTCGAACATCGCCTTCAAGCCCCTGATCGGACACGACACAAGGGCCGTCGAGTCTGTACCATTCCCTGAAGACCAGACCTTCAAGGTATGGGCATCAACTCATGCAACCGGCCAGACATATATAGACGCAGAAGAAATAAGCCACACAGAACAAGGATGGCTCTCAACAAAGAAATGGCCGCTTGAAGACCTCAACTTCCAGGCATGCTGGCCCACCGATCTTGCAGTCGTATTCACCGTGCACAACGGTCTGCAGCTCAACGACTTCGACTGCACCTCCGGAGGCACAGACATCCTCATCGCAAGGGCATCAGGCGAAGACATGATCGACGGTGTCAGCACCCTCACATTCGACCACATCTTGTCCCGAATCGAATTCCGCATGCTTCACTCCCTCTCGGATGACATGTCCGTAAGACTCAAGAAAATCGAGATGATAGGATTTGCAGGAAAGGGAGATTACAACACAAAGAAAAAGAATGAGTGGAGCACTGACGAAAACGACTTCTGCTACGTAGTCTACGACGCAGGCAACACAGACGGCATCGACATAACCTCTGGAACCGCACAATACATAGGCGAAGAGTTCCACGTCATCCCTCAGGCCTGCACCGCCTCCCTCGAAGTGACATACGACGTCAAGTTCGGAGACGCGAACTGGATTCCTCAGACAGAAACAATCGAGTCCCTCAACACCTTCTGGGATCCAAGTAAGCACTACACCTACACTGTCAACCTCCGAATGGACAAACTGACTCACACCACCGGCATCAGCAGCTGGAATAACAGAGAAGAATAATATGAAAGGATTTTTCAGAAATATACTCATCGCATCGGCTGTCCTCCTGGCAGCCGCCGCGTGTTCAAAAGACCCGGAGCAAAACACCCCGGTAAACTCCCCTATCACCCTCAAAGCAACCGAAGCCGGCGTCACAAAAGCCCTTCTCGATAATAGGACGTTT
>JBGVEY010000019.1:0-36939 GCA_045120635.1 Candidatus Cryptobacteroides sp.
CTGCTTGATAGTGATGCCGTTTTCCGAGCAATAGCTCTCGATCGACTGGATTTCTTCTAAAGTCATCATATGCGTTCCTTTTTAACGCAAAAGTAGCCAGGAACAATCCCGGCTACAATATGCATTTCTTCGGAGGCTTACCCTCTTAGCAACGAATTGATACAAATCGGCTCCGAATCGTACAAAATCGTACAGACTCGGAGCCTTCTTTATCAAATTGTCAATACCTGCTTCAGCGGTAGGTTACATACAAAGCCAAAAGGGAATTATAATGATGCTGCGCAAGTACGCTGTAAACAAAAGATTCCGTATCAGGGAAAAGTCTGATACGGAATCTTTTTATTGTTGGGTATCAACTACGCAGCGTACTTGATAGCCGTTTGAATCTCCGGCTACTGGCTCAAACATGACCTCAGGAGATCCGAAAATCTTTTGGAGGCTACCCATAATATCACTCCAGTCTATCTTATCAAATATATTACCGTCCAGTTCTTTAACTAGTGCTGTCTTTTCTGTATTTGAGAGTGTGCTAGGATCGGTTACGGTAGTCCAATCATTGTTCCAATTTACAGTGGAGCTGTAGCTGTTTTTCCATTTACCCGTTCTTCTCTCAAAACTATTTATTTTTATACCTTCATATTCATATCCAAATCTTAATGCTTGACCATCATTTCGCCATATTCTTCCTTCTACAGATTCATCAACTCTCTGCCAGCTGATGTTTCTAAATTGTGATGGTGTTGACACACGTGACGTAAGATTCGTAGTACCCCAAGATGTATAATTATACTTTACATCAATGGTTTTAGTATAATTCTGCTCGTCACCGCCTTCATCAGATACGCCTGTTTGTGGTTTAAAGCTTGAATCAAACCAACCAGCATAAGGAAAATATATAGTATAATCGTCTGTCAGATTCCCCTGTGTACCATTGTTTGATTCGTAATATCTAAAAGCATAACTATTTACACCGATAGTTGCATGCTCCTTGGTTGCATCGGTGTAATTCTTTGTTTCTGTCCCCCACAAATCAGATGACGGCACACGATACCCAGGCGGACATGGATCAGTTGGAGATTTTACTCCATTAATTGGGGTCCAACTTGATGTACCAAGACTTCCGCCACCAATCTTCTCGTATACGTCATCGCTATTAGTATCTATATATGGTGTATGATCTCCATATTTATAATAGAAACCACTCTGTGCACCAATAGGAATTCCGTTTACTACTCCTATATTTCTATCATGTATATTGGTCGTTCCATCGGGCATTTTTTGCTCTCTGACTTGCCCCCATCCGGTGCCGAGGATATTGACTGCGTTTAGACACCAGAAATGCCAAGACCATTCTGTAATCCATGGACCATCCGCACTTTCTTTATATTGAAGCTCTAGCACAAAATTACCATTGGGCACATAATCTACTGAACCTAAGATTGATAGGTCAAGCTGAGCAATTGAGAAAGAAATTGTGTTTGTTTCGGTGTCATAAGTTGGATTAGCATCAAATGAAATTTGATTAACACCTATAGTTTCAGACTTGTTTAATGCTACATTGACTCGGGTTTCAACGTAGGTTTTACCGGCTAGACAAATCGGGGCCGTTGTCAAGCTATTATATGCTCCTTTATAAGTGGGAATATTATATTCTCCTGTCTTGCCTATTACATAGCAGTTCGCTGATTGACCGTTTTGTGCAACAGGATTATTAACAAGGCTAGTGCTTACCCTCCAATCCAAATTATCTCCCTCTCCTTTATCATTCTTATCTAATCCGTATATAATAAGATTATTTTTATAATGATGATTCCTACTTAAAGAAAAATCAGAGTGCGAGTCGCCACCTAAATATATCTTGTAGTTTAACTCCGTATTGTCAACAAGGCTACGGTTGAGTATTCCAACTAACTCTAGGTAAATTGGATATTTTTTATCGTCGAAATTTTTAGGTTTATCCTGGGGCTTATTCGTTACAGCTTTTGGAGCAAGATGGTACTCAGGAGCATAAAATTCAAACTGAATTGAAGACTCCGAGTCATCATTTATTGCTGTAAAGTCAACTGTTCCACTACTCAAAGGACTTGAGTCTACGCCGGCGAAAGAACTTTTATCTTTAACCCAAGCGCTCTCTCCGTCTGTTTCAACAAGACAAACCTTTTTCGGTATATAATGTAAAAGATAATTACTGAGCTTGTAATTTACTGTAGATGGTACGATTTGACCAATGCCGGGATTTTCTATTGCCATCTTCAGGTCAATCGAAATCTTGGCAAAAAGGCGCTTGATCGGAATCAATTTGGGTTGAGAATCACTCAACAAGTTTACCTCCTCCATTCCAAACATTGGGAGACAAGGCACTGCAGCTGTTGTTGAATTATTATCCACATCAATCAGAGGCACACCCATTGGTGTTCCTGTTTTATAGGTGATACCTTCAAGCACAGCGGTATTGATATACTTGTTGTAGTTAGCCGCCTTATACTCATCTGTTGCATCTTCAGGCATAGCAAGAGCCTCTATGCCATTGACAAAGCTATGCGGAACATTGATCAGGTAACATGCAGTCACGGTAGACAGTCCCTTATCCTTTGGGATTGTCGTTGAAGGTGCAGTTGTTGATGTGGTCTGACCTGACGGTATCACCTGCTTTCTCAATATAAGCTGGCCATCTGCATCGAATATCAACAAGAATGCATTGTAAGCTACATCTTCAATCGGATCAGGGTCATCAGCCTTTGTTGCAACATCATACTTGTTATACGATGTCGGCCTAGCCACAAACTCAATATACCCGTCAGAGTTCTGATGGGTACCTACTGGTTCTTCCAGCGCACAAGATGACAGGCACAACAGCGCTGCAAGTGCGTAGTAGAATATATGTATGTTCTTTTTCATGCTTGTCGATTAATTGAATTCATGTGAGATGTCAGGGTGTGTGTCCCAGCCAAGTTCAGAGGAAGTCTTGACCTCAAATCCCCCGTCTTCGTTCTTCTTTACTATCAACTTATATGTTTTGCCGGCAGCAAAGGTGCTGACAGAAAAATCGTCGTATGTGTCTTCTGTTGCCGGATAAGAGAAGTCATATTGAACTCCCCACGCATTCTTAAACTTAAAGTCAAGTCTGTATTGCACTTTAGTCGTAGCATCTACCGCAACATTAGTAGGGAACAATAATACCGGATTAAAGGTGTGAGTCGATGTCTGCGAGTCCTTCTTTCCGAGTGTGACCTCACCCATTGTCGCAGTGTGCAGATCATATACTTTAGGCTCTGTAATCCTTGAGCTGACAAGAGGTGTACCGTCAAGGTACAATTTACCAGTGCTTGGTATATTGGTTATAGTCAACTTTGCCGAAACAATAGTAAGAAGCGGATCGAGATGCTCGTTCTCTTCTGTATTCGGATCATCTAAGTTGCCTGGGTTATTCGGATTGTATGAATTATTAGACTGATTGTTAACCACCTCCAAAACAAGACCAAAAAGTCTATGTTCAAGCTCAAATTCGACTATCCCGGTTGCAGTTTTAGATGTCAGAACGCAATCTGAGATAACATCAATATTATCGTTGATACTATATTCCACATAAGGTATTCCTGTCTTGGCGGCATTTACGGAAGCTTTCTCAACGTCCACCTTTCCCACAAGGTCATCATATGGAAAGAATGCATAAAACGAATGATTGCCATCCTTGCTTTTCCATGTCTCAAGAGGTGAATATGTGTATACACCATTAACAGGAGAGACCTCTGCGATTCCTGTTGATGTAGCGGTAGGCTTAAAGAGCTGTGTGGTTCCGTAATAACCAAGCACTCCAAAAGATTCTCCTGGAGCATAATCTGACAGATACTGAGTCTCCTCAGTGCTTCGTGTCGTCACAGTTTCAACGACCTCTGGTTCGAAGAAGATGTATGAGTGCGACGAGTCCGGCACTTGTGGTACCGGATCGATTGGACGCTCTGAGCATGCTGCGAGCATAGTGAGCGCAGCTGCAAAAGCTATGTATAGTTTTCTATTCATCTACTTCTATATTTTTGTTAGAACTCTATCTCATCATCTGCAGAACCACCGTCCGCCCAGTCCTTGACTTTTGGATCGGAGAATGTTATGTGGTCAGAGGTCAGTTTAATTTGGTAAGTGTAGATCTTTCCTGATTCCCATGTAGGAGTGATGGTCGCAGACTTGGTATCCGATCCAGTAGCTCCATCAATCGTGATGTTGAATGAAACCTTGACTGTAAGGTTAAAGTTGTCCTCTGGGAAGACTACGACATCCGAGGTTATCGCACTAAACTGATCAGTAGTTAAGGTAACATTGTCCTGCAGACCTACTGGCCAAATTGCTGTCGCATCAGTAAAGTTCCATTGTCTTGAAGAGCTTGACATTGTACACGACTCAGCAACATAGTGATTTCCACTGATCTCTACGCCTGTGATTGTAATTGTCGACTCTCTGTTTTCCGTATTTTTAGCTGTGAAATTGATTATTGAAAGCATGTGCTCAAATGGCAAGGTCACAGGAGATGGACCGTTATCCTCAGCTAATTTGGCTGCTCCTGATGCTGTCGCTTTACCAAACATCAAGTCGGTTTTAGTGGTACTCAAGTCCCAACCATCAGCAAAATTTAATTTGAGAGAGCCATCTGTCTCAAATCCTCCTGTGGTTACTATGTTTCTCGGAGACACAGCATAGAATGTATAGTCTCTGGCTGACCAATATCGAACAGGCGAATATATCCATGAAGATGATGTCGCATTGAAAGTAACGTCAGTTCCTGTACTTAGAAAGACATTGTTGTCGGTCTGTCCACCATTAGTCCTAGATCCCCACACGTGAAAACCATCTGTCTTAATTTGCGCAATGGTCTGTTCCTTACTTTCTGCTTTTACGTCAAGGTCCGCTGTCATTGTAGAGAATACGATAGGATACTCTGTATTCTCTGTTTCATTGCCTGGGATGTCCTCTCGATGACATGATGCGAACACGATCACAACGCTGAACAGGATTGATAATATGTTAAATACCTTCTTCATCTTCATACAATTACATCTCTATTTCCGGATCAAAACCGTCTTCTTCAGTGGCAATCTGCCAAGGGGTTACATCGATATCAAATGTGATTGCGTTTTTGGCTCCTATGGTAATGTTCCAATTATATCTGCCGTTAGGAAGATAGGCATTGGCATTTGCTGGAACATTCAAACTTATCTTGAAGTCAGAGTATGTCGCCTGATCACTCTGTCCCTTGTTGAGTACAAAGTCAAGATACAGGTTTATCGGCTGAACATTCTGTGGAATGATATGTACTGTTGTCTCAGTGAATGAGAATGTTGTTTTCGATGCTTCTGCCGTACTCGGAGTGCAGGTTGCTAAAATTTCATTACCAGACTTATGCTTGAGTTCAAATACACCTGATGAAACAACATTTTCCAATCGGTATCCTGTAACTTCTCCTATTATCTGAGTGCCAGCGAGATCTGCACCAAAGGACACATTGATATTGATCTGCGAAAGTAAATGCCAGAACATGAGATTCTGGGCTGTGCTGTATCCGCCTGTATTTATAGTGCTTTGTGCAGCCGCGCCGAGAAGGTCGAAATCGTAGTCAGGTGCGACGGCTGGTGTTGAGCCATTTGCTGGAATGCCGGCATACTTGTCTGACATGTCGTATGTGAATGTCAAATAATCTGCTGGATTCTGAATTGCAGGAGTCGCATTGGCCTGATCCTCTTTTGTGGTGATGCCGCTGAGTGTCAAGCCAGCATCAGCATAAGGAGCAACTGCGAGGAAATTGTATGTGTAGTCTTTGAGCCAATAGGCAGCGTCTTCAGGTTCATAGTAGCCGGTGGCAGTGTTCTTATTTACCTCCATCAGTGCAGCTTTGCCCCAGAGGTTATAGATATTGCTTCCCTGGCGTGCGATTCCCCAGACGCCGAAGTCGTCGTAAGGGAACATTGTCTCACCAGACTTGACCCACACAGCTTGAGACATGGCGCGGAAGCCCACGGGCACCTGCTGTTCCTGGACAGGGGTGTCTGGGAGTTTCTTGTTGCACGAGCTCAGGAGGGAGAGAGCGGCGCACATCAGAAGGGTCAGTGTCTTTATCTCAATTTTCATCATATCTCAAGGTCATTTCGGGTGCGAGTGCGGCCCAGAATCGCACACGTTGTTTGTTTCCTATATTTCAATTGGTTCCCAATGCGGGACATTCAACCCGCTTTGGGATATTTATACCCGTATTGGGTGATTAGTTCTGCATAGTGATATCATCCATAATATCCTTTCCCTCTGTATTCTTGTTACCAGCAACAGCATCGTGCTGATCCCATCCCTCTACATCAGGAACGAATTTAATGATATTAGGTGCAAGAGTTACTGTATATCTAACGTACTGATTTGCCGCCCACTTTGCATTAGTAAGGTTTGCATCGAGTGCAAACACTGAAGTGAACTTTCTTTCGTTGATAAGATAAGTGATTTCCACTTTCTTTCCTGAAACCGACTGAGGAATCATCAACCAAGTAGTAAAAAGCTGAGCTGGATCATTTACACCGCCCTCAGCAGTAATCTTCATTGCCTTAAGGTCATCTGCAGTTGGAGCTACACCTTCGATCTTAGCAGGGAATTCCGTATCCTTGTTATCACCAGTTATAATAACAGATTCTTCCCAATCGTCAGTAAATGTCTCAAGAGTCGTTGAGTTTGCAAGCGGAAGATTTCCCCAGTCAAATGAAGCGATTCCTGTAGTAGGAGCATAAGCAACATTAAGCGTTCCTGTTGTCTCCAAGTTCTTAACCTCTACCTTCTGAACATAGACTGCTACTCCTGTTGTTTTAACTGTCTTGAACAAGAACTCTACCTTAGAAAGAGTATGGCGGAACTTCAAATCGACATTTTTTTTCGTATCCTGATTCTGTTTCACATAATCAGCAACCATGAGATCCTCGTTCGCGGCAGTTTTTACAACCTTAACATTGTCAGGATCTGTTTTATCAAGAACAGGAGTATGCTCTACCTTGAAGTTAGTGATAGTCATAGTAGGTGTTTTATTTCCACCATCTGGTCCATCAAGATCAATAGTTACCTTACGAGTTTCATCTGGAGTGGCAGGGCGTAACCAATTTCCATCAGCTGAAACAGCAAAGAACATCAAATCCTTACCTGTACCTGGCCAATAATATTCCTTATTATTAGCTGGGACCCAAGTTCCATCTTTTTTCTCATTCGCATCTGTTGTTGGATCGTCAAGCACGGATGCCTCTGTACAGCTAATGTGAAGGTTTGCCATTTTATCGTAAATACGAGTAGTTGCATCCACAGCAGTTCCATTCGACGAGAAGTCTCCTGCTGGATCCGCATATGCCCACACACTAAAATCCTGGGCTTCAAGATTTTTAGTTCCTGTTTCCGCTGCATCGGCAGTACCAATTGCCTTGGTTACCTTGCTCATTGATGTCGAGAATGACATCGCAGTTCCACCTACTGGACTGATTACTTCTGTCTTCTGGCAACCTGCTGCCAAAAGTGTAGCAGAAAGAGCTACGAAGAAAATCTTTTTCATAATTTTTTGTTTGAATTGTTATTATTAAATTTTATTTGGTTCCCAAAGCGGGACATTCAACCCGCCTTGGGATAAGATTAAACCCGTAAGGTTTGATTAGTTCTGCATTGTTATATCCTGCTTGCCAGTAGTTTCGCTATCTGCATCATACTGATCCCATTCCTCAACGCTAGGGTTGAATGAGATCTTATTAGGAGCAAGTGTGATTGTGTATCTTACGTACTGGTTTGCGCCCCAAGCTGTGAGAGCCTCTGTTCCAAGTGGGAAGATAGACTCGAACTGTCTCTTACCGATTACATAAAGAATCTTAACCTGAAGAGTTGAGATTGTCTGAGGCATTACCAACCATGTACAGAATTTAGTTGCAGTTGTAGTGAGTTCCAATGCTGTATTATCAAGATCAGCATTTGCAGGCAATTTTTCTGTATCTGTTGG
This sequence comes from Candidatus Cryptobacteroides sp., assembly GCA_045120635.1. Lineage (GTDB taxonomy): Bacteria > Bacteroidota > Bacteroidia > Bacteroidales > UBA932 > Cryptobacteroides. The sequence goes on from JBGVEY010000019.1 coordinate 7,997, forward strand.
AACGTTAGCTGTTGCTGTATAGTCATCGACAAAAGTCTGTGGCACTGAACGATCACCCCATGTGAAAATTGTAGGCTTAGTCACTTTATCCTCGCCATTATTTTCAGTTACTGTAAGAGATGACTTTGTCAGAACATTCTCAACTGAAAGGCTCTGAACATATACAGTTGCATCAGAAGTAGAGAGAGTATTGAACAAGAACTCAACCTTAGAGAGTGCGTGACGGAACTTCAATGAAACCTCCTTAGTAGTCTGATTCTGACATACAAAGTCTGCTACCATAAGGTCTGCATTTGGTGCTGCATGATTTACTACGAAATCCTTAACTTCCAACTGCATAGCGACAGATTCCGCCGCAGTCTCATCTTCAGTTGTTTCAGGCTTATCCACTACAGCAGGAGTTCTAGTAATTGTAGGAACAACAACAGTAGTTGCGCTCAAATCCTCGCCAAGAGCAACACCTGACACAGCAAAGAATCTAAGATTCTTGTCCTTACCTGGCCAATAGTACTCTTTTGCCGGAGCCCAAGAACCTACAGTTGTTGTAGTCTGTGAGCCTTCCTCGCCAGTTGTAACAGTCTGCTCAGTATATCCAATATTCAAGTTAGACATACCGTCATAAATCATATCCAACTCAGTCTTGTCTGTGTTAGGATCCTCATAGTCTGCATAAGCCCATACTCTGAAGTCCTGAGCCTTCAAGTTTACCATACCATCTGCATCTGCGTCTGCAGTGCCTACAGCCTTAGTAAGCTTGCTCATTCCTGTGCTGAATGACAATGCCGGCTGACCAGTAGGATTAACCGGATTGATGATTTCTGTCTTCTGGCAGCCTGCTGCGAGAAGGGTAGCTGCGAGAGCTACAAAGAAAATCTTTTTCATAATGTTTAAAATTAAGTAGTTAAAGTTGTTGTTTATAATTGTTATAATATAATTTCGACATCTGTAGGATCATTCCAATCTCCGACACCAGGCTGGAATCCTCCGGCAGGTCCCTTGATTTCAAGAATCTCTTCTACAATGATTTCTCCACCTCTTACCAAAGTCTTAATCTGGCCTGACAAGTCATTAAGCTGCTTTGTAATGACATCACCATTGATAAAGTACAACGTAATAGTGTTTTGAATATCTTCTCTTATATTCGGTCCAAACGCCCAGAATTCACCATACACTGTTCCTCTTCCCGTAATCTTATCATCCGGATCTCGACGAATTTCCATATCAACAGTCTGTACACCGGCTTCATTCATCCTGTGTTCGTCAGTCGTGAGATATGCAGACGTGTACATTCCGGAAATGTGCATAGTCGCCGTATGAATCTGGTGAAGTCCGGTTGCCTTAATGGTAAGGAAGTATTTGAAACTCTTCTGTACAAACTCAACATCGAGTTCTTGATCCTCATATCCGGCAAGCACAACTACATCTTCCTGCAATACCGAGAAAGTTGGGTCAGGCTCGACCATATACATTTCTGTAACATCATTACGTGGGCCCTGACTTAATGGAGTCTGACGAGTATGGGTTTCCGCAGTCAAAGGACTTTCCAAACCTCTAAAGAAGTTAGCGTCATACTCATGGAAGTCGGTAGTATAAACCAGCAGGTCATACATTCCTTCTTCCACATACATTCCACCTCGGAGTCCTTCAAAACTACCTCGATAAGCAATCTTCTGTGTATTCTTCTCATAAAGAATATAACTTGTACTCCTCGGCTTACCATTCTTCGCATATCCACTCTTCAATGACTGAAGCTGAGACTGTGCCTCTTCGTCAAAGTGCGCATTAATGATCAAGTTGTAATGATCGTGCGGATCCATGAGGTCCTTACGCTGGCAAGCGGCAGAAACGAATAATGCCACTGCCATGAGTATAGCAGTTATCCTATTCATTTCTCACCTCCTTTTTTCTGTTTTTGAAGATCAGGTACACAAGCGACACCTTCGCCTGGGTAGGACCGAAGATGGATGTCTTCCAGACCTGTTCGCGCGGTGCGTCGAGGACGTAGTCGAAGTCGTCGTAGTGGTACTTTCTGTAGCGGGTCTGGAGGTATCCGAGACCGAGGGCGTACTCGAGACGGACTCTGTCGTTGCTGCTGATCGAGTGTGAGTAACCGACGCTGGCTCCGGCGAGGATGTAGAACTCTCCCTGGATACCTGTGCGGGTGTTGTCGAGCATGAAGTCGTAGTAACCTCCTCCGATCGACGCTCCGGCGAAGAAGCCTGTCATCACAGGTTTGTCGTCTCTTTTTCCGAACCAATATCTTCCCTCTGCATTGATCATCATGAGCTGGTAATAGAGTCCGGTAGCAAAACTGCTGCTCCATGGAGCCACGTAGTCACCGCAGAGCGACCAGCGGTCGTTGAACGAGTACTCGATGCCGAAGTTAGGCGCACCAGCCACCCAGAAGAGGGCGTTACTCTTGAGGGCAAAGAGAAGTTCTTTCTTATTTGTGTCCACAGGCTTTTCAAAGCCCTGGTCTGTGGTCTTGAATCTGAACGCGAAACCTGCAGAGATCGACGGTCTCACGTATTTGAAGTTAAGGAGCGTCACCTTAGGCTCCACATAGAGGCCTGCCAGTGAGCTTATGTTGTAGAATGCCTTCAGCGAGGTGTTGATTCCGTAGTGGAACTGGTCTCCGGCTCCGAAGTTCACACCTGCCGTGTAAAGGAATTCAAAGGTGTTTGTCTTGTCGTTGCGGTTGGTATGGTTGGTGATATTGAAGACGTAGTTTGCCTCAAGACCTATGTTTCTGATGATGGTGTTCTTGATGACAGGGTTGCCAAGAAAATTCTCGCCCCAGTAACCGAACGGCATCATGCCGTAGCTGAGGGATGCTTCGAGTCCGTGAAGCGGCGTCAACCAGTAACCCATGCCGAGACGGCTGCCGATGGCATAGCCGGGACTCTCAGGATGGTTTCCCAACTGGTAAAGTCCCTCGACGCCGGTACCGGCAAGAAGGTAGGTGCGCTCCGAGAAGGTGCGAGGTGCGGAGAACTCTACCTTGCGGTCAATCCTGTCGATGTAACGGTAGCGGAGCATGTTCTCATCCACATTCTCTGAACCCTGCTTCTGGGCATAACCGGAGACGGCGGTAGCAATGAATGCTATCGCAACAACGATTGTTCTGAGTATGTTTGTTGTTTGTCTCACTCGGTCAGTTCAGTAATGACAGGGTTAATATTGTGTACCTTCTTCGGTCGGTCGTATCAGTTCTATGACGTCCATGGCGTCGCTGTCCAGTCGTGCGATCTCCTCGAGGTCCGGATCGAGCATGAGCGCCATCTCAAGGCTGGTCATCGCCGTGAAGACGTCCTCCATTCGGTTTGCGCAGACTGCGTGGATGTACCAGAACTTGGCGTTGTGGCTGTATTCCGGCAGGGTCATCATCTCGTTGCACTTGCTCAGGGCGTTGGCGTTTCTCTCCATGCACAACAGGAGAAGCACCTCGTTAAGTCCTCCTCGATCCGAGATCATCGGGTATGCACCCTCGAAGTCTCCGGCAAGGGCCGCCGTGATCGACTTGAGGTATGCGGAGGCGTCGTTGGTAGGGAGAAGTCTCGCCAGAGAGTCCGCCATCGCCACCTCTCGTGCTCCGAGGGCCATCAGAGCCTGGTTGTAGATCACCTCCTGCGGAGCGTTTCTGCCCATTGACGGTTTCAGGAGTTCAAGATCCACCGAATCACGCTTGATGAGTTCCACCGCCAGCTCGTTCGCAACATATGTGAAGTTCGGATAGTTTTCCAGAGCTTCGTTGATGAGGTCGTAGCGGACAAGGGAGTCCGGTGCAGTGTCGATAAGTCTCCAGTATTCGTACCTCGAGATTTCCTCATTCTGTCCATTGTAGCGGTCCCAGATCTCGAAGTCCTTGAGCTTTCGGAACTCGCTGTAGTTGAGGATGTACTCCACCTTACGAAGGGCAGGGAGGGTGCTCTTGAGGAGGACGCTGCGATACTTGTTGTGCTTCCTCATGTGAGGGATAATCCTGTCATGAGTATCCGAATATTTGTACACGAGGTCATCGATGTACTGGGCAAGTTCGGGTTCATCTTCCTTCAGCATCGCTGCGACCTTGCTCCATGGCTCAACGATGGATTTTGAGGTGAGGTCCACGTATTTTGCGACTGCAGGATCCAAACTCGCAGCAAGTTCCTTCAGGATGAGTTCCGTACGGTCTTCTGCAAGTGAAAGGTTCTGCTTGTATGTTCCTTCCGGTGAGGCGTAACCCACAATTTCGATGGATTTGAGGGTTGCGAACTCGTTGTTGACAATCGCCTGGATCTTCTCCTTGATGGAGTTGATGTTCTTTACAGACTCAGGGTCGCTATCGTCTACCTTTGCCTTACCGAGGACGAAATTGATCTTGGATACACCGGCATCCATGAGGAGCTTCATCTCAGGCTTCGGGATGAAGTTTGTGTCGGTGAGTTCCTGCGGTTCTATGTTGTATTCGAGGAAGCGGAGAGGGTTCACCGTACCACGCGCGATCTGGATGGTGTCAGTGTAATCCGTCTTGCCTCCGAATAGGGCTGTCTCTTTGCGGAAGAGTCCATTGATACCGATGAAGCAGTCTGACCTGTAGTCATGGTCGAAGTTCTTAGGCTCGATATACAATGAATCCTTGTATGAATAGATGTGGTCTGTCTTGTTCAGTTCGTTAGTCACCACGTAGTCGGCAAGCTTATCAAGCGAGCTGTCGAATGCGAAGTAGCGCTGCTGGTTGATGTGATAGGTTTCTCCGTCGATGACCACTGGACGGAAGTAGGTTGTATCCTTGAGCGTAGCATTGTACAACGCCGGCTGGAAGATGAAGCGGCTGTTCGGATCGAACTGCTTCTTAGGGATTCGGACGTTTGTCTTGAGGATGAAGTGGTCTCCCACGATCTGGAGGTCCGACGGCTCCACGTATACGGTAGTGTTTCCGAAGCTCGCCGTAACGACGGCCTCGTTCAGCTCGATGGTGAGCATCTGCATCTGCACGTTGATGATCTGACGGTTGTTCACCTTCACCTCTACTTCTTCATACTGACCGGAATAGAAGACGATGACGGCGTCACGTGCTACCGTACACGCGTAGTTACCGTCGATGTCCGAGTACGTCAGAACGTAGCCGTCAACGATGATGTTGACGCCACCTACGGCCTCTCCGGTCGCGATGTCAGTGATCTTACCCTGGACGCGGATGTTCTCCTGCGCAGAGGCAGGGACGCTCATGAATCCTAGGATAAGGATAAAGACGGTGATAATGAAAGTATATATCTTGTTTGTGTGATGCATTTAAACTAATTCAATACGTACTGTATTGTGATTCCTAATCTTGTGACTACAGGCTTGACGGTGGTGGTCGCTACCGCTTCCACTCCCTGGCCCGGCTTGACCATGTGGTCATGGCCGTCGTAGCTCTTGCCTACAGCCAGTCCGAGTCCCACGCACGGGACGAAGTTAAGTCTCTTGCCGATGATCAGTGAATATCCGTATCCGACTCCCAATCCTACATATTCGTACTTGGACTTGTAGTTCCTGAGACCGAAGTCATAGGATGAGGCGATCAGATCGACGCCTGCATAGTGTGAGTAGAAGGTCTGGCTGAACCAGTACTTGTATCCGACTCTCAGAGTCATGGACTTATTGTACGTGTTCTGTGAGAGCTTGTATGGAGCGGCACTTGCGTCCAGAGACAGGCTCTGCCTATCTGTAAGTACGATGTCGACTCCGATGTTCGGTGTAAGGATAACATCTTCGAGGATGTTAGTCGTTACAGCGATTCGCTGAGCGTTCAGCGAAGTCTTTGCTCCGAATACCAGAAGTATTGCGATTAATATTTTAATTCTGATCGACATCAACTGTTTGTTGGTTAAGAACGATTGTATAGGCAGTAAAAAAATCCTCGTCCATTTAATTTAAACGACGAAGCTGAAAAAAGATATTCTACTAATTACACTAAAACAACTACTAACAGAATATTGTTCACTTTACCGTATCGTTCCCTGGCCTTGATTTAATTAGATAAATAAAAAGAATAATGGGCTGGACTTTACCAGCCCATTATTCATCATATAGTTACTGATTACTCAGCAAGAAGATAGTCAGTCTCCCACTCTGTGCTCATCTCTGGGACGAGCTCAGTGATGTAGTTAGAGAGGATTGAAGTGATATCGTTCCAGTTCTCGAATGAAGAGAAATCAACACCTGTTGGGTAGTACTTGATAACGAACTCGATTACCTCAGGGATCTGCTTGAGAGCTACGTAAACCTCAGTAAGGCCGATAGCCTCGAATGCCTGAGCAGCCTCCTCAGTCTGGATGAGGTATGTGAATCTACCGAAGAGTGAGTTAGCGAACTCAGCTACAACAGCCTCGTTAGCAGCGTTGTAGTTCTGGATGAGACCAGCGATTGCTGCGTCGAGTGCGCCAAGCTCAGCAACACCCTTAGCTGCAGCCTTCTTAGCCTCCCAGCCCTGCTCAGCAAGAGCGTTCTCAAGCTCCTTGATGTACTGACCAAGCTCAGTGTTGTTGAAGATGTAGTCCTTGATCTTGTTAAGGATCTCAGTCTCGAGGTTAGCAAGCTTCTCCTCTGCCTGCTTAACAGCCTCGTCAGCTACCTTAAGACCTTCCTTAGCACCCTTGAGAAGGAGTTCTGCAGTTGCTACACCAGCAGCCTTAAGATCGTACTCAGCCTTCACGAGTAAGTAGTCTGTACCAGCCTTTGTAGAGATCTCAAGCTCCTTAGCCTCGATCTGAAGCTTGATCCATGCCTTGTTAAGAGTAGATGCAGCCTCGTACTCAGCGTTGAGAGCGTCGAGCTCAGCCTGGAGAGTAGCGATCGCTGCCTGATCCTCAGCTGAAAGACCAGCTACGATAGCATCCATCTCAGCCTTGAGTGACTCGTACTCAGCCTTAGCCTCAGCGAGCTGCTCAGTGTACTGGTTAAGCTTAGCCTCTGCCTGCTCGTAAGTGAGGATAAGGCTTGGAAGCTCAAGGTTCTCGAGGTTGTCATACTGACCGAGAAGGTCGTTCAAACCGCTGTTACCGAGAGCACCGTTAAGACCGTCAACGATTGTTGAACCTACCTCTCCAAGACCGTTTGCCTTACCAAGGAGGTCAGTGATGATAGCGCGGATCTCGTCGATTGTCTGTGCGTTCTGGAGAAGCTCGATGATCTCCTCAGCGTCGAGAGTCTCAACCTGTACCTTATATACACCTGTTGCAGTGATGTTAGTCTGTACCTTCTTGATACCTGGGATGTTCACGAGGTTAGCGAGAACATTCTGGAGGTCGTTGTTCTGGATTGCCTCAACAGCACCCTTGACAGCGTTGATAGATGTCTCGAAGTCCTCAACTACTGTACCGAGGCTCTGAACGAAGTCAACGATAGCAGAGATTGAGTTGAGCTTAGGAAGCTCGAATGCGATACGCTCAACTGGGAATGAAGCTGTAGCAGTTGCAACTGCGAATGTAGCCTCGTCAAGGATTGCAGTATAGTCAGAGTAGATTACGCAACCATCCTCAAGAGTAGCCTTGAGTGCGAACATGTTGCCTGCACCCTCAGCGCGCTCGAGATGGAATGTAACCTTACCGTTCTCCTGAACTGGTGAACCTACGATCTCGATTGCAGGCTCCTCAGAGAAGATAGCCTTAGTCATGAACTCTACTGGCTCAGCTACGATAGCGTATGTAGCCTTAGTCACGTCGAAGTTAGCTGGGTTGAAGTGGAAGCTAACGTCAGCATATGTCTTAAGTACGTTCTCACCCTCGATTCTGTGGAACTTGACAGCCTTAGTACCGTTGTACATGATCTGTGGTACAGAAACGATGCTTCTGAGCTCTGTCTTCATGCCCTCCACGTCAGCAACGAGGTCACCGAGTGATGACTTGAGGTCGTTGATCTGGTTCTGGAGGTCAGATGCGAGAGCCTTGTACTCAGTTGTAGCAGCAGCAAGTGCAGTGTTGATTGCGTTGTTGAGAGCTGTTGCGTCAGCCTTGATTGAAGCTACTGCAGTCTCGAGTGCCTTTACGCTTGCCTCAACTGCTGCAACACTAGCCTCAACATCCTCTACGTCAGATGATTCAGCCTTCTTTGCGAGCTCAGTGTTGATTGTAGCGATAGACTCCTGGATCTGTGCAACTACTGCAGCGTCTGCTGCGTCAGTAAGGTCCTTCTTGATCTGCTCAAGCTGTTCGTTTACAGACTCTGTGAGTGTCTCGATCTCACCCTCTACGTCAGCGAACTTCTTGTTAACCTCACCAGCGTAAGTCTCGAGTGACTCCTCGAGAGAAGCGAGGTCAGTCTCAAGAGTAGAGATACGGTTGATAGCAGCGTCAACAGTTGCATTGTCAGCCTTCTCTGCGAGTGCAGCCTGAACAGCAGCCTGAGCTGTTGCAAGGTCTCCCTTAAGAGTCTCAACTGCGCTCTCGAGAGTAGTGTTCTTTGTTGAAAGCTCATTAAGACCAGCTGTAAGACCCTCGATTGCAGTCTGTACGTTAGCTACAGCTGTTGCGAACTCCTCCTTCGATGCCTTATTGTCGATTGCAGCCTGAAGCTCTGCCTTGGCTGTATTAAGAGCTCCCTGAAGTGAAGTGATTGTCTCACCAAGAGCAGTTACCTCTGCCTTTGTAGCATACTGCTCAGCGAGCTTTGCCTGAAGCTCCTCGAGAGAGGCCTTGAGAGCCGCAACCTCAGTCTTGGTTGCAGTTGTAGCAGCGAGATCCTCAAATCTACCGTTGAGTTCCTTGAGATCTGCAGAGAAATCAGAGCAACCTACCATTGCGAATGCACCGCAAAGGATAAGTGTGCTAAGTTTAGTAAAAATTGATTTCATAATGCTATAAATAAAATTGTTATTAAATAATTACCTATTTCACTGTGCAAACGATCACACGGTTCATGTCGTTGATCTCGAATGGCTGAACTGTGTCACCCATGTATGATGACTCGATACGCTCAGCTGGAACTCCGAGTTCGATCATCTTCTTTCTTACAACCTCTGTACGTGCCTTAGACACCTGCATATTCACCTTAGGTGAGCCAGTAGCCTTGTCAGCGTATCCGACGAGCTGTACTGAGTAGTCAGGATTTGTGTTAAGGAAGTTGATGAGCTTGATGAGCTTCTCTTCCTCTGACTTACGAACTGTGTATGAGCCGATTGTGAAGAAGATGTTGTTTGACTGCTCAGCGCAGATTCTTGCTCTGTCAGCAGCAGCCTTCTCGGCAGCGAGTCTTTCAGCCTCAGCCTTTGCAGCAGCCTCAGCAGCAGCCTTTTCAGCGGCAGCTTTCTCTGCAGCAGCCTTCTCGGCAGCGAGTCTCTCAGCCTCTGCCTTTGCAGCAGCCTCAGCAGCGAGTCTTGCAGCTTCCTCAGCCTCTACCTTGGCAGCGTATGCCTTTGAAGGAGCTGTGTTGCCACCGAAACGCACCTTGAGACCAAGGAGAGCGTTGAACTGGAAGTCAGGATTGAAGCCCTCTACAGCGCCCTTTGAGTTGAACTTGTCGCCGTATCCGTTAGCGTTAACCTCGAGTCCGAGACCGAAGTTCTTAGCTACCCAGAAGTCAGCACCAAGACCTGCGCGTACTACGAAGAACGGAGTCTTCTCCCAATACTTTGAAAGTACAGTTGAGTAGTCTGCGAGATATTTAGCCGCCTGCTCGTTGTTGAATCCATAAGCACCTGCAATACCTACGAATGCATACGGTGTCCAGATTCTGTCGTGCTTGAAACCGCCGAAGAGGTTCGCAAGGTCGAGAACGTAGTCAACATTGAACTGGGCGAAGTTGAAGTTATAGATCTCGTCTGTAACAACCACTGTACCTTTTCCCTGCCAGCCTGAAAGGCCGAAACGAACTCCCATTGCATGGTGGAAGTTGTAAGTGGCAGAGAGCTGAGCAGCAGGAGAGAGAAGCTGCTGGAAGTACGCCTCACCCATTGTGTAGGCAGCGCCTCCCTGAAGAGTCATGCCCCAATGAGGACGGAACTCAACTTTCTCGTCACTCTTGCTCTGCTGTGCAAATGCAACACCGCCCATCATGAGCAGCGCTACAACACTTGTAATCAATTGTTTCATATTATGTCAGTTGTTAATAATATCCTATATTTATTCCGCGGCAGGACAAATCCTTCTCACATATTCTCAATTCAGTATAGTCCACAGCGATTTGCAAAGTTACACATAATATTCAAGTACCCCAAATATTTCTGCGAAAATCCATCCATTTTCCACCTGTTTATCCTTCTACCCCCCCCCGATTGAACTAAAACGCATAAATTTACACCAAAATACCAATCAAAGATACGTTTTCACCATTTTCATTCGATTTACATACAATCATCCGTGAACATGTGTCCCCCTTGCTGATGGGTCTGCAATGGGGTTGCTATCTACACTATTGTTGCACATAACGCATATTCCCATTGATTTGATTGCGATGTGAAAGGCACCACCGCTGGCGAATACGCCAGGCCAGCTGCTCAAAGCAGGCTGCACGAGCTATACCGAAGGGCTCGCTCCGCCTGCTTTGTGCCTGGAGTCAAGTCCTAGAATGGACTGCTTGTTGGAAGATGGTTGATTGGATGGCCGCTGGAAAGAACTGTGGCTAGTTTCTGGCCAAACAGGGCACAGGTGTGTTGAATCGTCTGAAATTGTCAAATTTAGGTGGTGCTGTGTCGACTTTAGGGCAATACTAGTTACAGCTCTGAAAATAGTACCATGTTTTCTGGGTAGCCGTAATCTCTGAGGCAGACAATAGAGGTTGTTGAGGGGCAGTAATCGGTCACACCGGTGGCACCTAAAAGCTTGTCATACTGTGAGTTATCTAAAGGCGATGCCCTGGAAACGGGGAATCGTCTTTCTGTAATCGACTGATTGTTAGTTGGTTGTCTGCCACTTAGTATGTATCGGCAACGCAGCTGGCGAATACTCCGGGCCAGCTGCTCAAAGCCAGCTGCGCGAGCTACGCCGAAGGGCTCGCTCCGCCTGCTTTGTGCCTGGAGCCAGAAATAAACATTGCATTCCAGAAAAAACGTTTTTTCTTCCGATGGGCATTGTTAAAATACCCGCTACAGATGTCTCAATCCACGATTTTTCAGATTATCCGTCTACAATTTTTTTACGCGGATAAGTCTCTTGAACTTTGCAGGACTAATTGTTATTATTATGAACGCAAAGGAAAATGTTACCAACAAGAGCGGAAAGGTCTATGCAGAACTGCTATGTGACTTTATGTTCAAGCGGCTGTTTGGAAGTGAAGCGAACAAGGATGTGCTGATAGGATTTCTAAACATGATTATGGAGGATTTGCAGATTGATGAGGTAGAGTTTATCCCGACAGAACATTTTGGTCTGACACAAAGTGATAGGAAGGCTATATTTGACATATCGTGCAGGTGTAAGAATGGCGAGACACTGATCATCGAGATGCAGAAGGGTTATCAAGATTATTTCCGAGAAAGAGCGGTGTTCTATACAAGCTATCCTATCAATGAGCAGGGACGTTTGGCTAAAGAACGATATATAGCCGAGCATCAGTCTAAGATTGATGGTGAGGAGTTTAGATGGGATTTTAATCTGAAACCTGTGACGGTTGTGGCAATCTTGAACTTTTTGTTCGATCATGACAAGGAGTGGCCCAAAGATCGTTATCATTCGTCATACCGTCTGCGGGAGGATTGCACAGGAGAGGTCATGACAGAGGTACTTCGATATGTGTTTCTGGAATTGGGACGTTTCAGGAAGCACATCTGGGAGTTGGAGACGACATTTGATAAATGGATGTATCTGCTGAAAAACATGCACACGCTTGATAGTATTCCAGAGAAATTTGATGTGCCAGAGTTCAGACGCTTGTTTCTTTTAGCTCAAATCGGTAAATTTACGCCGGAAGAAAAGAAAGAATACGAAAAATCCCTGAACAGTATGAGCGATTTTTATAATATCATTGGTTCGGCAGAGAGACTGGCACGACAGGAAGGACTTCGAGAAGGAAGGGCTGAAGGAAGAGAGGAAGGAAGAGAGGAAGCGAGATTAGAAGCAGCCAAGAGTCTTAAGGAGAACGGAGTTTCTGTTGATGTGATTGCTAAATCACTGACGCTGCCGATAGAGCTTATTGAGGGACTGTGATTAGGGTAGTGAACTCAGGGCTAACTTCGCCGCCCTACGTACATATCTGCACAATGCCGCCACTTTCAGGAAGACTGATAGTGGCGGCATTGTTGTGTGATATTCTAGTTCCATATTTTCTTGGTAGTTGGTCTGGCTGATAATCTCTGATGTTATCTATATAGAGTGTTGAGCGATTGTAATCGGTTATCTGTGGCACCTAAAAGCTTGTCATACTGTGGGTTATGTAAAGGCGATTCCCCGCCGCAGGGGCATTGCCTTAAAGCATATCGTTGAAGGACAGGCAGTTATGTGCCACAAGAATGTCAAAACCGGTGGCAGATCCTTTCAGATCCAGCCACCGGTTGCAGTATGTGCTTTTCCTGTCTGAGGAAGCGCTATTTGAGGTTCTTCTTGATAATGTCGCGGAGGGATTTTTCGTCTACGACTGAGCCGTCGACAAGTTCTCCGTTTGCGATGATGAAGAACGCAGGGAGTGCCGGGAGGTTGTAGATCTTTGCGTAGTCTGAAGCTGCACCTTTTGAATCACATACAGAGATCCATGGAAGCTGCTGCTCCTTTACAACCTGTGCCCAAAGACCCTTGTCAACATCGAGGGACACCTGATAGATTTCAAAGCCCTTTGAGTGGAACTCTTCGTAAACAGGCTTGAGGATGTCAAGGTTGAACATCTTCTGTTCTGCTGCTTCTGCTGTCCAGAATGCGAGCATGACTACCTTTGCGTCAACCTCTGACAACTTGCGTTTCTGGCCCTTTGTATCCGGAAGTTCAATCTCCGGATATGCAACCTCACCTGCAGCCACGATGCGGTTATGGAGTTCGAGATAACCGAATCTTCTCTCTGCTTCTTTGCGGAGTGCCTTCACATACTTTGAGTCAGGATATACGAGAGCAAGAGAATCTGCTGCGTTCTGCATGTGGATGGCGTCTGTCGACGATCCAAAGAGCGGAAGTTCAGCGCCGAGCACCTGATAGAAGATAGGAACAACTGAAAGTGAACGGCTGTTCTCCATCACGTATTTCACTCTGCTGCGATAGTATGAAACATACTCCTTGCCAAGCTGGTTGCGGAGTTCCATTGCATATTCAGGGTTGATAGCCTCGTCGATTCTGTATGCGAGAGCTGTCATTCTTGAAAGAACGGCAGAATACTCACGCTCGACCTCTGCAAGTTTCACTGACTCTTCAGAGCCTTCCACTGTGTACTTGCCGGTTGTGTCTGCAGTTACAGTCACATTGTCTCCAGCATTGAGGATCAAAGAAGCGATTCTTGTCTCGCCACGGAAAAGATAGATGAACTCGGGTTGTCCCTTCTCTACATCCACCTTATATGTAAGCTTACCTGTCTTGTCGAGGGCAACTGTATCGAGCACCTCGAATCTGTTTACATCCAAAAGTTTTACGATGACATCCGAAGATGGTGCATCAGCCACCACTGCTGTGATCTTTGCAGTACGGCCGCATGACACTGCGAGCGCAAGGGCTGCAGCGCAAGACAAAATTTTACTGAATCTTGACATATTCTTCATAAATAGATGAAGCTATCTCAGTGAATTCCTCCTGAGAGAGCTGAAGTTTCTCTTTTCTGAAATCCATATCTGCCTCCGACTGGAGCGGCACAAGGTGGATGTGCGTATGAGGCACCTCCATTCCAAGCACTGCCACACCTACTCTCTTGCATGGAAGAGCAGCCTTGATGGCCTGAGCCACCTTGCGAGCAAATGCGCAGAGTCCCATGTAAGTGTTCTCGTCAAGGTTGAAGATATAGTCATCCTCGACCTTCTTAGGGATCACAAGTGTATGTCCCTTTGCCATTGGCGCGATGTCAAGGAAAGCGTAGAAGTCTTCGTTCTCAGCTACCTTGTATGACGGGATTTCGCCGTTGGCGATCTTTGTGAATATTGTAGGCATATTAGAGTGTGATATCAAGAATCTCGAATTTGATTACGCCTGCAGGTACCTTAGCCTCTACGACATCACCTACGCCGTGGCCCATGAGAGCTACTCCGATAGGTGTCTGCGCTGCGAGCTTTCCTGCCATGAAATCCGCCTCCTGCTCACTTACAAGAGTGAATGTCATAACCTGGTTTGTGTTGAGGTTCTTCACCTTCACCTTGTTGAGCATCTGAACCTTGTCGGTTCCGATCTGTGACTCGTCGATCACGCGTGCGTTTGCTACGAGGTTCTGAAGCTTTGCAATCTGGAGCTCAAGGAGTCCCTGAGCCTCTCTTGCCGCCTCATACTCAGCGTTCTCAGACAGGTCACCTTTATCTCTTGCCTCCGCGATAGCCGCCGAGATGACAGGGCGCTGTGCAATCGCTTCAGCGAGTTCTTTCTTAAGTTTATCAAGACCCTCCTGGGTCATGTACTGAAGTGCCATAATTACTTGATTTTAATGTTTATTCCGTATACTTCGGCTTCATTATCTCCGAGTATACAATCAGTTTCTTCTTGTCAATCTTCTCAGTCCTCTTCTTTTCCTCTACCTGAAAAATTGGCGTTTTCGGCTGCGCTGCAGGCTTTGCAGTTTTTCTCGTCTGAGGTCTACCCTCCTGAGGCACTACCCTCGCCTGTACGGGCGGTTCCTGAACCGGTGTCACCGGCTTGACCTCTTCCTGCTGCTGGACCTCAATATGGCGTCTGAGCACCTCCGCCCAGTCCTCTATCGGTTCCTGCTGCGAACCCGTTACCTGCGGTTGCGTTCCTGCATTCTCCAGTTTCTTTCCGATAAGCTTGAAGACTATCGGAAGAAGAATGATGAGCAATGTGAAGATTGTATCCATATGATTTCATTTATCAGATAAGGTCAAGACAGGCAATTCTGTCCTTGCCAAGCTGCTCGCGCAATGCGTCAAGCGACTCGAACTTGATCTCATCTCTGATTTTGTTAACAAAAGTCAATTTAATATCGAGTCCGTAGATATCCTCGTCAAAGTCGAAGATATTGGTCTCAATTGTCCGGGCATTGCCTACTCCGACTGTAGGTCGGCATCCGACGTTGCACATTCCGAACAACTTTCGTCCGAGTGTTTCCACCTTCACAAAATATACCCCGTTTCCGGGAACGAGCTTCAACGGCTCATACACCTGCATGTTCGCAGTAGGAAAGCCTATTGTTCGCCCGAGTCTGTTGCCTGCAATCACCACACCGTGCATGGTATATCCATATCCAAGCATTGCAGATGCTGCACGCACATCCCCCTCCTCAAGCCTTTCACGGATCTTGGTGGAGCTGACGGCATAACCATGCTCCGAAGGCACCATGTCTGTCCTGATCACCTCCAATCCGAGAGATTCGGCAATTCTGGCCACCTGATCCGCTCCATCGGCATTGCTTCCCATTCTGTTGTCATATCCGATGAGAACCGTCTTGGCGCCAAATCTTTCTATCAGCAGACGCAGATATTCCTCTGTCGTCAAACTGCTGAAATCGCGTGTGAACGGCATCACCTCGACGTGGTCCACACCCATTCCTTGGAGGAGTTCCTTCTTTTCCTGAAGTGTGGTCAACAATCTGAGAGAGCGCGCCTCTTTTTGCAGCACGTTGCGGGGATGTGGCCAGAAAGTCACGACCATGCTTTCATCCCCGCGTACTGCAGCAGCATTAACCAGCTGCTCTATTACAAGACGGTGTCCGACGTGGACACCGTCGAAGAATCCGGTTGCTACAACCATCTTACAAGCTCGAAGTCCTGACGGTGAGGGAGCTTCGCATTCTTGGCATAGATACGGCCAGCAACGAGGTAGAGTCCTGAACGGTCAGGGTTGATTGAAGCTGCATACTTGGCAGTTCCGTCAACTGACTCTACTGGAGTGAAGTCGTATCTCTCCTGGATGTGGAGACGGCCCTTCTTGTCTGTTGTTGCGAAGAGTACCTCTACTCCGATCTCCTCGGCGTTAAGGTCTTCGATGTTGAGGACAACCTCAGCCTTGAACTCGTTTCCGAGAGCCACGTCGCTGTTGTTGCTGTCTGGCATTACTGCAGATACAACCTCAACGTTGTGCCACTCACGGCGGAGTCTCTTCTTCCAAGCTGCGATCTCACGAGCCTCTGCAAAGTCGTCAGCAACGATGCCGTCAACACGTGCAGCCTGTGGAACGTAGTACTGGTTGATATAGTCTGTGAGCATACGGTTGGTTGTGAAGTTGCAAGCAACCTGTGCCACACAGTTCTTGATGATCTCGATCCAGTCAGCTGAGCGACCTGTTGAAAGAGACTTGTTGTAGAATGTAGGAGCGATCTCGTTCTCGATGATGTTGTAGATAGTAGCTGCGTCGAGCTCATCCTGGTAGTTCTGGTCATCGTATGTTCTCTCCATTGGAAGAGCCCAACCAGCACCTGGCTTGTAACCCTCAACCCACCATCCGTCGAGTACTGAGAAGTGCATTACACCGTTCATCGCAGCCTTCTCACCTGAAGTACCTGAAGCCTCGAGTGGACGAGTAGGGTTGTTCATCCAGATGTCGACACCCTGAACGAGGTACTTGGCTACTGTGATATCATAGTTAGGTACGAATACGATCTTACCGATGAAACGTGGCTGCTTAGAGATCTCGACGATCATCTTGATGAGGTCCTGACCTGCCTTGTCAGCTGGGTGAGCCTTACCTGCGAAGAGGAACTGTACCGGCTGCTTAGGATCGTTAACGATCTCAGCGAGTCTGTCAAGGTCACGGAAAAGGAGGTGTGCTCTCTTGTATGTTGCGAAACGACGTGCGAAACCGATTGTAAGAACGTCATCACGGAGAGTCTCCTTGATTGTCACTACCTGCTTAGGTGAATAGTGGCTTGCTGCAGCTGGGTCAGAGAGTCTTCTCTTAACCTCGTCGATGAGCTTCTTGCGGAGTGAAGTGCGGATGCTCCAAACTTCCTCGTCAGAAACCTTGTAGATACCGTCGAAGCAAGACTTGTCATAGTGGTGAGTCTTGAACTCCTCACCGAATACCTTAGCGTGTACTGCCTTCCACTCCGGTGCTGTCCATGTAGGATAGTGAACACCGTTAGTCACGTAGCTTACGTGAAGTTCCTCTGGAAGGTAACCTGGCCACATGTGACCGAGGATATCGCGGCTGACCTCACCGTGGAGCCATGATACACCGTTAACCTCCTGTGAGATGTTTGCAGCGAGGATAGACATAGAGAACTTCTCGTTTACGTCTGCACCGTTGTTCTTACCGAGGCCCATCATAGTCTCCCAGTCGATCTTGAGACGCTGTGGATAGTGGCCGATGTACTTGCGGAGCATGCCCTCGTCGAATGCATCGTGACCAGCCGGAACCGGAGTGTGAGTTGTGAAGAGTGATGAAGCTCTTACTACCTCAAGTGCCTCCTGGAACTCGAGGTTCTGCTCTGAGATGAGCTCACGGAGTCTCTCGAGACCGATGAATGCTGCGTGACCCTCGTTGCAGTGGTAAACCTGCGGATCCATTCCGAGCTTGCGGAGTGCGCGGATACCGCCGACACCGAGAAGGAGCTCCTGCTTGAGACGGTTCTCCCAATCACCACCATAGAGGTTGTAAGTGATTGATCTGTCCTCTGGAAGGTTCTCAGGGATGTCTGTATCGAGGAGGTAGAGCTCTGTACGACCTACATCCACTCTCCAAAGACGTGCGTTGAGGTTGCGGCCAGGGAATGCTACGCTGATAGATACCCAGTTGCCGTTCTCGTCACGTACAGGAGATGCAGGGATCTTCATGAAGTCCTGAGCAACGTCCTCAGCCACCTGCTCGCCCTGAGCTGTGAGCTTCTGATTGAAATAACCGAATCTGTAAAGAAGACCTACAGCTACGAGGTTTGTGTTCATATCTGATGTCTCCTTGATGTAGTCACCGGCGAGGATACCGAGACCACCTGAGTAGATCTTGAGTGATGTATCAAGACCGTACTCCATACAGAAGTATGCTACTGATGGTGTAGTACGCTCAGCCTTGAGAGCCATATAAGCGTTGAACTCGTCCATTACTGTCTTGAGGTTAGCGAGGAAGTTAGTATCCTTCTCGAGCTTCTGATATCTCTTGAGGCTAACCTTGTCAAGCATTGCGATTGGGTTCTGTCCTGAAGCTTCCCAAGCCTGTGGATCTACAGACTCGAAAAGTGTCTTTGCAGATTCATTCCAGCACCACCAAAGGTTCTTGGAGAGTATTTCCAGGTCCTTAAGACTTTCTGGAAGATGACGCGACACGATAACGCTGTTCCATGTCGGATGATTTACTTCGAATTTCTGATATTGCATATGTTTGTCTTTCTTGGTAGCAGGATATGTTTTGCCCGCCGCCTTTAGTTTTTCCAATGATTGTGAATAAGCTTCCTTATAATATACGATGTTGTTCTCCCAGAGGGCGATATCCGACACCTCACGGGCATTCTGCATGTATTTCTTTCTTGTATCCTTGCGGAGTGATGCGATCTCTACGATACGCGCCACTACTCCGTCCACAACTTCGCTGTAGTTAGAGTCGTTTCTGTCAAGAACTGTGATACCAGGGTGCTTCTTTCCGTAATATGTACGTACCCAAAGGCCGAAACCTGCGAGAGTTGTGGTCAGAGTAGGAACTCGGAACGCAAGGCTCTCAAGCGGTGTATAGCCCCATGGCTCGTAATATGAAGGGAAGATTGTAAGGTCAAGACCGCAAAGGAGGTCGTAGTACGGCATGTTGAAGATGCCGTCGTTTCCATTGAGGTATGACGGGATGAAGTATACCTTCACCTTGTCGCCGACGCTGTTGAGAAGCTGAACGTCGTTGATTCGGCGTGTAACGTTGTCATATTCCTGGTTCATCAGGTAATGTGACGCTCTTGTCACATATCTTGACTCACTGCCCTCAAGCTTCGCTGCAAGCTGCTTGTCAGGGCCGTTGTGACCTGAAGGGATCATGATGAACGCATGGATCTCCTTGCCTTTGTAATCTGAACGGTTGAGTTTGTCGAGAGCGTCGATGAATACGTCGATACCCTTGTTCTTCCACTCATAACGTCCGCCGATTCCTACAAGGATAGCGTTCTCCGGAATGTTCTCGCCTGACATGGCCTGAGCCACCTCTACGAGTTTTTCTCTTGCGGCCGCACGCTTGATCTCATACTCCTCATCGGTAGCAGGAGTGAAGCTCGGCTCGAATCCGTTAGGGGTTACTACATCTACTGGTCTTCCGAGGAACTGACGACATTCCTCAGCTGTAATGTCGCTGACTGTTGTGAAGACGTCACAGTTCTGCGCTGCCCTCTTCTCGAGAGAGTGTCTTGCGACTACATTGAAATGACGTGCCTTCTCATCTGCGTCATAGCCGTTCAGGCCGTCATAAAGAGGGAGATAGTTGCCGGCGATACATCTACCGATGACAGTTGCATGTGTTGTGAACACTGTCGCGATAGGAACTTCAACCGACTTGAGGTAAAGAAGTCCGGTACCTGTCATCCACTCGTGGAACTGGGCAACAACCTTGTCAGAAGACTGGAGGTTGAAGTTATAGAAGCTCTCGATCACTCTACCTGCAGCATATCCGAAGAGTGCAGACTCACGATAGTCCCAGTTGCCTGAGAGCGAATCTACTCCAAAACGTTTCCAGAATTCTGTAAGGATCTCGTTCTGGCGGGTCAGATACTGCTTGAAGTCTACGAGGATGGCGGTCGGCTTGCCAGGTACATTCCAGCGTCCGATGCGGACTCTGATGCCTTCAGCGGCAGCCTGCTCCTTCCATGCTCTATAGAGTGTCGGATCTTCTATGAAATCAGGGTTGCTTACCTCATCCATCCATACATCAGGACCCACCATGATGTGGCGTCTGCTGTACTCGCTTTTGAGGTAGAGCGACTTGGTGGCGATCACAGTGTAGATTCCGCCCACCTTGTTGCACACTTCCCAGCTGACTTCAAACAGATAATCCGGTTTGATAAGTTCTGTTTCCATTGGTTTAAAAAAAATATTTAGTTTCCCCGGTCAGAATCCTTGCGAATCCTGTCCGGGGAGAAAAATTACATTCGTATTTAGATTACCACGTCGTCACTTCGTTCCTCCTCGTAATGACGTAACCGTCATCGTGTGACAACGTCATGGGACGTCATCCTGAGGAGCGTAGCGACGTGAGGATCGATACAAATTATTTCTTAGCTGTCTTCTTTGCTGCAGGTTTCTTTGCTGCTGCCTTAGGAGCCGCTGCCTTCTTTGCAGTCTTAGCTGCAGTCTTGGCAGTCTTCTTTGCAGGAGCCTTTACTTCCTTTGCGGCTGCAAAGTTAACATCTGAAACGGAAATTGCATCATCAACACGCAAAATAAAATCACTAAGAACGTTCATATAGTTGATAAACGCCTCATATGGAGTATCATACGGGTTGAAATATTTATGCACAGCTCCGTCTGAGAAGAACTTTGTACACATATAATAGAAGTGGTCGCTCTCCTGGAGGTGTCCGAAATCTGCCCAAAGGCCTTCGTCGTTGAGGAGACCGAGCTTCTCTACCTGATCGTTGAGCTTGTTGAAAGCGTCGTTCTGGAGCTCGTTACCAAGCCATGCAGTCACGTCACGCTCCTCGTCTGCCCATGAGATTGGGTCGAACACGTCGAGCTCGCCAACCGGACGATGCTTCTTTGTAGCCTGTGATGGAGTCACGAACTCGAACTCACCGTCAGCGAGAACTACGTCTGGGAGGGCTCTCATGAAGTCGAAGATACCGCTTGAAGCCTTCTGGTGCTCACCGAATGTCTCGTAGTCCATGAAGAGGTTGATGATGTCCTCGTTCTGAGCTGCAGCCTTCAACCAAGAGAGATACTTCTCACCTGTGAGAGGCCAATCCTGCCATCCCTTGTCAGAGAAGCGGAATGCGATATCGTCGCTGAGTGAAGAGTTCTTGAGGAGGAGCTTGAGGCCAGATGCGTTAGCGCAGCTGTACACGAAGTTAGGGCTCTTCCAACCGAGAACGTGCTTAGCACCCTCTGTAAGCATAGTCTTGAATCCCATCTCGTATACCATCTCACCGATAGCGTCTGAGTAGATGAGCTCAGTGTTACGGAAAGCCTTAGGAGTTACACCGAAGTAGTGCTCGATAGTCTCCTTGTGCTTGAGAACCTGATGCTTGAACTCTGACTCTGAAGCGAGAGATGCAAGTGAGTGGTAGTAAGTCTCAGAAAGGAACTCTACGCAACCTGTCTGAGCGAGCTTGCGGAAGCTCTCGATTACTTCCGGAGCATATCTGTCGAACTGCTCGAGAACTGAACCTGAGATAGAGAAAGCCACCTTGAAAGCGCCCTTGTTAGCCTCGATGAGCTCGAGAAGGAGAGCGTTCATAGGAAGGTAGCACTTCTGAGCTACTCTACGAAGAATGGTTCTGTTGGCAAAGTCATCATAGTAGTGTGAATCCTTTCCGATGTCAAAGAATCTGTATAGTCTCAATCTGTTTGGCTGATGTACCTGAAAATACAGACAAATACTCTTTTTCATGATATTGTGATGTTTTATTTATTGTCAATAACTTCCTGATAAATTCCCTTGATTTTAGCTGCAACATCGTTCCACTTGATGCTGTTCACCTCATCATAGCCGCAACGCGCAGCGAGCTGAGCGATTGCAGGATACTGGAGAAGACCGTAGATCTGGTCTGCCATAGCATCCACATCCCAGAAGTCCACCTTGAGGGCGTACTTGAGGATCTCGGCGCATCCAGACTGCTTCGAGATGATCGAAGGAACGTTTGTCTGCATAGCCTCGAGAGGTGAAATACCGAATGGCTCTGAAATCGAAGGCATCACATATACGTCTGAAAGTGCGAACATCTTGTGCACCTCCATACCGCGAAGGAAGCCTGTGAAGTGGAATCGGTCTGAAATACCGAGACGTGCGACGTGGCGGATACATCTGTTGAGCATGTCACCGCTACCTGCCATCACGAAACGAACGTCCTTGCATCTCTTGAGGACCTTAGCGGCTGCCTCGATGAAATACTCAGGACCCTTCTGGTAGGTCACACGGCCGAGGAAGGTAACAACCTTCTCCTTCACGTTTCTCTCTACCGCAAGCTTCTCACGGCCGCTGAAGTCTACAGCGTTGTGTACCGCAACAACCTTGCTTGGGTCGATACCGTAACGGTTGATACAGATGTTTCTGGTGAGCTCAGATACTGCCATCACCTTGTCTGCAGCCATCATACCCTTTGTCTCAAGGTCAACCACGCGTGTATCCACCTGGTCGTCACTTGCACGGTCGTATGATGTAGCGTGCATATGCACTACGAGCGGCTTTCCTGTGAGCTGCTTTGCAGCGATACCTGCGAGGTATGTAAGCCAGTCATGTGCGTGGATCACGTCGAACTGATCCTTGTACTGCATTGCGATTGTAGCACCTACCATCGCATAGCGTGCAACCTCTTCCATGAGGTTTGCACCATATTTTCCAGAGAATTTGAATTTCTGACCGTACTGTACACGGAAGCCCTTGATCTGTCTCTTGCGCTCCTCCTCGACGATAGTCTTGAAGTCCTGCGGATCTACGTAAGGGACCATGTTTGTACCGATGTGAACGAACTGTACCTTTCCGAGGAACTCGTCCACTGTTGCGCTGACTGTATCGACAGCGACATCACTTGCGTTGATGATCTTCACAGCGCTTTCGTCCTCATCACCGGAAGCCGAAGGCATTACGAAAAGAACATCTACATCATTATAGGCAAGACCTTTGGTCATACCGTAGCAGGCTGTACCGAGACCTCCCGCAATGTGAGGAGGAAACTCCCATCCGAACATTAACACTCTCATTATCTGTCCTCCTTCTTATACTGATTCATAACATGCTCAATGTGCAGCAATGCAGCTGTACTCATTGCCGAAGCGATAGCTCCGTGCGGCTCATGAGGTGGGTCACCGTCATAAAGCTCAGAGAAGCAACCTACACCATGCTTGTTGACGTCATCATAGAATCCCTCAACGAGATATTTTGCTCTACCGTAGAATGTTTCACCCATCATTCTGAAGCAGAGATCGATATACGGTGCGAGGAGTTCAGGGAATGCACAACCCTGGTGGTAAGCGAGGTCACGGTCGATCTGTGAACCCTCGTATACACCTCTGTATGCATCGTTTCTTGGCGAAAGCGAACGGAGGCCTCTCTTTGTAAGGAGCTCATCGTTGATTGTCATCACTACCTCTGATACAACCTCGTCATCCACCGGACAGTACTCAAGGTACAATGGAATAAGGATGTTAGGTCTTACTGCCTGATCCTGCGGTCCGTTTCCTACGTAGTCTACGAGGTAACCCCACTCAGGTCTCCAGAATGTAGGCTGGAAGTTCTCCTTAACGAGATCACGTACAGGAGACCATCTCTCTACGAACATGCTCTTCTTAGGACCGTACTTGTTCTCCATATCGATAGCGAAGCAGAGTGCGTTGTACCAGTATGCGTTTGTCTCGATCTGGTAACCTGCACGCTCTGTCACAGGATGTCCGTGAACATATGCGTTCATCCATGAAAGTGCAACGCCGTCCATCTGAGCCCAGAGGAGTCCGTTTGGATGCATTGCGATTTCCTTTCTGCTGCCTGGAGCGTAGCTCTCGATGATTGCCTTAAGCACCTCACCGTACTTCTTCCAGATCTGCTTCTCCTTTCCGCTGAAGCGGATATACTGCTGGATCACGTCTGTAAGTCTCAACGGAGCCTCGCACTGTGTAGTACGACGGTAGAGACGCTCCTGCTCATCAGAGATGAGTGTATCGAGGATGTTCTCGAAGTCAGCACAGTTGCCGTCTGCATAGAGTGTGAGACCTGGGAGTGATGCGATAGTCTCGCGGAGAAGACCTGTCTCAAGCCATGAGAAACCTGCGTTGATACGCATCTTTCCGTCCTTGCACTGCTTGAACATATTTGCATTGTGCACGAGGAGATCGTGATAGTTCTCGATAGGAGGCATCTTCTTGAGAGTGTCTGTGAACTTTCTCTTAAGACCCTTTGAATTCACTTCGTTGACCGAAGCTGAGAATACCACGCTGTCACCCGGCTTCATCTCTACTGAGAACATACCAGGAACGAAGAGGTCCTCGCGGCAGTCGAATCCACGACGATACTCATCCGAGTAAGTCACACCTGAATACCAATATGGCTGAGACTTGAATGCCGACTGACCGGAAAGCTGCATATTGAGGTATGGGAAGCCGTTGTAGAGGCGGAACGCCACACCATTGTCGATCTGATCGTATCCTGTGTAAGCATCAGAGTTCTGCGCAGTAAGGCTGTGCACGCTTCTGAATGCGAGGAAAGGCTTCAGCGTGAGCGTAAGCTTCGATGGAGCCTCAAGAAGTTCATATTTGATGAGAACCTGATCGTTGTCCGGAACCATCATGATAGTCTTGGTGAAAAGGATTCCTCCGACCTTGTAGGTCACTACAGGCACCGGATTCATGTCAAAGTCCACGATGTACTTATGTCCCTTAGGATCATAAGTGTCACCATAACAATGGATACCGAGGTTGAACTGTTTACCTCTGAGGACCAGACTTTCATCCAGCGAAGAAAGAAGCATGTATCTTCCTCCACCCAATTCATCAACAGGAACGGCGAGCAGTCCGTGATAACGTCTTGTATTACATGTCACGATGGACGTATTGCAATACGCACCTGATTCATTCGCAGCGATGATCTCACGCTTGAGCGAATACTCCAGGTTGACAAGCTCTGACTTGTTGAATTTAAGAAAAGCCATATAGTATAGTTAGTTAAGTTAATCTATCTTCTTAAGTACAATCGCAACTCGGCTCGGCAAGTACAATGACAGACTGTCCTTATATTTTCCGTTACCGTTTTCGCTCTTGGTAGGCATACTAAAATGCACCTCTCCAGTCTTTATTCTGGAGAAGCCGTCAAATTCGTTTTCATCTGTATTCAATACGACCTCGTACTTTCCAGCCGGTGCGGCAAAGCCGTAATCAGCGAATGAGGCAGTGGGGTTGAAATTGAGCGCAAAGATACAATTTTTTCTTTTGAAAATAAGAATATTTTTTTCTTCATCCTGCACGAAAAGCTCCGGACGTTCCTCAAGAATACCCTCCTGCTGTGCCAGATGTATCATTGCCTTGTCAAAATTTCTCAAATATCTGTATCTGAGGTAGTCAGGTTCAGCCAATGACCACTGTCTTCTGGCGTGCTTGTGCGACCATCCGTTGCCCTGGCGAGGGAAGTCGATCCACTCCGGATGACCGAATTCGTTACCCATGAAGGTAAGGTATCCGTTACCGCATGTAGCCATGGTCGAAAGGCGGATCATCTTATGGAGAGCAATACCTCTGTCGACGATCGGAGACTGCGATTCCTTGTTCATCGAGGTGTACATTTCAGCGTCCATGAGACGGAATGCGATGGTCTTGTCGCCCACCATTGCCTGGTCATGACACTCTGCGTAGCTGATGGTCTTCTCGTCCTCACGCTTGTTTGTGAGCTGCCACCACATTTCTCCCATGCTCCACTGGTCATCCGAAAGCTCCTTGATCCATTTGATCCAGTTGTCGGCCACACCCATGCTCATGCGGAAGTCGAAGCCCACACCGCCGATTTCGATCGGAGCCGCGAGGCCTGCCATACCGCTGACGTCCTCTGCGATTGTGAACGCATCAGGATTGATATCGCGGACAAGGATATTTGCCAATGCAAGGTACGCGATCGCATTGTCGTCCACTCCCTGGTTGAAGTAGTTCTCATATCCTACGAAGTCTTTCTCGAGACCGTGATCCCAGTAGAGCATACTTGTAACACCGTCAAAGCGGAATCCGTCGATATGGTATTCCTCCATCCAGAACTTACAGTTCGAGAGAAGGAGATATTTTGTTTCATCCTTGCCGTAGTCGAAGCATCGAGAACCCCATGCAGGATGATGTCCCTGCCATCCGTCGTAGAAGTAAAGGGTCTCCTTTCCGTCGAAAAGTCCGAGTCCTTCCGCCTCATTATCAACAGAATGCGAATGCACGATATCCATTACCACAGCAATGCCGAGTCCGTGTGCATCGTCCACGAGAGCCTTGAATTCCTCCGGTGTACCGAAGCGTGAACTGAGGGCGAAGAAGTTTGCTACCTGGTAACCGAACGAACCGTAATACGGATGCTCCTGGAGGGCCATGATCTGCAATGTATCATAACCGAGCTCAGCCACCTTAGGAAGCACGTTGAGTCTGAATTCCTCGAATGTTCCGACCTTCTCCTCTTCTGTAGCCATACCGATGTGGCACTCGTAGATGAGAGGGGTTTTGCGGCTTCCCGGCTTGCCGTTCTTCCACTCGTAAGGCTGAGGATCCCATACCTGGGCGCAGAACTGCTTCGACACAGGGTCCTGCACGCAACGGGTCGCATATGCCGGAATTCTTTCCGCACCGCCGCCCGGCCACTCTATATAAAGCTTATAGAGGCTGCAGTGGTCAAGGAACATTGCAGGAAGCACAATCTCCCAGTTTCCGCCTCCGAGAGGCTTGAGGGCATAGATTTCATTGCGCTTCCAGTTATTGAAATCACCGATGAGATATATCTTGGTGGCATTCGGAGCGAACTCGCGGAACACCCAGTTGCCCTTCTCATCACGGTGCATTCCATAATATACATGGTTGTTTATGCCTTTCGACAACGAACCGTCCACGGAGTATTTCTCCTTGAGGTCCATGATCATCTTATGTCTTCTGTCAATGACGTCCTTATATGGAAGGAGCCACTCGTCAGAATCATAAATCATTTTCTTCTTATTAGTCTTTGCACACATACTCTTATATGGTTTCGTTATTATCCAATGTTTCACGGGCTCCGCGAAGGTATTCCCTGCACGAGGCTACGAGCTGCTTCGAACGTTTCATGTATTTGTCAATGTCGGCGATTCCGGTGTTCGGATCCTCCACAATGGCCGCAATGGTCTCAAGCTCTTCAATCGCCTTGGCGTAATCAAATTTCTCCATTCTATCTTACTGTATTAACGGTACAGTCGAGTGTACCATCCGCAAACATAACCGACACCTTGTCTCCGGCAGCACGTCCGGAAGCGCTCTTGAGCACCACCCCGTCGCCATCCACCGCCAATGCATATCCCCTCTCCAGGATTCTGCGAGGGTCCGCCGACTCTATCCTTGTCTGAAGCACCTGTAATGCAGACTCCATTGCCGCAATCTTGAGCGAGAAACCGCCCTTGATGCGTGCAGCCAGCGAGTCCAGCACGGAGCTTTCACGATACAGACGGTTCGACACCGCCAGTCTCACACGGGTTTCGCAGGAAGATATCCTTTCGTCTTCTTCCTCATATATGTCCATGATATAATCCGCCAGAGCGGTCGGAGTCTTCAGATATTCATATGCCACCATGTCGCAGACGTGGAAGTCCTGATCATGGCCTACCGCCGTCAGCACAGGAAGCGGATACTGGGCTATCACAGCCGCAAGGTCATAGTTGTCGTAGCACGCGAGGTCGAGTTTCGCACCGCCGCCACGAAGAATCAGCACTGCATCCCATTCTTCTCCTCCGTCCATGATGCAATCCATCGCCGAGATGATGGAAGACGGACAGTCAGCACCCTGCATCAGCGCAGGGAAAAGCACCGGTTCCACCTTGAATCCGTACGGATTTTCTTCGAGATGGCGGATGAAGTCACGGTATCCTGCCGCATCTTCAGCAGATATCACCGCAAGTCTGTACGGAAGCAGCGGAAGCTGGAGTTCCTTCTGGAGACCGATGAGGCCTTCCTTCTGAAGACGCTCGATGGTCTTCTGTCTTTCAGCCTCCTTGACGCCGACCGAATATTCCGGATCAATGTCATTGATTATCAGGGACAGCCCATAGAGTTCACTGTAGTTGACCTGCACCTCAACGAGGATTACCATACCCTCCTGGATGGCCGAGCCCGTCACCGATTCGAAGTACGGCGCGATGAAACGGTATTTCGAGCTCCAGATTATGGCATTCGCCTTGGCCTGCAGCCCTTTTTCATCGCTCTGGGACAGCTCCATATAACAATGGCCTCCGTTACGTGCCTTCACAGCACTAACTTCGGCCTTCATCCATATACGCTTCGGAAAAAGCGATTCTACCCCCTCCTTCAGCCTCTGCTGCAGTTCAAGAAGGTCGATAAAGTCTCTTTCCATGGCGCATGTCGTTCAATCGTTACAAATTTAATAATTTTTCAAATAAACAACACCCTTTTCTTTAGAAAAAATCCGAGGGATTGCGGAAGATTCTGGAGAGGACGATGGAGGGCAATAAAGAGGGAGATTGCCACGTCGCCAGCGCTCCTCGCAATGACGTGGGAGAGAGTTCACAATGACGAGAGAAGGGAGCGAGTTTCGAGACATGGGTGGGGATTCAGAATGATCTGAGAGGGTGAGTTAACAGCGATGCGTGAGGGTAAGTTCACAATGACGCGTGAGGGTGAGTTCAGAATGATGCGTTTTACGGTGGAACACGAGCGGGGACACGGAGTAGAATGCTGCTTGAAGTGAGGTGATTTACACCCGGGGCACAAAGCTGGCGGAGCGAGCCCTTGGGCGCAGCTTGCTTTGAGCGGCTGGCCAGGCGTATTCGCCAGCCGCGGTGCGCTCACATCAGTCCGCACAAACCCTGTGCCACCTAAAACTCTGAGTACCAAGTCATTATTAAAAGGCGATTCCCCTTTGGCGGGGCATCGATTCTAAGCAAATCACTCAGAGTCAAAGTGTTACATGCCACGGGATTCGTTATATAAGAGAATCCATAGGTTAGATTATGAATGAAGCGCTACAACCGACTTCGTGAGATTACAATCAAGAAAACGGGCATTTTCTTGATTGAAACACCGATTTTCCGCCTAAATACGGCTAAAACAGGACTTTTGGAGAGTTACGATCAAAAAATATGCGGAT
>JBGVEY010000020.1:0-21625 GCA_045120635.1 Candidatus Cryptobacteroides sp.
TTTAATGCCTTTCGTCACATTACAATCAATAAAATTGTCCATTTTCTGATCGTAACTTGTCAAAACCCCTGTTTTACGTCGATTTAAACGGAAAATCCGCTTTTCAATCAACAAATTGGCTGTTTTCTTGATCGAAACCTACTGTGTGATCTCGAGCTCTCTCCTATCTTCATATCATCCGAGAAACACCTAAGAAATCCGGATATCGGTATGGGACTCTGGATCTCGTCAGGAAAAAGCACGTTTTCTATACTTCTGTTTTGCCTTGTAGAAGTTCCAGAACGGTATTCCAAGTCTTCCAGACGCTTCTCGTGCGAGATCTCATGCTCACCACAAGACTCCTCAATCGAGAGGACTTCTTCACATGAACAAAGAAAACCGACTTTTTAGTCGGCTTCTTTCCGCTTATGTGAATACCGTTATTCAACTCTCTTGAATACGGTAGGATCCATCTTTTCAAGTTTGCTGAAGTCCTTCTTGAGGAAGTCTGTCGAGATCTGCTTTCCGGTGTCGAAGAGCTTCATGCCGCCTTTCTGCTTTACTGTGATATCGCCAGCCTCAGGAGCCTGATCTGTAACCTTTGTGATGGTGATAGGGAAGTTCATTGCAGGGTTGATTGTCTGCCATGAGCCGTCGTATTCGCTCCATGCGATATATCCCATCTTGCTGTAGGTCCACTTCACTTCCTGTCCGTCTGAGCTGTATGAAGCCTCAAGGCCGTTGAGAACTGTTGTGGTCTCGCCGTCAGCGATAGGAGCTGCGCTTGCCATAGGTGTGCTGTCAAGGATGACAGGGATCTCCTCGTTGAAGTCAGGATTGAATGCATATCCGTAGATACCGAGGATGAGAGTGTTTGCTCCGTCGAATGTAATATATGTCATCGGGCTCTCTCTTACCTCAAGGTTGCCGTTTTTGTAATATGCAGGGAAGGCAAGGAACTGCTCCTCGTCTGTCTTGTCGAGCTGCATGATATCCTCTTCCCAGTCGTACTTCACGTCGTCGCCGCACTCCCATCCGTGGAGACGGTACATGTAGTTGTTGTCATACTTCTCGATTCGGATATTGTAGTTTCTTGTCTCAAGAGATGTCTCGCCGTTGTCCTGTGTCACGAGGCACTCACCTGTGAATGTATATGTACCAAGCCACTTTTCGTACTCAGGAAGGGCAGTCTCCTCCTCTATGACGATCTTCTTTACTGAATAAGTCTGAGTGTGGTTTCCGTCGCCCTGGAATCCGTATACTATGATATAGTACTCGCCGCTTGAGAGTCGGTCTATTTCGAACGGCTTGCCTTCTTCATACACGTATGTAAGGTCTGTAAGCTTGTATCCGTTGTATACGTAGTACTGGATTGTAGAGATTTCCTGGAGAGCGAAGAGTTCGAATCCGTCCACTGTGTTCATGTAGATGTCGTCCTCCCAGAGTTCGAATCCGTCAGGATACTCTTCGTTGAAGCTATCGATCGACTCCTTCGATACGTACTGCCATGCGAAGCGTCCTCCCTTCTTGGACTTGATCTCGATGAGTTCCTTGGTCTTGTCCTCGTTTCTGCCGAGACGGTTGATCTCCCAGTCTTCAGTCTGGGTAAGGACATAGACGTTGCGTGATGTAGAGAACTTGATGCTTCCGATACCGACATTGTCATACATCTCGCCGTCAGCGGTAAGTCCGAATACAATGTATTTATAGCTTGCATCCTCCTTGAGACCCTCAAGAAGAATGTTTCTCTCGGTTTCTCTTCTCACCTCGATGGCCTTGCCGGATGTGAGAAGGTTCATCCACTCCTTGTTGATGAGGGTGAACTCCTGTGTTGTTACATCCTCAGTGAGGAAGCCGTACCATGTGATGTCCTCAGGTCCGTCATGCTTTACGTTGATGATGGCATAGTCATATGACACCTCGCTGTATCTGACAGTGAAGTTCACTATTCCTTCCTTTGGCGCAACCGGTTCTTCGCATCCGTTGAGGACAAATGCTACAGCTGCAATAAGGCTGCTGAATATAATGTTTCTAAGTTTCATGTTCGATATGCTTTAAAGGATTGGACAGCTGCCCGCTGCGTCAGACTTGGTGAGGATGTCGTTTGCGTTCTCTCTGACATCTGCAGGGATTGTCGCCTTCTTGTATTTCTGTACCTCGAGAAGGTTGAATGACTGGAGTGTCAGACCTTCACCGGAAACAGTATACATCCATTTGTTCATAGAAGTGCCATCGCTGTACACGCCTGTAAGAATGCCGTCCTTGCTTGTGCATGTGCCGGTGTATCTGTCGTAACGTACAGTCTGATCAGGGCTTTTCTGGAAAAGCTCGAATGTGCCGTCAGGAAGGATGCTGAGATAGATGCTCATGTCTGCACCTACGATTGTACCTTCAGCCTTTGTCTCGACAAGCTGCCATTCTGTTGCAAGTGCTGAATCGATCTCAGACATCGGTGTAACCTCTTCCTTCTTGCAGGACGCCGCAGCTGCAACGAGAGCGGCAAGTCCGATAAGTATATATGTAAATCTTTTCATTGTCAAATAGAGTTTAGAGCCATCCGCCGTTATCACTTGCCACACCTCTTGAGATGATTGAAATCTCACGGGTGATGTACATACCGCCCATACCGCCGTTTGAGTTAGGGATGGTTACGATGTCACCGTTGCCTGTCATATCACCCTGGACGCTGCCTGCAACGTTGTTTCCGCCGGCGATCGCCTTGATGGTGATCTTGCCTGAACCGACCTTGCATGGGTTGATGATGAGTCGTCCGTTCTTGATGTAAGGCTTTCTCTTGATTCCGATTGCCGCCATTGACTCACGGTCGATCTCCACTGACTCGTAGGTCATATACTCTGAGCCTTCGCCGAAGAATGCGTCAAGGTTGTATCCCTTCTCAAGACCTACCTTTACAGAAAGGCAAGGTGTGCCCTCGATGTTCATCATGAGTTTCCACGCGTCGATAGCGCCTGTACCCATATTGTACTGATATGCGCTGAATGGTCTTGGAGCGAGTTCTCCGCCGGTATATGGGTCGTATCCGAGGTACTTGTATCCGAAGTCAAGTCTGCTGTCGATGTCGTTCACCGCAGAAAGGAGATACGCTGTGAATTCCTCTCTTGTGAGTGTCTTGCCGAGCTTCTTCGCGTATGCAAGTCCGAGAGCAGCCACGCCGCTGACATGAGGGCAGGCCATTGATGTACCGCCCATGTATCCGTAGTCGCCAAGTCCTTCGCTTGCATTGCTGATGAGAGTCGAAAGAATGTTTGACTTTCCTGTCGAAGAGTTGAGATAGATGTCTCCACCAGGTGCAGACACGTTTACTCCAGGACCGTAGTTGGTGTAGTATGCAGGATATCCGTCAGGACCGATTGCACTGACACAGATGCAGTCCATGAGTGCTCCAGGGTAGCTTGATGCAGAGTATCCGTCGTTACCTGATGCGAACACTACGATAGGTCCGTCGATGATCTTGGTTCTTGCCGGCTTGCCGATCTTGACAAGTTCGCCGTTGAGTCTCTCCTCCATCTCGGCGAATCTGTCCTTGTCAAGGAAATACTGGATCGCCCAGTACTCCACGCCGTATGCTGCGAAGTAGTCGTAGTCAGACTTGTATGCTGTTGTAGAATAACCGAACGAGCACTGTGCGATATGGGCGCCGTTGTCAGCGGCATATACGAATGCGTTTGCTGCCGAATATACGCTGCTTGAAACACCGCCTTCCATGATCTGGCATGACATGAGGCGTACGCCGTCACCGTTTCCGGAACCTCCGGCAACTCCGCAGACTCCGATACCGTTGTTGTTTACTGCACCTACGATACCTGCAACGTGTGTTCCGTGACCGGTCTCGCCGTATGCATCCCAACCGATCTTACATGAATCTCTCTCGAAGTTCCATCCGTAGATGTCGTCGACGTATCCGTTGCCGTCATTGTCTATTCTGTCTCCCTCGATCTCGAACACGTTCTTCCACATGTTGTCCTTGAGGTCTTCGTGAGTATACTTTACAGGACCGTCGAGGATGGCTACAACGATTTCGCTGTCACCTGCTGTGAGCTTGCTCCAGACATCCTTCACGCCGACGTCCTGACCTGCTTCAGACTCTGCTGCGATAATCTTGTCGCCTACGTTGATGTAGTGCCACTGGTCCTTGAGGTACTTGTCTGTGAAAGGAAGCTCATCATGTGGAACAGTTTCCACGTCGATGTTCTTCGCCTCAGTCTCCAGACCGCAGCTTGAGAGTGTGTTGAACTGGATCTTCGACACTGTGCCGTATGCGGCAAGTGCCTGAGCAGCTCCTTCATTGCTGATGCCGTTGAAGCTTACGCGGTACCACTTGTCAAGATTGTATTTCCTGAGGTATTTG
The DNA here is from genome assembly GCA_045120635.1 of Candidatus Cryptobacteroides sp. Lineage (GTDB taxonomy): Bacteria > Bacteroidota > Bacteroidia > Bacteroidales > UBA932 > Cryptobacteroides. The sequence goes on from JBGVEY010000020.1 coordinate 4,349, forward strand.
ATGTTGTGCTCAGTGGCGTGGAAGAGTTTCTCAACCTTTGTGATTGCCACTGCCTCGGAAAGCTCGGAGAGACTTTCTCCGTTCTCTGCCTTGTCAGAAAGGCAAACGAGCAACTCTCCCTGAACAGCATTCTCAGGAGTGTTGATTATCTTTCCCGTCGCAGCGTTTGCTGCGTCCTGACCCTTGCCTGCGAGGTTCTCGTCAATGCAGGAAGTGCCGGCAGCGATGAGTGCTGCGAATGCGACAGATATCCTTATTTTTGAAATAAAAGACATATTATCTGTGATTTGAATAATTACTTAACTGTTTTGAGACGTACATCCGAATTGAATTCGAGAAGTCCGTGTGCAATTTCAACTTCCTTGAGGTCGAGATTCTTGATAGGGCTGTTGATCTCAGGCATCTCGATTCTGTTTGCCTCGTTGAGTGAGTTGAGAATGACTTCCTCCTCCATGTCCGATGAATAGCTGTGTTTTAAGCCTTCGAGCATTGGTGAACCCTTTCTGACGAGGATGAGTTCGCCGTGTGCATCTCCGATGATGTTCTGGAGGACTTCCTCTCCCATTCGGTTCTTCTGATAACCTCCAAGTGCGAGTGCCCAGAACTCGAGGTCTGTTCCGTTGTCTGCGAATGCAATCACATCCTCGTGAACGAAACCTGCGACGAACATGTCTCTGCGTCCCTTGGTGTCGTCATCGTCGTATGAGTCATAGAAGTATCCGGACGAACTGATCGCACCGGTCTTAGGAATGTACTGATATTCAAATCTGAGTGACGGGATGACATTTGTCGAGTCCTTGATCCATACTGTAGGACATCTGTTCTCCATAGTGTTGAGGAGACCGTCCTTGTATTCGAACTTGACGCTAGGGTTGTTCGAAAGTGATGGGAAGAGACCGGCTGCTGTCACAATGTTGTCCTCGACTGTGAGTTCAACCTCTTTGGCTCTCCAGTTGCCTCTGATAGTTCTGCCTGCCGAGCTGTTGCCGAAGATATCCACTGACACAGGAATCCATGTTCCGGCATAGTTCTCGACAGATGGCTGCTCGTATTTCTGAAGGTCGCAGAGGTAGTAAGACCTCTTCATGAGATCCTGCTTGCCGCCTGTGGTGATTGTCTCTGTGATGAACTCGCTGTGGAATCCGTTACCCGCATATACGATGAAGGTATAACTTGTACCCGCCTTGAGTGTGTTTCCGAGGACACCTGAAAGACCGCTTGTGTTAAGCTGCTTGAGCACCTGGCTGCCTACTGAACCGTAGAGCTTGAGTGTCTCCTTGATAGTCTCCTCGTAAGTCTCATAATAAGAAGTAGGGTAGTAGCTGATCTGAGCGTGTGTGATGCCCTTTCCTCTCACCCAGTACTGGAATGAGTTCTCGGCTGTATAGCCGCTTGGCGCAAGCATGTCGTCAGCGTTAAGACCCATGTAGATCTCGACCTTGCGGTCGTCTCCAGGCTTGATGTAACCGAACTGGGTGGATACATATTCGCGATAAGATGAATCGCCGGCGCCATATGTACATGCGATGATTGTATAGAGGTCTGTCTTTGCATCGCTCTGCTCCGGAGCAATCTCAAGATTGATCTCGAGCTGGTCTGCAGAAACATTTACTGATTTGCCTGACTTCTCGACCTCGTTGATCTTGCCAGCCATCTCGATTTCATTGACGATGCCTTTGAATACCTTGTATTTCAACGTCTTGACGTCCTTGGCAACTGTGAAGGTCGCAGGGGTCTTGCCGTTTGCGTCGCATTCTCCTACCTTAGCCTCGATTCCGTAGTCTTCAGCCTTTCCGCCCGGAAGCACGATACGCATCTTTCCTGAGGTGTTGCTGAAATAGTAGTTTCCGCTCATTCCGAAGAGGACACCGTTCTTAGGGAAGGTGATCACATCGTCCTGGCTGAGTTTTCCGTAGAGGAGGTTGCTGGCTGCACCGAACACCTCTTCCACATCTGATGCGATGTAGATGTCTCCAAGTGATGAGTCACTGAATCCGCAGAACTGGTCTGGAAGGTATACCTTCGAAGGATCTGACGCATCAATATAGATATATGTGTTCGGGTTTATATATGGTGCGTAAGTGTTTTCAAGGACAGCCTTGTTCGCCTGATATGCCTCTTCACCTTCCACCAGACGTGCAAGGTACGCTGCCGAGTATACGTTGTGGAGACGGTAGAAGTTCTTCTTGTCCTTTCTCTCGTAGATGTCTACCTCAGTTTCAAGATAGCGTCCGCTCCATGCGAACATGTCAGAGAAGAACGCGTCGCGGTAGATTGCCTTGCCGTCGATCTTCTTCCACTCGTATATCTGTACCGAGAATGAAACCGATGCTGCACCATAGCCATATACAGGCACGAACTCAGGGTCGCTGATGCTGAGAGAACAGTTGTAGGTTTCTCCGGTTGCGATACCTTCGAACTCAACCTTGATTGTGGCCTCTCTCTGTCCTTCAGAGAACTGAAGGCGTCCGAACTTGAACTTGCTGTTGTCATACAGCGGTTCTTCAACGTAGATGGTGTCAACAGGGGTCTTGACGATTCTGTATACCGAATACTCATACGGAATCTCAACACTCTTCGATACGTCCGATCTTCTTACCTTGAACTCAAGGTAAGTAGGATCCACACCCTTTTCCAAGGTGTGTGCTTTGGCATTTGCCTGACCCTCCACGAAGTAGACTCCCATACAGTTCTCACTTTCGGGAGCACCTGCCTCATATTGCTCGTTCACACACGAGCCGAAAAGCAGTGTGAGGGCGGCCGCCAGGAAACATTTGATATGTATTGCTTTCATCTGCATAAATTATTTTCTTTCTTGGTTCAGTTCATTTTTTTCACTTCGTTCAAAGCCTGAACTGAATTGAAAGTCCATGACTTTCATATTATTTCCAGAGTGTGAGTTTCTCTGTAGGGTCTGGGTTGTTCATCTCAGGATGCTTGATACCCTTGTTCGACTGGTACTCGCCTCGGGTGATCACGATGTTCCACTGTGGTGAACGTCCTTCGCAGTTAAGTCTTGCGGTTGCAGGAACGTTTGTGCCGGTGTAACCTCTTGTGATACCGCTGTTGAGTCGCTTGTAGTCGAAGTAGAGTACTCCTTCTCCCCAGAATTCGATTCTCTTCTGGAGGAGCATCTCCTTGATGAATGCGTCTGTTGTCATGGTTGCAAGGGTGCAGTCATAACCGTCGTATCTGTAGTTCTGCATGAACTCGTTAAGGAGATCCTGTGCCTTGCTCAATCCTCCGGTAGAGAGTCTGAGCTGAGCCTCCATTTCGATGAAGTACATCTCCTCGATACGCATGAGACACCAGTCAGCGCTATTTCCGACTGTGTAGTCCATTACGTTACCGTCAGCAGGACGGAACTTGAGACTTTCATACTTGGCAGCAGGGTAGTTGTACATTGAACCGTATACGAAACCTGCCTGCTCGTCCGGACTTCCTGCAAACTTGTAGTCATATCCGAGATCCGGATCATACCATGAGTGCTTTCTGAAGTCCTCGTCGTTGATCTGGCTGTAGAGCGCCTGGTTTACGCCGAGGACAGTCCATACGGCATATCCGTAGATGGCCTCGCATGATCTGTGTGCGACGTTTGCGATGAGGTTCGAAAGGTTTTCAGGAGATACTGTGAGACCCCAGATCCATGCCTTGTTGGATGCACCGTTGTTGAATCCGTTTGTAGGATCTTCCCACTGATCCTGAGTGAGAGGTGAGTGGTAGCCCATATCGATGGCCTTGCGTGCATATTCTGCAGCGAGTCTGTATGCCTCCTGGCTTGACATCTCTCTGTCCCATGTGCCTGCGGCTGGTTCTCCCATTTCCGCATATGTGGCACCGAGTTCAAGGAATGCACGTGCGTAGAGACCGTAAACAGCAGTTGTCGTAGGGGCTGTGTATGTGTTTGTGCCTCCCTTGAGGAGTTCCTCAGCCTTTTCAAGGTCTGAAAGGATGAACTGATAGATTTCCTCTCTTGTTGCACGTCCCTTGTTCTGAGCTTCTGCCTCTGTAGTGTGCTCGGTGATGATAGGAACTGTGAGACCGAGAAGGCTCTTGTCAGGGTTTGCTACCTTACAAGGCTTAGGCTCGTACATACGGGCAAGGTCGAGGTAGTACATCGCTCTGTATGCATGTGCCTGACCGAGTACGTTCTTGGCGTCAGCGCTTGTCTCGTCGTCTACCTCGCCTACAACGTTGATGATCTCGTTGACAAGCTTGATCCACTTGTAATACTGGTTCCAGAAGAATGCGCACCAGATATAGTCACTACCCTGTGAGGTGTTCTGGTAGTATGCACTGAACCAATAGTATCCGAGCTCTCCGAGGATGGCGATATCTTCAAGCATTGACTCTGTAGCCATGTGGATGGCTGCGATACCGAAGTCTCCGTGGTATCCGTATGTTGTTGCAAAGCCTGCTGTACCGGAGTTCATCATTGCAGCCGGCACACCGCTAAGCATGTAGTTCAGCGCGTTGTCCGACATCTCGAGCTGCTCCTTGGTGACTGTGCTTCCCTTAGGGAAGGTCTCCTTGATACAGCCGCATGTCAGAATGAGTGCTGAAACGATAAGTGATATCTTGAATATGTTTTTCATCTTGTATCTTTTTCTTTAGAATGTCAGGTTGATACCTCCCGAGATTGTTCTTACAGGAGAGTTTACTGCAGAGTTTGTACTTCCGGAGAAGCTGAATCGTGGGTCAAAACCCTGTCTGCGGGACCAGTAGACGATGTTGTCGCAAGCGACATACACTCTGAGTCTGCTGATCATAAGTCTCTGTGTCACTCTTTCAGGAAGAGAGTATCCGAACTGGGCATTCTGGAAGTTCAGATAGCTTGCATCCATGATGAATCGGTCAGACGACTGTGCTGTATACTGGTCCTGATACTGGAAACGTGGGATGTCTGAATTCTTGTTGTCAGGCGACCATGCCTTGAGCACGTCCTTGTGGTAGTTTGTACCGATCGAACCTGAAACAGGGGATCCCATGAATCCTGCATATCCTGAGTCGTATGAAAGACCGCCGATCGAATATGTGAATGAAGCGGAGAAGTCGAATCCGTAGAAATCGATGGAAGTACCGAATCCGCCGTAGAGATCCGGTGTAGGAGCACCGCAGAGGTACATTGTTGCGTCAGAGTACTCGTCTGTGATGGTCTTTCCTGTGATGTTTCCGTCCTGGTCCTTCACATCCATGTACCATACCGACTTACCGTATGGAATGTTCTTGCCGTACTGAGCCTCGAGCTCTTCGTTGAATACGCCCGCGTACTTAGGCATGTAGAATGTGTTGAGCGGAAGTCCCTCACCGACATATCTTGTACCGTTTGCATAACCCTCGTAGCCTTCCACGGTTGTGGTCTTCTTGTCGCCAGGGAGCATTGTGATCTTGTTGGTGTAGTGGGTGAGGTTGAAGTATGCGCTCCAGTTCACGTTTCTGTTCTTGTACAGACCGATGTTTGCAGAGAGCTCGATACCTGAGTTTCTCATGTCACCGATGTTGTCGTAGTAACCGCTGTAACCGAGGGATACAGGAGTTGTGAACCAGAAGAGCATGTCAGAAGTCTTTCTGTAGAAGTACTCCACAGTACCTGAGATACGTCCTGCGAGGAGGTCGAAGTCGAAACCGGCGTTGAAGTTGGTATTGGTCTCCCAAGTGATGTTCTTGTTACCCTTCACACCGAAGCCGATCGCAGGCTTGTTCTCGTTGTTGCTCAATACGTATGTATCTGTATAGAGATAGTTGCCGATGTTGTCGTTACCCTGTGAACCGATAGAAGCCTTGATCTTGAGCATGTCGATCCAGCGTACCTGAGGGAACCAGCTTTCGTGATTGATGAGCCAACCTCCACCGAGTGACCAGAAGTTACCCCAGCGGTGGTCAGGATGGAATCTTGAAGAAGCGTCGCGACGGTATGATACGCTACCGAAGATGCGGTTGCTGAAGTCATACTGTGCACGGATGAAGTAACCCTCGTTGTTGTATTCTCCGGCTGATGATGCGGCGCTCTTTCCGTCCACTACGGCTCCGTTGAGCTCATCGTTCTCCATCGAGAACATCTGGCTCTTTGATGCGCTGAGGCCGTAAGACTGGGAGTTGTAGTTCTCGTGTCCGAGGAGAACCGATACGTTGTGTACTCCTGCGTAAGTCTTCTTCCAGCTGAGGAGCTGCTGGAGGTTGAGGTAGAATGATCTCGAGTGCGACTTGCTGATCATACCGCCTACAGGAGCAGCCATACCGTAGTACATGTTCATGATCGATGTACTGCGGGTCTCATCCACACCGATACCGGCGTTGAATGTGAATGTGAAGTCCTTGAGGAACTTGATCTCGGTGAATGCAGTGCCGTTGAATGCGTTACCCTCTGCGTTGTTCTTGTCGAGGACTGCACTCTGGAGGGCGTTGGAGTTTCCGAGGTACGGACGTGTCAGACCGCCGTTAGAACCCTCACCGTAGTCATATCTCTTGTATCCGTACTTGTCGTAAAGGATGTTTCCCTTTCCGTCTCTGATGTAGATAGGGTAGATAGGTGCAATACCTGTTGCGATGGCAAAGATGTTACCTGTAGATGAACTTGAACCCTCGTCGGTGTTACCGTTGTTCCAGTTGTAGTTGGTGTATGAGAGGTTCGCTCCGATCTTGAGCCAGCTCTTGGCCTGATAGTCGGTGCGGAGACGTGCGGTATATCTGTACATGTCCGAACCGTCGATGATACCCTTGTTGTTGAGGTAACCGAATGATGCGAGCATCGAGATCTTGTCGCTGCTGCCGGATACGCTCACGTTATATTCCTGGCGGAGGGAGTTTCTGTAAGCCTCCTCGATCCACCTGTCCGGATAGAGCATGTAGAGCTCGTCGTTGTATGATACGATGTTGCCGAGAGTGGCGTTAGGGTTGAGCTTTCCGTTTGTTCCGATGAGGCTCTGGCCTGCAGGCACATTGTACACGATGTAGCCGAGACCGCCGGCGCTTGTGCTTCCTGTCATTGTCTGGAGTGCTTTGAGGTGCGCCTCGGATGGTGTGAGACCAGGAGTGAGGATGATGTTTCCTGCTGTGTCCTTTGTCGGATCAGGACGCTCGTAGTAGTTGCGGAGGGCAGAGTAGTATGCCTCATAGTACTGACCCGGATCGGTGATCACATCATAGTCCTTGAGCGCCTTGGTGTTGAGACCCCATTTAGCTTCTACGTTGATCATGGCGTCGCCTCTCTTTGCCTTCTTGGTTGTGATCATGATGACACCGTTTGCACCACGGGCACCATAGAGGGCGTTTGAAGCTGCGTCCTTGAGGACTGTCATCGACTCGATATCCGCAGGGTTGATATTGTTCATATCACCGCTGTAAGGGATACCGTCCACAACGTAGAGAGGTGCGGTGCCGGCAGACATGGAGCTGATACCGCGGACCATGATGCTTGGCGACTGGCCGAGCGATCCCGAAGTTGTGGTCATCTGGACACCGGCAACCACTCCTTCGAGTGCTCGTGTCACGTCAGATGACTGGGTTTTTGCAATGTCAGATGACTTTACCACAGTTGCGGAACCGGTGAATGATTCCTTTGTTGCGGTACCGAAGGCAACCACGATGGTCTCTTCGAGAGTCTCTGTGTCTGGGTGAAGCACTGCGTCTACCTTCGCGTTGCCGTTCACGGCAACTTCGACGTCCTTGTAACCGATCGAAGTGAAGATAAGCACTCCGTCTGAAGGAACGGTGATGGAATAGATACCGTCTCCGTCTGTGCTGGTTCCGGTCATCGTGCCTTTAAGCTGGATTGAGGCGAACGGTACGCCAAGACCGGTTGAGGAATCCGTAACAACACCAGAAACTGTCAGATTCTGTGCAAACGCACTCACTGAAAGCATCAGCATTGCCACGAATGTCAGGGTTAGTTTGAAATATTTCATCAGGTTGTTAAAATGTTGTTTTTCCGTTTAAAAATATTGCGGGATAGCTACTTAAAGCTAACCCGCAAATATAGCCAAAATATGTCAGAATCTAAAATTTACTTCTGCGTAAGCCCTCGATATAATTGTCGATTCTGCGAAGTTCGCGAGGAATGCTGATTCCCTGCGGACATTTGATCACGCATTTGTTGCAGCCGATGCATCTGTCCGCCTGACTGAGACCACCTACGGCCCTGTCGTAACTGATGAGATATGCACGTCTGGCCTTCCTGTAATTCTCCGATTCCGGACTGCTTGAGATGAGTCCCTCGTTTACGCACTTGTTGTAGTGTGAGAGGATTCCGGGGATGTCCACGCCATATGGGCATGGCATGCAGTACTGGCAACGGGTACATCCTACGAGAGGGTATTCCTCCATCATCTCCGCGATGTTCTCAAGGAAACTGTTCTCGCTGTCAGTCAGAGGCTTGAGTGGAGAATAGGTGTCAAGATTGTCCTGGAGATGCTCCATGTATGTCATTCCGCTGAGTACTGTCAGAACGCTTTCCGGTGTGCCTGCGAATCGGAAAGCCCACGATGCGGCGCTCTTCTGAGGGTCGCGCTCCTTGAGTCTTTCCGCAAGATGCTTCGGAAGTTTTGCAAGTCTTCCGCCTAGGAGAGGCTCCATGATGATTGACGGAATTCCCTGCTTCTCAAGTTCCTGAAGCAGATATTCAGCGTCTGTATTTCTTGAAGATGCGTGCGTCCAGTCCACATAGTTCAACTGGATCTGAACGAAGTCCCAGTGGTATTTCGAGTGGAGAGCGAGCAGGTCGTCGAATCCCGCCTTCTGTCCGTGGAATGAGAATCCGAGGTTTCTGATGCGTCCCGCCTTGCGCTCCTCAAGGAGGAAGTCCAGCATTCCGTTGTCCACGAAACGTCTGTTGAACACCTCGAGGTTGCCCACCGAGTGCAGGAGATAATAGTCGATATGGTCTGTCTGCAGATCCTCGAATGACTGTCTGTACATCTTCATCGAGGCCTCTGTAGACCAGTCCTTGAAGTTGGAAAGCTTGGTTGCAACGAAGTACTTGTCGCGTGGATGGCGGCTCAGGGCAATACCTGTCACCTTCTCGCAGATTCCGTGATGGTACATAGGCGCTGCGTCGAAATAGTTGACACCGTGCTCCAACGCATAGTCTACGAGTCGGTTCACTCCTTCCTGGTCGACGGTTTCACTGCCGTCCTCATTCTTGATCACAGGCCATCTCATGCAGCCGTAGCCGAGAATGCTGACCTTGTCTCCGTTTTCAGGGTGAACCCTGTATGTCATGCCTTCGGTTGCCTCTTTCTTTTCCTGCTTGCAGCCTGTAAGCGTCAATCCGCCGGCTGCAGCTGATATTCCGGCTATCTTAAGAAAACTTCTACGGTCCATAGTCGTCATTAAATGTGTTTATGTACTTCGTGTCCCTCAACATGGATAGCAGACAAAGGTCTTGCAGGACACAGGTTTTCACATGCACCGCAGCCGATGCACATATCCTCGTTGACTGCTGGAATCAGGATGGAGAGCATGTCTTCCGGATTCTTCTTCACCATGCTGATTGCATTTGCAGGACAATGTCTTGCGCAGTTTCCGCAATCAACATCCTCCGCATTGGCAATACAAAGGCTGAGGTTGACCACTGCGTGGCCGATCTGGATAGAAGACTTCTCTTCGGCACTGACCGGTCTGATAGCTCCTGCAGGGCAAACCTCCGAGCACAGGGTGCACTCAGGACGGCAGTATCCCTTTTCGTAGGACATCTCGGGCTGCAGCAGAGTTGTGAGTGATGATGACGGACGCAATACCTTGTTCGGGCATACGCTGACGCAGAGCTGGCATCCGGTACAGCGGTCTGCAAGGTTCTTGAGGCTCATTGCTCCGGCAGGAGCGAGAGGTGTCTGTCTCTCGTGCTTCTCCGGAATTCTCACGATAGGCTCGATCTTGCGTCTCTTTCTCTGTGCTTTTGCAGCGGCTGCAGATCCGGTAAGGACAGCGGTTGTGATGAAGGCCCTGCGGTTTACATCGGCCTTCTTACCTGAGGTCTCCGTCTTCTGAGTGTCGCTGCAGCTCTGGATTGTCTGGCGACGCGCATAGCTGATTGCGCCGTCCTTGCATGTTCCGATGCAATCCATACATGCAACACATCTGCTGTAATCGATCTTATGGTTCTCCATGTCGATGCACGAAGACTTGCACTGCTTTCCGCAAAGTCCGCAGCTTCTGCACTTCTCCGAATCGATGACAGGAGCAAAGAAGCTTCGCTTCGAGAAAAATCCGAGAATAGTGCCCACAGGACATACTGTATTGCAGTATGATCTGCCTCCGACCCAAGCGAAAACGAAGATCACGACAAGAGTCACCGCCGCTACGATGAGAGTAGGAAGAGACTTCAACCACACCTCAGTGCTGTAGAATGCATAACTGTCGGCTCTTTCGGCAAGTGTAGCGAATCCGTTGTTGATCCACTGGTAGACAGGCTGGAAAAGACTTCCGGCGATTCTTCCATATGCGCTGTATGGCGCAATGAGAATGGCAAGAGAATGGGCGCCGAGAGCAAGTCCGAGTATGAACGCTGCAAGGAAACCGTAACGGAGCCATTTCCTTTCCGGAGTATAGCGGAAGCGGAATCTGTTCTTCTTCTTGAGTCTGCCTCTGAACCATGAGATGATGTCCTGCATAATACCCAACGGGCAGATTACAGAACAATATACTCTACCGAACAGGGCGGTAAGCAGAATAAGTCCGGCAACAACCACAGTGTTGACAGCCAATACTGCAGGGATGAACTGGATCTTTGCCATCCATCCCAGCCATGCGTGCAGTGTTCCTGTGAAATCAAGGAACAGCATTGTGATGCACACAAAGAATACAGCAGCGAGTGCTATTCTGATCTTTCTTAGCATAATATGGGTTAATTTACCATCGCGCAGCTGAAATATTCGTCAAAGAGTGCCTTTGCTCTATCAAGCTGTGCGGGAGTGTTAGTCTTTGTGTCTTTAAGCTGATATTCCTGATTCAGAGATTCGTACTTGTGAATTCCAAGTGTGTGATAAGGAAGAATCTCCACTCTCTGGATCATCTTGTAGTCCTTGAAATGCTCTCCGAGGGCTCTTATGTCCTCCTCGAAGTCGCTGATTCCAGGTACGAGTACATATCTGAGCCAGAACGGCTTGCCGTTCTTCTCTAGCCATTCTGCAGTCTCGAGTGTGCGCGAGTTGCTGCGGCCTGTCAGATTCTGATGACGCTCAGGGTTTATCTGCTTTACGTCAAGCATTGTGAGGTCTGCCTTTGTGAGCAGTTCCTCCACTGCGGGGTTCCATACGCCTCCGTTGGTGTCGATGCAGACGTTGATGCCTTCCTCGTGAAGCCTGTCCACAAGAGGGATCAGGCCCTGTGCCTGGCTTGTCGGCTCTCCGCCGGAAAACGTCACGCCTCCTCTCTTGCCGAAGAACGGCTTCTGGTTGACTGCCATTCTGACCACTTCTTCGATGTCGGTCTCAGTGCCTCCGTCGAATGTGATTGTATCAGGGTTGGCGCAATAAAGGCAGCGGAACGGGCAGCCTTGAAGAAATACGACGAGCCTTAAGCCTGGCCCGTCGTATGTTCCCATTGATTCGTATGAATGTACTTTAATCATTAGAGTGACTCGTGGAATGTTCTTGCGATAACCTCAAGCTGGTGCTCACGGCTGAGCTTGACGAAGTTTACAGCGTATCCTGAAACGCGGATAGTAAGCTGTGGATACTTCTCTGGGTGTTCCATCGCATCCTCGAGCATCTCTCTGTTAAGAACGTTCACATTGAGGTGATGTGCACCCTTAGTGAAGTAACCGTCCATCAAAGTGATGAGGTTGTCGATCTTGTCCTCGTTTGTCGGACCGAGAGACTTAGGCACGATTGAGAATGTGTTCGATACACCGTCCTGTGACTCGCGGTAGTCGAGCTTTGCAACAGATGAGAGCGATGCGATAGCTCCGTGAGTGTCGCGACCGTGCATTGGGTTTGCACCCGGTGCGAATGCGATACCCTTCTCTCTTCCGTCTGGAGTTGCTCCTGTCTTCTTGCCGTACATTACGTTTGATGTAATTGTAAGGAGTGAGAGAGTAGGCTGTGCGTTCTTGTAAACCTTGCGTGAGCAGAGCTCAGTGTTGAAGAAGTTTACAACGTCACGTGCGATGTTGTCGACTCTGTTGTCATCGTTACCGAACTTAGGGAAGTCTCCCTCGATATCGAATCCCTCAGTAAGACCGTCAGCGTTTCTGCGTGCTGTAACCTTTGCGTGCTTGATTGCAGAAAGTGAGTCAGCTACGATAGAGAGACCTGCTACACCGTAAGCAAGGTTGATTGTAGGGTCTGTGTCGATGAGGGCCATCTGTGACTTCTCATAGTCGTACTTGTCGTGCATGTAGTGGATGATGTTCATTGTGTCATTGTATACACGCGCGATTTCGTGGAGTACCTTCTCGTAGTTTGACATTACCTCCTCGAAGTTGAGTACATTGCTGCTGAGCGGCTTGATACCGTCAACCATGAGTGTACCTGTGTTCTCGCAACGTCCGCCGTTGATTGCAAGGAGAAGCGCCTTTGCGAGGTTTGCACGAGCTCCGAAGAACTGGATTGACTTACCGATTGCCTGGTATGATACGCAGCAAGCGATACCGTAGTCGTCACATCCTCTTACCTTTCTCATGAGAGAGTCGTTCTCGTACTGAACTGAGCTGGTGTCGATGGATACCTGTGCGCAGAACTGCTTGAATCCCTCTGGAAGCTGTGGATGCCAGAGAACTGTCATGTTTGGCTCTGGTGACGGTCCGAGGTTGTAAAGAGTCTGGAGGAAACGGAACGAAGTCTTTGTAACCTTGCTCTTTCCGCCTGTAAAACGTCCGCCGATAGCCTCTGTGATCCATGTAGGGTCACCTGCGAAGATATCATTGTATGACTGCATTCTGAGGTGACGTACCATACGGAGCTTCATTACGAACTGGTCGATGAGCTCCTGAGCGAATGTCTCGTCGATCACGTTGTGGTCGAGGTCGTACTGGATGTAGATGTCGAGGAATGAAGAAACATTACCGAGTGACATCGCAGCACCGTCCTGCTCCTTTACGGCAGCGAGGTATGCCATGTATACCCACTGAATAGCCTCCTGGGCGTTTCTTGCGGGTCTGCTGAGGTCGAGACCGTAGTACTCTCCGAGAACCTTCATCTCGTTGAGGGCCTTGATCTGATCTGCAACTTCCTCTCTGAGAGTGATTCTTGAACGTGTCATTGAACCTGTGAGGTTCTTGAGGTCCTCTTTCTTAGCCTCGATGAGTCTGTCTGCACCATAGAGGGCGAGACGGCGGTAGTCACCGATGATACGTCCTCTTGAGTAGTTGTCTGGAAGACCTGTGAGGAAGCCGAGTGATCTGAACTTTCTGATCTCGTCAGTATACACATCGAACACTCCGTCGTTGTGAGTTTTTCTATAGTGAGTGAAAATCTTCTTTACCTCAGGGTCGAGTTCAACGCCGTTCTCGATACACGCCTTCTCGACAACCTTCCAGCCTCCGAAAGGCTTGATTGCTCTCTTCAAAAGCTCGTCTGTCTGAAGTCCGACGATAAGTTCGTTCTCCCTGTCGATATATCCCGCAGCATGCGAGGTGATTGTTGAAATTGTCTTTGCGTCAATTGAACGTACGCCGCCGTTCTGTCTTTCCTCCTCGATTGCCTCAAGACACAATGCCCAAAGCTTCTTTGTGCGGTCTGTCGCACCTACGAGGAAGCTTGCATCTCCTTCATACGGAGTGATGTTGTTGAAAACGAAGTCTGCAACATCGATTTTGCGGCTCCATCTGCCGTCGTTGAATTTGTTTGTCATATTCCTTACAATTTTGTCGCAAAGGTAAGGTCAAAAATCACAATAACCAACTTAACTGCAATAATATTATGTTAAATTACAGTTAAACATGTGCTCCGGGATATCACTTTTGTCAGATGATTTCCAGCTTGCCTGCAAGAACTTCATAGTACTGCTTTTCGGTTCCGTCCGCCGATGTGTATCTGCTTGTCCTGAGACGTCCGAAAACATGGACAATCGCGCCTTTTTCGATCCTGTCCAGATCCTGCACTCCTTTGCTTTCCCATGCGACGATGTTGTGCCATGTCCCCTCGTTTACGGCGGCTCCATCCCTTGTCTTGTAGAGGTAATCTGTGACCATTGTGAAGTTGACTACCTTGCTTCCGTTGTGCTCGTTTGCGCGTACTGTTCCGACGCGTCCCTGGAGCTCGATTTTGTTGATGTGTTCAATCTGTTCCATAAAAAATGTGTTAAAAGTCCGACGGCAAAGGAAGTTATAAAGAATCGTAAAAAAGCCGTTACAGATAGCTGTGATGCTGATTTTTTCTTTTTCTTATTCTTTTTTCCTTTTCTTGTCTTTCCTGGAAAGCGAGGGTGTAGGACACAAGATTTATTTTATGGAAGCAAAAAAATATTTTGTGTTTCGTGGGCATAAAAAAGAGAAAATATTTTCGTCAGAAAAAGAAAAAATCGTCTGGCGGGACTTGTGGAACTGACTTCTGACGGGCAACTTTGTCCCATAAATTTTCAGTGATGGATTACAGTAACAGAACAGAGGAAGGAGTTTCCCGCTGTCTTGAGTGCGGGGATGAGATCGTTTATGGCAGGAAGGGCAAGAAGTTCTGCAGCGAAGAGTGCCGGCACAGGCACCATAATGAACACCACCGTTCATGCAGGCAGTATCGCAGGATGGTAACTGCGATATTGGACCGGAACTATGAGATACTGGAAAATCTGGTGCTTTCCGGAGTGGGATCCATATGGGTCGCGGATGCCATTGCCCTCGGCTATAATCCCGCATATGTGACATCTTACAGGAAACATGGTAAGAGGACTATGTGTCATTGTTATGATATATCTTACGTAACTACCGAGAACAGGATGACTTCCATATCCAAAATCCAAAATCTTTCCGTAAATTTGCACGCTTCAGCAAAACGGAAGTGAAACAATAGAAAACAAATTGAATATAATATGAAGAAAAAACTCATTATCGCAGGCGCAGTGCTTGCACTTTTTACCGGTTGTAACATGAAGAATCCGTTCCTTGTGGAGTCGTCCGCACCATACGGCGCTCCTGAATTCGACAAGATCAAGAATGAACATTATCTTCCTGCATTCGAGGCAGGTATTGCAGAGGGTAAGGCTGAGATCGATGCTATTGTGGCAAACGAGGAAGAACCTACTTTCGAGAATACCATCGAGGCCATGGAGTATGCTGGTCAGACCCTCAATAAGGTTGCAGGCATCTTCTTCAACCTCATGGAGGCAGATACAGATGACGAGATGCAGGTGATTGCAGAGAAGGTGTCCCCTATGTTGACAGAGTTCTCTATGTACACATCTCTCAACGCGGCTTTGTTCGAGAGAGTGAAGGCTGTGTATGAGAAGAAGGACGAACTCGGTCTTGAGAAGGATCAGTTGAAACTTCTTGAGGAGACCTACAAGGGTTTCGTAAGAGGTGGTGCAAACCTTTCTGACGAGGACAAGGCTGAGTTCAGCAAGATTTCAGAGGAACTCTCGCTTGCGAGCCTCCAGTTCAGCAAGAACGTGCTTGACGCAACTAATGCATACACTCTCCACGTGACTGATTCAGCTGATCTCGCAGGTCTTCCGGAGTATGTGAAGGCAATGGGTGCCGAGACTGCAGCCGAGAAGGGCCTCGAGGGATGGGCGTTCACACTCGCTTATCCAAGCTTCGGACCTTTCATGAAGTATTGCGAGAACCGTGAACTCCGCAGACAGATGTGGACTGCATATAACTCGAAGGCTCTCGGTGGTGAGTTCGACAACAGCGAGCTCGTGAAGAAGATCACTGACCTCAGAATCAGAAAGGCGAACATTCTCGGCTATGAGACTTTCGCTGACTATGCTCTTGAAGTGAGAATGGCCAAGGACAGGGAGACTGCCGTGAACTTCATCAACCAGCTCCTTATCCCGTCACTTCCGTTTGCGAAGAAGGACGTTCAGGATGTTCAGAACTATGCAAAGGCAAACGGCTTCAACGAGGAGATCATGCCTTGGGATTTCTCATTCTGGTCAGAGCGTCTCCAGAAGGAGCAGTATTCTCTCAACGAGGAGCTCCTCAAGCCTTATTTCCAGCTTGAGAACTGTATCGACGCAGTATTCGGACTTGCAACACGTCTCTACGGCATCACTTTCCACGAGCTTGACAATGTTCCTGTATATCATGAGGAAGTGAAGGTTTATGAGGTGAAGGATGCTGACGGCAGCCACCTCGCTCTCCTTTATGCTGACTTCTTCCCACGCGCAAGCAAGAGGGGCGGCGCATGGATGACAGAGTTCCGCGGTCAGAGCATCCACAACGGTGTGGAGAAGAGACCTTTCATCAGCATCGTGATGAACTTCACTAAACCGACTGCTGACGCTCCGTCACTTATCACTCACAGCGAGCTCACTACATTCCTCCACGAGTTCGGTCACGCTCTCCACGGTATCCTCGCACAGGGCCGTTATCCTTCAATGACAGGTACAGGCGTGTCACGTGACTTCGTAGAGCTTCCTTCGCAGATCATGGAGAACTGGGCATATGAGCCAGAGTATCTCAATACATTCGCAAAGCACTATCAGACAGGCGCGGCTATCCCTATGGAACTCATCGACAAGATCGTTGCTGCAAAGAACTTCCAGGCAGGTTACGGCCAGGTTCGCCAGCTCCACTTCGGCTACCTCGATATGGCTTGGCATACTCTTAAGGAGGTGCCTGCTGAGAGCACAATCGAGTTTGAGCACAATGTTCTCGCTCCATACCTCGTGCTTCCTGCAGTAGAGGGTACAGGCTTCTCGACTTCGTTCTCACACATCTTCACAGGCGGTTACTCTGCAGGTTACTACTCATACAAGTGGGCAGAGGTTCTCGAGGCTGACGCATTCTCGCTCTTCAAGGAGAAGGGCATCTTCAACACTGAGGTGTCCAACGCATTCCGCAAGGAGATTCTTGAGAAGGGTGGAGTAGAGGACGAGGCTGTCATCTACCGCAACTTCCGCGGACATGACCCTCAGCCTGAGGCTCTTATGGAAAAGCTCGGACTTGTGAAATAAGTCCCTGAAGCATAATTTGTACGAAGACGCCGACTAAAAATGACATGAACCCCGAAAGTTAGACAAAAAACTTTCGGGGTTCATGTCAAAGTCTAATTGACTTTTTAGTCAGCATCATCTTATTATAATGGTCACCCCTGCACCGACGTATTCGATTACCCTCCTGAATCTCCATTTAATGCCTTTCGTCACATTACAATCAATAAAATTGTCCATTTTCTGATCGTA
>JBGVEY010000021.1:0-53044 GCA_045120635.1 Candidatus Cryptobacteroides sp.
CCCCCTCCCAACAGTTAAAAGGGGCGTGGGTGGGAAAAAAACGCCCACCCGCCCACTTTCAATACACTATAGATCAAGCACTTAGCTCTGACGACCTACAAGTTCCGTAGCCTTCTGGAGAGCCGGGATGATGTGCGGGAAGATATTCTCCTGACCGATCTCCTCATTAACTCCGAACTTTTCAAGCGAAGCCTGAACCTTCTCGGTAACACCTGAGAGGATTACGGTCACACCTCTCTTGCGTGTACGCTCACAGAGGTTGCGGAGGTTGTTCACACCTGTCGAATCCATGAACGGAACCTTACGCATTCTGATGATACGCACTTTGACATCAGACTTCTTTGTTGCCTCAAGTTCCTCAAGACGGCTTGCAAGACCGAAGAAGAAAGGACCGTCGATCTCATAGACCTCCACTCCGTCAGGAATGTCGAGTCTGTCAGTATTCTCCATTTCCGCAGTCTCAGGGTCCTCTGTCGCCGCAACTGAATGTCCCTCGAGAACAGAGATTGTCGAAGTCTGCATTACACGACGCACAAAGAGTACGATTGCAAGTACAACACCCACCTCGATAGCCACAGTAAGGTCAACGATTACTGTAAGGAAGAATGTGATGAGAAGCACAGCCACATCCGACTTGTCGCCACGGAGGAGATACTTGAATGTTCTCCACTCACTCATGTTGTACGCCACCTGCACAAGGATAGCCGCGAGGCATCCGAGAGGGATATAGATTGCATACGGCATGAGGAAAAGATAGATGAGAAGGAGCACAACAGCATGGATGATACCTGTTACAGGGCTCTTACCTCCGTTCTTGATGCTGGCCATTGTACGTGCCAACGCTCCTGTTGCAGGGATACCACCGAAAAGAGGTGTGATGATATTTGCGATACCCTGTCCGATAAGTTCTGTATTTGCATGATGCTTCTTACCTGTAGCACCGTCTGCCACCATAGCAGCGAGAAGAGACTCGATCGCACAGAGGATGGCGATTGTGAATGCAGGAGAAACGAGGCCCTGGATTGTCGCGAAATCGAACTTAGGAGCCACCGGCTTAGGCATCGGAAGACCGTTTGCGAGTTCCGGGAACTTCGAACCGATTGTAGCGAACTCTATTCCTGCGAACTTGCCCAGGAGAACAGAAGCCACTGTTCCGACGATGAGGGCGATAAGCGAACCTGGAACCTTCTTTGTCACCTTGCTCCAGCTGAAGCAGATGACAAGGCAGAAGATACTCATAAGCATCTCAACCCAGTTGATGGAAGCGATGTTCTTGAAATAGCAGGCCCACTGCGGGATGAATCCTGCAGGAACCTCCAGGTCAAGCGGGAATCCGAAGAAATCCTTCATCTGGGTAGTGAAGATAGTCAAAGCGATACCGCTGGTGAAACCTACGACGATAGGATATGGGATGAACTTGAAGATCACACCCATCTTGAACACGCCCATCAGCACAAGGAATACGCCCGCCATGATGGTAGCGATGATAAGACCCTGCATTCCGTACTGAGCGACGATACCCGCTACAATTACGATGAACGCACCGGTAGGACCGCCGATAAGGAAGTTCGAGCCACCGAAGAATGAGATAAGGAAACCTGCAACGATTGCAGTGATAAGACCCTGCTGAGGGGTCACGCCGCTGGCGATACCGAATGCAATGGCCAACGGAAGGGCAATGATACCGACAATGATACCGGCAATAAGATCAGAAGTGAAAGTCTTGCCATCGTACTTTCCACCTTTCATCAGTCCGAAAAGTTTGGGCTGGAATACTTCTTTAAGGTTAAATTTCATAATACTATATATAATACACTACATTTCGAAAAAAGAGAAATGAACATTTCCGTATTTCTTTTCCTTGATGAACTTCGGATGCTGTTCAAAATTGTACTCCTCCGGATGTTCAAGGATGAAATATGCTCCCGGATGAAGAATATCCTTCGCGAAGATCTTGTCAGGAATTGTAGCAAGATCTTCAAGCGCATATGGAGGATCGGCGAAGATTATATCGAACTTCTCACGGCAGATCTCGAGAAACTCGAACACATTGTGACGGACCACTGTAAGATTGTCCATACCGAACTTCTGCGCCTGAGACTTTATGAAATTGGCATGAAGCGGGAGCATTTCCACGCAATATACCATTGAAGCGCCTCTTGAGGCGAATTCATATGAGATAGCTCCTGTACCGCCGAAGAGGTCGAGCACCTGGAGTCCCTCCATCTCATATTCATTGTTAAGAATATTGAACAGGCCTTCCTTAGCGAAATCCGTCGTAGGCCTTGCCTTGTATCCCTGCGGAGGGAGAATAGTTTTTCCTTTCAGTCTTCCACCTATGATTCTCATATCAGATGGTATCTACACTTTTAAAATAACGATAGAGCGACATTTCCTGTTCATCAGTCAACGGAGTCCTGAAATTGATTGTCGACATTTCAGGATTGAGCTGAAGTTTCTTCATCGCAAGAAAGATATAATACTGCGCAGTAGTGAAATCAGGAGCGGAGTATGTATTGCAGAGAAGAAGTGTCTTTCCCTGGGAGATGACTAGATAAAGCACGTCATCCATATATGAAGCGACAATACGGTTATAATCCTGGATGCCGTTCAATGACTTGAGCATACTGTAAAGTTCCGGAAGCGGCTGAGCCTTTGTGCCGTCGGTTCTCAACACGGACTCGGAAACGACTCTATGCAGAGTTCCGCCCACACTGTTCGAGAACAGCATCACAGCATTGTACTCAGGAACCTTCACGTAATCCACTGCGGCGCCCTGCGGAAGTTCCGCCACCTCTGAAAGCATTTCCCTCGAAAGCTCCGGCTTATGGAAATTCTCCGGCACAAGAGCGCAGTACGGAGTGAAGACAGATATAAGAACATCAGAATATCTTTTCTGCACCTGTGACACAGTAAAGATACTCTCCGCTCCGAGCCATCCTGAAGACTCAGTTCCGTTTGCTGACTCTATTTTAAAAGAATATCCACTCAAGCCGACTTGAATGGATATTCTATCTTGTATTTCAGTCATATCTGATTACTCCCAGTTACCGGCATTGTTGTTAGGTGCTGAAATGCTGCCGACCTGAAGTCCCTTGTAGCGTCCCTGGTCCTCACGCTCTGCATCGAGGTTGATTCTGAGCTGCTCTGGCTCGAGACCCTTGAGGAGTGACTTGAAAGGCATTGAAGCCTCGAAGAGAGGAACCTTCACACCTGACACAGTCTTGATTGTAGACTCCATGATGATCGAGTCACCGCTGAATGGGATGAATGCGAGCTCCTCAACATTGAAATCTGTACGGTTATGGAAGATTGTATCCTTTACAGGAATCTCTGTCACAATCTGGAACACGAGGTTCTGGTCACCTGCGTGATAGAGCTCGTTAAGCTTTGCGTTAAGCTTCTCACCCTTGAGGTAAGGGAACTTCTTCTTGATCTGCTGAGTGTGTGCCCATGCAAGAGAGTCATCCTTTGAACCTACGTTCATAGTGATCTTCATCTTACCCTCGTTGTAGAAAAGCTTGAGTGAATCGATGGTAGAAGCATATCTACCGTTAACATTCTTGTAAGCAACCTGGAGATCGCGGATATCCTTAAGCCTCTGGATAGCAACGCTCTCACGGTAAGCTCTGTGCTTGTTGAAGTTCACAGGCTCCATTACACTTCTTACAATCGCCCAAGTCAGTCCGACAATGATAAGGGGCAGAACGAAATAGGTCAAAACCTTCTTAAGTATTGAATTCATTATCTTTAAGTTTTATATTTCACCTAAAAAATCCCGACAAAGTTATGAAATTGATTTATCAAATGCAATATAATTTGTATTTTTGCGACACGAAATTTGATTAAAATTTACATGGACATTATAAATACCGAAAACGTACAGAAACTCCATGACATGCTGACCTCGGCACAAAGCCCTGTCATAGTCACTCACATGAGGCCTGACGGAGATGCTATAGGAAGCAGCATGGGTATGTACCACACCCTGAAGATCTACGGCAGAAAAGCCAAGATCGCACTTGTAAATCCCGCTCCTGCGAACCTTGATTTCCTGTTTCCTGAGGACACTGGGGAAGACGTCCTCATCCACGAGACAGACAAGGAAGCCACAGAAGCGGCGATCAACGGCAGCGACCTCATCATCTGCCTGGATTTCAACTCGTTCCACAGGACAGACACCCTTGAGAACATACTGACATCCGCAACCGCTGAGAAGGTGCTGATCGACCATCATCTCGCCCCGGACAGCGAGAAATTCTCACTGGTTTTCTCAAAGACAGACATATCATCAGCATCGGAACTTCTTTACCATGTTCTCATGGCGCTCCCACCTATTGGAAACGACGCCGCCAATCTCCCTGCAGAAGCGAGGACGGCGCTCATGACAGGCATGACCACCGACACGAACAACTTCGCCAATTCGGTGTATCCGTCAACCTTCGTCATGGCTTCCGAGCTGATTTCCGCAGGAACTGACAGGGATATGATAATAGGAATGATCTACAACCGTTTCAAGGAGAGCAGACTGAGACTTCAGGGACATATCCTCAAGGACCTTATGCAGATCACCGACGACGGTGTGGCATACATAGTGCTTGACAGGCAGGCGATGCTCAAATACAATGTTGAAGAGGGAGACACAGAAGGTTTTGTCAACCTCCCGCTTACAATCGACAATATTGTATTGAGCGTATTTACAAAGGAGGACAACGGATATGCAAGAATCTCCGTACGTTCGAAGAAAGGAACCTCGGCCAACCGTTGTGCAAAAATGTACTTCCACGGCGGCGGCCACGAGAATGCGGCAGGCGGAAGGCTCTACATGCCGGAAGATGTAGAATGCATCGGCATGGCTGGAGAGTATATAGAGAAAGTGACACACGAATTCATGAACAGGGAAAATGAATAAAGCAATACAGATATTTACAGTCATCATGCTGACCCTCAGCACAGTTTCATGTGTGAAGGAGAAGCGTGAGGTCATATACACCAACCAGGAGAGCAAGATAGACCAGTACATTTCTTCCAAAAGTATCGTAAAGAACGGAGACGTCACTGATACTCTCCGCGTCGAATACAGAGGCGGCGCCAGCAGACTTGTCCTGCAGGAAGGTGCCGGTGAAGAACTCAAGAAAGGCGGTACAGTCTCATTCTATTATGCAGGATACACCTTCTCATCAGGAAAATCCACATCCAATCTCTTTGCAACCAACCATGAGGAGACTGCGATATCGGCAAAATGGAACCTCACGGACGCCGAATACGGACTGGTCACCCTCGAACTCGGCGAAGACGGACTGATCCAGGGCCTTGCCGACGGTCTGTTTGGAGTTCAGTCCGGAGAACACTGCGAAATACTGTTTTCGGGAAAATATGCCTACGGCAAAAGACCTTTCGGCACAGTACCGACCAACTCGGCCATACTGTTTGAAATATGGGTCGAAGGCGTATCCAACGAATAGAATTCCAAGATTTTTACTATCTTTGCAAGTCTTATTCATAAACAGAAATGAAGAATATCTATAAATCAATACTTTACATCGCAGTTGCAATCGTTATCGCCGGTTGCGCAAAAGCAGTCGGAGAAGGAACAAACGTTGCCAAGAAACGCTATTTCGACGCATGGATGTCACTCAATTACCCTACCCTCAAACCATCATGGGACGGCAAGGAAAGCAGCGTAGGAATATATATAATGCCGGAATACGAGGTTGAAGGCACAGGAGCGACAGTGAAGAAAGAGGGATTCGCACTTATCGAATACACCCAGTGCGATCTCAACGGAAATATCAGCGAATTCACAGATTCTACCATAGCTAAACAGCTCGGAACATACGACCCTACAAGCTACTACGGACCTTCATGGCTCGTCACTTATGACGAGGCCGTTCCTTCAGGACTCCTCAATGCGATGGTAGGCATGAAGGTAGGCGGAAGCCGAAAAGTGATCATCCCTTCATGGATGATGACCTACTCAGCATACAAGACAGCTGCAGAATATCTCAACCATTCATGTGACTTTGAAAGCTCGATCTACGAATTCACAATCAAGGACTACACCGACAGCATCAACGTGTGGGAGACTGATACAGTCGAGAAATATATCGTAAAGAACTACGGTGAGATCGCTGCATTTGCCAACGACACCACAGGCTACTACCTGAGACACGATAAGACCTGTCCTTCAGATGCAAAAGTGATTGCGAAGGATACTACGATCTACATCAACTACACAGGCAAACTCCTCAACGGCCTTATATTCGATACAACATCGGAAAGGATTGCTAAAGACAACGACCTCTACGATTCAAGCAGGGACTATACACCTGTAAGGATTACATTATCAGAAGATTATAAGAATATCACAATGGGAGAGGACGAGTCCGAAGTCATTCCGGGATTTGCAATGGCCTTGGCAGATCTTATGTACAGCAATTCCGACAAGACATGGAAAGATTCCGTGACCGGCATCTTCATTTCGGCCCTAGGATACAATTATTCAGGCAGCGGCGCATCGATCCCGGCATACGCTCCACTCATTTTCGAAATCGAGATAGTCGACAAACCGGAGTAAGCAGATGGCATCGAACACATCTATCCCCACAGAACTCGGAACAGAAAATATAGGAAAGCTGCTGAAGCAATACGCCCTACCGGCGATCATTGCTCAGACAGCTTCTTCCTTGTATAATATGGTGGACAGCATCTTCATCGGTCAAGGTGTCGGTCCACTTGCCATTTCCGGACTTGCGATTACATTCCCTCTGATGAATCTCTCCACTGCATTCGGCACACTTGTCGGTGCAGGTGCGGCGACTATGCTCTCCGTACTTCTCGGACAGCAGCACTACAAGGCGGCGAACAAGGTGCTTGGCAATGTAGTCAGTCTGAACATTATCATCGGATTGGTATTCATGGCAGTGGCGCTCATATTCATCGACCCGATCCTATACTTCTTCGGAGCCAGCGAAAACACTCTGCCTTATGCGAAAGAGTATATCCAGATCATCCTATACGGAAACATCATAACGCATCTGTACTTCGGACTCAATGCCGCAATGCGTTCGACAGGTTTCCCGAAGAAGGCCATGGCGCTTACGATATTTACCGTTGTGCTCAACACTGTTCTTGACCCGCTGTTCATCTTCAAATTCAACATGGGCATCAAGGGAGCAGCATGGGCGACAGTCATTGCCCAGGCAGTGGCAATGCTGATTGTGATGAGCCACTTCAACAACAGGACAAGAGCAATACACTTTGACAAGGGTATCGTAAGAATGCACTGGAAGGTAGCGAAGAACTCGCTTATCGTGGGAATGGGACCGTTCCTCATGAACGCAGCCGCCTGCATTGTGACACTCTTCATCAACCAGCAGCTTAGAGACTACAGCGGAGACCTCGGAATCGGAGCATACGGCATCTGCAACCGTTTCATCTTCATGTTCATCATGATCTGCATGGGTCTGTTTCAGGGAATGCAGCCTATTGCCGGATACAACTTCGGAGCGAGACAGTACATGCGAGTCAAGGAAGTATTCTGGAAGACAGCAAAGATGGCGACAGTTGTCACATGCATCTGCTTTATCATCGGACAGTTCTTCCCAAGAGCTGCAGCCGGAATCTTCACACACGACCCTGAACTGAAGGAACTGGCAGCAAGCGCATTGAGGATCCTCACGATAGCCTTCCCTACCGTGGGATTCCAGATGATAGGAACCAACTTCTTCCAGAGTCTCGGAATGGTAAAGAGATCAATATTCCTGTCACTTACAAGGCAGTTGATCTTCCTTCTTCCGGCCCTCTACATCCTTCCTATTTTCATCGGCACAAAAGGAGTCTGGTTCAGTTTCACAATATCGGATATTGTTTCCGCACTCCTCACCGCAATACTCCTGCGCGGACTGTTCAAAAAGTTCAACACGCTTAAAGACGGCGACAATTCCTCAATTCTCGGAGGACATCTATGATAAAGAAGAGAAGATTATTCATCGGAGCCGCAGTTGCTGTAATTGCTATCATTGCGGCTTCTTCGTTTATTGGAAACAGATCCATACCGAAGCCACAGCCTATACCAGCCTCAAGGGTTAGGCTGAACCTCACTGTCACCAACGAGCAATCTGACATCCCCGAACTGGAGGGACTTGACAAGAAGGTCAGATATTACATGAGGAAATGGCAGTTCAAAGGGGCTTCGCTCGCAATCACGCGTAACGACTCTCTCGTATATGCCAAGGGCTACGGCTGGGCGGACGAGGAAAACGAGATCGAAATGCAGCCTGGAAACATTCTGAGAATGGCCTCAGTTTCCAAACTGCTCACAGCTGTCGGCATCATGGTTCTCCAGGATGAGGGACAGCTCAGCATCAAGGATACAGTATTCGGTCCTACCGGTATTCTGAACGACACCTTATATACAGACCTGATAAGAGACAAGAACTATTACAAGATCACTGTAGAGCATCTTCTGAGACATCAGGGTGGATTCAGCAGAGATCCCCTTTTCTCGTCAAGAGACGTAAAGGCCCAGCTCCAGCTTGACCATGCTCCAGAAAAAGAGGATTTCTACAAGGTGGTTCTCAGAAGACGCCTCAGATTCGCTCCGGGTTCATGGCAGGATTATTCCAACTTCGGTTACCTGATCCTCTCGGATATCATCGAGAAGGTATCAGGAATGAAATACGAAAAGTTCATGCACGACAAGGTGCTTGTTCCTGCCGGATGCTTCGACATGCACATCGCCGGCATATATTACGAAGACAAGAAGCCTAACGAAGTCCGCTATTACACCCACGATGGAGACGGTAAATTCATAGAGGAGTACAACGGCAGCGGAAAGACCGTGGAACGCTGCTACGGAGGCAATAACATACCTTTATTGTCAGGAGCGGGCGCATGGTGCGGTTCCCCAATCGAGATCGCACGACTTGTGGCCTCTATAGACGGCAATCCCGGAGTGCCGGACATTATATCAGAAGAGGCATTCCGTCAGATGACAGAATACCTTGATACTGAAACCTTCTCCCTGGGTTGGAACGACACCAATCCGGCAAAGGGCTGGAGCCGCTCAGGTACGCTTTCCGGCACATGCGCATTGGTAAAGCAGTTCCCGGACGGAGAATGCTGGATCCTTATCACAAACACCAGCACATGGAAGGGTCCGGGTCAGGCCAAGTACACAGATGCCCTGTTTAAACAATGCAGGGAGCTGTACTCTGACAAGCTCCCCGCAAGAAATCTATTTGAGTAATACCGACTCTTCGAACACGTTTCCGAATCTGTCTGTAACTTTCACCTTAACCTCTTTTGCATCCTCTGATGGAGTGGCAGCGTAGAAGTGGCGGACAATCCTTGAGCGTCTGTACTCGGGTATTGACTTTCCGAGTTTCTTATATTCAGCCTCAAGTTCTGCCTTATGAAGAGGTGAATACTCTCCTACCTGCTGCATAAGACCTTTGTACTCTCCGTCCTGGAACCATTCGATTCTCCAGCATGGATCACTGTCCCATACATTCAACACTACGCTCTTCGGGTTGTTTTCACACTCACCCGGCTTGAACGTTTCAAACTGGAATGATCTGTCGCGGCCGATAGCCTTATAGTACCATGAAAGATGGCCGTCCTTCTTTGTGAACACCTTATATCCGCGTGGTGTACCGTCTGTACAATGATATGTAGCCCACCATGTACCGCATATTGAAGCTACATTATGCTCGCGCACTCCCTCTGCATACTCGAAATTGTCATGAGTGTGGTTGTGACCTGAAAGGAAAGACACCTTATGACCTTCGAGAAGATCAAGCATTTCCTGATGGTTGATGACCATCTTCTTGTTGTTACGTCCGTTGAGCGGCGAATGCTGAGCCACAAAAATATCTGCATCTTCAGGAACATACTCCATAAGACCCTCTACGAAATCGAGAACCTTCTCTGTATATCCTTCCTTATAATTGCTTCTACCGTTATAGATGATATCGTCAAGAACGATAAGGATGTCATCGCCGAGACGCACGGCATAGTTCTCCGGACCGAAATTCTCTCTATATGCAGTCAATGCTTCTTCGTCATTCTTGTACTTCTGGTCATGGTCGTGATTTCCGATTGAAGGATAGAACGGGAAGCCTGTACGTATGATTTCCTCCTTCCATCTCTTCTGGAGGTGAAGTCTGTCATAGCAGATGTCACCGAGAGCGACACCGCATGTGAATCCCTCAAGCACCTTACCGGTCTCTGCGAGGTCATTGAGAGGGACAGCTGCAAACTCCTCAAAATGCTCGTCTTCCTTAGGCTGCGGGTCACCTACTGCGATAAGGTTATACACATCATGAGAAGCTGACTTCTGCAACTCAAACACATAATTGTCCTTGTCAGCTTTCTGGTAGAACACAGGATTACCGGTAGACCAGTCTGCCACATAGCCTGCCGGAGTTACGATGTACACAAAATATGCATCGTCCTCGATCTCGAAAGAGAACTTACCTTTCTTGTCTGTTTCCGTGAAATTCTTACCGTCAGTCACAACCACACCGGCGAGTTTTTCCTTTCCACAGACTACAGATCCGCTTACATTTCTTGCAAACGAGCTGCCGCACAAAGAAAGCAGCATCAGTGCAAAACAAAACTTTTTCATAATTATTTAGATTTTTTGATTTCAGACTTATAGATGATAGGGTAATCCAACTTGTCAGCGTCGAGAACGAAGACCTGATACTCCTCTCCTCCCTCATATACTCTGACTACGATATGTCCCCATGGTTTGAACTTGCTCCAGAGTTCCTCTCCAAGTTTCTGTCTTGGCTGATCTACTGTGATGTAGAACTCAGGCTGACAAGGAAGCACCATAGGATCTGTCATTCTTGTAAATGTAGAAGGAACCGGGTGGTTGTTGCTTCTTGCGTCGATGATCACCACCTCAGGAGAAAGCATGTTCATGAAGAAACCGTTGCATGTGTCATAATATCCATGGTGGTTTGCCTTCATGACATTCACCTCACCGCATACCTTTGCAGTCGGGGTCTCCATATCCCTTTCAGAAGATTTATAGCTTGACCAGTTTCCGCCGCTGAGGTCACCACCGTTGTAATATCTGAAGTCTCCGTAAGTGATGCGGAGCGCACATGAATTCACGTTCTCGTCAAAGAGGTTAGGGTCACCCTTATACTGCTTCTCTGCAGTCTCACCTTTTCCTGTCCAGACCTGTCCGTTTGCCGCAAGGTTGCGGATCTCAAAGTTCTTCTTGTACTTCTTAGGATTGTTAACCAGAGATATCTGATTAAGTTTAC
Source organism: Candidatus Cryptobacteroides sp. (assembly GCA_045120635.1). Classification (GTDB taxonomy): domain Bacteria; phylum Bacteroidota; class Bacteroidia; order Bacteroidales; family UBA932; genus Cryptobacteroides. Next base: position 11,283 of record JBGVEY010000021.1, read on the forward strand.
CAGGCTTGAACTGCTCCATCTCCATACCGTTTGCAACCTGATACTTGACAAACTTGAAATACTCAGGCATGAACTTCTTATTGGTATTATTGAGCTTCTTGTTAGGGAAATCATAGTCAGGATAATTACGGTCAAGAAGCTTGTTGTAACCCACGAGCTCTCCTACGAGGGTAATACCTGAAAGGCCATATCCGTTCTTACCAGGAAGCATTTCACTGAATGCACCCATGTGGTCGTCGTGGAAATGGGTGATCATGGCATAGTCCACCTTGCCGTTGCCAGGGAGATCTTCCATCACTTTCTTCATATAGATTGCCTGCCACTCGCCTGCTCTCTTTGTTGTATCAGGATGCTGCTTATCCTTCTTCTTGCCGTTGTCTCCGGCGTCAATCATAAGGGTTGTACCATCAGGAAGCACGAGGAAAGTAGCATCTCCCCTACCTGTTGCAATTGTATGGATATCCATATAACCCTCCTGCCATTTCGGGAGGTAATCTTGAGCTGACATCATTCCCAATGACATCAGAACAAACGAAAGTGAAAGTAAAATTTTTCTCACGGCTTACATGTTTTTATACATCCTACAAAGATATAAAAAAGTCGGCACAGATTACTCTGCGCCGACTGAAAGATTATAGACGGGCTATATTACTTCTGGAAAGTAACCTCACATGGTCCCCAGATACGGTTAGTACCTGAGGCACCCATCGCCTTAGCTGCGCCATATGCCATATCGTCAGCGATAGTCGCTCTGATATAAAGAGTGTTATCACCTGCCAATGCTGGAGCCTGGTAGTCAATATCTACTACACATGCGACATTTGCAGCATTTACACCTCCTCTATTGAGGGCATATGTCCAAGTCACCTCACGCTCACCTGTACCATCCTTGAATGTCTCGTTTGAAGTCTGAGCTCCTACAGGTGCCCAGTTTGTTCCATCAACCGATACCTCTACGAGGAAGTAGTTAGGACCTGTTGCAGATGCAGAGTGGTTGTAAGTAATATTGTATGTACCCGCAGGCATATCCTTTACAGGAATCTCAAAGAGCCAATAACCACCCTTTGCCATACCTGTCACAAGAGCACGTACATGGTCTTTAGTACCCTCAGCATCAGAATCCTTCTTAGCTTCGTACTTGTATGTCATTCCCTTTGAAAGGTCATAATCATGTGCTGACATCTTAGCCTTTCCATCCTCTGAAAGGATCCATCCCTCAGCGAGATTCCAGTTTGTAGCATTTGTTACTGTACTTGCATCAAATGCTGTATCGTGCAGGAATGGGAAAACAGCAAGAGTCTGGAGGCCTGGAGTAGGTACAGCACCCTCATACTTCTCTACCTTCACATTGTCAAGATGGTATCTCTGAACTTTGTACTGATCGCCATCAGCGCCTGTCTTAGTCCAATCGAGAGGGCGGATAGAGATTCTGGTATCCTTAGTAACTCCAGTAAGTACTACAGAGAATTTCTGCCACTCCATGAAGCCGTCCTTCTGCTGAGTAGCATAAGCATTGCTGACTTTTTCCTGCGAATCAGCACAAACGCCAGGACCTGTAAGCTCTACTACCATCTGAACCTTATCATATGTAAATGGTTCCTTGGTAATCATGTGAGCACACCAATCAAATGTAATTTCAGCATTTACAGGAGTATCGCCCTCAAATGCAATCTCTGGGAGTGTAATACCTGTATTGACATCTGTCTTACCGAACTTGAGGTAATATTTCTGAGTATACATTACCTGTCCTGTAGGATTCAAATCCACATAACCTCTTCTTGTAAACTCATCAAGGAAACCAGCCTGAGTTGCCTGAGTATATACGTTCGGTGCCTTACCTGAATGATCATTATCACCTACAGAGTCGCTTGAGCCATATGCATCAGCCCATGGAGATACCCATGTAAAGTCGTCCTGGAAATAAACTCCACTCACAAATGCATCCTGAACAAGGGTATAGACAGTCTCAAGGTTGTTCTCCGCATTGTACACTCTGATGCGCGCTGTTCTCTCCACTGGAGTGTCGTTTGCCTCATAGTTGACAACAAGCTGCTTAACCTCGACAAGAGCCTTAGACTCCGGCATTGCCTCAACTGTAGCCCATGCTGCGTCTGACTCGAATGCGAAATCGACGTTAGCCTGTACTGAAAGATTGAAAGTTCCCTCATCGAAACCGACCTTACCGCTGTTTCCGCCGATGATACTTACGAATGACTCGACCTTCTGGCCTGGAGACATCTGCTTCACCGGAATAGTCTCTACTGAAAGTCCTGACTCGATAACGATATCGGCAGAACGTGGTTCGCTTGCTGTATTCTCCTTGCAACCCACCTTTACTTCTGTCTGAGTATCGGCAGCAATTGTAATAGACTTCTCCTCTTTATCACCTTCGCCAAGGAAATACATCCAATCAGCCTCAATTGTAAGAGTTGCCTTCTGGTCTGATACGAATGTGAATGACTTGGTCTCTGTCGGAGCAGCATCGAATGTGATGTTGTTCTCCATAGAGATTGTAATCTCAGCCTCAGTAGGCTCTGCCACAGATACAGATCCTGTATACTCGATGATCTTGATATTGTCGAGATACCAGCGGTTCTGGCTTCTTGCAGGATTCTGTCTAGATGGGTCAGCATAAGTTGGACGGATTGTAAGAACAGTCTCGGCTGTAGCTTCAGTAAGTATCACTGTAGCGTGCTGCCATGCAAGGTGGCTCTCACCATCAGTCTCTGACTGAGTTGATTCAAGTTCTTCTGACATAAGAAGACCCGTCTGCTCAAACTTACCATGAGTTGTCTCTATGGACATCGTCATAATATCAGGTTTTTGTTCCTTGGTAACCTGCCAGCACCAGTCAAAGTCAATCTGTATGTTTGCTGTACCCTGGATAGATGACAAAGCAGGAAGTCTGAGAGCCGCATTGTAGCTTGACTGGCCGAACTTGAGGTAGTTCTTACATGCATACATCGATCCGTCCTTACCTACTGAAGGGTTCGCAGCCTGCTCAGGACCCACCTTGAACTCCTTGTCACCTACTGTCGACCACAAGTACTGATAACCTATCTCATTAAACTTTGCAAAGAATGCATCAGCCCAGTCAGCCTTCCAGATATTTGTGACAGATGTAGACTGGTCATCCTTTCCTACTGCATCGACTGTAGCCCAAGTGATCCACTCGAAGTCATCAGCGAAGTAAACTGTCTCAAGAGACTGCACGCCCTCGAGCTCAACCGGTACCATATAGATTGTATTTCCGCCCTTGCCGAATACGTAACCCTTAGCGTTTACAAGCCATCCGTCAAGTTCAGACATCTTGAGTGATGAATGAGTTTTGAGGAGTTCTACAACGATCGAATCACGCTGTGCAGGTTCCTCACCCTCTGCATGATAGAGTTCGATCTTCTTTGAAGAAAGTTTACCCTGGAGTGCTACAAGTTCTGTCTGCTCCGGCACATATGCCTGGAGTGTACTTGTAATGTCTTTCGCTCCTGAATAATCTACAGTTGCATTTGAAGTCTTTTCAAACTTGTCTGCATCCTTCAATGAATGAAGGCCATTCATAGTCGAAACGTAAGCATATACAGAACCCTTGTCACCCAATGCGACTTCCTTTGTCGCAGTAACATAAGATATTGCTGTCTCATCTTCTACAACAAAACCGTCTGAAGTCAAGGCAACCACCTGTACATCCTTTGCACCGACGAATGTATTTGCCTCCTGGGCAAATGCCTCTGCCAAAGTACCTGCGACAAGGTCACGGTATTTGTCACCGCTCTGCAGTACGGATACAACGGCATCCGCATATAGATTCTGACCCACAAATGTGATGACAGACTCTCTTGGTCTATCAGGAAGTTCCTCTCTGATATTGGCTTTCGCTGTCACAGTGACAACAGTCTCACCTACAGTACCTGCTGCAGGATCCAATGTGATCCATCCTTCATACTCAGCAGTCCACGGTGCATCTGCATACACTGTAAGAGTCTGAGTCAACTCGTCATCAATACCGAAGGTCAATGATGACTTATCTGTCATGATAGCCGTTGCAACGGTCTTCTCCTCCTCCTTCATACAAGAAGAGAACGCGGCCAGTGCGGCTAATGCAAATATTAATCGTTTAATAATTTTCATAAGATTCATGGTTAAAAGTCAAGACCGTCATTCCAGCCCGGATTCTGTGTCAAATTAGGGTTCAACGAGCGCTCGTCGATTGGAATAGGATAGAAGTAATCTCTTGCCTCATTGAATGAATGCTCACTCTTCTGCTGAGGATCAACATATCCTGATGTACCCTCGCTGAGGTAGATTTCTTCACCGATTCTCAATACAACGCATGACGCGTAGATAGGATTTGTAGCGTCAACTGTAGGCATTGCCTCGTTTGCGCCGTAAAGCCAGAGGTCGATTGTACCCGCCTCATCCTGGTCGAGGTTATACTGTCCAGGACCTGGGAAGTAGATACCGTACATTTCCTGATCGATACACTTACCCTCCTTCCATCTGAGAAGGCCTTCCCATCTGAAATCACCTTCCTGAGCAAGCTCTACCCCTCTCTCGCGTCTTACCTCGAGAATGTGTGCAAGCTGCTCTGCAGGAGTTGCAAGGAGAACAGGGTTCGAGTATCCTGTCTTAGGATCTGTGAGATAAGGATCGACTGTGAGTTCGTTGACCTTCATCTCTGCCATACCTACACGTTTGCGGAGAAGATTGATTGTCTGGTCTGCCACTGTCTGGTCAAACTGGCCAAGCTCAGCCATTGCCTCCGCATAGTTGAGAAGAACCTCAGCATATCTGTAGACAGGTGTATCGTTTGAAGAACGGTCAGCACGGTCTGAGTCACCGCCGTTTGCATCAGCAGCCATAGTCCACTTTGCAATATGGTAACCTGTACATGTACATGAAAGGTCTGGCGCAAGGATTGCGTCACCGTTGATACGCTTGTAACCAGGAGCTCTGAGAGTCTGAGCAAGACGTGGGTCTCTGTTCTGGAACTCATCATAGTAGCTCATTGTCTTGTAAGCCTCGTTTGCAGTGAATCTTGTACCGTCTGCGTTAAGGTAAGTGTTCACGAACTTACGTGTTGCAGAAAGACGTCCCTGTGCTGGGAGGATAGACATTGCAGTCGAGTTGTTGTAGATACCTGCTGCGTGCAAGTAGTATACAGCGAGGATGTACTCGTCTTTGCTTGCCTCCTCCTGTGCGAAGAGCATTCTGTAGTCCTTGTCAGGTTTTCCTGTAGTATAGAGCTTGTAGACCTTGCTGTCCATGATCTCCTTGGCAGCAGCTGCAGCTTCCTCGAGGTAGAAAGTATAGTCGTTCACATACTCTACACCTGCATCAGCAGCATTGATCTCGAGCTGATGATACTTTCTGAAAGTACCCTCGAAAAGACAGAACTGAGCCTTGAGTGCAAGAGCGGCATACTTGTTCACGCGGAATGTAGAAACCTTTGCAGGGAGGTGCTCAATAGCGAAATCAACATCCTCGAGCATCTTCTGCATGATGAGTTCTCTTGAATCTCTTGGAGCCTTGAGGTCCTCTGAGTCAGAAGCAAGTTCCTTTGAAATCCATGGAACATCACCGAACTGCTTTACCTTCTCATAGTAGAAGAAAGCACGGAAGAAACGTGCAAGACCTTCATATTCGAGTCTTACCTGCTCGTCTTCGCAAGAGTCCATTCTTGAAAGAACGGTGTTGATACGTCTGAGGTCTGTCCATGACCAGCCACCGCCTGAAGCAGGCACTGTTCTATATGAACCGCCATGCATCACATTAGAAAGTGTCAACTTGATGTAGTGATCACTCTGATGATTATATGGGGACTTATCCAGCAGGTTGTTATACAAAGGATTTGTAAAAAGCTGAAAGTCCTCTGCTGTCTTGAAGTAGATTTCCTCAGTCATGTCTGAAAGCGGGCCTCTGTCAAGAAAATCGCAAGCAGTGAATGAAGCGATCGCAGCAAAAGCTATTAATAAATATTTTTTCATATTTCTCTTCTTTTATATGTTTCAAACAGACTTTAGAATGTGATATCGATACCGAACATGAATGTCTTCTGCCAAGGGTAGAATGCATTGTTATATCGTGTAGTTGCACCGCTGGAATCTCTTCTGTCGAATGCTGCCTCAGGGTCGATGTATCTGCTGTGCTTCTTGAATGGAGACCAGTAAGCGAGGTTCTCACCCGAGAAGTATACGCGAAGCTTCTGGATACCGATCTTCTTTGTCATAGGAACGGTGTATCCGACAGAAAGGTTCTTAAGTCTCAGATAACGGAGGTTCTGGAGATAACGGCTGTTCACATTTGCCAAAGGTGCGCCTGAAGTGAAGGCTGAGTATGCACGTGGTCTTGGGAAATATGCGTCAGGATTCTCCTCGCTCCATACGTTATCAAGGAAATCATATGGAAGATAAGTACAGTAAGGACGTGAATAAGGTCCCCAGAATGCCATTGACTCGTCATTTGGATACCAGTAGTGGTTACCTGTTCCCTGGAAGAAGATAGAGAAGTCGATTCCCATATAATCGAAACCGGCTGTAAGACCATACTGGAGAGAAGCGATTGAATTACCAAGGATCTTGCGGTCACCAGGTTTCTTCACGCTGTTTGCACCAACTGAGATCTTTCCGTCACCGTCGATATCCACATATCTAGGGTCACCGGCAAGCCAGCCACCGTAGAGTCTCTTGTTGATATAGCTGAGGTCAACCTCCTGTGCATAAGCCTTAGCCTCTGCGTCAGTAGCGAAAAGTCCGTCAATCTCGAATCCCCAGATTTCGCCAAGTACCATACCTTCATAGTAATCCTTTGCGAAAGTGTACTCCTTGTTGTCATACTTGGTGATCACTGTGCGGTAGTCAGACAATGTAGCACCTACATTGTAACCAAACGGCTTACCGAAGAGGTTAACCTGATCTCTCCAACCGATAGAAAGCTCATATCCCTTTGTACGGAGGTCAGCTGCGTTCATATCTGGCTCAGAAGCACCATATACACTTGGAAGAGCTACACCGTCAGTAAGCATGTCCTTAGTGTCTCTGATATATGCCTCTGCTGTGAAAGTAAGTCTGTCCTTGAAGAATCCCGCATCGAGACCGAGGTTGTACTGCTGAGCAGTCTCCCAAGTAAGGTCACCTGCGTTAGGAGCAGAAAGTGAAGTGTAGCTTGCTGTCGAACTTCCCTCACCGAAGCTGAATCCTGCGAAGTCACTTGTGGTAACTTTACGGATGAACTTGTAGGCAGCTACGTTCTGGTTACCAAGGCTACCGTATGAGAAACGGAGCTTGAGGTTGCTTACAGCCTTCTTTGCAGGAGCGAACCAGTCCTCCTCAGAAATTCTCCAACCTGCAGATGCTGATGGGAACAATCCCCAACGGCTGCCCTTGGCGAATCTTGAAGTACCGTCATAACGTCCTGAAACCTCGAAAAGATATCTTCCCTTGTAGTCGTAGTTGATACGTCCGAAGAAACCGAGGAGAGCATACTCGCTCTGTCCGCCGGTTGCCATGAACTCCTTGACACCGTCACCGTTGAGACCTACGAGGTCAAAGTCGTTGAGGTCCTCTGTAAGGATGTTGTAACCTACTGTCTGAAGATCCTTTCTATATGAATACTCAAGGTTACCTCCGGCCATTACTGTAAGATGGTGGTCATCCTTGAATGTATCCTCATATGTCGCGAATACGTTGGCTGCATTGTATGCCCAGCTGTTCACAGTCTCTGTAAGTGAGTCCTCGCCTGCAGTACCCTTACCGGTATAAGTAGCAAGTACGCCTGGATACTGTGAGTAAACGAGGGCTGTACTTCTGTTTGTATTACGGTTCTGGTGGAATCTGTAAGTATAGTTTGCTGTAATTGTAAGCTGCTTGATAGGAGTGATCTTGAGCTCTGTAGTGTTTGCAAAGTCCATCTTTCTGTCGAGGTTGACGTTCTTGTCGTTACCGTAGAAAGCGTGACGGCCGTTTGCAACCTTGTAACCGAGGAAGTCTGTACCGTACACCCAAGTACCGTCAGGGTTTGTTGGGGTGAAACATGCAAGACCGTGGTTTGCAGAGTAAGCGATCGCATTCTGAACATTACCTACACCCGGATAGTCGTAAACTGAGTTATAGAATGTTGTATTGTTGCTCATGCGCATATACTTGTTGATCTTGAAATCAATCTTCGAACGGAGATTGTATTTCTGGAACACGTCAGGACGTACCTTGATGATACCTGTCTGTCTGTTGTATGCACCTGAAAGGAAGTACTTCACCTTCTTGTTACCTCCGCTGATAGAGATGTTGTGCTGCTGAACAGGATGCTCATCGTTGAACATTACATGATACCAGTCTGTATTGGCATAGTAGACATACTTGTCCTTACCGTTTCTGTTCTGTACAGTCACCCATGGACGATCAGGATGCTCTGTCTTATCGTTGATACGGAGAAGGAGTTGGCGCATATCATAGTCATTGTACTTGATGTACTGTGAAGTACCGTCATCTGCCTTCCAGAACATGTTGTGGATGTAAGCCGACCAGTAACCTGTTGTCTCATAGTCAGTTGAAGTGGTAGGAGTCTCCCATCCGAATCTACCGCTGTAACGAACAACCGCATTGCCGTCGTCATCTGTACCCTTCTTTGTTGTGATGAGGATCACACCGAATGCAGCACGTGCACCGTAAACGGCAGCTGCAGAAGCGTCCTTGATGACTGAAATCGACTCAACGTCATTAGGGTTCACGCGGTCCATCTCACCCTCGACACCGTCGATGAGAACGAGTGGGTTACCACCGTTGATCGAACCTGTACCACGGATCTGGAGAGTACCTGTACTGCCAGGGTTACCGCTTGAAGTAGAGATTGAAAGTCCCGGTACAGCACCCTGAAGCATGCTGCTGAGGTTTGGAGAAACACGGTCAGCGAGAGCCTGCTCGTCCACCGCTGTAACGGCACCTGTAAGGTTCACCTTCTTCTGTGTACCGTAACCGACAACCACAGTCTCATCAAGAAGCATTGTATCCTCCTCAAGATAGATTGTGACCTTATCCTGCGATGCAGGAACTGTAACTGACTTGGTTACATAACCAAGAGAAGACACGCTGAGAACAACCTGACCTTCAACATTGAGTTTAAAGGTACCATCCTCTGCTGTCATTGCACCGTTTGTCGTTCCGTCAACGATGACTGCCACTCCTACCAGAGGGAAATCAGTTGCATCGAGTACGACTCCGGACAGCTCTCTATTCTGGGCGAAGGCGCTGATGCCCGCAACCATAAAAGCTAGAGAAACTGCTAAAGATTTGAGTAATCTCATAAAATTTGACTTTAGTTAGTTATTAATTATAAATACAGATTATTTATATGCTGCTATTGAAAACTTCTTAGGTCTTGTCATAGTCTCCGTATAGACATTTCCAAAGCCGTCTGTAAGCTTGAATTCAAGAGTAGATGTAGCGGATGAAGCCTTTACCCTGAAGATATGCGAGCTCACTGTTCGTGCTGTAAAATCACCTGTAGGACTTGATCCTGCATTGTATCGCTGTGCCTCATAAGCGATAAGATGGAGAGGATCCTTGACCTTTACCGCTTCGTGACTTAGTTTCTTTCCGTTTTCAGTCACTTCGATCGTCCATGATGTGTTATAATCAAAGACATTGAAATACACATAATTATTCTTGTCTGAGGCAACCCAGGTTGAAGCGGATTTTTCAAACGCTGTCACTCCCGAAGACGTTGCCTTCGGAGCAAAATTCTTGGCAGAGAGGACAATCTCGTTTCTGTCATAAGTTCGGAATGCATTTTTGAAGTCCTTGCCTGTAGGCTTGAATCTCCACTTCACGTCAGTTCCGTTCATGTCATATACATAATATCCCGCTGGAGAACCGTCCTTACATAGATACAATCCTGAAGTGTAGTATCCTGTCCACCACCATGTTCCGCATATTGCACCGCTGTTATGATGGAAGATATTCTTGGCTGCGATATCGTTGTTCCAGATGACATGGGAATGTGCACTCATGACATGAGTTTCATATCCGTTACAAAGCTTCTCCAGATCAGCGCAGTAAGTGATATTCTGAGATCCTGTCTCATTATACATCTGAGCATGCATCGTCAGCACAAGCACCTTTGACTTATCCACATACGAAAGGTCCTTCTTCAGCCATGAGAGCTGTTCCTGTGTAAGAGAAGCCTTATATGATCGTCCTGAACCATCCTTCTCACTTGTTGCCGGTGTGTTTGTGCAGAGGATATTATCCAGCACCACATAATGTACATTACCGATATTGAAGGAATAATAGGTAGGAGCCACTTTTGCCTTGAAAGGATTGACTGTATCGTAGTCACCTGCCTCCATCATATCATGGTCATGATTACCGATAGTATGGAATACCTGCACACCACCTTTTATCTTGCTGTTCAAAGTGGTTGAATATGAATAAAGGTCATATTTATTCTGATACCAATACAGATCCCAGGACATGTCTCCCAAGGTAAGAGCATACTGTCTCTTAGAAGAGTTTGCAGTAATCTGATCATTAAGATCGTATGTAAAATCCGAGAACTGTGTCAGGTCCTTTGTCCTGTCTGCAAGGTGCATATCACCAAGGACATACATGACATGATCGGTATTGTCGACCTTGGTAAGTGTCCAGTCGGCTCTCTCGGTTGTAGATGAATTTCCGTCGAGAACCTTATGGAACTTAGGAATGACTCCGTCCGCTGTTGTCTCATATCCGCTTGGAACAGACATGAACACAACCTTGTTGTACTCCTCAGACTTGAGATAGTAAAGTCCGTCTTCATCTGTAACGGTAACCTCTACACCATCTGAAACCACAACACCCGGAACACCGACGCCGTCACAGCTGATGAATCCGTATAGGTTGTATCCTTCCTTTTCGACGATCTCTACACGTTTCTCTATGGTAAAGTGCATTTCACCGATAGCCTTGGTCTGCGACCCCCTCTTTATACAGAAGGTGTATTTGCCTGTGCTTACCTCTGACGAGATCTTGAAGCTGAACTTATTTGAAGCAATAGCAACAATTTCACAGACACACTCTGACGAACCCTTCTTGAGTACTACTGCATCACCTTCCTTCGGACCCTTGCCTGAATAGAAATTGACGGATACGATATCGCCGGATGCACCTTCTACCGCCTCCGGAAGACTGATGAGGAAACTCATCTGCTCCGAGCCGGTTGACGGCATTTCATCGTCGATCTTCTCGGTACATGCTGTTGCGAACAATGCAAAAGACAGGAGAAGTGTTAGTATTCTAAAAGTATTTCTCATAGTCCTATTTCTCAGATTTGATTGTCAATGCGCAAAGAACGATACCGATTGCCGCACCGATCACCATTGTAAGGTTAGCCACATCCCAGCTCTTGTCTGCGATACCGCCGACAATGATCTTTGAAAGAAGCGAGTCACCGATGAGATAACCTGAGAGACCTACGAAACCTGCTGCAGTACCTGCCGCATTCTTAGGCACGAGATTGAGAGCCTGGATGCTGACAAGGGCTACAGGACCATAAATACAGAATCCGATGAGGATGAGGGCTACATATACCCATACCTTTGCATCGATACCTGTTGCAGCTGCAAGTGCAGGAACCTGCCAGTACATAACACATCCGATGAGCACGAGTCCCATGAAGATGATGTTAGGAGGAGCACATTTGCCCTTGAAGAACTTCGCTGAAATCCAACCACATACGATTGTGCCGACCGCACCTACGTAGTTATGGATCGAGAACGCCATCTTACACTCTGAACCTGTCATGATACCGGTCTCCTGGAGATATGTAGGACACCAGTCACCGATACCGTAGCGTACCATATATACAAATGCGTTCGCGAGAGCGATCATCCATATCCATTTGTTCTTGAGAACATAGTCGAAAAGCTGTGTCTTGAAAGGCACCTTCTCGCCGACCTTCTCCTTTGTCTTCACTCCTGAATGGTCATTTCTCCAGTCTGCCACTGAAGGAAGTCCGCAAGATTCAGGTGTATCGCGAAGAGCCCACCAGCAGAAGAGAGCGATCACAAGCGCGAATGCAGAAGGAACGATGAAGTTCGCTCTCCATGCCTGTGAAATGCCCATGTCAGCGAACATTGTCACACCGAAGATAGCGATGACACCGAGTGTACCTGCTCCGATTGTGTGCGATGTGTTCCAGAGAGACATCTTGAAGCTTCGCTCATTGTTAGAGAACCAATAGGCCATGATACGGCCGCATGGAGGCCATCCCATTCCTGACAATACTCCGACAAAGAGCATGATTACGAACAACATAGCCACGTTGAACGCCATGTTGGTCGCTGAGAATGGAAGGAATCCTACAGACATCATCACGAGTGACGCGATCACGAGTCCAATCGAGAGGAACTTTCTTGCATCCGAACGGTCTGAAAGGGTTCCCATGATGAATTTGCTGAACGCATAGGCAATCGAAACTGCAGAAGCGGCAATACCTACTCCCTGCTTGTCGATGAGGCCTTCTGCAATCATATCAGCCGATGCCAAAGAGAGATTCTTTCTCACCAGATAATATGCCGCATATCCAAGGAACGAGCCCATGAAAACCTTGAATCTCATTGACTTGAATACACTGTCGATCTTCTCTTTCGGAAGAAGCGGCTTCGCCTGAGGCGGGTCAAAAAATTTACTCATTATTTCTGATTAGCTTTAATTGTTTCTTCTACATCAAGTGCATCTGCAATGATCGAGATAGGGTTCTCGACCTGTACTCCGGCACTCATTTCAATCTGCCATTTGCAGGTCTCGCAGTCTGTCGCCACCATATCCACCTCGCTGTCCTTGATCTGACGGAAGAGTCCTTCTCCGATCTTCTGCGAGTCGTTGTAGTGCTCCTTCTTGAATCCGTATGTACCTGCGATACCGCAGCACTGCGAGTCAAGCATAAGGAAATCGACTCCCGGGATAAGTCTCAGGAGGGAAGTCGAATAGATAGACCATCCGAGTTTCTCCATATGACATGGAGTATGATATGCGATGCGCTTTGTATAATCTTCCTTGAAGACAAGCTTGATCTTTCCTGCATCCACAAGTTCGAAGAGGAACTTTGTAGCGAGGTTGATGCTGCTGCGTACGTCGGCATTCTCAAGACCGAGAATGTGCTCGTACTCGTCACGCATTGTGAATGTACATGTCGAGCTTGTTGTAAGCACCTGTTCTCCCCTTGCCACAGCCTTTCGGATGCTTCCGAGGTTGAGTTCTGCCTGCTTTGCAGCCTGCTCCTTGAAACCGTTGGAAATCAATGCTACACCGCAGCACTTCTCCTTCTCGAGAAGGTTCACGCCGTAGCCGACCGCGTTCATGATCTTGACCAGATCCTTGGCAAGCTTAGGGTTGTTATAGTTGGCATAGCAGCCGTGGAAATAGCTGACCTTCTTTTCATAGGCTTCCTGCTTCTTGAGAGCGTATCTCTTGAACCATGTCTCGAACTTCTGGCCTGCGTATTTAGGGAATGTTCTGTGATGATCCACATCAAGGACCGCATCCATTACAGCCTTGACTGGCTTGAGACCGAGAGTGAAGTTCACGACAGGAGCCATTGTGGTCGCCAATGTTCCCATAATGTCTGTATTTGCAAGGATATAGTCACGAAGCTTAGGGTCGTGCTTGCCGTAATTGAGTCTTGCGTTCTGGATGATGTCGCCGATCTTCACATTTGACGGACAAGCCACCTCACATCTCTTGCAGTTAAGACAAAGGTCAAGTGCCTCATCGTAGAAAAGTGGGTTCTTCAGACGGTACCTTTCTCCGTCAGGACCTGCCTGCTTAGGACCGGGATAGTCAGGATTTACAGCTACCACCGGGCAATATACAGTGCAGACTGTACATTTCATGCACTGTTCGAATGTTGTATCTTGAGTCTTCTTCATACTTTATCTTTTTTCAGGTCCTCGAAGAATATCTGATGAAACATGCATTGCTGTGAGAAGGGCCACGCCTGCTCCGCAGCCTTCCTTCATCGCATTGAAACCGCTGAGGATGGAACCTACCGCATATAGATTGTCGACAGACTTTCCGTCCTTCTTTACCTTGAACGATCCGTCGGTCGCTACTCCGAAGCTCATATAAGGCTGAGCCTCGAACATATCTCTCCTGTACCACTGTGCTCTTTCCTTGAGCGAATCCACATCGAGACCGAATACCGGCTCAGTAACTCCGTCCACTGTCGAAGCAAGTCCCTTGCTGAAGAAACTTCCTGACGCAAGGATGAAATTGTCTGCCTCGAATGACACGTCACCGTGGTTTGCAGTCTTGATAGACTTGAGAACTCTGTTCTCGAACTCGCCTGACACTACAGAATCTCCGAGCATATATGTACCGCCGAGCTTCTGGAAATGCTTCTTCATCATAAGCTGCATACGGATACCAGGCACCGAAGGCGGAAGAGTCGCGAGGAAATGAAGCGGACGGGCTACAAGTTCCCTCAGTTTCACAACCTCAGTACATCCTGCAAGGCCAACGACAGCCGGCATAAGAATAGCATCCACATCCTTCGCATACTCATTGATTCTCGCTGCGAATGCACCGAGGAGTTCACCTGTAAGTGTCTTTGCGATATTTGTAGAACGCATTTCAGTAGGGTTCTTGCGGAGATGCTCAAGTTCAGGCATAGTCACCGAACCTACAACAGTCTCGACACCCTGCTGGGCAAGACCTGCAGCGATATAACTTGTATGGAAATCCAGGAAACCGTCAATATTGAGAAGAGCCACCTTCTTCCATGGAACTTCGCCTGTAGACGGGAAGGTTGCATACTCGTCAAGAGTAAGCCATGCTCTCTTGAGAACTCCAAGAGGAGTGATTCTCCAGTGGTTCGCATCCTTGATGCCCTTCATTGTAGCACCGATCTCCTTGAAGAAGTTCTTCAATCCGGCAGACATCTCCTTCACATTTTCAAGACCGATCTTCGAATAAGGATGTTCCTCACCGAGTGAAGCGATTGCCTCGAACGGATTGTCCGCAAGAGAACAAAGTTCCAATGAACCCGAAAAGAAGTGAAGAGCACTCTGTCCGGATGAAACGATAAGACATTTCTGTCCTTTGCGGGAAAGTTCGATTCCCGCTGTGAGGCCTGCGAGGCCGCCACCTATTATAATAGTATCAAATTTCATTGCCTAACCCTCCTTCTGCTCAAAGGTATCCAGACCGCAGATACCCTCATAGATCCAAGATGTAAACTGTGCCTCTGCAAGAGTATCGCCCCATGCTACAGGGAACATACCCTTCCATCTCTCATTCGTGAATGAAGCAAGATCCTCGATGCTCTTGCGCGCACATCCGTTCGCCTTGGCAAGAAGACCGGAAGCGCGGCATGCACAAAGCTCGCCCTGGCATGTACCCATTCCCAGTCTTGTACGGCGACGGAGGTTGATGATATTCTTTGCTCCAAGTTCCTCGATAGCGTAGTTGACCTCAGCCACTGAAACACCCTCGCACTCGCATACAAGCGACTCATCCTTCTTGTCAGCGATATTGATGTTTGCACTGCGTGTTCCGTGACGTCCCTCAGCTGCCTTTCCTCCGAGTCCCGGATGTGTGACAGCCTTCTTTGTCTCCTTCTTCTTCATCTCCTCTGAACCTGGGAGGCAGATGTCGGCAGTCTGACATTTCTTGTCAATTCCGAGCTTCTGACAAGCAAGGTCAGTCGCCCACTCCGCCATAAGACGGTAGGTCATGAGCTTACCTCCGGTGATGGTGATGAAACCCGGAATACCGTCGCGCGTCTCATGATCAAGGCATACGATACCGCGGCTGATGCTTCTGCCGGAAGGATCGTTATCCGCAGCAACGAGCGGACGCACACCGGCATATGCTCTAAGAATACGAGTCTGATTGAGTTCAGGAGCCAGTTTTGCACCTTCACGGAGGAGAAGGTCCACCTCCTCAGGTGTCACCTTCATGTCATCGATCTGGTCGTACGGCAGACGGCTTGAAGTCGTTCCGATAAGACAGATTGTATCTCCCGGCACAAGGATATCGGCATCCGCCGGCTTACGGCAACGGTTGATTACCATGTTGTTCACTCTGTGTCCGAAGATAAGGAGAGCACCCTTTGCAGGGAACATATTCACTGTCGCACCTGCCATTTCTGCAATATGATGTCCCCATATACCGCCGGCGTTGATCACAAGGCGGCTCCTGTATGACTCTGTCTGCTTGGTCTGCGTATTGACAACTGTCACTCCCACGACACGGTCGCCTTCCTTATCAATGGCAGTCACCTCGTGATAAGTAAGCACATCGGCGCCATGGAGTTGGGCGTCAAATACATTTGAAACTGTAAGGCGGAACGGATCCACTGCGCCGTCAGGTACACGTACTGCACCTGTAAGCGTTCTGTTTACAGAAGGTTCCAGACGGATGGCCTCCGCGGGATCGATTGCTTCGGCACGGATGCCGGCCTTGAGACAAGAGTCGATGAATGTCGACTGGAAACCGAGGTCATCCTCAGGGAGAGTGATGAAGAGACCGTCTGTCTCCTCAACGCAATGACGAGCCACCTTACGCAAAATCATGTTCTCTCTGATACACTCCTCTGCCGACTCCTGGTCGGTCACGGCATAACGCGCACCACTGTGAAGCAGACCGTGGTTACGGCCGGTAGCTCCTGCTGTGAGGTCATGCTTTTCGATAAGAAGTGTCTTGAGGCCACGCATGGCACAGTCTCTTGCCGTTCCTGCGCCGGTAATTCCACCTCCGACAATAATCACATCATATTCCATCATATTCTGAAGTGATTTTAAATGGTTATTCTACAATAAATTCTCTGTTATATTCCTTTATTTCGAACTCTCCGGAAAGAACACCGTAGCCGTTCTCCGCAAGAGATTCCAATTCGTCCTCACCAGGATAGATGACCACAGGAGCGATGAATCCGACACGCTCTGTAATCTGTCCTGTAATGACCTCACTGTGGCATACACCGCCTGTGAGGATGATCGCATCAACCTTTCCACAGATTGTTGTCGCGATACCTGCGATATATTTCGCTGCAGAAAGACAGTATGCCTTGATGAACATCTCCGCCTCCACATTGCCTCCGTTTGCCATTGCAATGATCTCACGGAAGTCGTTTGTATCGAAATATGCGATTGCGCCGCCACGTCCGGCAAGACGCTTTCTCACCTGCATTCTGGTATATTTTCCGCTGAAGCACTTGTCCACGAGCGGGAATCCAGGTACACATCCGGCACGCTCGGTACTCATAGGACCGTCTCCTCCGAGAGCATCGTTACAGTCGATGACACGTCCATGATGGTGGAGAGACACCGACGAACCACCTCCGAGGTGGGCAACGATAACTGTAACATCCTTATTGGTCTTACCAATGCTTGCCGCATATCTTCTCACCATCGCTCTTGAGTTGAGAGCATGGAAGAGAGTTCTTCTCGGGAACTCAGGTAGACCGCCAAGCTTTGCTTCCGGAACCATTTCGTCAGCCATCGGCGGGTCTGCGATATATGCCTTGCAGTCAGCAGCCATTCCTTTTGAAGCCTTTGCCTCATTGATCTTGTCACATACCTCGGCAGCGATGAGTCCGCAAAGACAGCATGCATGCATACCGTTCTTTCCCTCCTCCAACGCAGCCTTCATCTCATCGTTGATTTCATACACACCGGTACGGATCGGAGTGATGAGACCGCCACGTGACATGACGATATCAATGATTTCCAGAGCGATTCCTTTCTGAGCGAGAAAATCTGTGATTGCATTGCGACGCATCTCGCGCTGATCAAGCACAGAGGCATACACCGATATCTCTCTGGCAGAGTGGAAGATATTCTGCTCGAATATCTTTTCACCATCCACGAAATATCCGATCTTTGTTGATGTCGAGCCAGTGTTGATGGCCAATACTTTTCCTTTCATCCGATAATTTCTGTTTTTCAAATTCTCTAAGGGGACCTTAGACTGACATCGCAGCGACTGCGATAGAGTTAAGTTTGGTATCAGTGCTGTCCGCACGGCTTGAAAGCACGCAAGGCACCTTCGCTCCCACAAGCATTCCCGCCTGTCTTACGCCCGGTACAAGTTTCGAATTAGCCTTGTAGAAGACATTTCCTGACTCGATGTTAGGGAATACCAGACAGTCCGGATCACCGGCAACCTGGCTTACAAGTCCCTTGATTTCAGCAGACTCACGATCCAGAGCGACATCAAGAGCCAACGGTCCGTCGGCAATGCATCCCTTGATCTGGCCTCTGTCCGCCATCTTTGCAAGCTGAGCCGCCTCAAGAGTAGCAGGCTGACTTGGGAGAACCTGCTCAGTAGCTGCGATAAGCGCAACCTTAGGAGTCTTCACACCTACTGACTTTGCAGTTCTGACAAGGCACTCCATGATGAACTGCTTCTGCTTGAGATCCGGTGCAGGAATCACGGCCACATCTCCGACAAAGAGAAGTTTGTGATATCCCGGTAACTCGAAAACGCCGCAATGGGTAAGGGTGCCCTTCGGAGGAAGAAGTCCTGTCTCCTTGTTGAGAATAGCACGGAGAAATTTGTCAGTCGAGCAGAGGCCCTTCATCAGGAAGTCTCCCTGACCGTCTCTGATCATCTGCACAGCCTGAGCCACAGACTTGAGTTCGTCCGGATTGTGCACGACTGCAAATTTGCCCATATCGATGTTCTCCTTGGCACATACTTCAGCTATCATCGTCTCGTCTCCGACAAGGATAACGTCCACCAGACCCTGGTCAACTGCCTGACCTGCGGCAGAAATGGTATGGTCATCTACACCCCAAGCCGCGACCATCCTTCTCTTGGAGTCGCGGCTTCGGAGTTCGGTAAATATTTCTGTGAAATTCTTAAGCATAGATTACTCTTCGTTCTGTACGATGTTCATTGTATCACGGGCAATCATGAGCTCCTCGTTTGTAGTGATGAGGGCCACCTTGACCTTCGAATCAGGAAGCGAGATAAGAGTATCCTCTCCCCTTGCCACATTTGCATCATAGTCGAACTTCACACCGAGGTAAGTAAGATTCTCGCAGATTCTGCGGCGGAGACGGCTGTTGTTCTCTCCGATACCTCCTGTGAACACGATGAGGTCGACACCGTTCATTGCAGCTGCATATGCACCGATGAACTTGGTGATGTCGTATGTAAGTTTCTTGAGTGTAAGCTTTGCCTTTGCATTGCCTTCGTTGGCAGCATCGTTGAGGTCGCGGGCGTCAGAAGAAACGCAAGAGAGTCCGATGAAACCACTCTTCTTGTTGAGGACCTTGCTCATCTCCGATGGAGAGAGGCCCTCTTTCTCCTGAAGGTAAGTCACCACATCCGGGTCGACATTACCGCAGCGCGTACCCATGATAAGACCCTCGAGCGGAGTGAAACCCATTGTAGTATCGATTGACTTGCCGTTTACCACAGCTGCGATAGAGCTGCCGTTTCCGAGGTGGCAAGTGATGATCTTCGAATAATTGATGTCAAGACCTGCGAACTTTGCGCCCTTGGCAGAAACGTACTTGTGGCTTGTGCCGTGGAAACCGTAACGGCGGATACGATACTTGTCGTAATACTCGTATGGAAGTGCATACATGTAAGCGTATGCCGGCATTGTCTGATGGAAAGCTGTGTCAAAGACACCTACCTGGGGAACTGATGGAAGGACCGCTGTAACAGCCTTGATACCGAGAAGGTTTGCAGGATTGTGGAGAGGTGCAAGATCAACACACTTCTCGATCTGCTTCACAACCTCATCTGTAATGAGCTGGCTGCATACAAACTCCTCAGCTCCGTGAACTATTCTATGACCTACTGCCTCGATATCTTCCAATGTCGAAAGCACTCCGGTTTCCTTGTCAAGAAGAGCATCGATGACAGCCTTGATGGCAACAGTATGATCCTCGATAGGCATTTCCTTTACAACCTTTTCCTTTCCGGTAGCCTGATGCTTGAGACATCCTGTCTCCATACCGATTCTTTCAACGAGACCCTTCGCAAGAAGGTCATATACCTCGTCATTCTTCATGTCGAGAAGCTGATATTTCAACGAAGAGCTTCCACAGTTAACTACTAAGATAATCATGGTTATTTTTATTTTACATTTAATCTTCCAAAGTTACGATTTTTCAGCAATACACGCAAAGATATAAAATTAATCGCTACTTTTGACAAAAATCATAACTAAATGACAATTGAGAGAGAACTTGTGCGGATAGCGATGTCATTTACAGCCGGAATTGCCATCTCAGGTATCTCAGCGACCTGTTCGGGCACTACATCGACAGCACCTTCGACGATTTCGCTGACCATTGCCGCATTCTGCGTGGCATGCTTGCTTCACCCAAGACATAAAAGTCTGGATAACAGATTATTATGGACAATCATAACGACGATTTTCATATGCTTGGGATTCTTCGTATCCGTCACCGGAAAAATCGTTACCTTATCGGTCGTCGGCGAAACCTCCTTTATGTCAGGTTACGCGCTCCGTTTCGGCGAAAGAATGTCCGATCTGATAGGTGAACTCCCCTTTGCAGACAGGGACACAAATTCCCTTATCACAGCGCTGATTACCGGCGACCGCTCAGGTCTGAGTCAGGAAACGAGAACCGCCTTCAGGGAAAGCGGAGCATCTCACATCCTCGCCCTTTCAGGGCTTCACCTCGGCATAATATACGGGATTATGAGATGGGCCACATCCCTTTTGGGAAACGGGAAAACACAACGGATTCTGAGAAGCGCGATCATCATATCACTGTGCGGATTCTACACATTGGCCACGGGTGCAAGTGCCTCCATAACAAGGGCTTTCCTATTCATCATTCTTGGCGAAACCGCATCACTGACAGGACGGTTCAGAAGCACCCGAAGCATACTTTGGACTGCATTGATTCTGCAGCTTTTCTTCATTCCGGAATCCGCCGGAGACATCGGATTCCAGCTCTCATATGCAGCAATGGCGGGCATCGCATACATCTACCCGTTTCTCAAGAATCTTTGGCCGGAAACAGACGAGGGAGCAGTCCGGAAAGGACTGAAATGGATATGGAATTCCGCATCAATGTCAATCGCCTGTCAGATAACCACGGGACCGCTTGCCTGGATATACTTCGGAACATTCCCGAAATACTTTCTGCTGACCAATCTGATTTCCCTTCCACTTGTCGGACTGATAATTCCATTCAGCATTGCCGTCATCGGATTGAGCGCATGCGGAATCTGCCCGGACTTCCTCGTCAGGGTATTGGAATCAATGACAGACGTATTGGAATTCTGTCTGAAAACGATTGCAGACCT
Source organism: Candidatus Cryptobacteroides sp. (assembly GCA_045120635.1). Lineage (GTDB taxonomy): Bacteria > Bacteroidota > Bacteroidia > Bacteroidales > UBA932 > Cryptobacteroides. Next base: position 32,552 of record JBGVEY010000021.1, read on the forward strand.
ATAGCTCGGAAAGCGTCATCCCCGGAGATGTCCATGTCCTGAATTCTCCGCCTTCATCATAGACCAGACAACCCTCGATATCAGGGGTCGACTCAATGAACGAAACGGCCTCCTCCAGACCCACCACCATGCAATATGTGGCATAGGCGTCAGCAATAAGGGCATCAGGAGCCACAATAGTGGCACTCAAGAGGTTATGTGAAACAGGATACCCGCTGCGAGGATCGATTGTATGAGCGTATTTCCTGCCGTCCTTTACATAGAATTTACGGTAATTTCCCGACGTAACCACCCCATGCGGTCCTGCCGGAACCTTGAATATCGCCTGGAGCTGAGCACCCAGGTCATTGTTGCCGTCAACAGGTTTATCTATGCCGATTCCCCATGGCATTCCTTTCGGATTCACACCGTCGCAGAAAATCTCACCTATGTCGACCATCATATCCTTGACGCCTATGCTGTAGAGGTATCGGGCCACCTTGTCGCAGCTGTAGCCTTGGGCAATAGCGTTATAATTCAGCTGAGGAGGGACGCCGTTCCTGTCCCGGAGAAGATCGTACGGATTCAAGGTCCCATCCCCGGATACAGCCATCGTGACATCTGCCTGAAGTCGGTTCATTCCGCATCCTGACATCACTTCCATGACCTTATCGGATGACGGCATTTCGCCACTCTTGAAACCGAATCCCCATGCATCGAAAAGCGGAGCCGAGGCAGCATCTACAACTGCCCCTGTACTATTATATACATCGTATGCAGAACAGTATATATCAATGAAATACGAATCCGGCACAACGGTCTCGCCTGCATTGAAACGGCTCAGGATGGAGTTCTTGTTATAGCCGGAAAGAGAGGCATCAATGGCAGTCAGAATCGCATCGACAGAATCCTTGATTTCCTGCAGATCCTGCGAGATCATACCATCACGTCCGTTCATGTTGAACTTGACCGAATACGTTCCGCCTTGCGCGTAGCCGGAGAACACCACATACCTGTCCTTCGGAGTGCAAGACAGGGCAAGCAGGGATATGAAAAACGCAGTGAATTTAATGCGGACCATTGAAAAAAACCTCATAAGGCAAAGTATTTGCGCAAAGTTAGCGGTTTTTCCAATTAAAAATAATTATCTTTGCGGGATTGTAAAAATATTTTAGTATGTCATTTCGTAAACTCATATTGATACTTTCAGCATTTGCCGCCCTTTCCATGTCGTGCAAGAAGGATGATGACAGCGAGGCCAAACCGGTCCTTGACGGAACACTTGTAATCGAAGGTCTCCCTGAATTCATCACTCCAGGACAGCGATGCACTCTCGTAGCCAAAGGCGTAGAGCACCCTGACGGCGGCGAATTGAACTATTACTGGAGAATCTCACCAAGCCAGACAAAGTACGATACAACCTACACAGTTTCAAGCTATCCTTACACATTCTCTGACACGCTTCAGACATATACAGTGTATTGCTATGCATACGCAGAGGGATATTCAAACAGCTCGGCTTTCCTATACACCACCACAATGAAGGGTGGCAGGAACGGTTCGATCACAGGAATCGAATTCCCGGCTGAAACGGTTAAGGACCAGTTTGTCGCAACAATCGGAACACAGACCTGGACTACCAACAACCTCTCTGAAAGCGCTTACGGAGAAAGCTTCAGAAACTCGGAAGTCATGTCAACAGTTTTCGGAAGATACTACAACTACGAGGACGCCATCAAAGCCTGCGAAGCACTTGGTTCGGGATGGACACTTCCTACTCTCGAAGACTGGGACGTTCTTGAGGAGTACGTAAAGGCAAACTTGGGAGGCAGCAAGAGCATTGCTGCAGCATTGATGGGCGATGCATCACTCAACGGCGAAATCATGTGGGAGTACTGGCCGGTTGTAGGAGACATCACAAACAGCAGCAAGTTTGCAGCCATCCCTGTCGGCTACGCAAACCTTGCATCAAACATCTTCCTTGGCTCATACAAGTACTCTACATTCTGGACAGCTACAAGCCTGGAGACAGACGAGGTAATGGCGTACTACAAATACCTCATCTACAACCAGCCGGACGTTTACACCGGAACTGCAGACAAGGAGTCATTCGGAGCGTCAGTAAGATGTATAAGAAAGTAATCATCTGAGATCCGTCAGAATCCAAGACGAATCAAAATCTATATGAGGCCTGAATGCCTCGACAGAAACCTTAGGGGTCAGCTTCATAGAGCTGACCTCTATTTTTATCAGAGTGCCGTCAGAAAGGGCCACAGTCGCTTTTCTTATGGACGCATCTGACTTCAGAAGTTCCAGATTGCAATAGCTGATATCGTTGTCAGCAAGAGGTTTGAGGGTATAGATCAGAGCTTTGCCATCCGAAGACACGACAGATTCCGAAACCTTGAACTGCGCAGCAAGACGGGAAAATATGACAGCCGGATTTGAAAGCCACTCCGACGAATTCTCATCGGCGGCCGGTTCAATCACAGCCTCCTTCATTTCCCTATCAATTATCCAAAGGGCCTTCGCGTCACAGTACATTTCAACGCCATTTCCTTTGACCTTCCACATGAGTCCCTGGGACAAGAGATGTCCCTGGCCGTTGTTCAGTATTCCAGAGACACGTGTAGAGTATGAATATGAAATATCAAGGCAGGAATCAGCCACTCCTGCATAGAACCTGCCAATAAGAGACTGATCCTGCGCTGACGCTGCAAGCATCGGCACAAGGATCAGCAGTATAGTCAGGACACGCCTTAGTTTCATGGTATGGAGATTTTATTTCACAAAGTGTGAAAGGATCTCATCGAGTTCGACAAAGTTGGTCACAAGCACCTGTCTTGGCTTCGATCCCTCCTGAGGGCCGACAATTCCTGCACCCTCAAGCTGATCCATCACACGACCTGCTCTTGCATAACCCATGCCCAGACGTCTCTGAAGGTCTGAAGTCGAACCTCTCTGAGATGTGACGACCATTCTCGCAGCCTCCTCAAACATCGGATCGATGTTCTGCATATCGATGGTACCGCCGCTGGTCTCGCCATCCTGGGATTCAGGCACAGGAAGATAGTATGGTGTGCTGTAGCACTGCTTCCAGCCCGACTGGTCGCCGATGAACCTGGTCACCTTTGTGATTTCATTCATGCTCACAAGAGCGCACTGGATACGCTCCATCTTGACTCCCGCGTAGTAGAGCATATCACCCTTACCGATAAGGTTCTCTGCTCCATTTGAGTCAAGGATCGTTCTTGAGTCTGTGCTTGAGAGCACTCTGAAGGCGATTCGTGTAGGGAAGTTCGCCTTGATGAGACCGGTGATCACGTTCACGGAAGGACGTTGGGTCGCGATGATCACGTGGATACCGGCAGCTCTACCCTTCTGTGCAAGACGGATGATCGAGGCTTCGATGTTCTTCGCAGCCTTCTTGGCATCCTGATTTGCACCACCCGACATGATAAGGTCGGCATACTCGTCAATTACAACGACAAGGTATGGAAGGAACTTATGACCGTCTGTCGGAAGAAGATGACGGTTCTTATATTTCTCGTTATAAAGCTTGAAATCGTTGACTCCGGCAGAGGCAAGAAGGTTGTATCTCTCATCCATCTCGATACAGAGGGAATTGAGGACCTGCTCGGCCTGCTTAGGGTCCTTGATGATGGCATTCTTCTTTTCCTCCTCCTCACTGGCCGCCATAGGCAGTACTGCAAGATAATGTTTAAGGAGAGAGTTGTATGCCGTAAACTCCACCATCTTCGGATCGACGAAGACGAACTTGAGTTCAGAAGGATGCTTAGAATAGAGAAGCGACGAGATAATCACATTGAGTCCTACCGACTTACCCTGCTTGGTCGCACCGGCAACAAGCAAGTGAGGAGCATCTGTAAGGTCAAATGTCTTGACCTCCTTTGTGATTGTACATCCGATCGCAATCGGAAGTTCCGCATCGCTGTTACGGAACGACTCGCTGTTCAGCACATACTTCAAAGGCACGATCGAAGGCCTTGCATTAGGCACCTCGATACCGACACTGTCCGGAAGCATGACCACGCGGACACCGTCCACACCCAATGCCATCGCAATCTCTCTATGAACTGTCTCGATCGATGCCACACGCACGCCGGGAGCCGGGAAGATCTTATACAGAGTCACAGTAGGACCGACAACCGCCATAACCTTTACCACATCGATCTTGTAGTTCATCAACGTTGCGCGGATGCGGTTGTTATTGATATCAAGTTCCTGCTGGCTCACCTTATGCTGACCGTCTGCATAGTCCTTGAGAAGGTCAAGAGACGGAGCCTCAAAACGCTCGAGATCAAGTCTGTTGTCGAAAGGAGGGAGATCTTCTGTCACCTCTGTGATGATCTCGTTGCCCTGAACAACCTCGACGCCGGTGTTCTCCTGCGGAGTCTCGCCGGCCTGTGTTTCTGCAACAGACTCGACGGCAACATGTTCTGCCTTCACCTGTTCTTCTTCAGGAGTCTCTGCAACAACCTGTACGACCTCAGCCTCAGACGCTTCCACTTCGGCGACAGGTTCATCGACTATCGATATCGGTTCATACGGATCGATCCTTTCCGAATCATCCTCTTCAGCTACATCTTCCTGTGGTTCATCAGACTCTTCCTTGACCTTATCCATTGCAAACCAATATGCGAACTTCTTATTAGAAACAAGAAGCAATGCCACGACCAGTACTATCAGAAGCAGAGCTGTGGCAAAATGGCCTATCAGGTTGGTCGCAGCAGACACTACGGCATATCCCGCATCACCTCCGATTCCACCACCCAGCAGACCTTCGAATCCGCACACAAGCGAAATGTACGAAAGCACAAGTGAAGCCAGGAATGCACCGGAAACAGTTATGAATACTGTTCTCAGAAGTCCTATGCTCCGGTTCCAGAAATAAAGTCTGAAAGCGACTGCGCCCATGAGGAATACCAATGCAAAGCTACCGAGTCCGAAACAGCGCGCAAGAAGGAACTCGCTCCAACGGTAGCCAAGCTTTCCACCCCAATTGGAGACATCCACGCCCTTTTCGATCATATCAGGATGGGCCAAGAGGCTCTGATCTGCCTTCCATGTAAAAAGATATGACGCCAACGATGCCAGCGTAAACAAAGCAAACACCGCTACAGCAAGACCACAGTATCTGTAGAATGCCGATTTGTTCTCAGGAGTCATACCAGAAAAGAACGAGAAGCGTTCACGCTTCCCTTTCTTCTTTGCTGTTGTAGTTCTTGCCATATCTATTTATGCTGCTTACGATTCTTCTGATTGTTCTTCTGCTTGAAGTTTCCGTTCTTCTTGCCCTGACCGTTGTTGCCCTGGCGCTGATGCGGATGATTGAATTCGATTTTGGCTGTCTTCAGTTCCTCCGGCACGACGATTCTGCCTTCAGAAAGGAGTTCCATATCCTTGTAGATTGTCTCGTCCGACACTGTATCCTTGTTCCAGATCAGATACTGCTGCTTCATATATCCCGCAAGCGTACGGATCATGGCTACCTTCGCCTCACCTTCCTCGTGAGCGGCGATAAGATCCAGCATGTTCTCGATATTTCTGCCGTAATGCGATGCCTTGATAGGCTTCTTCTGGATAGGAACCGGCCTTGGCACCTCATTAAGACTCTCAGGAGCGGGCATAGGATATGGAGCATCCACATCAAGGTCAAAACCCGAAATGATGAACAGATGGTCCCAGAGCTTATGCTCGAAATCCTCAAGAAGATGGACGGCCGGATTGAGAATCTCCATGACCTTGATCACCGCTTTCGCCTGCTCGTTTCTCTTCTCCCTGTCCTCGATGGTCTTGATATAATCCACCATCTTCTGCACATTTCTTCCGTATTCCGGAATATACAGTTTCACTCTCTCCGTATTGTAGAGCAGTTTACACGTATCCATTTCCTTGTTTTCCATATCTCTCATTTTGTCAATCCACAAAGATAATAAGAAACTACGGAATTTCTCCCAACAGAAACATTAAAAACCTCCGCTGACCTGAACGATTTCTCCGGTATGGACATACCAAAGGCATGCTGAAACATCAGCATATCCCATCCTCCTCCAGAGGTCGGCATAACAGTTCATCTGATGCTCATATTTCCTGTAATGTTCGCCGAACTTGTAATCAACGATAATCACCTTGCCGCCATCCTTCACCACCCTGTCCGGACGATACACCTGACCATCTGTATCAATGATGCTTACTTCGTTCAGAACGGCACTTCTGTCATTCGGGAACCATCCGCGACCTTCTACCTCGGCGATTCGTCCTTTCAGCAGGTCCAGAGCCTCAGATGCTTCCGCAGAGGTAAGTTCTCCGGACATCACGGCCTTTGCTATCGCCTGATCCAGATCCTCCGGAAGCACTGTAGAAGACAACACATCATGCAGCACCACTCCCTTTATTCGATTGGAAGCCGACACTCCAGCCTGCCCGTCCTCTGAAAAGAAATCCAGCGAATCTGCAGAAAACTTCAGTCTTCCCCTCTCACGGACATCCGTCTCGGAAAGACCGACCTGAGGATTGAGAGGGATGGAAGGATATTCGCATCCGCACGTCATCGGGAACACTTCCGCACACTCGTCATCAGCCTTTCTCAACGCCTCAAAATCCGGCATCTCTCCGAATGTAAAGCGCGCGGAATCATCCTCCTTTGTCACGGTCATACCGCTTTCAGCTGCATAGTAATAAAGAATCTGCGAGAAATCGGAGAACCGACTGACAGGACCTTCGCCCATGGCTGTCAGGAACTTTGATGACGGTGTCTTTGCAATGATATGCATTCCCTGAGCGGCTCTTGTCATGGCCACATAAAGGATGTTGATATTATCCACCTGCTGCAGGAAACGTTCCTTGCGATAGTCTTCCGCAAAAAGCGTAGACTCGGAATTCTGCGAAAGCACAACGTCATAGACGCCCTCCGCAACACCTTTGAGAGGCGTGTCCGACAATGTCGGCACACACCAGCTGTTTCCCGCCTTGTACAATGTGATATTCTCTGCAAACGGGATGATGACATACGGAAAATCCAGACCTTTCGACTTATGGATAGTCATCACCTTCACGCTGTCTCCGGACGCCGGCGAAGCGATGGACGGATTTTCTCCCTCCCAGTATTTGAGGAATCCGCGGAGACTGTTTCCGTTGGTTGACACATAAGCCTGAAGATAATCCATGAATGACTGCACATACACTGATTCACCATCTCTGAATCCGTCTTCCTTGTTCTGCTTGAGACTGCGGATCAAGGATTCCGCCATATCCACAAGCGAGCTGCAGTTCTGAGGAACCGGAATATCCAACGAGTCAGCAAGGAAGCCGCTTACAGTATTCTCCGGATTGTCCACATACGACATCAGAGACACGATTCTCCTGACAGTTATGGAACTCTTGACCTTCAATGAGTCATCAGTAATGACTGCTATACCATTGTCTATCAGATAGGAAGCGACATCGGAACCGGAGCCGTTACTTCTGACAAGAACTGCAATATCCGAAAGTCTCGCACCGGCCTCCCTGGCCTTCTGTACGGCCTTGAGAACCTCTTCAAGTTCACTCTCCTTAGGACAGAATGTCAACTCGACACTTCCCTCACCCTTCTTTGCAATCTCCTGTTCCACATCGGAATAGATTCTCTGCATAGGGCCATCCTCGCCATATCCGGCAATCTTGTCAAGAATCTCAGCGGAATGGGCAAAGAACCTGTTATTGAAATCCACCACATTCGGAAGACTGCGGTAATTTGTATCCAGCACTTCTTCCTTAAAATCAGGGAACTCATTCGGAATCTTCTCATCCAGAAGTTTCCAGTCGGAGCCTCTCCAACGGTAGATACTCTGCTTCACATCTCCCACAATGAGGTTTTCCCCGCCACGTGAATCACTCTCACTAAGAAGCGGTCTGAAATTCTCCCACTGCACATTTGCAGTATCCTGGAATTCATCCAGAAGGAAATGGTCGAAACGGACACCCAGCTTCTCATATACGAAAGGAGCATCCGATCCGTCGATTATATCTCTCAGTATCGTATTGGAATCATCGATGCACAGGACATTCTTCTCCCTCATCAGCTCCGCAAAGGTCTTGCGCAGTTCTCCAGCCACACCAAGACCATAGATCTGTCCGTCAAGGATACGCGCAGTATTATACACAGCAAAGTCCTTGTCCCACAAGGCACAGAAGTCCTCAAGAGGAGCCTCCAGGAACGGACACACCAATGGAAGATACTTAGTCGCCTTTGACCTCGCAAACCAACTATCGCTGTTCTTCGCCTTTTCGAAGAATGTATCCTTCGGAGCGGTTATCGCCTCTCCGTCCTTCAGTTCATTGTACACATCCAGCACCTTCAGAAAACCGCGGTTGCTTTCAGACGGCTCGATGCCTGCACCTCTGAGAATACCCAAAACCATTGCCGCCTTCGCCTTCACTTCCTTCATGAAATCCGACATGATCTGACGACATGTATTTCTGATATTCATCAGGTTCTGTATAGAGTACGCCTGATCCTCATCGATTTTCTCCTTCTCCACAAGTTCCTGTCTCTGAGAGGATTTAAGTCTGAGAGCCATATTCAGAAGATTGGCATCCATGCTGTAGCGTCCCCCCTGTCCGATCTGCTCAAGCACATTGTCTGTCAGCCAGGTAAGAAGGCTTCCGCTGTCCTCTGTCAACGAATCCAGAATTCTGTCCACACTTTCCGCCACAAGGGAATCCTTATCCAACTCCACCTGATACGATGCGAACTGTCCGATCTCACGGGAGAATGCCTTCAGTGTCTGCTGGAAGAACTTGTCGATTGTACTTACTGCAAAGGCACTGTAGTCGTGGAGGATATCCTGGAGCACAGACTTCGCCTTCTCCTGGAGTTCCTGCTCCGAGGGGAAGATGGAAGGAACGAAATCCTTGAGATAATCCGACTTGGACGTATCTGTAGCCATCACATGCAGTTCCTTCAGGATACGGCTCTTCATCTCGTCAGTGGCCTTGTTTGTAAAAGTCACTGCGAGAATATGCCTGTATGCATGACGGTCCTTGTTGCGAAGCAAAAGGCTTATATATGTTCTGGTCAGGCTGTAGGTCTTACCGGAGCCTGCCGATGCTTTCATTATCTTCAACATAGTCTATCTTCCACAAATTGTCTTGAAATCACAGTATGTGCATGTCTTCTCGTCACATGTGCGCGTGAACGGCACATCAGGACTGCGCATCTCATCCAGCAAGGCCCTGAGTTTCTCAGACACCGCATCATAGAACTTCTGATTGACCTTGACTGTCTTCGGTTCATCCTTGAACAGACTTGCCGTAGAATACACACTGTTGTAGATTTCTCTTCCCTCGGATATCTCATATCCCTTCAACAGCATGTCGTACATGAAGAACTGCAATGCGATCTTCGGACGTTCCGCCACTTCAGGAGCGAATATCGCTTCTGCAATAGATGCAGCATTGTCATCGTCGATTTCCTCGTCGTCCTTCAGAACCTTTCCTGTCTTGTAGTCCACCACCCTCGCCTGTGACGGCTCGAACGAATCCAATCGGTCAATGATGCCCTTGAACTTCTGACCGTGGAACTCTCCGAACACCGGCAGTTCCCTGCCAAGAATCTCGAAGGAATCCTTTCCTGCCTTTTCAAGCAGCTGAAGATCCTGCTGCAGGGTCTTGATGACGTATTCCACGATCACATCGGCCACCACCAGGTTTCTTCCGCTGACCTCGATCGACTTGAGCTGCTCCATGATCAGAGCCTTGACTTTCCTGCGGATATCATCCCTACGGTCGATCCAACTCTGTATATACGCACGTGTGATCCTGTCCTGAACATCAGTAAGCTCTCTCTCGTTGATTCGCTGTCGGTCGAAGGTGAACTCCAGCGACATTGCTGTTTCTGATGTATAAAGAGCACGCATCGTATCGTGGAACACAGTTCCGAACATTCCGTAATCCAGCGACTCCGACACCTCCTCCTCGGTCCTAAGACCCTTCACCGTGCCATAGTAGAACTTTGCAGGGCAGGCAAGATAATTCTGCAGGGCCGTAGCCGACAAGGTGGCACCCTTTATCTTGTCGATATCCTCTTCAGTCTTGACAATATCCGGAACACCAGCAGCTGACATTGTATCGAACTTAACCACATATCTGTTCAGCTTCACACCGAAATGGTACTCAAGCTGCTTTATATATCTGCTTTCTTCGCCGGATTTCAGTCCCTCCGTACGTGAGTCCACGAACATCCACACATTCTCGGCTCTCGAGATCGCCCTATAGAAATAATAAGCCCACACTGCATCCTGATACTCATATGTCGGCAGACCGAAGCCTTTTCTCAATTCCGGCGGAACGAACGAAGAACTTACGCTGCGGCGTGGGAAGACTCCCTCGTTAGCGGAAAGGATGATGAGATTGCGGAAATCCAGCGCACGCATCTCAAGAGGTCCCATAATCTGAAGTCCCCTGAGAGGTTCACCTCTGAACGGCACGGACACAGACGAAAGAAGCTGAGAAAGAAGGCGCACATATGTAACAGGCATCACCTCCAGTCCGTTTTCCTTCAGCACATTGACACTCCTGTAATATTCCTTTGCATATTCCAGTTCGAGAGCCAGCTGCGGATTGTCCGCCACTCTCGGCGCAATGGTCCTGATGACGGTCTTCTGATATTCCGCAAACGAACTTATCTGTTCCATGCTGTTGCTCTTGGGATCCGTCACCGCTACAGTGAATACAGCATCAAGCAACGGCGTGCCGCAGAGTTCGCTCTGAGGAATATAGTATTTCGCGGAATCACGTACGACGGAGATGATTTTCGCAGACTCCTCATCTATGGAATTCCTGAAAAGTTCGTTCGAGAAAAGATCCCAAACCTGCTTGTGGTAGAACATCCACTCGCCCTTCCTGTTCACACAATGAAGCTGGATGGAAGAGAGGTCGTTCATCATCGAATACAGAAGACTGCCTGTCATCGGCAATCCCATAGTCACATTGATATCGTCGATCTGCTCCGGAACGGCATTCAGTACAGACAGAAGAAGGGACTCATCGGGAAGCACCACGGCCGTGTCGGACATGTCGGCACTCATCATTCCGGCAAGGACATCCGGCAGACGCTTTGCCTGACCTATTGCGGACGGCACGCTCACCACATTTACAGTCGGAACAGACAAATCCTGTCCGTCCCATTCTGCAGCCTGAGGGAACTCGACAACATTCTCTGCCATGAACAACGACGACCTGTTCTGCGGGTCGCTGATCATCTTTCCGGAATAGTCCCAGCAGAACTCTGCACGCGAAGCGTCCCTCAACTTCCTCATCATGATCTTCTCGCACTCGTTCAAGGCGTTCAGTCCCACGAAAACAAAGGTCATATCATCAGGGAATATACCCTTGAAGACATCCTCTACGGTACCTTTCTTCAGTTTCTCAGCCAAAGACCTATAGACCATTCCTTCATATGCAAGTCCCTTTGATGCAAGAGTTTCATTAAAGGACTTATAAAGGTCGTAGAGTATGTTCCATATGAGAAGAAAACGTCCCTTCACATCAGGGTTGTCCGTATCAAGCTCAACAGTAAGCTTGCCGGAAACATCGCTGAAATGGCTTATGAAGCCCTCGATGGCCTTCCTCTGGGTATCTGTCAGATATGAGAACGTATCCTGGATCTGCTTGAAATCTGCCACGTTGGTGAACAGCTGAGACGGATCCACAAAATACTTGTCCACATCATTGAAGTCTCCAAGGATGACATCACCCCAGAACACGAACTCATCCAGCGGTTCCGCCTTCGGATTCAGCGTCCTGTAGCATTCATACAGCTGGAGCAACTGAGCCACACGGTCAGCCTGCACCATCCCTCCTGTCCTGAAGAAGAAGTCATTGACTGTTGTCATCATCGGTTCGATTACAGGAGCACCTCCCCCGTCTCTTACGGCCTCCGACAGATATTTACGGAAAAATGCCATGGAGCGTCTGTTCGGAAACACGAAACATCTTCCCGAAACATCTCCCACCCTATAATAGTGATCTGCTACCTGCTTTAAAAATGGCGTCATCATCATTCTGATTTTATTGCAAAGGTAAACCTCCATTTTGCCAAACCATGGCACAACTTCACTTTACCATATCAAACTGATGCAATATAGGAATTTTATCGCATTCCGTTACCGGCTCTCCTGCTCCATTCGTTCAATTTATCTGCATGAAGTGATGTATCTCTACTGTGCTATGGCTTTTAGCAGCCAGCAGTGCTACCTGTTCACCGGATACGATCAACGAATTTGCGATTTTATTACCTGTATTTCTGCAGAAAACGGACATTTCGATCAACATATCAGCTGTTTTGTTGATGCAAACGTAGTTATCTAGTCCGAAAAATCGTGAAAATCCGAATCCGAGTTTCTCTTCCTGTCCGGTAATCAAACCTGCAGTATGGAATCCGATATCCTATAAGGAATCCTGTATCGTATCCGGAATCAAGCTTCCAATCCGGACAAAAAAACGACATTCCAGTTAGACAGGCAGCACAAGCTACTCTCAAGAACTTGCTCTGCCCGTCCCGTGTTACAGTGTCTCTCGTTTGGTCGAACCGATACTCGACATGACAAGTGTAAACTGATATATTACTCCCTAAATTATACCGTCCTACAGAAGACAACGAAAATCGGGTAGGACATTATTATATAGAATAGTAGAGAAAAGCAAAATCAAATCACCACTCAAAAAATTTCAAAAATTTTCGAAAAAGATTTGGAGGTATCGATTTTTTCTCTACCTTTGCACTGTGATTAGTTTTGAATTATTCAAATTTAAACAAACAAAGAAATATTAACAATTTAAATTTATACTACTATGACTAAGAAATTCAGATGCCTTGTTTGCGGTTATATTCATGAAGGTGAAACAGCTCCTGAGGAGTGCCCACTCTGCCACGTAGGACCAGAGAACTTTGAAGAACTCGTAGAGACTGAGGGTGACCTCGCATGGGCTGACGAGCACAAGCTCGGTTCAGCAAAGAATGTAGATCCTGAAATCCTCAAAGGCCTTCGCGACCATTTCGCAGGAGAGTGCTCAGAGGTGGGAATGTACCTTGCAATGAGCCGTCAGGCAGACAGAGAGGGTTACCCTGAGATTGCAGAAGCATTCAAGAGATATGCTTGGGAAGAGGCTGAGCACGCAGCGAAGTTCGCAGAGCTCCTCGGAGAGTGCGTATGGGATACCAAGACCAACGTAGAGAAGAGAATGCTCGCTGAACAGGGCGCATGTGAGGACAAGCTCCGTATCGCCAAGCTTGCCAAGCAGCAGAACCTCGACGCTATCCACGACACAGTTCACGAGATGTGCAAGGATGAGGCCCGTCACGGCGCAGGCTTCCAGGGACTCTTCAACAGATACTTCAAGTAAGAGATCGATATTGGCCACATAAAAACGACTCCAATCCGATGTGCAAGAAGGCACAAAAGGTTGGAGTCATTCATTTTGAGCGGACTTTTATTTTAAAGATGAAATATCCTGATCAGTTATATTGAACACCCATGCATCAAGGCCAAATCCTTTATTATAGCGAGACCAGGATAACTCATTAAATATATCATGCTCTTCTTCGTCATCTTCTCTACGCCAGATCTTCGCATCCTTACCCTCGGACTGACCTCCGTCTATAGAGAGAAAGATGCAATCAATATTCTGGAAAGCATCAAATGAAGGTGTCATATAAGTATTCCCTACTGCACTACATATTACAACCGAATCACCGGGCTCAATCAAAAAAGAGTTTACCAGTTGCAATGGTTTACCTTTTAGGCAAGACATTTTTAGATTCACCGCCGTCTGGTTCTTAACAAACCATCTCCCACTCATACAATCAGGAGGAAAAGGTCCACAAGTAAAACTTGATAATGATAGAACCAGGAATACTATATACTTCTTCATAGTTAATCTAAATTTAAATCAGCATATTCCAATTCATACACCCACACATAATTATAACACGTTCCCATAGGCTGATAAAAATCCCAGGAATCCATTACGTATAAATCATGTTGCGCTGCTCTGTCAAGAATCATAAGTAATTCATTGTTTTTACCACATACATGGATCGAGTCTACTCCGCAAATATCAGCAAACATAGTTTCCCGATCTGGAATCTTTGTTTGCTGCTCCCAATGAAGACCTGGATAAATACTGACTGAATCTCCCGGATTAACCGTATTCTGTATCATATGATTACTATCACCTGACACGCTTCTGAAAGATATGTTCAAGGTATCTTCTGTCATATTTTTAATCCACCAATAGGATGCAACATAGACATGATCTACACAAGAAGTTAACAACAACGATAATATTGACAACAAAACTAAACGTTTCACAATTACTTAAATTACTTCAGAATCAAGGTTTGCAATATAAAAACTTAAATCCATAAAAGCAAAAAAAAACACCCTACTATATAACATCTTTCTTACCCTACTATCAGCATAGTTTCTACATGGTTAATATACATATAAAGCAACACAAGTATTGACTACAAGTGTTGCTTTATATGCTTAGCGATCAGTATACTCAGTCTATGTCTCCATAATCCAGGCTTTCCCAAAGATTATCCATCTGACGGCGGTCTTTCTTCGTAGGGCGTCCTGTTCCACGATCTCGCTTGAGGAAGAAGGTCTCGACTGGGGCTCGAAGTTTGTCGAGTTCCTCTTGAGGGGTCTGATTCTCAGCAAACTCTGAGACCAGCTTCGCCCCTTGTCTCTTATCAATCAAGGCATTAACCTTATAGGTATACGTTACTGCACCTTTACGAACAACTATGGTATCACCGACCTTCACAGATTTAGACGGTTTGACATCCGCTCCATTGAGACGGATCTTGCCGCCATTACATGCTGTGGTAGCTTCGCTACGTGTCTTGTACACACGTATCGCCCAAAGATATTTATCTATTCTTACCTCTTCCATAGGATCCTAGCTGAAGAAATTCAACGGGCTGCTTCCCTTTGGAGCCGCCGGCTCGTCATCATCGAAAGCACCGTTCTCTATACCCTCATAGTCCTCGTCCTCAAGGAAAGCCTCAGTCGAAAGATCTATATAGTCGTCTACAGCTTCTTCCGGACGTGTAACTGCCTCAAGAAGCACAGTAGAGCGGTCTCTTGGCACGAGGAAGAAATCCGGAAGTTCAGCTGGGATAAGAATAGTCTCACCCTTGGCAAACTCGTAGTTCTCCATATATGCCTCTCCGTTCTCCTTTGTAGAAGGGACCTGGATAGAAGCCGCACCTTCGAGACAGATATACACGATGAAGCTCTCGAACTTCTCTGTGTAGATATGAAGAGGATCGGTAAGATTGAGCTTTGTCACATTGAACTGAGGACTCTCCACCAATGTCTCCACCGGACCGTGATCATGATCATGCTCAGTCTCTCCGGTATGACATGGCTCACATGAAGCTTCCTCGCCCCAAAGCGGGCCCTTTCTATAAAGACCGAAGTCGAAAGCACGATAATCGATCACGTCGATCGCCTCCTCAAGATGAGTCTTGCGGGCAGTTGCAGGATCGAATTCCCTACCCCAGTCATAGAGACGGAAAGTCATATCCGACGATTCCTGTATCTCCGCTATGAGAAGACCGCCATCAGCCGCGTGAACCGTTCCAGGAGTAATATAGATCACATCACCCTTTCTTGGTTCGATGACATTGAGTATCTCATCAACCGTACCGTTCTTGCATCTGTCATAGAACTCCTGCGCAGAAACATCACGCTTGAAGCCGCAATACATCTTTGCGCCCGGCTTTGCGTCCATCACATACCAGATCTCCGCCTTGCCAAGTGAATCATATCTCTCTGCAGCAACCTCATCATCAGGATGCACCTGCACTGAAAGTTTGTCGTTTATGTCAAGGAACTTGATAAGCAACGGGAACTGACGTCCATAGAAATTATATACATTCTCACCCACAAGTCTCTCAAGATATGTCTCCATGATCTCCCCGATTGTATTTCCGGCAAGCCATCCTTCCGCCACTACGGAATCTTCCACGCCCATATCTGCAAGCTCCCAGCTTTCTCCGATGAGCACATCGGATCCGAGGACAGTCTCATTTCCCTCCTCATCCGACTCGACGAATTTCTTGCCGAGCTGATTTACAAGTGCATTTCCGCCCCAAGGCCTTCTCGATGCTACCGGGATAAATTTCAAAGGATAAAGTTTCTTCTCCATATGATAGTTCTGTTTATTTCCATTGTACTCTGCAAAGATAGGAATTCCACCAATTAAAATAAAGTTCCCGCAAATATATCCTATGGTCCGTATATTGAGATTATCTGTCTGCCCCGGCACAGGGCCAGGGCGCAATTTTAAAAATAGGAGAAAACAATATGCTACCAACAAAAAGAATCAACGGCCAGACCTGGCTTCCTGACTTCTTCAACGATTTCTTCGAGGGAAACGCTCTCTCAAAATTCAGCGGCTCAGCGCCGGCAATGAATGTGATCGAGGACGATCAGGCCTATAATCTTGAAGTAGCCGCTCCGGGCATGTGCAAACAGGACTTTGACGTACACATCAGCAAGGAAGGCAATCTCGTCATCGCAATGGAAAAGAAATGCGAGGGAAAGGAATGCAAGAAAGAAGGCAAATACCTCCGCAAGGAATTCTCATACTCGAAATTCCACCAGACACTGGCTCTTCCGGAGAACGCAGAAAGAGACAACATCGAGGCCACTGTAAAAGACGGTGTACTTCATGTCAGAATTCCAAAGATGCCAGTCGTTAAGGAAGAAGGCGAAAGAAGGGTAATCGAAGTGAAATAACACTCCGGTGCACTTTTCATGAAATCCGGCACCTCGGACAGCAAATCCGGGGTGTCTTGACGTATTCACTGTACGACTTTTTTTATAATTTTGCAGAACACTTGACATAACCACATAAGATCATGAAGAGAGTTTCAAAATATGCGGCGGCGCTGATACTGGCACTCGCAGCATTCAGTACAGTATCCTATGCACAGAAGAGTCCTGCAACAAAGGCGAAATACAAGATTGCTAAAGACGCGGACCTTCGAATCCTAGACGACAACATCTGGGACTACAGCAAAGACACCATTCCTCCTGCATGGCAGGCAATCGGGGAAGACCCTAGAGATTTCGTAAGAGCCCCACAGTTCGAACGACTCGTCACCGAATATATGCCTGACGTATTTGCACTCCAGGAGTATTCTTCACACATGCATGCGGAATTCTACCCAAGGGTGCAGAAAGCCGGTTATGTAATCGCATGGGAATCCAAGGAAGACTGGAACAACACACCGATCTTCTATTATCCGGATACGCAGGAACTGCTGTACGTATACTACCACAAATATACTCCTGAACAATGGTGCAACCACGGAAGCAAATCGTTCACGTCAGCAGTGTTCAAAAGGAAATCAGACGACAAGGTGTATGCTCTGATCAACACGCATCTCTGGTGGAAGAGCGACAAGGCACAACCGGGAAGCACAATGGCAAGAGCAGCTCAGATAAGACTCATGCTAGCCGAAGCTGAAATAATAAAGGCAAAATACGGCAATATTCCTGTTTTCGTAGTAGGAGACATGAACTGCGAGGAAAAGACCGTTCCTATCCAGCAGTTCATCCAGGAGGGATTTGTACCATGCTACAAGGCCGCTACGACCTACGGTGACAACAATAACGGCCACCACATCTGCGGACCGACAGACGGTTATTCAGTCAAGAGCCGCAGAAAGGGACCGGACCGCGAGACAGGCGCCATTGACCACTGCCTTATCCGCGACACAGAAGGCAAAGCCGAAATCAAAGTATTCGACTGCATAATGGAAGAATACACCGTGAAGCTCACCGATCATTATCCTCTGCTGATTGATATCAGGCTATAATAAGTTCCAATCAGACACTTAACGCGCCATTTTTCTTGATTTCCGGTACACCTCGGTCATATTGAGAATATTATACGAAAAAAGCCTTGGATTGCTAGTCTGTTGGAAAGTTTGCCAAGAGAAAGCTGACGCCGCAAGCCATCTCAGGGGCAGTTCTGCCTATCTGGTTGTACAAACGGCCAGAAAAAAGGCTGTTTTTATGGCCAAGGTGTATCTAAATAGCATTTCGGCCAGAAAAAAGGCTGTTTTCATGGCCATGTAAGGCAAACATAAGCTGCGAAGTATACAACGAAAAAGCCTTGGATTTCTCCAAGGCTTTTGGTGGGAGCAGAGGGAGTCGAACCCCCGACCCTCTGCTTGTAAGGCAGATGCTCTAAACCAACTGAGCTATGCTCCCGTTTCGTTTCTTTTTGCCGATAACTGCGTCAGACTTCGCATCTTCAGTCGGTCATTACCACAAGGTAACTCCCTCCTTCAGAGCTTGTCTTCCTTGTTCTCGACAAAAATAAACTTCAACATTTAAAAGAACTTTGTTCCTTTTTGGCGGTGCGGACGGGACTCGAACCCGCGACCCCCGGCGTGACAGGCCGGTATTCTAACCAGCTGAACTACCGCACCAATTGTTCAGTCTTATGCGTTTTTCTCGAACGCGGATGCAAAGGTACGCAAAAAATCGGAACTACCAAATTTTTTGCGCACTTTTTTCGATTTTTTTGCAACTTTTTTCACATCCGCCTCTATTTGTCAACACTGTCAGACGCCATACATTTATGCAAATCCCTGAGTTTGACCGAAATAGAACAAAACAGCAATCCAAGCAGTATCAGACCCACTCCTGCAACAAAAAGTACGGTTGCGACGCCCACACTGAACGGATCCACAAGCACAAACACAGAAAGCATAAGAAGGAGTATACCGAAAACTGTAAACATTCCCCCTCCTGAAAGTCTGAATGTGTCCATATCTGCACCGAAAGAGATAATGATGAAGCTATGATACATCATCCATAATCCCATCAATATAGGAAGCACAAATAGCGATACGCCAGGATATACACACAGGAATATGCCGAGAATCACATCCAACACACCTCCGACAATGAAATACCCCTTCATCATAAGATAATTTCCGCTTGTAGACGATATGATGAGCTGGGCGGCACCCGTAAGAAGCATGAGAATGCCGAAAAGAACGGCCAGAGTGACATAACTCTCGATCGGAAAGGCGAAGACACATATTCCTGCAACGATGCATAGAATGCCCGCAATCAGCAAAAGCCACCATTTCTTTATAATACGGGAGGCTCTCGCTGTAAGATTTTCAAAATGACGTTTCATAACACTATAATTTAAATGGTGACTGGAAAAAGTCAACATCTGTGCCGATACAGAAGAGTGAGCCTCCACTTTCAACGGACAAATAGAGGAAATATGAAATTGTTTGACTAAAATTGTATCATATTTAATTACGATATGAAAAAGTTCATCATCTCTTTGGCAAGTCTCCTGATTCTTGCACCTGTATTTGTTACAGCACAACCGGTAGCCGGCCTGAAACCGGCTCAGACAGTTCTTCTTTATGCTGACTCCCTCGAGGGTAATATCGACCCCGTATACGGCAAGGAAATCATCCCCGGAGGATTCACAATGCAGGAATCCAACGACCTTACAGGTCCGGAAACAATAGATGAAAGGGGTATTCTCAGAAACGTCTCAGATCTGGCGAGAGTTGACCTGTATTTCCCTAAAAAGCCGAACGGACAGATGGTGGTTGTATGCCCTGGCGGTGGATATGTCAAGCTCTCGACCTATGGAGAAGGTCAATATGTTGCGGACTGGATGCTTTCAAAGGGCATTACAGTGGCTGTGGTAAAGCATCGCATCCCTAACGGTCATTGGACTGTTCCGCTCGAAGACGTACAGAATGCTTTCAGATATTGCCGTGCACATGCAGAAGAATGGAAGATCGACCAGATCGGAGTCATAGGTTTTTCAGCAGGCGGACATCTCGCGGCATCTGTCTCGAATCTCTATGTGGACGAGGTCACCAGACCGGACTTCTCCATCCTGATATACCCTGTGATTTCATTTGACTACAACGTATACCGCAGCGGCACCCGTCCAGGCCTGATCGGCAAGGATGAAGCATGGGCCGGAAATGAGGCAAAGCTGAACGAACTCGTGGAATATTTCAGCATGGAAAAGAGAGTGACTCCTGACACTCCTCAGACTTTCATTGCACACAGCACCAACGACAAGACGCTTGTAGACAACAGCCTCATATACTATAAGAGCCTTATCACCAATAAGGTTTCAGTTGAAATGCACCTTTGGAAATCCGGAGGACATGGTTGGGGATTCGCCTCAGAGAAGCTTGTCGGCAAAGGCAACGACAAGTTGGGAGCCCATAGAAAAGAATTCTACACCGCACTTGAAGGATGGCTTGAAAACATCCGATAAGGA
This sequence comes from Candidatus Cryptobacteroides sp., assembly GCA_045120635.1. Lineage (GTDB taxonomy): Bacteria > Bacteroidota > Bacteroidia > Bacteroidales > UBA932 > Cryptobacteroides. The sequence continues at coordinate 52,895 of JBGVEY010000021.1, forward strand.
ACGGCGAATCAATCGAGTAGGAGGAAAACAAAAGTAGGTTTTCCTCCTACTTTTGTTTTCCGACCTCTCACACCACCGTACATGCGGGTCCGCATACGGCGGTTCCTTATCTGCAATGATACTTTTCGTAGTATCCCAACAATGACGGAT
>JBGVEY010000022.1:0-11299 GCA_045120635.1 Candidatus Cryptobacteroides sp.
ATCCGTCATTGTTGGGATACTACGAAAAGTATCATTGCAGATAAGGAACCGCCGTATGCGGACCCGCATGTACGGTGGTGTGAGAGGTCGGAAAACAAAAGTAGGAGGAAAACCTACTTTTGTTTTCCTCCTACTCGATTCTATACCTAAGATGGTTTTGTGTTTTCGATAAAATTGTTAAATTTGTCGGTTGGTAATACTACCCCATAACAGAGTGCAATCACACAATAACCATTTAATAATTTAAACATCATGAAATTCAAACATTTTTTTGCTTGCATGCTTGCTGCTGCAACTGTAGCAGTTGTATCGTGCGAAAAGCCTGAGCCACAGCCTGAGGACCCTCAGGAGAAGCCAGAGGAGAAACCAGAGGAAAAGCCAGAAGACAAACCGGCTGAACCTACTCTCGCTGTTTCACAGGAAACATTTGATTTGGCAGCTGAGGCTTCTGAGCAGACATTCACTATTACTACTAATCAGAACTGGACAGCTGTTGCATCTGAGGCTTGGGTTACAGTAACTCCTGCAAGCGGCGCAGCTGCAACTGAGGCTGTAACAGTTAAGGCTACTGTAGCAGCAAATGAAACTGCTGAGCCAAGAACAGCTACAATCACTGTAACTGCAGCTCAGTTGACAAAGACAGTTACTATCACTCAGGCTGGTAAAGAGGTTACTGAGGATGGTACAGAGGCTAAGCCTTATCTTATCAAGACTGCGGCTGATCTCGTAGCTATGAGAACTAAGGCTGTTGATGGTGCAACTACTTACTTCAGAATGGAGGCAGACGTTGATATGACAGGTGTTACAGATTATGTTCCTGTAAACTGCGGTGATACTGTAGGTGAGGGTGATGCTGCTGTAACAACTTTCAACCGTCAGATCAATTTCGATGGTAACTTTAAGACTATTAGCAATTTTGCTTGCGCTCATGCGGCTTATCCATCACTCTTTGGTGTACTTTGGGGTACAGTGAAGAACCTTACTGTAACAGGCGCTGCAATCACAGCTGAAGGTCCTTGTGGAATCATCGGTGGTTACGCTGGTACAGTGCAGAACGACATTCCTATGCCAGCTGTTCTTGAGAACGTTAACGTTGCTGGTGCGATTACTAATGCTGGTGATAGAACAGGTGGTCTTGCAGGTGTCGGTTATAACGTTACTGCAACAAACTGTACATCAGACGTGACTATTACTTGCGCTAAGACTGACAATGGTGGTCTTTTCGGTAAGCTTCAGGGAGAGAACGTATTGACAGGTTCTAAGACTAAGGTTGTTCTTGCGAATACAGCTGCGTCAAACAGCCGTTCAGGTGGTCTTCTCGGTTGGAACCAGGCAACAAAGACTACAATTACTGATTGTCATGTTCTTGAGGGTTCATCAGTAGAAAATTCAAATGCTGGTTCAAACGTTGGAGGTTTCATCGGATTTGCTGATAACGCGGACCTCAATACTGAACTTAATGTTACAAACTGCTCAGCAAAAGCAACTGTAACCGCAACTAATTCAGCCAATGTCTCTGGTCTTATTGCAAGTGTAGGATACGAAGGTACAGTAGTTAATATTACTAATAGTTTCGCTGAGTGTGAAATTAAATGTAATAAGAACTATTCAGGTGGTCTCGTTGGTAAAGTTTCTGTAGGTACAGTAAATATTACTAAGTCACACTATAGTGGTACACAGTCAGGCCGTGCAGGAGCTGGTGGTCTCGTAGGTGGTGCTGAAGGCGGTGAGGTTGTTATCAAGCAATCTTATGCTTCTGGTACTCTTACTACTATTGAAAGCGGTAATCAGGGCGGTCTGCTCGGTCTTCTTAACGCAAATGCTTTACTTACAATGGAGAACAGTTGGTCTGATGTTACGATGTCGACTCCAACAAACCAGCAGCATGCCGGTGGCCTTGTTGGATGCGCAAATGGTAAGGCTGTCATCACGAACTGCTATGCCAAGGGTGATATGACCGGAGGTAGAGGACTTGGCGGACTTGTCGGACACGTGAAAGGTGCGAATGGAGAAATCTCAGGATGTATCGCTTGGATTGCCAATATTACTTCTAATAGAGCGGCAACTAACTGGTCTTGCGGAGCTATTATCGGTGCAGCTCATTCACAGGGAGTAGGTACTTACAAGAACTGCTGGCGTCGTGCTGATATGGTTCTTAATGACATAGCTATGACACTCGTAGATCATGAGGATGTTATCAATGGACGTCCTGCATTCCCAGAGTATGCACCAAGTGATAACACTCAGAACGCATACCATGGTAAGGCAGCTGCGGCTGATGCAACATTGTCAAGCGTAGCTAAGTCTATCGGTTGGGATGAGAATATCTGGGATCTCTCAGGAGCAGTTCCTGTTCTTAAGTAATCCTTACTTTATATAGTTGACACTTCTGTCTCTCGTAGGGGAGACGGAAGTGTTTCCTTTTAAATCACATATCATGAAGCTATTCCGAATATTCATTGCGCTTGTTCTTGCCCTGTCTTTTCCAGCATTATCATCGGCAAAGGTGGGCAAACCAAAGGTGAAATATCCGACATCAAGAGGCGGCAAGGTCGAGACTTTGCAGACCGACGGCATGTTTGTCAGGACTGAGGTGGCAGAAGGCCTCACTCATTATCTGTTCGAAGGCCATGACGAAGTCAGTGGTGCTGTACAGAGTGTGAATGTGCTTGAGGTGGATCTGGATAATGAAAATTACAAGGTCGTATTCAGTTATGGCTCGGATTCCACGTCTGCGGCTGCTGTGAAACATGACGCTATTGCTGCAATCAATGCAACCTATGAGAGGGACGCGTCATATATCAGGGTTGACGGTCAGAATCATTCGGAAGTAAGCATTCCTTCGGGACATCTCCGCTTCTGGAAGCATGACGGAGCCATAATAACCGATGGAGAAAGAAAGGTTGCAATCGTCAACGGTGCAGCCGGCAAGAACGCTACAGATGAGGGTGGGGAAATCGCTGCCGCCTTCTACAGCAAACTCAAGGCAGAGAATGTTTTCTCCGGATCACCGATGCTGATCGATGATTTTGATCCTATCGGTGCTGTCTTCGTCCCTGACACTCTTGATGCAACGCAACTCAAGGAGTTGAAATATGAGGACTACCGTCGCCATCAGGGCATGCGTCATCCTCGTACGGCAGTTGCTTTGACTGCAGACAATGATCTTCTCCTGATTGTGGTGGACGGCAGAAATCACACCGCATCCGGAATGACGGCAAGGGAACTTTCACTGTTCATTGCCAAGCATTTCAATCCACGTTGGGCTCTCAATATGGATGGCGGCGGATCTTCTACAATGGTCATCAAGGGCTATGGCGCAGAGGATACCAATGTCCTCAACTATCCTTATGACAACCGCAGGTACGATCATTACGGACAAAGAAGAATCTGTACCCATATAATTATCAAGAAGGCAAATTAACTGTCATATACAATCAGGCATTTACATGCTTCCATGAAGTCTCTGGCTTTCCATAAAGTCGGGGGCTTTTTGTATTTGAAGCTATGATAAAAAACATTACATTTGTGGATTGTCGGATTGATATTACTTAACTAAAAAACATAAGACATGAAAAAGACACTCTTACTCTTTCTGTCAGCCTTGGTGATGTTCTCCTGCGGGGAGAAACTTCCAAGCGGTGATGAAGGCAATCAGGATCAGGGTACTACAGAAACGCCTGAGAATCCTGGCACACCTGAGGACCCGGGAAAACCTGAGGAACCTGAAACCCCTGCACCTGGCGCTCTTGCCGGAAAGGGAACAGAAACTGATCCGTATGTGATCACAAAGGCTGAGCATTTCAAGGAATTGAACAGTCTGATCGGTCCGGCAAGTACAACATATATCTGTCTCGGAGAAGACATTGATATGACTTCGGTGACTGACTACAGTCCTCTCAACTGTCTGTCTCCATTCGAAAAGGTGGTGCATTTCGACGGTAAGGACCATAAGATCTCAAATCTTTCGATTTCGGATGAAAAGTGTAATTATCCTTCACTTTTCGGTGTGCTCAACGGTTCGTGCCGTAACCTCAAGATCGAGAACGTATCCATCACAGCCTCTTCGTACAGATGTGGTGTCATCGCTTCAAGTGTCGGCAGAGAAGGCAAACCTGCCGTTGTGGAGAATGTGACCGTTACCAATGCTACTATTACAAGTGACTATGAGAAGGCGGGAGGTATCTGCGGCGACGCTACAGAGGCATCTTTCAAGAATGTCTCGTTCCAGGGTACTGTGAATTCTGTATATGCAGATAAGGAAGCCAAGTCTGGTGGCTTTGTCGGACAGGTCGAGGGTGATTCTACATTCGAGGGCTGTTCATCTGACGTGACTGTTACTGCCAAGAAAAATGATGTCGGCGGATTTGCGGGAAAGGTGCTCGCTACTGCGACATTCACCGGTTGTAAGGTAAAGGCTGATATCACATCATATGCTCCAAGCAAGAATCGTGTCGGCGGTTTCATCGGCTGGAACTCATCAGTAAAGACTGTCATTACAGATTGTCACGTGTTGCCAGGCACAAAACTTATCGACAAGTCGGGAAGAACAGCTTCTGACAACGGTAACTATGCAGGACTCATCGGATTCGGTGACACTGAAGGAACTGTACTCGAGATCTCGGGATGTTCAGCTGCAGTAGAAGTTGACGGAGGTATGTCTGCATATAACGCATGCTTCATCGGATGCATGGGCTATACTTCTACCCTTACTATCACAGGCTCGCATGCCACAGGAAAGGTGTTCTCGAAGACCGGAAACTATACTGCAGGATTGGTCGGCAGTGTCGGCAAGAATACTGTCGCTTCTATTTCCGAGTCATATTTCAGTGGTGATGTGGAGGCTACAGGAGGCTATGTAGGAGGTATCGTCGGCGGAACTCAGGGAAAACTTACTTTGTCAAAAGTCTTTTCAGAAGGAACTGTCTCTGCAATGAACGCATATGTCGGCGGACTCATCGGAGCGGCAATGAACGACGGAAATACTGTGACAAACTGTTTTTCTACTGCAAGGATCCATGCAAGAGGACAGCAGTGCGGAGGACTTGTAGGTACTACTACCAACAAGCTTACAATGTCTTGCTGCTATGCTGCAGGTGATGTCTATTCCGGCACTTCAGGTGCTGCAGGTCTTGTAGGCCGCGTACAGAAGTCATCATCTATCACAAAGTGTATTGCATGGAACAAGAATGTAGCATCGTCAAGATCCGCTAACAACGTATATGCTTGCGGAGCCATTCTCGGATGTGCGCAGGAAAAGGGAACGTATGCTCAGTGTATCCGCAGATATGATATGGTCTTCACTGACGATTTCATTACTCTTGAAGACCAGGAGGATTTTGTGGATGCGATGCCTCCTCTTCCATCCTATTCAACAGCGTCCCATCAGCAGTTCTATCATGGAAAGGCCGCCGCTCCGGATGCTACTCTCGCATCTGTAGCAAAGAGCCTCGGATGGGATGAGTCAATATGGGACTTCTCATCTTCTTCGTCGATGGGAATTACAATCAAGCAGTTGGGTGACAATAAAGTAGAGTTCTAATGAAAAAGATATTATATATATGTGCTGCCTTGCTGGCGATTTCATGTGTGAATGAGCCTCAGGTGGCTCCTGTTACAGGCAAGGTCCCTGTGACAGTGGAGTTGGCCGCTACCAAGACTGTCATTGCCGGTAATCAGATTTCCTTCGCCGGTGCCGAGTCTATGTCGTTGGTTTGCCAGGGAGTCAATGCTGCCAAGATCACAAACAAGGATGTTGCAGTCAATAAGTTCTCAGGAGAGTTTACAGCTGTAGGCCAGACAAAGGCTGATGCTACATTCTATGCCGTATATCCATATGTAGGCGTTGCGCAGAACGGTCAGGAAAGATGTTTCCTTCCTGTAAGCCAGAGAGCTCCGTTTGACGGATCTGCAAACTTCATGTGCTCTGATCTCGTTACGGCTGCTTATGACGAGGCTGCCATGCCGGTTCTGGCAATGTCGATGAATCAGCTTCTCGGCATAGTGAAGGTTTCATTCACAAACAGTTCTGAGGCATATAAGGATGATATGGTCAAGGAGGTTGTCCTCACAAGTTCAACTGCTTTGGCCGGTGAGTTCGTTGTAAAGTTTGACAAGGACGGAAATCCATATCCTGAGTTCAAGGGCACAGACAAGAGAGTCCTTTCGTGGTTTACAACTCCTGTTGCTCTCGGTCTGAACAAGACTCATGAGGTTCATTTCTGTGTGAATCCTGCAGAAATCAAGGATGCTGTGATCACTGTGCGTACGGACAAGCATGAGTTCAAGCGTCAGGCGAAGGGTGCTTTCACTGCCGTTCAGGGAGACCTTACATATATGGATCCTATGGACCTCGCTACGACTTTCACTGCTGAGGAGTCAAAGGTGAAGACTCTCGTCGTATGGGGTGACAGCTATACCAACCGTGGTTATGAGACAACCCATATTGACAGATGTAACTATGCATACCACCTCCAGCAGATGCTCGGAAGCGGCTGGCAGATCTACAACGGCGGTTGTTCGGGTGACGTTACCAATACTATCGCAGCGCGCCAGGGAGGTATCAATATGCATGTAGGTGCAAGCGATTTCACTATTCCTGCAGATTGTACACCTGTGGCTGTCGGAGGCGTGTTCTCGGCTCGTAATTACTTCTTTACAGAAGGTGAGTACACTCAGATTTCACGTTATGGCCTTATCAACCCTTGCGAAATCGTTGTTGAGGACGCGGAAGGAAATGAGATTGCACGTATCGAGGGTAAGATCACTCACAAGGGTCATCAGACCAATAAGACAGCAGACTTTACTACAGATGTGAAGTTTACACGTACCACTCCAGGTGAGGCTATAACTGTTCCTGCAAAGTCTAAGCTTGTGACTTTCGCGGCCAAGAATCTCCGCAATCCGGATCTTACCATTATCTATATGGGACAGAACGGCGGATACAAGTCGTTGGAGATCCTCTATCAGCAGTATCGCTCGATGATTGACTATGCATTCCCTGAGGGACCGGAGAACTATATCGTTCTTGGTTTCCATAACCATACGAAACTCGCTACCGATAACGTTGACAACGCTTACTGGAACTTCTTCGAGGGTCCGGACGGCTTCGGTGTGAATGAAAGCGCAGGCCGTCCTATCAGCCGTTTCGTGAACCTTTACAAGGAACTTACAGGCGAAAATTATGCTGATTACCTTACACTTTCAGGTGCAGCTGCGTCGCCGCTGGATATAGCTGCTTCGGATAAGGCGTTCGTGGAGGATGGAATGCTCCCACGTTCTTATTGGTTCGATCCTGAGGCCGGTGACATCCACCCTAACGAGTTCGGTGCAAAGGCATTTGCAAATGCTGTCTACAAGAAGATTGTAGAGCTCGGATATCTTGACTAAGGTATATTTATTTAGATATGAAAAAGATTATTTTGATTCTTTCAGTGGCCTTTGCCGTGTTGTCATGTGCAGAGGCTGAACGTCAGGACAAGCTTTCATCTATCGTGCCTTATCCGAATGAGATACAGGCAGGCGAAGGTGAATTCAATGCAAAGGGTGCTGCGGTGACATATGACGCTTCGCTTGACGAGGCGACTGTGAATGTCATCAAGTCGTTTGCCGATAAACTTTCGACAGCAAGTGGTGCGGAAAGCGCCGTCGCTGAAGGTGAGGCGGACAACGGCTTTGTATTCGTATACAATGCTGAAGTTCCATCTGAGGCATATACATTGGCTATTACACCTGAGGCTGTGCGCGTCGAGGCTTCCGGACTTCGCGGATTCAACTACGCTGTCCAGACTATCAAGCAGCTTCTTCCTAAAGAGGTTTTCGGTAAAGTACCTGCGCCTAAGGCTGCATGGACAATGCCTGTGGCTGTCATCAATGATGCTCCACGCTTCTCATACCGTGGTCTCCACCTTGACGAGGGACGCCATTTCTTCGGTGTGGAGGCAGTGAAGAGATATCTTGACATCATGGAGGTTCATAAGCTCAACAAATTCCATTGGCATCTTACTGAAGACCAGGGATGGAGAATCGAGATCAAGAAGTATCCGCGTCTTACTGAGGTGGGTGCTGTCAGAAAGGGTACTTGTATCAAGAAGGATTTCTCTTCTCTTGACGGAGTGCCTTATGGTGAGGGCATGTGGTATACTCAGGATCAGATTCGCGAGATTGTGGCTTATGCCGCTGCAAAAGGTATTGATGTAATCCCTGAGATTGACCTCCCGGGACACATGCTTGGAGCGCTTGCTGCGTATCCTGAGCTCGGATGTACAGGCGGACCGTATGAAGTGTGGACACGCTGGGGCGTATCTGAGGATGTGCTTTGTGCCGGTAATGAGAAAGTATATGAATTCCTCGAGGATGTTCTTACTGAGATTTGTGAACTTTTCCCATATGAGTATATCCACGTCGGAGGTGACGAGTGTCCTAAGGTACGTTGGGAGTCTTGCCCTAAGTGTCAGGCAAAGATCAAGGCTCTGGGTCTGAAGGATAAGGATGGTCAGAAAGCTGAGCATTATCTCCAGAGTTATGTGATTTCGCGTATGGAGAAGTTCCTCAATGCGAAGGGACGTAAACTCATCGGTTGGGATGAGATTCTTGAGGGCGGTATTGCGCCGAATGCAACTATCATGTCTTGGCGTGGCGAGGCCGGTGGTCTTGAGGCCGCGCGTCAGGGTCACGATGCGATCATGACTCCGAATACTTATTTCTATCTTGACTATTATCAGTCACAGGATATTGAAAACGAACCTTTTGGTATCGGAGGTTATCTCCCGGTAGAGAAATGTTATTCATATGAGCCGCATCCGGCCGGAATGACAGATGAACAGAAGTCCCATATTATCGGTGTCCAGGCTAATATGTGGACAGAATATGTAGCTACTGAGGATCATCTTCAGTATATGATTCTTCCGCGCCTTGCTGCTCTTTCAGAAGTACAGTGGTGTGATGCTGACCGCAAGGATTGGGATCGTTTCTCTGATGCCGTGGTAGAACTCTGCAAGATTTATGACGTGATGGGTTACAACTATGCAACTCATGTTCTGCAGGTAAAGGGTGAAGTCGAGGCAAGACCTGAAGAGAAATCGGTAGTGGTTAGTCTGAGCACTCAGGGTGATGCTCCGATAAGATATACTCTTGACGGAAGTAAACCAGGCAAGAGGTCGAAAGTATATACAGAGCCGCTTGTGCTGACAGAGAGCTGTGTACTGACAGCCTATGCGCAGAGAGAAAATGTGGAGCCAAGATATTTTACCAGACGTTTCGATTTTCATAAGGCTATAAATAAGAAGGTGACTTTTTCGAGGGATGTGAATAAGAGATATGCCCAGGGCGAAGCAGTCAACCTTACAGATGGAGTCAGAGCCACATCAGTCCATAAGAGTGTTGACTGGGTCTCTTGGAGAGGTGATGCTGTTGATCTTGTCATTGATATGGAGACCACAGAACCTTACAGCAGCGTGTCGTTTGGAATGCTCAGCAACAAGGCGTCAAGAATCTTTCTTCCGGTCAAGCTTGCTGTTGCTGTTTCTGAAGATGGCGTAAATTATACCGAGGTGGCATCGGAGGAGTATGAAATAGAATCTAAGGATGCTCCGGACGACAGTATCACGGAGTATTCGTTCTCATTCCCCGAGACTTCAGCCCGTTATATCAAGGTTACAGGAACTCCAGTCGACGTTTTGCCGGAATGGCATTACAATGCAGGTGCCCGTGTGTATATCTTCTTCGATGAGATTGTGGTCCTTTAATATTGTATTTTAGAATTAAAATAGATACATTTGCAGGCTTGTGTTTTGTAACACAGGCCTGTTTCGTGTGAAGTCAAACCTTTCCGCCTCGGCCGGGGGACGGATAAAACAATGGGAGGAGGTGCTATGATAGAAATCTTCTACAAGGAAAACGGACAGATGATGGTTTCCCAGTCGGAAACCGATCTCACAACAATTCCATTTGAAAAGGTGATCTGGATTGACCTTTTCTCTCCGTCAGGCGAAGAGAAGAGGGCAGTGGAGCGTTTCCTCGGTACGACTATTCAGAACAGGGCGCAGGCCGAAGAGATCGAGATCTCATCACGTTTCTCAGAGACCGATCAGGCTATATTCGCGAATACCAGCTTCCTCATTCCCGGACCGGACGAATACACAGAGGAGACAGTATCGTTCATTCTTACAGGCGACATACTTACAACTTTGAGAGAGTGCCCTCTGAAGAGCTTCACTGACCTTCAGAGACGACTGATGGCATTCCCTAAGATCTATGAATCAGGCCATGTGGCTTTCCTCAGCATTCTGGAAAACCGTATCGACCTTGATGCCGACATGGTGGAGTTGCTCTCTAAGGAAATCAACCAGTACAACAGGAAGGTGAGTGTGGGTGAGGATATCAGTGAGGGGTTCCTCATCGATATCAACATCATCCAGGAAAACACAATGCTCATCCGTGAGAATATCATTGATAAACAGCGAGTTATCTCCAGCATTCTCAAGAGTGCGAACTACCCTCAGGAATATCGTTCAAGACTGAACGTTCTCCTTAAGGACATCTCGTCTCTTATCAATCACACCGACTTCGGTTTCGAGCGACTTGAGTATCTCCAGAACACTGTGCTCGGTATCATCAACCTCGATCAGAACAAGATCATGAAGGTGTTTACCCTTGTGTCGCTGATGCTCATGCCTCCGACTCTCATCGCGAGCTTCTTCGGTATGAACATTCAGTTCGGATGGTTCATAGGACATTCGTACTGGACATGGTTTATCGTTCTGCTTCTGATGGCCTTCTCGACAGTCATAATTTTCTGGATCTTCAAGAAGAGGAAGATGTTCTAGCTATCTGCTTAATAATCAATAAAAAGTTTGAAAAAACGAAAATATTCATTATTTTTGCGCGCCTTTTTGACCAAGGTGCGCTTATTTTTATCGTAAGTAGCTGAGGCAGGGCACAATAAATAATGTTTAACCCACTAGTTTGTTTTTAAAATTTAATCATGGAAGAAAACAAGACAGTTGTTGAAGTTGCTCCAGAGGTAACTCCAGCAGTAGAAGAAACCAAGAAGAGCGTTCTCAACGCTTCAGTTGCTCCAGAGGAGTTCGACTGGGATGCATTCGAGAATGACGATGTTTACGGCGGTTCAGTTGAGGCAATCGCTGAGCAGTACAACCAGACACTTTCAAAGGTAGTTGAGGGTGAAGTTGTTGAGGGCGTAGTTACAGCTATCAGCAAGAGAGAGGTTATCGTTAACATCGGTTACAAGAGCGAGGGTGTCATCATGGCTCCTGAGTTCCGTTACAACCAGGACCTC
>JBGVEY010000023.1:0-69547 GCA_045120635.1 Candidatus Cryptobacteroides sp.
ATTTTCCGAGCGAATATGATTCGTCTTAAATAAAATAAAAACACCCAACTTTACATTCTTGGGTGTAAAATTGGGTGTTTGTTTTATAATTTGCTGATTTTCAGCGTTTATTGCGGAGAGAGAGGGATTCGAACCCCCGGACCCGTTAAGATCAACGGTTTTCAAGACCGCCGCATTCGACCACTCTGCCATCTCTCCAGTAGCCGTCCCTTTCGTAAGGGATTGCAAAGGTACGAATAAATTCGAAACTTGCAAATTTTTATTTAGTTTTTTCTTCTTTTGCGAAGAATTTATATTGGAAAAAGAGCAAATAAGCCGCTCCGCAGGTTACACAACTGTCTGCAAAATTGAAAACTGCGCCGAAAAATGTCTGCGGATAATCCATCCAAGGGAGTTTGTAATCGAACAATGGGAAATAGAACATATCCACTACCCTTCCGAAAAGGAACGCGAACGGAGCACCAGGCATTGTGAGTTCCGGCCAGATGAGTCCGTAGAAGAAGCAGTCGATAATATTGCCCATTGCTCCCGCTGTGATCATGGTGAGACCGACGAGCACGCCTGTAGGTGTGTCAGACTTGCGGGCAAGACCTCTGATCCACCAGCAGAGAGCGCCGAAGAGCACTATTCTGAATATGGACAGGAGAGCCTTTCCTACGAAACCGCCGAATGCCATGCCGAACGCCATGCCCTCATTGAGCACATAGTGCAGCTTGAACCAATCCCCTATGACATTAATGGTCTCGCCAAGACTCATTTCAGTCTTGACGAGCACCTTTATAATCTGATCGATGACAACAAGAATTGCACCGAGGATGAAAAGCTTAGTACCTTTTGAAATCTTCATAAAGGTTATTTGTTCTTGTTCATCATTTCCTTAGCCTCAACGGTAAGGGTTGCGTGAGGGACAAGACGAAGTCTTTCCTTAGGGATGAGCTTTCCTGTCATACGGCACACACCGTATGTCTTGTTCTCGATACGGATGAGCGCAGCCTCAAGGTTCTGGATGAACTTGTACTGACGCTGTGCAAGAGCACCTGCCTCCTCCTTTGAAAGAGTCATAGCGCCCTCCTCCATGATCTTGAATGTAGGAGATGTATCCTCGATATCGTTGCTTGAATCGTGAGTGATTACATCACGAAGGGTCTTATATTCTTTTTTCGCCTTCTCAAGCATCTCAAGTATGATGGCCTTGAACTCCTGGAGTTCCTCATCACTGTAACGAACCTTCTCCGCTACGTTCTTCATTTCTTCTGCCATAATTATGTAGTTTTATCAATTAATAATTCTTAATAGTCCAGTTTAGGATGGGGATTATCGACGTGCTACAGCGATACGGATGAAGCCCTCGTTCCACTCTACCTGAGGAGCGTCACCGGCCTGATCAAGCTGAGCCGCCTCTACTGAAAGTGCGAGCGTCTGAGCACCTACATATTCCGCAAAGTTTGCGAGAGATGCTGCGATCTCCTCATAGTACTCACCGTCTGCGAAAATCTTCACATCCACCTTGTCTGTAACCTCGAATCCGCTGCTCTTACGGAGGTTCTGGATACGGTTGATGAGCTCACGAGCCACACCTTCCTGCTTCAAAGCCTCTGTAATTGTAACGTCAAGAGCGATTGTCATCGAGCCCTCAGTGGCAACAAGCCATCCTGGCATATCCTCTGATGAGATCTCATAGTCGCCCTTGTTGAGAGTAACGTCTCCGGAAGCAAGGTTGAGAACATATCCTGTGCCAGTCGCTTCAGATGCCTGGATTGCTGTGATCACATCCTGACCAAGTGTCGCGAATGCAGCTGCGATTTCCTTCATCTGCTTGCCGTAGATCTTACCGAGAGTCTTGAAGTTAGGCTTGATCTTCTTTGTGATGAGACCTGTGGTGTCAGCTATGAACTCAGCCTCCTTCACATTGACCTCATTGAGGATCAACTCCTTGACCGCCTCAAGCTGCTCCTTCACGTGAGCATCGATGACAGGGATGATGATCTTCGAGAGAGGCTTGCGCACGTTGATCTCCGCCTTGCGACGAAGCGCGAGCACCATTGAAGTAGCTCTCTGAGCGAGTGCCATTCTCTCCTCAAGATCCTTGTCAACAACCTCAGCATTGTACTCCGGCATTGCTACGTAGTGAACTGACTCAGACTCACCCTCGACGAGGTCAAGATAAAGTCTGTCCATGAAGAACGGAGCGATAGGAGCAGAAAGCTTAGCCACTGCAACGAGCACCTGATAGAGGGTCTGGTATGCAGACAGCTTGTCTGTATCCATTGAACCGCCCCAGAATCTCTTTCTGCCGAGACGTACGTACCAGTTACTTACATGGTCACATACGAAGTCCTGGATAAGACGGCCCGCTGTTGTGATATCGAAGTCCTCATATGCAGCAACAACATCCTTAACGAGTGTGTTGAGCAATGAGATTACCCATCTGTCGATTTCCGGACGCTCCGACATCGGAACAGCCTCTGCCTTTGGATCGAAGCCGTCGATGTTCGCATAGAGCGCGAAGAATGAATATGTATTGTAAAGTGTGCCGAAGAACTTGCGACGTACCTCGTCGACACCTGCCGCATCGAAACGGAGGTTGTCCCAAGGCTGCGAGTTGGTAAGCATGTACCATCTTACAGCGTCAGCACCATATGTATCAAGTGCCCAGAACGGATCGACAGCGTTACCGAGACGCTTACTCATCTTGTTTCCGTCCTTGTCGAGTACGAGACCGTTGGAGATAACGCTCTTGAACGCGCACTTGTCACTTACCATTGTATTGATTGCATGGAGAGTATAGAACCATCCGCGTGTCTGGTCAACACCCTCTGCGATGAAGTCTGCTGTACATCCGAATCTCTCTGAACCGAGGTTGCGGAGACCCTCCTGTGCGTATGGCATCGCACCTGAGTCGAACCATACGTCGATGAGGTCAAGCTCACGTACCATCTTCTTGCCGCTGTCAGAAACAAGGAAGATGTTGTCTACGTATGGACGGTGGATGTCGATCTTGTCATAGTTCACCTTCGACATATCCGCAGGATCGAAGCCCTTTGCAGCGAACGGATTCTCTGTCATGAAGCCTGCAGCGACTGCCTTGTCGATCTCAGCATAAAGTTCAGCGATAGAACCGATGCACTTTGCTTCCTTACCATCCTCTGTCTGCCAGATAGGGAGTGGAGTACCCCAGTAACGGCTACGTGAGAGGTTCCAGTCCTGGATGTTCTCAAGCCACTTTCCGAAACGGCCTGTTCCTGTAGACTCCGGCTTCCATGTGATCTGCTCGTTGAGCTCCATCATTCTCTCGCGTACTGCGGTAGTCTTCACGAACCATGAGTTGAGCGGATAGTAAAGAACCGGCTTGTCTGTACGCCAGCAGTGAGGATAGTTATGTGTATGCTTCTCGATCTTGAATGCCTTGTTCTGCTGCTTGAGCATTACGCAGATGTCAACGTCAAGAGTAGGAGCATCCTCTGCAAGAGTAGCATCGTATGCATTCTTCACATAACGGCCTGCCCACTCTGCATATTCCTCAGACATGTTTGCAGCAGCATACTCAGGATCGAGGTCCTCGATGCAGAAGAAACGTCCGCGGAGGTCCACCTGAGCCTGGAGGTCACCGTTGCGGTCTACAACCTGAAGGCCTGGTACGCCTGCAGCTCTTGCCACCTTGGCGTCATCGGCACCGAAGGTCGGAGCGATATGAACGATACCAGTACCGTCCTCTGTTGTCACATAGTCACCAGGGATAACCTTGAATGCACCCTCACCTGGGTTGAACCAAGGAATGAGCTGCTCGTAGCTGATGCCTGTGAGCTCGCTGCCCTTGAGAGTACCCTCGAGAACTGTGAATTCCTGCTTCTTAGGATTGAAGTGTGCGCCTACGAGAGCCTGAGCTACGATGTAGAGGCCTGCTTCACCTGTATATGGATTTGTTGAAAGGACTCTTACGTAGTCGATGTTCGGTCCTACGCAGAGAGCTGTATTCGAAGGAAGTGTCCAAGGAGTTGTGGTCCATGCGAGGAAATACGGCTGTACTCCCTGCTCGTAGAGGAACTCTGACTTTTCGTCACGAACCACCTTGAACTGTGCGACAGCAGTAGTATCCTTTACGTCACGGTAGCAACCTGGCTGGTTGAGCTCGTGAGTACTGAGACCTGTACCCGCTGCCGGTGAATATGGCTGGATTGACTTACCTTTGTAGAGCAAGCCCTTGTCGTAGATCTTCTTGAGGAGATACCAGAGAGTCTCGATATAACGGTTGTCATATGTGATGTAAGGGTCGTTCATATCCACCCAATATCCCACACGCTCCGTCATGTTCACCCACTCGGCAGTATACTTCATGACCTCCTTGCGGCAAGCGTCGTTATACTCCTCAACGGTGATCTTTGTACCGATGTCCTCCTTAGTGATACCAAGCATCTTCTCAACGCCGAGCTCGACTGGGAGACCGTGAGTATCCCAACCTGCACGACGGTTGACTTTGTAACCACTCTGGGTCTTATAGCGGCATACGGCGTCCTTGATTGAACGAGCCATTACGTGGTGGATACCCGGCATACCGTTAGCCGAAGGCGGTCCCTCGAAGAAAACAAACTCAGGAGCACCCTCTCTGAGCTCAAGTGACTTCTCGAACGCATGGTTCTTCTTCCATCTCTCCAGAATCTCATTGCCTGCTGCAACCAGATCAAGTCCTTTATATTCCTTAAATGCCATATTTTGAAAATAATTATCTACTTTTGCATTACGGGACTGACGTCCCAAATTTTTCAATCCGCAAATATAATCATTTTAGGGATATATATGAATATCATAGACGCCATTATTTTAATATGCCTGATTCCTGCCATCTTTCAGGGGCTGAAAAAAGGTTTCATTTCACAGGCGATCTCAATAATCTCCCTCATCGTAGGAATTTGGGCATCCGCACAATTCGCAGGAGTCGTGACAGAATGGATATCCCAATACATCACAGCATCGGAACAGATCCTGAAGATTGTCGCATTCGCGCTCATCCTCATTGTCGTCTTCCTATGCCTCGGACTCATCGGGAAACTGCTTGAGAAAATCCTGGATTTCGTGTTTCTCGGATGGGTGAACAAGCTTCTCGGAACAGTTTTCTCCCTGATGAAGGGCATTCTGATTCTCGGACTGATAGCATTGATTATCAATTCGTTCTACACATCGACTCAGAGCGCGCTTCCGGAGACATTCCAGACATCCACCCTTTATCCGGTCATCTCAAACATCGCCGAAGGAATATTCCCATACATCAAAAACCTGCTGACTTTGAAATAATCATGGAAAGAATCATACTTATCGAGACATCCACTGCACTTTGCTCCGTCGCTCTTGCCGAGGACGGAAAGGTGACCGCATACAGGGAAAGTTCCGCACCGAAGGCACACGCTTCTCTTACAGCCGTCTTCGTGCAGGAGGTTCTTGAGGAAAGAGGAATAAAGCTCGCCGACTGCGATGCGGTATGTGTAAGCAAGGGTCCGGGATCATACACCGGCCTCCGCGTAGGAGTGTCGACAGCAAAGGGACTTTGCTTCGGTTCCGGAAAACCGCTGACAGCTGTAGGTACATTGGACACATTGGTGGCGCAGGCCGCTGAAGAAGCCGGACTTGCTGAAACGCCGAAGTTCATCGTACCGATGATCGACGCTCGTCGTATGGAGGTATATTCCGCTGTATTTGAGACAGGCGTCAATGCGCGTCAGATTACCGAGACAACACCGGTAATCGTTGACGAAACCAGCTTTTCAGAATACCTTGAGCAGGGCCCGGTACTTTTCATCGGAGACGGAGCAGGCAAATGCGCCGACGTCATCAAGCATCCGAACGCACACTTCTGTCAGTGCAATCCTAAGGCTTCCGCTATGCTTCAGCCGGCAGCCGAGGCATATAAAGCAAAACGATTCGAAGACGTTGCGTACTTCGAACCGTTCTATCTTAAGGAATTCGTTGCTACTGTGAGCAAGAAGAAATTATTCTAGACACTCCAGAGCCTTCCTGATCGAATCATCAATCGACAGGTAGAAGCGGTAGAACGCTTCTTCACCGACCTTGGAGAATCTACCTACGAGGCCGTTGATCTGCGGCATCATATAGTCACGAGACTCCTCCCACTCGCCTGCTGCAGGCTTGAATCCGTCCACGCGCGCCGCATAGTCAAGGAACTGACGTTCAAGGTCTATGTCGTGGAGATATTTCTCGAGCACTGTGAAATCCGAAATTCCGGCAAGGGCACTCTTGTACTTGTCAAACATGGTAGATGCAAAGCGCACGGCTGTCGCCTTCTTGTTGCAGTCGATATAGAACTTCGTCGCCTTGGTCGTATCGATCGGAACGAACACATCCGGAATGATGCCGCCGCCACCGTACACCCTGCGACCCTTCACAGTGTAATACACCGCAGTCGTATCCACCTTCATACTGTCGGCGGAAACCATCTCTCCGTGGGCATACCTTTCATATATATCATACGCGTAATCCTTGTCGTAAGGCTTCTGGATACAACGTCCCGACGGTGTGTAGAATCTTGCCACCGTAAGGCGGATTCCCGAGCCGTCAGTGAAATTGATCGGTTCCTGCACAAGGCCCTTTCCATATGATCTGCGGCCGACGATTGTTCCGCGGTCGTTATCCTGGATCGCTCCCGAGAATATCTCGCTTGAAGAAGCCGTACCCTCGTCAATCAGGACTGCAAGTTCAACATCCTTGAGTTTGCCTCTACCGTCGGCGTCATAGCTCTGACGAGGACGATGGAGTCCTTCCATATATACGATTCCGTCACCGTCCTCAAGGAACTCATTCGACAGGAGAAGCGACTGGTCGAAGTAGCCGCCGGTATTGTCACGAAGGTCGAATACGAGTTTTTTCATACCCAATCCGAGAAGTTTCTCATACGCCTCACGGAACTCCTTGTAAGTTGTGCGGGTGAACTTTGTGAGCTTGATATAGCCTGTGACATCATCTACCATGAACGCCGCGTCGATGCAGTGCACAGGAATCTTGTCACGGGTAATATCAAACGGAATCATTGTACCGTCACGGTTGACAGTGATCTTCACCTTAGTGCCCTTTGGACCCTTCATAAGGCGGATCATGCTGTCCTGCGGCGTCTTTACACCGGCAATAACCTTCTCGCCCACCTTGATGATTCTGTCTCCCTGCATGAGTCCGGCCTTCTCAGACGGACCTCCGGGGATGGTGTTGAGTACAATCGCAGTATCGTTAGGCACATTGAACGTAATGCCGATACCCTCGAAGTTTCCTGAAAGTTCGGTCTCTGACTCTGTAAGTTCCACAGGTGGCAGATATACCGAATGCGGATCGAGCTCGGACAACGCCGCCACTACCGCAGCATCTGTCATTCCGGCCATATCTATTGTATCCACATAGTTCTTCTGCACCTCCTGAAGTATCAGATTGAGTTTTCTCCAACGGTTATAGTCACCGTCGAACTTCCTCGACTCCAGAACTTTAGAGGACGACAAAGTCAAAACAACTCCCAGGACAACGCCCAGGAGTGCTATGATAAGATTGGAATTGAAATTGATCTTCATATTTTTCAAAGATATATCGACACGCGTTTACTGTACCTGCTCAACTTCAATGCCCGCACGTACAAGAAGGTCGATTCCGTCTGTAATTCGATATGCATCTCTGTAGACAACCCTCTTGATACCGGCCTGAATGATCAGTTTGGCGCATTCCACACATGGGGAAGCAGTTACATATAGTGTCGCATCGTTGCTGCTGTTACCGGATTTCGCGACCTTTGTGATGGCATTCGCCTCCGCGTGGAGAACATACGGCTTTGTAACACCGTTCTCATCCTCACAGATGTTTTCAAACCCGGACGGTGTACCGTTGTAACCGTCCGAGATGATCATCTTGTCCTTGACAATGAGAGCACCGACCTGACGACGCTTGCAATACGAATTGCGGGCCCAGACTCCGGCCATCTCGATATAGCTCTGATCGAATTTTTCCATAATTATCTCTGATACAGATAACGCTTGATACTCTTCTTAGGAGTGCGCTCGAAGTCCTCCGACATAACCTCAATCTTCTTGATCTTGGCATAGTTAGGGAGTTCCTTGTTCAACTCTGGGAGTGTTCCCTCGATGTACTTGACGAATGCATCCTGGTTCATGCCGTCCTTTGCACCCTGCGGGAAGTTAGGATAGATGAGGGCAGTAAGTCCTCCGTTATCCTCGACTACGAGAGAGTCAACCACATATGGCTGGCAGTTGATTACTGTCTCGACTTCCTCAGGATAGATGTTCTGACCGCTTGGGCCAAGGATCATACACTTTGTACGGCCCTTGATGAAGAGCGAACCCTCTTCGTCGAGGATACCCATATCGCCTGTACGGAACCATCCGTCTTCTGTGAGAACCTCTGCAGTAGCTTCCTCATTTTTGTAATATCCCATGAACACGTTGTCTCCCTTCACCTGGATCTCACCAGGGATCTCAGCAGGATTAGCGGAAGCGATACGCACCTGCATGTTAGGAGCCGCCTTACCGCAAGAGTAGAGTTTCTCTACTGTCCAGTCATCGTATGTGATGATAGGAGCACACTCTGTCATACCGTAACCTACTGTGAACGGGAAGTTCATCTTCTTGAAGAAAGACTCAACCTCCTTGTTGAATGCAGCACCGCCGATGATGACCTCGTAGAATTCTCCTCCGAAAGCGTTCACAAGCTCAGTCTTGATCTTGTTCATGATCACCTGATTGAGCACAGGGAGTTTCATGAGCACCTTGATACCCTCCTTCTCGAGAATAGGCTTTACCTTTGTCTTGTATATCTTCTCGATCACGAGAGGAACCGCAATGATGACATATGGCTTAACCTCTGCAAGAGCCTGCATGATGATCTTAGGGCTCGGCACACGTGAAAGGAAATGCACATGGGCACCGACGCTGAGTTCGTAAAGAAGCTCGAACATGAGACCGTACATGTGTGCAGAAGGGAGCATTGATACGACGCTCTTAGTGTTGTCGAGTCCCGGGAGCACCTTCTTACCGAACTCAAGGTTGGATCTGATAGCACGGTAAGGGATCATTACACCCTTTGAGAATCCGGATGTTCCCGATGTATAGTTGATTACTGCAAGTTCGTCCGCCGAATCCTCATAGTAGTGGAGGTCTTCAGGGGTGAACACGTTAGGATATTTCCTACCGAAAAGTTCATTGAGATGCTCACGTGCAGATACGATATTCTCGTCCTTCGCATAAAGGAGCTTGAATGTATTCACCTGAATAATCGCGTGGAGATCAGGCATTTCTGTCTCAGTGAGTCCTTCCCAGATCACATCATCCACAAAAAGGATCTTAGCCTCTGAATGGTTTACAAGATGATGGATATTGCTTGACTTGAACTCGTGAAGAAGCGGAACAGGCACAGCACCATAGGTCATGGCTGAAAGGAAGGCAACCGCCCAGTTCGCCTGGTTACGCGAACAGATCGCCACCTTGTCACCCTTCTGCAGGCCGCACTCTTCAAACATGATGTGCATTTTCTCTATTCTTCTTGCCACATCTCTATAGTGCAGGGTAACTCCCTGATAGTTAGAGATTGCAGGACGGTCCCAATTCTTCTTGAAGACCTCCTGGAAGAGTAGATTGACTGATGTGAATTCCATATTATTCCAAGTTTAAATGTGTCTATTTAAGTTTCAGCGTACGGGTCTTGCCGTTATAGCAGTTGACCTGTACCGATGTTGCATCAAGAATCTTGACCTCGCTGTCCGGTCTGACCTTGTCGTCACCCTCGAGGACAACAACCGGCTCGCCACCGTAGAACGGATAGATAAGGGTCTGGACAGATGTTCTCACAACCCAGAAATCCTTGCCGCCGACGGTGATTCTCTCAGGAAGCGACTTGACTGTCTCCGGAGCGGCGATACCCTTCCATGATTCAGGTTTCTTTCCTTTGAGATTATACATCTCTACGGTGTTATCCTTATGCAGCACAAGAATGTTATACTTCTTTGCACCGCTGAAATCATAAACATCCGGACCCAGGAGAATCTCCTTGCCGAGGTCTACCGGGAACCCGCTCACATAGCGTCCCAGTCTGTCTATAATGTAAATCTGACTGCCTGCACCGAAGATTATCTGCAGTTTACCGTTTGCATAATAATCCACGTTATGTGCTGCGCCGCAGATCATCTTTCCGAAAGGAACTCCCCAGAGATCCTTTCCGTTCTCGTCTCTCAGGCAGAGAGACTTCTGTGCATTCTGATAGAATGTATTGATCTTTCCTGTGTGCGAATTCTTTACCTTGTATGGTCCGGTCGGCACTACAACTGTAGTGTCACGCTCAAACACAGGAGCCTTTGTCTTTTTGAGGGTAAGGCTGTGAACCTCAGCCTTGACGGTCACGCCATCCTTCGACTTGCCCACAGTGACAACTGCAGGAGCATAATCCGCCTCCATGGCCTTTGACAGTTTCTTCCATGTAGAAGGTTTGAGGTCTGTGCCATCCTTGTCCTCTGTCAATGAGAAATATGCAAGTGCCAACGCCGGTGCCGCAGACAGGAGGTCAGCCTTGCCCGCATCGGCCATATATGCCGTCAGGTTGTATTCCAACGCCTTTCTTACAACATACTCCTCGATAGCCGCCTTGCTTCCGGTGATGACCCATCCGTCGACATATGTAAAACATGACTCATCGGCCAATGCAAAGATGCCTCCGCAGACAGATGCCGCAAATGAACCGTAAGCCCATGAATGTACCGCAGGGACATAGCCTCTGAGCGAGGTGACATCGTTGCCCTTGAAGATGAGTTCCACCTCCTTGCCGGATGTATGGATGAGGTTTACCTTCTCCATCTTTCCGTCCACCTTGAAGCTCGCAGTCGCGACCTCCTTTACTCCGAGACGCTCAAAGAATGCCTCAGGAGCAATGCCGGCCGACTTCTCAAGCTTCTTCTGCTTCGCGTTGAGTTCATGAAGGCTCTGTCGTGAGTCCACGAACGACTTGTATGACAAGATATAGTCATTGATATTGGACACAGGGATTGTCACCGCTGAAACGGTATATGACGGAAGCACATCCGAAACACTTGAAACCTTAGGTGTGCATCCCTCAAGAGCTGTTATGAATTCATCCGACTCTCCGTCTGAGACAAACGCTCCATTCAACGAGAACGGAACGCCCTCATAGTCAGCAACAACGAACGCCGACCAGTCTGCAACTCTCTCGAGGAAAGCGGCATGGCGGGTCAACTGCTTGCCACCAACGACAGGAAGAAGTTTCCTTGTGTGAAGATGCGGAACAAAGACAAGTACATCTCCCTCGGCAGATTCCACAGCGTCCGCGAATCCAGGGGCATCCGCAATGGAAACCTCGGTATCAATGTGTCTTGATGCCGATTTTACGAGCGCCTCAGACTGAGACACAAGAAGAAAATCTCCGTCCACCTGCGAAGTGTATCCGAACTCACCGACCTTCTCTGCAAGGAAGCCTACCGCAGCGTCGGAAGCGCCGTCGATATCGAACACATACAGAGGAATGAGCTTACCTGAATAATGGAGCGAAACCGCCACAGAATTTCTCTTCATCGAAGCCAGGTCGCCTCTTTCGATATAGGTAAGAAGCGAATCCGGAAGCTGATACGACGAGAGCAGGCCTGCACAGGCCTTATCCAGACGAGACGAACATGTCACAAGCACAGCGTCGGAAGGGACCGCGACAAGACAGCTGCACGCACCGTCCATATCGACCTCACGCGTCCTGTCACCGGAGCCTGTGCCGGAATAAAGAAAAGCTATGGCAATCCCCAAGGCAACAATCATTGCCGAGAGGACTGCCAAACACATTATGAGCGTCTTTCTGCTCATTATTTCACAGCGATTGCTTCGATCTCAACCTTTACTCCAAGTGGAAGAGCAGCAGCCTGATAGCAAGCTCTTGCAGGCTTGTCACCGGTGAAGTACTCAGCATACACCTCGTTCACTGCCTTGAAGTCAGCGATGTCGGCAAGAAGAACTGTAGTCTTTACAACATTGTCATAAGTCATTCCTGCCTCCTTAAGGATGGCACCGATGTTCTTGAGTGACTGGTGCGCAGCAGCAACGATATCCTCCTGCACCTTACCGTCTGCAGGATTTACAGGGATCTGACCTGAAATGTAAAGTGTTCCGTTCACTTCGATAGCCTGTGAATATGGGCCCACCGCCTTCGGTGCATCTGGTGTTGCAATTACTCTTTTCATAGTATTTTTCATTTATAGTTTAACGTCATTCTCACGTACGCACGCGCGCACAATCGTGCAAATATAAGAAATTCTCTGAAAAATACGAAGTTACACACAACAAAAGAGGATGCACATTGCTGTACATCCTCTTTCGTAGCCCCGAGCAGAATCGAACTGCTATCTAAAGTTTAGGAAACTTCCATTCTATCCGTTGAACTACAGGGCCGATAAAAAGAAAAGCTGATTACTCAGCTTTCTTCTCGATGATCTGACGACCTCTGTAGTAGCCGCACTCTGGGCATACTCTGTGGTACATGATTGTTGCACCGCAGTTTGAACAAGTAGCGAGTGTAGGAACTACAGCTACATCATGTGTTCTTCTCTTGTCACGTCTCTGCTTAGAGACTTTGTGTTTTGGATGTGCCATTTTACTATATTTTTTTAATTATTAATAATCATTTAAACAGATCCTTCAAGGCTGCGAACGGATTCGACTCCTCTTCCACTGTTTCAGGCGTCTCTCCTACCCCATAATACTTCATGGTCTCAGGATTGCACTCACCCTCTTCGTGTACTCTCTGCATCGGCAGCGCAAGACATGCATAATCATAAATGATCTGGCTCATATCAAGCTCCGCATCGTCCTCCTTCACAAAAATCACCTCTCTCTCGTTCTCCGAACCGATCTCCGAAACTTCCTCTTCACCGAATTTCACGCTCAGTCTGACCTGTGCGTCGATCGGCATTTCAAGCGGTTCCAGACACCTGTCGCACTCAACTGTAACATCACCTTCGATGTCGCAGTCAACCCCTACGTAACGACCCGATTTTTCAACCAAAATCCTCACCTGAAGGTCTGCATTAAGGATTTCCTCGTTTTCAAAACTACTGAAGAACTCCTTGCCGACATGGACAAAAAACTCGTTTTTTCCTGTCGCCAATCCATTTAAAGGTATGGTAAATTTTTCGTTCATTCTGACCCGTAAATAGATTTGAGCCCGCAAAGGTAAGAAATAAATTCGTTATTAGCAATTAAAATCCGAACTTTTCCTTTTGCGCTCTATCTCGTTGAGAATTATCTTTCTAAGTCGCATAGACTTTGGCGTAACCTC
The DNA here is from genome assembly GCA_045120635.1 of Candidatus Cryptobacteroides sp. Lineage (GTDB taxonomy): Bacteria > Bacteroidota > Bacteroidia > Bacteroidales > UBA932 > Cryptobacteroides. Next base: position 13,324 of record JBGVEY010000023.1, read on the forward strand.
CACAAGCTCGTCCTCCTGAATATACTCGAGTGCTTCCTCAAGAGAGAACACTACCGGAGGCGGAAGCATAACCTTGTCATCACTGCCGGATGCACGCATGTTTGTCAGCTTCTTTGTCTTGCAGATGTTGATGTTCAAGTCTCTTTCACGAGTGTGCTCACCAACCACCTGGCCTTCGTAGATCTCAACGCCCGGCTCGATGAAGAAACGGCCTCTGTCCTGGAGCTTATCCATAGAATATGCCACCGAAAGACCTGTCTCGAGAGACACGAGCGAACCGTTTGTACGGCGCTCGATGTCGCCCTTGTACGGCTCGTAGCCCTTGAGACGGTGTGCAACCACTGCCTCACCCTGAGTTGCAGTAAGAAGATTGCTTCTCAATCCCATAAGACCACGTGACGGAATATCGAATTCAAGATGGGTTCTGTCACCTCTACCCTCCATCTGAATGAGGGCACCCTTTCTGCGGGTAACCATCTCGATTGCTCTACCTACAAACTCCTCCGGAAGGTCGATTGTAAGGTTCTCGATAGGCTCACATCTCTGTCCGCCGATCATCTTGTCAAGCACTTTCGGCTGTCCCACCTGAAGCTCGAATCCCTCGCGACGCATTGTCTCGATAAGAACCGAAAGATGGAGGACACCACGACCGTATACCACGAACGAATCCGCATTCGGACCCGGCTTCACTCTGAGCGCAAGGTTCTTTTCAAGTTCCTTCTCAAGGCGGTCCTTGAGGTGACGCGAAGTCACGAACTTACCCTCCTTGCCGAAGAATGGTGAGTTATTGATACAGAAGAGCATGCTCATTGTAGGCTCATCGACCTCGATTGGAGGAAGCGCCTCCGGATTCTCAAAGTCAGCGATTGTATCACCGATCTCAAAGCCCTCGATACCCACAACTGCGCAGATATCACCGCACTTAACCTCATCGACCTTTGTCTTTCCAAGACCGTCGAAGATCATAAGCTCCTTGATCTTCTGCTTCTGCTGGATATCATATCTCTTGCAGAGGGTGATGTTCATACCTGCCTGAAGTGAGCCGCGTGTCACTCTTCCGACAGCGATACGACCTACGTATGGAGAATATTCCAATGACGAAATAAGCATCTGAGGGGTTCCCTCAACCATCTCCGGAGCAGGAACTACCTCAAGGATAGTGTCAAGAAGAGCGGTGATATCCTCGGTCGGTTCCTTCCAGTCGTACGACATCCATCCCTGCTTTGCACTACCGTAGATTGTACGGAAATCAAGCTGATCCTCTGTTGCTCCGAGAGAGAACATAAGATCGAAAACTTCCTCCTGAACCTCGTCAGGACGGCAGTTCAGCTTGTCTACTTTATTGATGACGAGAACAGGCTTCTTACCCATCTCGATAGCTTTCTGAAGCACAAATCTTGTCTGCGGCATACATCCCTCGAATGCATCTACGAGGAGGATGACACCGTCTGCCATATTAAGCACGCGCTCAACCTCACCGCCGAAGTCACTATGGCCCGGAGTATCGATCACGTTGATCTTCACTCCCTTATAAACCACAGATACATTCTTCGCAAGGATTGTGATACCTCTTTCTCTTTCGAGGTCGTTATTGTCGAGGATAAGTTCTCCCAACTTCTCCTGTTCACGCTGCTGACGTGCCTGATAAATCATGCGGTCAACGATGGTTGTCTTACCATGGTCGACGTGCGCGATGATCGCAATGTTTCTAATATCCTGCATATTTCACTGATAGTTAATCATTTAACGGCATACTACCGCCCGACCGGCAGTGCCGTTCGAAAAAGATTTGCAAAAGTAGATATTTTTATAAAATATTTTCTAATCTTTTTCTATTTTTGCGGGCTGTAAAAAGCAAACAAACGACAAAATATCAAATAACCTAATAAACAGTATGAAACAGGACATGATCGTAATTCTTGATCTTGGCAGCCATGAGAACACAGTGGTTGCAAGAGCAATCCGTGCATTGGGCGTTTACAGCGAGATTCACCCGCACGACATCACAGCTGAGGAGCTCAAGGCTCTTCCTAACGTAAAGGGTATCATCATCAACGGTGGCCCGAACAATGTAATCGACGGAGTTGCGATCGATGTGCTTCCTGAGATTTATGAGGCTGGTATTCCTGTAATGGCAGCAGGCCACGACAAGGCACTCTGCGAGGTGAAGCTTGCTCAGTTCGGCAACGACGAAGAGGCTATCAAGGCAGCTATCAAGGATTTCGTTTTCGAGACTTGCAAGGCTGAAGCTAACTGGAACATGAAGAACTTCGTGGCTGACCAGGTTGAGCTCATCCGTCAGCAGGTAGGCGACAAGAAGGTCCTCCTCGCCCTTTCAGGCGGTGTTGACAGCTCAGTTCTCGCAGCTCTCCTTCTCAAGGCTATCGGTGACAAGCTCTACTGCGTTCACGTAAACCACGGCCTTATGCGTAAGGGCGAGTCTGAGAACGTTGTCGAGGTATTCAGAAACCAGCTCTGCGCAAACCTTATCTATGTTGACGCAACAGACCGTTTCCTCGGTCTCCTCGAGGGTGTTGCTGATCCTGAGCAGAAGAGAAAGATCATCGGCGGCGAGTTCATCCGCGTATTCGAGGAAGAGGCACGCAAGCTCGACGGTATCGATTTCCTCGGACAGGGTACAATCTATCCTGACATCGCAGAGAGCGGTACAAAGACAGCAAAGGTTGTGAAGTCACACCACAACGTAGGTGGTCTTCCTGACGACCTCAAATTCGAACTCGTAGAGCCGCTCAAGCAGCTTTTCAAGGACGAGGTTCGTGCATGCGGTGTTGAGCTCGGTCTTCCATACGAGATGGTATACCGTCAGCCGTTCCCAGGTCCAGGTCTCGGAGTACGTTGCCTCGGCGCAATCACCCGCGACCGTCTTGAGGCTCTCCGTGAGGCAGACGCTATCCTCCGCGAGGAGTTCGCAGCCGCAGGTCTCAACAAGACAGTATGGCAGTACTTCACAGTGATTCCTGACTTCAAGTCTGTAGGTGTACGTGACAACGCACGTTCATACGACTGGCCGGTAATCATCCGCGCCGTGAACACTATCGACGCGATGACAGCTACAATCGAGCAGATCGAGTGGCCTATCCTCCTCAAGATCACTGACCGTATCCTTGCAGAGGTTCCACAGGTCAACCGCGTATGCTACGACCTCTCACCGAAGCCAAACGCAACAATCGAGTGGGAATAATCCCTCCAACACGACAGTCGGCATAACGCAGACAACCATACAAGACAGCTCGGTCAACTTCCACTCGGAATGCGACCGAGCTGTCTGATTTATGCCCAAAACGTGAAAATCTAAAACAGTGTATCAACGACGCACTCAATGGCGCAAAACAAGCGGAGAGAGCCAGCTGTGGCGCACACTTATAAAGATATAATCTGGAGTACTGTGGCGAGTTTGGACTAAAAGTGGACACAGGTGTGCCTGGAATCCTTGTTTACACCGGTTTTTCGGGACAGCTGTGGCTAGTTTTACCCGATTCTGGGCACAGCTCGCTTCCTACACAGACAACCCATGACCATTCAGCTTGGTAACATAAGGGAACAAGCCCACTTGACAGGAAAGGCGAAACAGCTCTATAGAGCACCATGATTTCTCCACAACAAATATCGTCCTACAAGAAACTCCCTGATTCTGTACAGGACGCTCTCTGAAATCGGCTTAAATGGTCACAAAAAGCTACCGTCCCACATCAAATCGGTCAAAATGATGCAGGACGGTATCTATTGTTATTTAATTCTGACAATTCTGTCGGAATCACACTGAATAGGAATCTTAGTGAATAAGGAAAGCCTATCTGACTCTGAGTCGGCGTCCGATCTTCAGGACTGTCTTCGGCGTGATACCGTTGAGTTTGCAGATGGCGCTGACTGTGGTGCCGTTGTTGATGGCAATGCGGCCGAGAGTATCTCCGGACTTGACAGTATGCCATTTCATTGCGGCGCGTTCAGCCTCTTCCCTCTTGTCATCCTCCTCGTTCTTCCACTCGTCTTCGAAATCCTGGGCATAGTTGCTGTAGATATTGAAGTACTTCTTCTTGAGGATGAAGAGACGGTGGCGGAGTTCGCCGGTCTTGAAATCGATCAGCCACTGGGGGTCGAATGCGAAACCGTTGTAGCGGGTCTCGAAATGGAGATGCGGACCTGTCGAACGTCCTGTGGAACCACCGAGACCGATAATATCACCTGCATTCACCCAGTCACCGGCCTCGACATTTCTTTTCGAGAGGTGGCCATGGAATGTCTCAATACCGTTCTCGTGACGGATGATGATAAGATTACCGAAACCGCTCATATATTTCGAAACACGGACACGGCCTGTGAATGTCGCATAGATAGGATCTCCGGTCTTAAGCGGAAGGTCCACTCCCTGATGGCGGCGACCGCGACGTGGACCGAATTTTCCACGAGGGTGCACATCTCCCTGGAACGGGCAGTGATACTGGTCAAGGTTATCCACGAGCCACACTGACCATGAATACGGAAGCGAGTCAAGAGATGCCTTGTACGGATTGGTGTTCACCTCGTCCCAATAACTGTTGAAGACTTCCTTGCTCTGCGCAAACTCGGGAGTCTTGTAGTACTGCCAGGTATTGTCCGAATAAAGGATAACCTTCACGTGCTCGTTGACGGTATCCAATGTATCGATAGGACCAGCAGGAGAGACATCAAGAGACTTCACAGCCTCCAATGCCGGACGGCGCACCTGAAGTACGGTCTTCACGGTATCGATGCGCACACGTGTCTCTGCAGAAAGTTCACCCGCAAAGGTCAATGCCATGCAGGTGAGAACTAAAAGATATTTGCTTATTCTGTTTATTGTCATAGTCTGTTTTAGGTTTTCTTGCTATGCGAACTGAGCCACAATCTCACGCACCTTCGCCACCTTCTCATCAAGGAGTTCCTTTGAAGTCGCCTCGCAGAGGAATCTCAGATATGGCTCCGTATTCGAAGGACGGATATTGAACCACCAGTCAGGGAACTCGACACGGTAACCGTCGAAGTCCATGGAAGCGGTAGCATGCTCAGTGCTCATGAAATAGTCACGGACAGCATCCATGGCTTCCTGCTTACGCTCGATACGGAAGTTGATCTCTCCCGAGTTCTGATACTTCTCGATGCGCGCGATGAGCTGGCTGAGCGAAACGCCCTGGGCCTTCATCTTTGCAACAACATTGAGAATGAGAATGGAAGCGAGGATACCGCTGTCTGAATAGAAGAAATCGCGGAAGTAGTAATGTCCGGCAAGCTCTCCGCCATACACTCCGTCAAGTTCGCGAAGCTTAAGTGCAGCATAGGCACGGCCTACTCTCCATGTATGCATCTCTGCGCCCATAGGGGTCAGATACTCTCCCACCGCCTTCGAGCTGCGGATATCCTGGAGCACCGGTCCCTTTTCTCCTCTCTCCTCGAGGAAATAATGTCCGAGCACTGCGATCATGAGGTCTGGAGAAATGAATCTGCTGTTCTCATCCACGAACATCACGCGGTCCGCGTCTCCGTCATAGATCACACCGACATCCGACTTTGTCTCCGCAACAAGCTTCTTGAGATCCTCAACGTTAGCTGGAACAAGAGGATTAGGCTCATGGTTAGGGAAACTTCCGTCGAGTTCCTCATATATATATGTAGGCTGGTCACCGAAGATATCGCGAACGAAAAGCGACGCCATACCGTTTGAGACATCCATCGCGATCTTGAGATCCGACCAATCTCCCTTATATTTGAGAAGGAATTCGAGATAGTCCTTCTTTATATCCATAGGATAGACAGTTCCGCGTACTTCAGCCACAGGACACTCGCGTCCCGACTCGATCCACTCCTTGATCTGTCCCAATCCTGTATCAAGACCTACAGGAAGCGCATTCTCACGTGAAACCTTCATGCCGTTGTACTCGGCAGGATTGTGTGAAGCCGTAATCTGCACCGATGCCTTGAAACCGTAATTCGCAGTACCGAAATACACCATCGGAGTTGTGCTCAATCCGATATCATACACATCCACACCTGCGTCTGTGATACCTTTGAGAAGGTATTCGTGTATCTCCGGAGATGATACTCTGCCGTCTCTTCCTACAAGAACCTTGTCTGCAGAAAGAAGTTCAGGAAGAAAATAACCTACCTTGTAGGCTGTCTCCTTGTCGAAATCCACATTGTAGATTCCCCTTATGTCATATGCGTGAAATGCTCCCATTATCTTTTTGATTTATAACGTGTCTGTACCGCGCCCTTCGAGATGGCCTGCAGTTTACGTGCGATCATCTTACGACGGATAGGCGAAATATTATCTACAAAAAGATTGCCTTCGAGGTGCGAAAGCTCGTGCTGAACCATTCGGCAGCCGAAACGGTCGAACTCCTCAACCACCTTCTGGAGATTCTCGTCATAATACTCCACCTTGATCTTCGAAGGACGAGTCACCTCTGCATATACACCTGGCACGCTGAGGCAGCCTTCCGAATACTCGCAGACCTCCTCGCTTTCCTCAAGAACCACAGGATTGATCATCACACGCACAAAGTCATGGAGATAGTCATATGTATCGGAAAGCTCACGGCCGTCAACGATCACGACGCGGAGATTCACACCCACCTGAGGAGCCGCAAGACCGCAGCCGTCAGCTACCTTGAGGGTGTCCTTCATGTCGGCGATGAGTTTCTGGAGTCCTTCTTTGTCGTTAAGATCGGCATCCTTGTTTTCGTTTCGGAGAACATCTGCTCCGTAGAGATAGATTGGAAGTATCATGATTATTTGACAATTTTATCTAAGTATGACTGGAGTATGATGGCAGCGCTGATCTTGTCGACGGATTCCTTCTTCATGCGGTCCTGCTTCTTCATTCCGCCGTCGATCATTGCCCTGTGTGCAAGCACAGATGTAAAGCGCTCATCCTCAAGGGTTACCGGAATATCCGGAAAGGCTTTTGCGAGATGTTTGAGAAAGACATCTATATCCTTTGCCGCCTCTGAAGGTTGGCCATTCATATTGATCGGATACCCCACTACAAAACGCACCACTTTCTCATTTTCAGCGTATTTTTTGAGATATTCTATTATCTTTGCAGAATGTACCGTTTCCAGGGCAGACGCAAAAATTCCGAGCGGATCGCTTACCGCAACTCCGACTCTCTTGCGCCCGTAATCAATGCCTATTATTCTGTCCATAGGGTGCAAAGTTAGTAAAAATGCAGATATGAGCAAAAGCAACAAAGAGCATAAAAGAAGCAATTTCAGACTTGCGATAATTGACGACATGTCCCATAAGCAGCTTGTGACACTCCATTTCACTAAAACAAGCTTTTTCGTGGCCATCGTCACTCTTCTTGTCACATTCAGCGCTGCGATATTCTCGATCATTGCATTTACTCCAGTCAGGACATTCATCCCGGGATATCCGGACGCCAGATCCAAGAGAGCGGCCATCCAGAATGCGATCACAATCGACTCGCTGGAAACAGTCATCTACAAATGGGGACTCTATTCCGAAAACCTCAAGAGAGTCATGGAGGGAATGGACCCGATAAAGATCGACAGCCTCGTGAATGCAGGCATGAGCTCACTTTCGAAGGACGCGGACTTCGCAGAAATACAGAAAAACGACTCTATTCTGAGACAGAAGGTCAAGGAGGAGGAGCAGTTCGGCATCTCTGCAGACAGAGACAAGCGCAACCTTCCTATTGAAGGTCTTCACTTCTTCTGCCCTCTCAAGGGAGTCATTTCACAGGCATACAATCCTGCCGGACATCCGTTCATCGACATCACCGCACCGGAGGGAACCGTGGTCAAGGCCACTCTCGACGGCACTGTCATCAGTGCGGAATGGAGCAACGCTTCCGGCTACACCATCCAGATACAGCACGAGGGTGACATCATCTCCATATACAAGCACAACGAGAAACTTCTCAAGAAAAGCGGGGACAAGGTTACAGCGGGAGCGCCTATCGCTCTCGTAGGAAACACAGGAGACCTCAGCACAGGCACACACCTCCACTTCGAGCTGTGGCACAAGGGAGAGACTGTAGACCCGGCAAAATACATCAATTTCTGATATGGAGAAAAGACGAATCGCGATATTAGGATCGACAGGATCGATAGGCCGACAGGCCCTTGATGTAATCAGACAGCACAGGGATCTGTTCGAGGTGGAACTCCTCACTGCGAACAACAGTTCCGACCTCCTCATACAGCAGGCCATTGAATTCGACGCCAACAACGTCGTCATCTGCAATGAGCAGAAATACAAGGAAGTCTCAGAGGCTCTGCAGCCCCATTATATAAAGGTATTCGCCGGAATGAAGTCGGTGTGCGACCTTGTCCAGAGCGACAGCATCGACATTGTACTCACTTCCATGGTAGGATTCAGCGGCCTCGAGTCCACAATCTCTGCTGTGAAGGCAGGCAAGACCATTGCCCTTGCAAACAAGGAGACACTCGTGGCGGCAGGTCAGATCGTCATGAATCTTGCAGCAGAGCACCGCTCACGCATCCTTCCTGTAGATTCAGAACATTCCGCAATATTCCAGTGCCTTATGGGTTCGGCAGGAGCCGACATCGAGAAGATTCATCTCACAGCATCGGGCGGTCCGTTCAGAACATGGAGCCGCGAGGATATAGCCAACGCCACAAGGGCACAGGCGCTGAACCATCCGAACTGGAGCATGGGAAGCAAAATCACCATCGACTCCGCCACAATGATGAACAAGGGACTTGAGATCATCGAGGCACGATGGCTTTTCGGAACACCGGGCGACAGGATAAATGTAGTGGTACATCCGGAATCGATAATCCACTCGATGGTAGAGTATGCCGACGGTTCCGTAATTGCACAGATGGGACATCCGGACATGAGAGAGGCGATACAGTTTGCATTCAGCTACCCTTACCGTCTGCCTCTCGACAACAGGAAACTCAACTTCGCGGAACTCGGCAAGCTGTCATTCTCGGCGCCCGACATGGAGAAGTTCCCGGCACTGAGACTGGCATATGAGTCTCTGGATAAAGGAGGAAACATGGCGTGCATAATGAATGCGGCAAATGAGGCGGCTGTAGCTGCATTCCTTCAGGAAAAAATCGGCTTCTACGACATTACAGATGTTGTGAGTCAGTGTATGGAAAGCGTAGGATTCATCGCGAACCCGAGCATTGAAGACATTTTTGAAACAAACGGCACAGCCTTGGCGGTTGCGCAGAACCTTATAGATAAAATTAGAAATTAAATGGTTGTATTGATAAAGACACTGCAGGTTGTACTTGCATTAGGTATACTCATTCTAATACATGAATTCGGACACTTCATCTTTGCGAAGATGTTCGGCATCAGGGTAGACAAGTTCTACCTCTTCTTTGACGCAGGTGATTTCAAACTGTTCAGCACCAAGAGCAAATGGTTCACAAAGATCTGCCCTAAGGCAGCTGAATGGGAAACAGAATACGGTATCGGCTGGCTTCCGCTCGGAGGATACTGCAAGATATGCGGAATGATCGACGAGTCGATGGACACAGAGCAGCTGCAGAGCGAACCGCAGCCATGGGAGTTCCGCACAAAACCGGCATGGCAGAGACTTCTGGTGATGGCAGGCGGAGTTCTTTTCAACTTCATCCTTGCAATCATCGTCTACACATGCATACTTGCAAAATGGGGAGAATCATATCTCAGCAACGAGGGCAAGCAGATCTACGTGAATGAACTCTCAAGCGATATGGGATTCCGCAACGGAGACCACATCATCAGCTTCGACGACTATACACCTGAAAGCTTCTGGTCACTCCAGGCCGACCTCGCAAGACAGATGGCAAGCAAGGCTACTGTCCTCAGAGACGGTGACACACTGGACATCTACATCGACCACTCAAAGTTCGGAGATGTTCTGAAAAGTCCAGGTATGTTCGACCTTGCACTCCCGTTCACAGTCAGCAGCGTGGCAGAGACCTCTCCCAACGCTGGAGCTGATCTCCAGGCAGGCGACAGACTTGTTGCAGTTGCGCAGGAACCGATTGAGTTCGTCCAGGATGCATGGAAGATCCTTCAGGACCACGCAGGCGAGTCTGTAACAGCCGACATTGTCCGCGGTGCCGACACACTTGCCATGTCGCTCCAGGTAGACACCACAGGAAAGCTTGGAATCTACCTCAAGCAGGTGGAAATGGAGAAGAAGGAATACTCATTCCTTTCAGCGATCCCTGCCGGCTTCCGCAAGACATTCTCTACGATCGGAGGTTACCTTAAGGATCTCAAGCTCGTGGCGACTCCGAGTACAGAGGCCTACAAGTCTGTGGGAAGTTTCATTTCGATCGGTCAGATCTTCCCTTCGACATGGAACTGGCACAGCTTCCTCAACATCCTCGCCCTTCTTTCGATCATGCTCGGTGTGATGAACCTCATCCCTATCCCTGCACTCGACGGCGGACACATGGTATTCACTCTTTATGAAATGATCACAGGAAGAAAGCCAAGCGACAAATTCCTGTATGTAATGCAGATTATCGGAATGATTCTGGTTTTCGGACTCATGATTCTCGCATTCGGCAATGATATTGTAAAGTTGTTCAAATAAGTCTACAACAATATGAAAAGAATCCTTACTTACATTGCAGTTGCCTTCCTGGCAATGTGTGCAATCTCCTGCAACCAGCAGAAGAGCAGAAAGGCCCTCCTTCCTAACATCAGCGGAAAACCCGGAGAGGTGATCGTGGTCATCAACAAGGGAGACTGGGAAGGCTCCATGGGAAATGTACTCCGCGATTCACTCGCATGCGACTTCCCGTTCCTTCCGCAGAGAGAGCCTATGTTCGATCTCGTGAATGTTGCCCCAAGCGGATTCACCAGCATGTTCCAGCTTCATAGAAACATTCTCATCGTCAACATCAGCACAGATGTGACCGAGTCTGGAATGCTCTACAAAAATGACGTATGGGCAGCGCCGCAGTGCGTCATCCGCCTCAACGCTCCGACAGAGGAGACTGCTGTGGAACTCTACAAGGAAAACAGTATGAAGATCAAGGCAGTGATCGAGCAGGCCGAAAGAGCACGTGTTATCGCCAACACCAAGAGATATGAGGAACTTGCACTTGCACCTGTAGTTACAGCAATGGCAGGCGGCTCGCCTCATTTCCCTTCAGGATACAAGCTGAAGAAAAGCACAGATGATTTCATCTGGATCACATACAGCACACAGTTCACCGAGCAGAGCATACTCGTTTATAAATATCCGGTAGTAGAGGGTCAGAACATGATGAGTCCGGAGAATCTCGTGAAGGCACAGGGAGAGATGATGATGAAGAACGTTCCGGGAATGTTCGAAAACACATATATGATCATCAGCCCGGTAATCGCGCCTTCAGTGCAGTACAAGAAATACGGCGAGCATGAGTTTGCAGAACTCAGAGGACTCTGGGAGGTGCACAACGACTATATGGGCGGACCGTTCGTGACACATGCATTCTATTCTCCTGACGGAAAGAACATCATCATGCTTCAGGCATTTGTATACGCTCCGAAGTATGATAAGAAGAACTATCTGAAGCAGATTGAATCCGTGCTTTATTCGTTCGAATGGAAGAAAGAATAAAAAATATTTTGTCAATTAAAAAAGTTTTTCTACCTTTGCACTCCCATTCGTAAAAAATGGTCAGTTTGGTCGGTTCGTCTATCGGTTAGGACTCAAGATTTTCATTCTTGCAAGAGGGGTTCGATTCCCCTACCGACTACCAGAAATATAAAAAATAAAAACAATGGCAAATCACGCTTCAGCAGACAAGCGCTATCGTCAGAGCGAAAGGCGCAGATTGCATAATAAGTATTATGCAAAGACAACAAGAAACGCAATTCGTGCGATTCGTAACACAACAGACAAGGCAGCAGCCGAGGCTAACGCACCTAAGGTGTATGCAATGATCGACAAGCTCGCTAAGATCGGTGTTATCCACAAGAACAAAGCTGCAAACCTCAAGAGCGGTCTCGCAGTTTACATCAACAAGCTTTCATAAAGAATCCTTCCCTTTAAGGGTTTTCTTATAGCTGAAAGGAGGTAGTCCAAACGGATTACCTCTTTTTAATTTTTGGCACAATAAGTGTTTAGCGCAAAGCACCTGACCAATGTTTATTGACAACCTGACCGGTTTTGTTTAATTTAAACATTCATCAAGATGCTTTCAATTCAGAAACTCGGCTGCATTCTGATTGCAGTACTGATGTGTACCGGGGTCTTCGCACAGAACATCTCCGTCTCAGGAAACATTACAGACGCATCCACCGGAGATCCGGTCCCATTCGCGTCAATCCATCTTGAAGGAACAACAATCGGAGTCAATGCCGATGACGAAGGCCACTACTCCATCTCCGTTCCGTTTGATGGCAACCTCATCTTTTCATCCATCGGCTACCAATCGACAGCTATTGCAGTAGCTTCCAGCGGAATCATCGACGTAGAGCTCCATCCCGATTCCGCATTCATCGACGAAACCATTGTCGTGGCATATGGAACAGCCACAAGAAGTTCCTTCACAGGTTCGGCTTCAATGGTCGGGGTGAAAGAAATCGAATCGCGCGTGACCACCAATGTCACAAGCGCCTTGGCCGGCACAGCACCTGGAGTCCAGGTCATTTCTTCATCAGGCGACCCCGCATCGAATGAATCCACAATCCGAATCAGGGGTATCGGTTCAATGAGCGCAAGCAACGCACCGCTCATCATCGTGGACGGAATGCCCTTCGACGGCGCCATCTCAGACATCAATCCCAATGACGTGGAATCGATGTCTGTCCTTAAAGACGCTTCTGCGAGCGCCATCTACGGTGCACGTGGAGCAAACGGTGTCATCCTCATATCTACCAAAAGAGCAAGAGGTCAGGATGCAATCATCAGGTTTGATGCAAAATGGGGTTCGAACTCCAGACTCATTCCCCAATATGATGTCATCAGCGATCCCGCACAATATTACGAGACGCACTACAGGATGATGTACAACTCGCAGATATATGCAGGCAAGTCGCAGGACGAAGCATATGCATTTGCCGATGCCACCCTCTTTGACCAGAACAACGGCGGCCTAGGTTACCAGGTATTCACAGTTCCCGAGGGAGAAGCCTTCATCGGACGCGACTTCAAACTCAATCCGAAAGCGACCCTGGGATATTCGGACGGAGAATACTACTATATCCCGGACGACTGGTACAAGGAGGCATTCTTCAACTCATTCAGACAGGAGTACAATTTCTCCGCAAGCGGCACGAAGGACAGATTCAGCTATTATGGCAGCATCGGCTATCTTGACGACGGCGGTATTGTAAACAATTCCGATTTCAGAAGATACACCGCCCGCATCAATTCGGATTACCAGGCGAAGAAATGGCTGAAACTCACCACTAACCTCAGCTACGCACATTCCGACTCGGAGACGGCTTCATACACCGACAGGTTCGGTTCTTCAAGCAACATATTCTACATCGCAAACAACATGGGCCCGATCTATCCGCTTTATGTCAGAGACGCGGAGGGCAATATCATGTATGAGAACGGAATGAAGGTATATGATGCCAACCAGACTAATTTCATACGTCCGAACATCGTCGGCAACGCCATCAGGGACAATGAGGTGAACAGAAAGAAGACTTATTCTGACATGATTTCCGGCAAGTTCGGAATCAACATCACGCCGCTTGAAGGGCTGTCGATCAAGGGAAATCTCGGATTGATGAACGAGAATGAACGATACAACGGCCTGTACAGCCAGTTCGGAAGCAGTTCGTCTGTCGATGGACTGACCGAGGTTTCGCACGACAGATATTTCGCAGTCAACACACAGATTCTCGCAGAATACAAGACAGACTTCGACGGCAGCGGACATACGTTGGAAGCCCTCGCGGGATACGAGTCATATAGGTTGAAGATCCAAAATCTCGAAGGACAGAACGACCATCTCTACGATCCTTTCATCGGAGAGCTGGGCAATGCAGACGGAACAAAAAGCAAGAAGGTATCGTCCTATACCACTGACTATGCGACTCAGGGTTTCCTGGCGAAAGTGCAATACAACTATATGGAGAAGTATTTCGTCAGCGCATCATACCGCCGTGACGCCTCATCCAGATTTGCGGAAGGTGAACGCTGGGGCAACTTCGGCAGCATAGGAGCAGCATGGCTGATCAGCGAGGAGTACTTCCTTTCTGACGTACCATGGATCAATCTGCTGAAGCTCAAGGTCAGCTGGGGCGTCCAGGGCAACGACAACCTTTATCCGAATGCGACATATGCCAGAAAGTATTATCCGTATGCCGACAATTACACACACTCGTACAACGAAAACACAGGAGAGTACTCCCTGACTCTGGCTTACAAGGGAAACCCTGACCTGACATGGGAATCGTCGGAGGCGTTCAACGTAGGCGTGGACTTCGAAATCTTCGGCAGCTACCTTAACGGAAGTATCGAATATTTCTCAAGAAAGACCACAGACATGCTCTACAGCAAGGACGTTCCATTGTCTTCGGGCAATCCGACCGGATATTACCCTGTGAATGTCGGATCAGTACTCAACAACGGCTTCGAGTCGTCATTCTATGGAGACATCTTCAGCACCCGAAACGTACATTGGTCATGGAATCTGAACATGAGCCACTACAGGAACAGGATTCTATCGCTTGACCCGAGTGTCGCCAAGGACGGCATAAAGGGAAGCAACTTCATCTATAAAGTAGGCGGCTCTCTTTACGAAGCTTATATGTACAAGTATGCCGGAGTGGATCACGACACAGGAAAGGCGCTGTACTATTACACAGACGAGGAGGGAAAGATGTCGATTACCGACGAGTTCTCAATTGCCGAGCAGTTCGAGTGCGGATCGGTACTTCCTAAGATATACGGAGGACTCGGAACAACTCTTAGGGTATACGGTTTCGACCTGTCCGCGCAGTTCTCATATCAGTTCGGAGGAAGGTACTACGACGGCACATATCAGTCTCTTATGCATACGGACTCCGCTGTCGGCTCAGCATGGCACAAGGACGTGCTGAAAGCATGGACAAAAGAGCATCCGCATTCCGACATCCCACGTCTTGACGGAGACACCAGCGTCGGACAGAGCGCTGTGGACCGCTTCCTCATAAGTTCGGATTATATCAGCATCAACAATGTGACAGTAGGCTATACAATTCCTCACAAACTGCTGAGCAAACTGCACATCGCTAGTCTGAGAGTATATTTCGCAGCAGACAACCTTGCCGTGACATCCGCACGCAAGGGAGTGGACCCTCGCTTTTCCATGGGCTTAGGTTCATACACCTCAGGCTCCGGTCTCAACAGCGGATCATACTCTGCAATGAGGACACTGACAGGAGGAGTTACATTGACATTTTAATCAAGGAATACAATGAAAAAGATATATACAATGATGTCTGCAGCGATCTTGCTGGCATCCTGCGCCGACTTTGACAATCTTGAGCCTCAGGGTGGCATACTGCTGAGTTCACAGGTCAAGACGGCCAATGAATATGTACCGTCACGAGGAAATGCCGCCTTCAACGGAATGTATACCAAGCTTGGAGCGCCTGTCAGCGTATTCGGAGGAGGAGACGGCGGACGTCCGGACGACTTCGGTTTCATAATGATAGCGTTCTCAGGCGACCTTGAAGCTGCCGACCTTGTAACTGCCAACAGCGGATACAACTGGTTCTCTACCTGCGGGGCACTGACTTCCAGAAACGGAGACTACGCAAATCCATATATACGATACGCAGCACCATACAACACCATTGCGGCCGCAAACGAAATCATTGCTACATATGATCCGAACAGCAACGACGTTGAAGTGAGGTATAAATTGGCTCAGGCTCATGCTGTGAGGGCATTCGCATACCTCAACCTCGCTCCATATTTCCAGTTCAGATATGAGATTGCAGCAGATCAGCCTTGCGTTCCTCTGGTTACAGAAAGCACAACAAACTTCACGGAGAATCCCCGCGCAACAGTTGCAGAGATCTACGGGCTCATCATCGACGATCTGGATTGGGCAATAGAGAATCTTGAAGGCTATGTCCGTACAGACAAAAGCCGTATCGACATACAGACAGCCTATGGCCTGAGAGCCCGCGCCAACCTATATACGGGCAATTGGGCAGAGGCGGCATCCGACGCAGCCGCAGCTTCGGAAGGCTACACTCCGGCAAGCATCGAGGAGGTCTCAAGACCTTCATTCTACAGTATCGATGAGCATAACTGGATATGGGGTTATGACATGACCACCGATGTCGCTCTTACTAACATATATGCCACCTCAAGTTCTTGGATAAGATCATTTTCCGGTGACGGATATGCTCCGGGAACGCAGGTGTATTCATGCATCAACAGTCTGCTATACAATAAGATACCACAGACTGACGTGCGCAAGGGATGGTGGGTGAATGCTTCGCTTGAATCCCCTCTGCTGGACTATGTGACATGGAATGGAGTGAGCGGCAATGAGGTCGCGACCCTGGAAATAGAGAATGTGAAGCTTCCATTCCTTCCATATACCAATGTAAAGTTCGGAATGAATCAGGTGGGAGCGGCCAACAACGACGAGGACTGGCCTTTCATGAGGGTGGAGGAGATGATCCTTATTCAGGCGGAAGGCTATGCACGCAGCGGTCAGCCCGGAATGGGAAAGCAGATCCTGGAAGACTTCGTAAGGACTTACCGTGATCCCGCATATTCGGCAGACGCTTCCGGACGCAGTCTTGAGGATGAAATCTGGTTCCAGAGACGTGTAGAACTTTGGGGCGAGGGTTTTGCTAATCCCGACACCCGACGTCTCGGCAAGCCGCT
Source organism: Candidatus Cryptobacteroides sp. (assembly GCA_045120635.1). Lineage (GTDB taxonomy): Bacteria > Bacteroidota > Bacteroidia > Bacteroidales > UBA932 > Cryptobacteroides. Next base: position 30,140 of record JBGVEY010000023.1, read on the forward strand.
TGTACGCTTCCACGACACCGACCCGGGCAACTTCCCTGCAGCGTTCCGTTTCAACATGACAGCTGACGATGGCTGGTGGCTGATGAGGTTCTCGACTTCCGAAACCAACACGAACCTTGCAATCGTCAACAACACAGGAGGCACCAGACCGGTCCAGGACCAGAATGGCAGCCTGCGTGATGGTGTGACAGACTGAGTGCAAACGTGGCAGTTAACCCATTGACTCTCAGCAGAATACTAAAAGGCGATGCCCCGATCATGGGGCATCGCCTTTTTACAACGCACTGATATTCAGCGACTTATCTGCCACGGAATTTTACATCATACCACCCATTCCACCGCCTGCAGGCATTGCAGGAGCAGGCTCTGGGATATCCACGATAGCGCACTCAGTAGTCAGGAACATACCAGCAACAGAAGCAGCATTCTCAAGAGCTACGCGTGATACCTTGGTAGGGTCGATGACACCGGCCTCGAACATGTTCACATACTCATCTGTACGTGCATTGTAACCGAAATCACCCTTACCCTCACGGATCTTGTTGATGATTACGCTACCCTCCACACCTGCGTTTGCAGCAATCTGGCGAAGCGGTTCCTCGATAGCACGAGCTACTATGTTGATACCTGTAGTCTCATCCTCATTCGCACCCTTAAGTTCTGCAAGAGCCTGTGAAGCGCGGATGTAAGCAACTCCACCACCCGGTACGATACCTTCCTCGACTGCAGCACGTGTTGCGCTGAGAGCATCCTCAACTCTATCCTTCTTCTCCTTCATCTCAACCTCTGTAGCGGCTCCTACATAAAGAACTGCCACACCGCCTGCGAGCTTGCCAAGGCGCTCCTGGAGTTTCTCGCGATCGTAGTCTGAAGTCGTAGTCTCGATCTGCTTGCGGATAAGGTCAGCGCGCTCTGCAATCTCCTCTGGAAGACCTGCACCGTTTACAATTGTAGTATTGTCCTTTGTAACGACAGCCTTCTCAGCCTTTCCGAGCATGCCGAGTGTAGTAGTCTCGAGAGTGAATCCTCTTTCTTCAGAAATCACTGTACCGCCTGTGAGAACTGCGATATCCTGAAGCATTTCCTTGCGACGGTCACCGAAGCCCGGAGCCTTCACAGCAGCGATCTTGAGCGTACCGCGGATCTTGTTCACAACGAGAGTTGTAAGAGCCTCTCCCTCGACATCTTCTGCAATGATAAGAAGAGACTTACCCTCGCGAGCGATAGGCTCGAGAATAGGAAGAAGGTCCTTCATTGTAGAGATCTTCTTGTCTGTAAGGAGAATGTATGGAGTGTCGAGAACAGCCTCCATCTTGTCACCGTTTGTCATGAAGTATGGAGAGATATAACCTCTGTCGAACTGCATACCCTCGACAACCTTCACCTCTGTCTCTGTACCCTTTGCCTCCTCGACAGTGATCACGCCATCCTTCTTCACCTTTGACATAGCGTCAGCGATGAGCTTTCCGATGTAGCCGTCATTGTTTGCCGAGATAGTACCTACCTGCTCGATCTTAGCGTAGTCCTCGCCTACTTCCTGGCTCTGCTCACGGAGGTTCTCAACAACTGCAGCAACTGCCTTGTCGATACCCCTCTTGAGGTCCATAGGGTTTGCACCTGCTGTCACGTTCTTGAGACCGACGTTGATGATCGCCTGTGCGAGAACTGTAGCTGTTGTAGTACCGTCACCAGCCTGGTCATTGGTCTTTGAAGCGACCTCCTTGACCATCTGGGCGCCCATGTTTGCAAATCTGTCCTCGAGTTCGATCTCCTTCGCCACTGTCACACCGTCCTTGGTCACGTGCGGAGCACCAAACTTCTTGTCGATAACCACATTACGTCCCTTAGGACCGAGTGTAACCTTCACTGCATTTGCAAGCGCATCCGCACCCTCCTTCATCTGGGCGCGTGCATCTATATTGAATTTTATTTCCTTTGCCATATTACAATACTGCTAAAATATCCGACTGCTTCATGATGAGGTAATCCTTGCCGTCAACCGACACCTCAGTACCTGCATACTTTCCGTAGATGACAACATCACCCACCTTCACTTCCATAGGCTCGTCCTTCTTGCCGGGGCCAGCCGCAACGACTGTTCCCTGCTGTGGTTTTTCCTTTGCTGTATCAGGAATGAAAAGTCCTGACGCTGTCTGTGTCTCTGCCGCCTTTGGCTCGATTACGACACGGTCTGCTAATGGTCTGATCATAATTTATATCGTTTTTATTAATTTTCGTGAATACGCCATATACGACAAACAGAATGCCAGCCCCGAAAGACTGACATTCTGTCATACATTCCTTAGCCAAACTGACAATTACTTCTGAACAATCGCGATACCGTTCACGACCTTTCTGTCATCACCGTCAGAAACTTTGTTCAAAACATTATAGTCGCTTTCCGATGTTCCCGCCGCATTAGTCTTCAAAAGAGCAAATGTGGATGATCCACCGCCATCAAGATTAGTTGCATTATTTGCGCCGAAAGCCGAAAAGATGGTGGCCATCATGTCATAGCTCGCACCTGACGACCAGTATGTCTTTCGTCCGTCAAACACAAGAAGATACACTGTCTTCCTGTCCGGAGAAACACCCACAGCAGTTCTTGGCTCAAGCGTCTTGTCTGAAGTGTTTACCGACACACCGTTTTCAAGAATTCTTTGACGGGCGCCCACTGCCTCACATATATTCGACTTCTCAGCCGCATAGTCTGACTGGGACATCACCTTAGCTGTTCCGTCCTTCATCATAGCGAAAACGGTACAAGCTGCTCCACCATCAAAAGTATCCTTCAGACATACTCCCCTTCGCCACATGACGCCATGGAGAAGATTTCCTCTTCCTTTTGATTCCTCGCCAAAGAAGAAGTCGCCGTTTACACCGCCCAGGACTTTAATTTCCGGTCTGTTTTTCTGCAGGTCTGCGTACTGCTTACGCATTATATCCTTGTCAGTAATCTCTGTGTCAACCAACTTGATGCTTGAATCGTCATCCTTCGCACAAGTCACGAGCAGATCCAGATTCTTTGTCAGATCGACCTCATACATAAAAAAGGCGGAATTCTGAGTAGAACCCACAACAGGACCGCTATAATTCAAATGAGTATATGAAAGTCCATCATTTACCCGGACATAGCTGTCTGCTGTGACATTTGTCACCATTGTTCCGAGCTTGTACACAAGTTTTCTTGTCTCGACTGTTGTAGCATTCTTGAAATATGCATCTGAATGCTCCTGAGTCACACTGAGCACCAGATCGGTGGAACCGTCTGTAAGAGTCACCGTCGCCTTACGTCCATTTCCGGTGAAGTTAACATCTGCACTCAAGGTCAATGCAACTGCATTCTTCTTCCTGGCTTCAAGCCAGTCTTCCGAAACATTCTTGACACTCCAGGAGTCTGCAGTGACATTTATGTCCTGACTTGTCCCGTTTACAGCCAACTTCACATCCTTGACATCCGTACTGATACCGTCCAGTTTTGCAGCCTGGCGGACAGTAAGATCCCTGGTATATGAAGATCCGGCAAACGAGAAACGGATTTTACCGTCTCTAAATGAAGATCCCGGGTTTGCAGAAACCGAAAAGGCAAGATTACCTTCTCCCGATGCAGTTACGTTTGATATCCAATCGACCTGTGCGGCGGCAGTCCATTTGGCCGACGAGGTAACTTCAATGGTATAGTTTCCTTCCTCAGCCGCGACAAGCACCGGATTTGATTTGAAGTTTATCGAAGGGGTAGCGTCTTCTGAACCGTTGTCCGGTTTCGTGCACGCCAATGTGCACGAAACCACAACGGAAAGCATCAACAATATTGATTTGAAAAATCTCATTGTCCTTTATTTATTTTACACAAGCACCAATGACCTTGTCAGCATCTGTGCGGGCATTGCCAAGCTGGTCTTTTGTAAGAACCGATACCGGAACGGCAGAGTTCGCCAAAGCAGAGAGCGCAGCTACTGTCATACCATTTCCAAACGCAGGATTGCTTGCTGCGTTTCCTACGAGCTTGCATGTTCCATCAGAACCGAGTGCTCCGATCATTGTTGCATAATCCCAAGCCGGTGTCACTTCTGCAGTAGCGTTGTCTGCATAATACTGTGCACCGATGATTGAGTTGTAGTATGCGATTGTACCCTTGCTTGCGGCAGCCGCAGCATCAAGGTCAGCCGCGCTTGCGCTGTTAGGGTTTCCGGAAACGATTGAGTTATACACCTTGACACTCGCCTCAACTGTCTCTGCATAAACTGCATAGCAGCCAGCCTTGCTATTGGTGTTGTTTACAACTGTACAACCGATCACATTCATGGTCACCGGCTTGTTTGCAGCACCATATGTATTGATTGCCGTACCATTGCTTCCTGCTTCATTACCGGAGAATGTACAGTTGACAGCATAGGCATTATATTCCGCCGCTGCATTGTTTCTTACATAGTATGCACCACGTCCAGGTGCTGTCTGACCATCAAAGAGACAGTTGATTGCGTAGATGTTGTACTTGCCCGCCTGGTTGTAAGCATAGATACCAGGGCCGAGATTTGCATAATTACCCTTGAATGTACAGTTCTCGAACACCACGGATGTTTCTGCTACATTGTTGAGGTCTGTATAATGATACCAACCGCCGTTCTTAGCAGCGTAGTTGTTCTCAATCAAGCAATTCTTTACAGTTCCGCTTACGCTTACCATAACAACATAACCCATATTGCCGGACTTATTCTCCTTGACTGTACATCCGTCAAGAGTGAACTTGAGTTTACCCTCACCGGACTCGTCTGCAATGTAGAGTGAACCACCATTATTGGTCTTAGCCTCATTCTTTGAGATTTCGCAGTTCTTCATATCAAGTTCAAGGCCACCGGCAGCAGTTGCTCTGAAATAAAGAGCGCCACCTGTAGTCTCAGCGACATTCTCTGTTACCACACAGCCGTCCATTACCACTACGCAATTCGAATCGAACATCGCACCACCGCAGTTAGCCGAAGCCGTATTCTTGCTGATAGTACAATCCTTGAGAGTCACCTCCGATCCTGTCGCATACATACCAGGTGCCTTAACCGCATTATTCTCGGTAAGTACCACATCTTCCATTTCTACGGTTGAATTCACGACAGCGATTGCTGCTCCAAGGTCGCTGCTGAGAACAACATCTTCAGCCTCTGTCTCACCCTTAACAAGAGTCATGTTAAGCACTCCTTCTGCGCCCTCGTTCTTACCGTTCTTCACAGTGATATTCTTGATGACCACCTTCTCACCGGCAATCTTTGGCGAGCATACAACCATTGCATGAACAGAAGTAGCATTACCGTCGATTACCGCGCCGTCAGCGCCTTCAAGCGCCACGTTTCTCTTAACGAGGAATGTCTTGTATGCGTCACCCTCCATCTCTGGGTATGTTGTATCAGGTTTGTATGTTCCTGCTGCGAGTTTGATCACTGAACCTGCAAGAGCATCCTTGAGAGCTGCAGAAAGAGTTGTAGGCTCAGACTCCTTGACACCGAGAGCATCTGCAGAACCGGTAGCAGAAACGTACCATGTACGAGGGAATGCATTAGGATCGAATTCAAAGTCAGCAGTAATCACCTTACCCTTCTTGAATCCCGAAGCATCGTCGTAAGTCTTCACTACGTTGTCAGACTGAAGAATTGTTGTGATATACTCTTTTGTTCCCTCATAAACAACAGTAGCCTTAAGACCGCCGGCGATATTACACCAACCTACAGGAATCTTGATTGTTGCGCCCTGAGTCACATTGAGACCACCTTCAAAAGTGACTACGATCTCATTGTTCTCAGTTGTAGCAGCCACTGTTCCCTGAGCTGCATCAACCTTGAAAGCACCAGCAAGAGCACCAGCCGAGATTGTTGCATTCTCGGCAGCCTCAAGCTTAAGGCTTTCCACTGTCATAGCATAAGGTGTGAATGTCAACTCGATCACAGAAGCAAGAGCATTGAAATCCATCGAGAGAACATTCTTCTCAGGAGCATTCAATGTATAAGCGTAAGATGGGATCGCAACAGAAGATGCACCGTCCTTCCATGTCTGCTCAGGAGAAATGTTGAATGCACCGTACATTGTTCGACAGTTAGCAAATGCGCTGACACCATTCTCACCGATCATGTTAGCCTTGAGCTCCTCTTCTTCCTGAGTGAATGTCGCGGTAGCTGAGCTCTCAGCAGTTTTGAATTCGTACATTTCGTCCTCACATACCACTTTGAGGACATCACCTGACTTCCACTGTGAAATCACAGCACCGTCCACTGTTGCCTTTACTGTAAGATAACCAGATGTAGGACCGTCCTCACCAGGATTCTCCTTCTGGCATCCCGCCAACGCAGCAATCATTGCTGCTGAAGCCATAAAATACTTAAATAGTTTCATAATCATATTAATTAGTAGTTGATTTATCTTGCAAGGCAAGCTCCCATTGAAGTCTTGCCCTCTCTTGATGCACCTGTCTGGTCTGATGTGAGCACGTCAAGGTCTACCGCAGGGTTTGCACCTGCAACGATTTCCTTCAGCTGTTCCACTGTCATACCGTTTGTAATAGCCGCATTTGACGCCATATCCACGAGTGGGAAGCACATTGTCTTTCCTGAGCCATAGACATCAAACTTGCCGAGCATTGTATTAGGATCGAATGCTCCGGAAACTGCAGTACCCTCGGAACCGATTACAGAACCTGTTCTGATAGAGTTTCTGACTGTAACCTGATCTTCTGTTCCAGTATTGAATCCGATGTCGTTAGGATTGCCCATTGCGGTATTTCCTGTAAGGATCGAGTTGTATACCTTGAGCGACACATTGGTGTTGTACAAGCTGATTGCACCACCGGCATTGTTCGCGGTATTTCCTGTAATTGTACAGTTGATACATGTACAGTCTGCGATCTTGCTTGAATTCTGACCGTGAAGAGCGATACCTGCACCCCAACCTGACTTGTTGCCTGTGAATGTACAGTTTACAAGGATTGCGTCAGAATAGGCTCTGATATACACTGTACCGCTTCGTTTCTCCATTGCCTTTGTATTGTCATTGTCAACGAATGTACAGTTATAGATTCTGTTCACGCACACATATTCGTAAGTCTCATCAATTGAATAAATTGCCGAAGCCTGTTGAACCGAAGTGTTGTTCTTGAAGAGTGTGTTATATACTGTAAGTGTCGAACCGACATTCCAGATTCCACCGGCATTTGTCGCAGAGTTGTTATTTGTAAACTCGCAATCTCTGAAAGTGACCTTTGAACCCTTGTCAAGATATGCACCGGCAGCATGGAAGGCTGCATTTTCTGTAATCTTACAATTCTCGAATGCAACCACTGCTTTCTGGCCTACATTGATACCACCGCCATAAGCCATATCCATTCCGGAAGTCAAAGTTCCGTTTGTTGATTTTCCGGAACCCCCTGTAATAGTAAGGTTCTTAAGCAATGCTGTGTAACCGACCATCGGCGCGGATGTTACAGCCACTACGTGGAAAGCAGACTTTCCTCCTCCAAGATCTCCGCTGAGAACAGTCTCATTTGCTGCCGGATTACACTCCGCGCCAGTTGATGCATCAGCCGGGTAACCTCCGATAATAGCAAAGTTGCTATGCACCTCAAAAGTCTTCTCACACTCTTCCTTTCCATCAGCGCCATTGAGAAGCGCCACAGGAGAGTACTGTCCTGCTCCAAGAAGGATAGTATCACCGTCACCTGCAAGACTGAGGGCAGTTGCCAATGTCGTAGCAGTCTCCCAAGTCTCACCGGTAGAGAGACCGTCGCCATTTACCTTCACATAGTATGTAATAGGCTCCGATGCTTCTGCAGCAGCCTGTATAACAGTAAACTCAACCTTGGAGTCATCTGTAATATAGGCTGAGATTATACCTGTACGAGCCTCTCTGAGACGGTTCTTCTGGATTGAAAGAGTAATCTCAGTAGACTCCGAGCCATACTTTACAGATGGAGATATCCAGGACACATTACTTGACAATCGCCAAGGGAGATTGGTGCTGAGCGCAAGAGTAACGGTCGAAGCCGTATTTTCCACCTGCACCGACTCCTTATCAAACGATATCTCAGGTTTTACAGGCTTAAAGCCGGAGTCATCGATATCGTTCAAGCAGGACGTCAGGCCTAAGGCAATGATACCTGCCAGAAATATTCTTATAGGTTTCATATATCAATCTATTTTATTTTACCACAATAGCCAAAGCATTACCTACCGCAGGCTCAAGTCCCTTGTTTGCAGGCTTATTCAAAAGTTCGAACAGATCCTCCGAACGCTCGTTTCTTCTAACCGCAGCCACATTGTTGCCGGTATTGAGAATCATACCCTCTGTACATCCGGAAGCTTGGAGAAGAAGAGCAGCATCATTGGCAGAAATTCCGTTCGAGTAGTAGAAGTCACCGCCGTCAACAATAAGGAGATATACTTCTGTACCATCTGAGTTCACTCCGATCGCTGTTGTCGCAGATGCTGTTGTACTGTTTTGAGGAAGCACATAACCTTCCTTGAGAATCATTGCAGTTCCGCTTACACCCTGATAGATCTTACTCTTCACACTCTCGAACTCTGATGCTTCTGCACATACTGCAGTACCATCCTTACGGGTTGCAAAGAACACCGGAGTGTTACCCATGCTGTCAGAAAGCGCATTTCCGTCTTGGTAAAGGATACCGGTAGGCTTTCCATCTGCAGCGAAGACTCCACCATTCACAACAGCAAAAGTCATATAAACGCTTTTGTTCTCGACAGTTGTCGCCATTTCAGTCATCTTCTGAGGGGCAGCGATCCTTCCCTTGTCGTCCGGCAGGAAAACTCGGAACTCCGAACCACCCAAAACAACCTTATACAGATAAAGCTGCATCGCGTGTCCGTTTGAGTTCAGGTATCCCATATCAAGGAGAGTCACACCCTCAGAAACTTTGGACTGCTTCTCCGTCTTGACATGAACGATATACGAAGATGCTCCAGCAACGAGTGGCTTACCGAGTTTTGTTTCAACCGTATTATCGTAATAATCAGGCCTATCAAACTCATCGCTGCTACAACTGCACAAAGCGAGTGCAGCAACAATCATAGTTTTTATATATTTCTTCATTTTCATACAGATTAAATCATTAATAGCCGTCATTCTGTGTCAGATTTCTGTTAGCCTGACGCTCTGATGTAGGAACCGGGAAAAGTGTCTGATAAGGAAGAATTCCCAAAGTCTCCACTGCCTTGCCATGACGTACAAGGTCGTACCATCTGTGTCCCTCGCAAAGAAGTTCCAGACGACGTTCTTTAAGAATGGCATCGATGAATTCAGCCTCTGTGCTAGGATATACAGGATCGAGTCCTCTTGCTATACGAAGATCGTTCAGACGTGAAAGGCCTTTCTCCACTCCTTGTGCCTCTGCACTGATAAGGTAAAGTTCGGAAATACGCGAGATAATGACCGGATCAGAGCCTGTCTGTCCGCTAGGATACTTGTTTATAGAATTCAGGTTATCGAGTGTCATCACAGAGATTCCCTTACGTGTATCATTCTCAGCATACATGTCCATTACCTCCTGAGCAGGTACGTAAACATATGAACCGGCGTTAGGGTGATTGTATGAATAGAACAATGTACTGATTGTGATTCCGGAACCATCAGCCGTAAGGCATGGGAACGCATAAATAATCTCTGAGTTAAGCTGGCCACGGAAAATCTTCTCGTATGAATCAAATCCGTAACGTGCATTAGAGATAAGTGTTTCAGCGTGATTTTCCGCTGTAACCTTGTCTCCTCTATAAAGAGCGACTCTTGCACGAAGAGCAATTGCAGCATCTGATGAGAGGTAGTAATAGCTTGACGATGAGCCGAGAAGTGAGATCGCCAGATCAAGTTCATCTTCAATGAATTTCCAGACTTCCGCCTGAGGTGTACGTGACACAAGTTCGTCGCTGTTCTCCTTCATGAGAGGAACATCACCCCAACGTGTAACAAGATTGAGGTGGATATATCCGCGGAAATAATGACACTCACCAAGAATCATGTTCTTGTCTGCACCCTCAGGAAGTCCCTGAGCGATAGCGTATACGTTATTTACCTGCATAAGAGCCTTGTAATATCCGGCCCACTGCTCCTCAACGTACTCATTGCTGGCGCTGGAAAGTGAATTTATAAGATCTAGAGAGTTTTTACTCTGCTTTGTAGTAAGTTCACCTCCGAAAAGGTCAAACATAAAATAAGCGCGCTCGCCAGGTTCTTCCTGCACCTTCCAGTACATACCGTTGCGAAGTGCTGCAATATCGTTTACAGTCACTGCATCCGGAGACACTGCCGAAGTCGGATTCAGGTTGAGAAGATCCGCACATCCTGTCGTCATCAGTACGACAGATGTCATGAATAATAATACCTTTTTCATTGTCATACCGTTGTTAGAAAGTCAAGTTGATTCCGATCTTGTAGATTGAAGGGGTTGGCACCGCGTAAGCCACATTACCATAAAGTGACGGATCTGTGCTGTTGCATACCTCCGGATCCCATCCTGGGAATTTGCTCATAAGCGCAAGGTTTTCTCCCTGAAGGAAGATTCTTGCCGCCTTGATCCTCATGGCATCTGTCCATTTCTGAGGAAGAGCATATGACAACATCACCGACTTAAGTTTGATGAATGAACCGTCAGTAAGGTAATATGTCGAGGCCTTGTTGTTGTATGCATGGTAAGAGTAGATTGTACGCGGATACTTGTTTGTAGAACCCGGACCTGTCCAACGGTTGTCGCATGTCTTCTGGAGAAGTGCCTGATAGTTACCCATTCTGGTAGGTCCCTGCATCCATGCAGCAAAGATATCTGCTCCATAACTATATGTCAAAAACGCATTGAGGCTCCAGCCTTTCCATGTAAAGGTGTTATTCCAACCTCCTGAGAAATCCGGATTCGGCGAACCTACGAGGACTCGGTCATCATCGTTGATGTTGCCATTACCGTCAAGGTCCTTGTACTTCATATCGCCGGCACGGACTCCCTGGTCATAAAGTGGCTGTGGAACCTCTCCGTCATACTGATAGATACCCTCAAACTGGAGGAGATAGTATGAACCGATCTCTTCACCCACCTTCAACGCGTGGCTTGATCCGATATCTATGATATCATCATTGATAAGTTTGGTGAGGCTGTTCTTGTTGTGAGTGATATTGAATGATGACGCCCAATGTACAGGTCCCATATCTACATGTGTATTGAGTGTGAACTCAATACCATAGTTACGCATCGAACCGATATTGCATAACATAGAAGTCTGACCTGACGTTGCATGCATCGGCATACTATAAAGGAGGTTATTGGTATTCTTGAGGTATGTATCGAAGATCATGTTGATCTTTCCGTTCATGAATGAAAGGTCGAAACCGAAGTCATACTGGTCTGCTGTCTCCCAAGTGAGATTCTCGTTACCCTTTGCACTAACAGCGATACCGCTCTGTTCCATGAAGTTCGCACCTCCGCTGATGAGCGGCTGCCAGCCATAATTGCTGATACCGTCCTGGTTACCTGTCTTACCATAGCTGAGTCTCAACTTGAGCTCTGTCTGATCTGAATTCCAAAAATCCTCCTTAGAGGCATTCCAACCAAGAGATACCGAAGGGAAGTAACCCCATCTGCATGACGGAGCGAAACGGCTTGAACCATCTGCACGCATTGTAGCGTTCAAGATATACTTACCCTGGTATGCAAATGTAAGACGACCGTACCAAGACTCCATAGCATATTCGCTCAATCCGCCTGTCACTCCTACGACATTGGCCGCAACGCCTACAGTATTGTAAGAAGGTGACGGGAAGTTCTGAGCATCGATGCTGCTTGTTCTCATTGAGGTCTTCTGATAAGAGTGACCTGCCATAACTCCAAAATCAAACTCACCCCAAGTCTTATCGTATGTTGCGAATGTCTCGATAAGGTTAGTCATAAGGAAACGATTCTTGTCGATCACACGTCCGTTATCCTCCTTATATGGGTGGTTTGCATTATAATACAGGTAGTCGTATGTATATCCTGTATCATTGTTGAATGACACCTTGGCTTTAAGCCCGTCGATAATTGTCGCCTCAGCAAAGAGAGAACCGAGGAAACGGTAGTTATCTACATAAGAAATTTCCTCTGAAAGAATCTGTACGCAGTTGTGACGCGAAAGTTCGTCTGTACCTCCAAGATAATAATCGCCACTTGGTTTGTATGGACGGTCGAATGGTCTCTGCTCTACCGCTCTACCGATAATTGTGGAACCGATGGTAGCACCCGGTACTCTATTGTTCTTCAAGAAGTTACCGCTCATGTTTGCGCCTACGTTCAACCACTTCGCAACCTGATGAGACACATTAGCCTTGAGGTTGACCTTGCTGATGTCATTTGTCTTGATGACACCTTCCTGGTAGTTGTAATTCGCTGCGATATATGCCTTGGTCTTGCTTGTACCACCTGTGAATGAGAGGTCTACAGTATGAGACATACCAAGACGTGTGATAACATCAAGCCAGTCAGTATCTTCGAGTCCGTTGAACGGATTACGGATATGCTGCACGAACGAAGGACTGTCTTGAGTATAACCGTTCTGTCTGTTATAATTGTCGATACCTTCATTATAAACCTCGATCCAAGTGTCGGAATCTGCATACTTGATTCGATTCTTGTTCGCGAACTCGGAAATACCGAAATTATAGTTAAGCTTGATATCCGACTTTCCTTCACGGCCCTGCTTTGTAGTGATGAGGATAACACCATTGGTTGCACGCGATCCATAGATAGCTGCTGATGCCGCATCCTTGAGGACTTCGATAGACTCGATGTCTGTAAGGTTCAACATAGACATACCGCTGAGGTCGTCACCGAGATTGTACAAGCTACCAGACTCATTGTTCAAAGGAATTCCGTCCACAACGTAAAGAGGGCTGTTGCTTGCGCTCAATGAGCTTGAACCACGGATACTGATGCGTTCAGATGTTCCAAGGTTACCTGAAGAACTTGCGACAGAGACACCGGCCACCCTACCCTGAAGGAGTTCTGTCGGAGTCAAGGCCGTACGTCCGTTGTTCTCATCCGGCTTGAATGATGAAATCGAGTTTGTCACGAGTTCTCTGCGCTGGCTACCGTAACCGACTACGACAACATCATCAAGGAAAAGAGCATCTTCGCGCAATACGATAAGTGCAGGGACTTCAGAAGCAGGATACTTCAATGTCTGATATCCAATACATGTCACCTCAATTACTGAACTGCCACCGGGAACTGTAATAGAGAACTCACCATTCTCATCTGTAGACACTCCATTTGAAGTACCTTTCTGGATTACAGCAGCACCGATGACAGGGAATTTATCCACATCCTGAATCTTACCCTTGACAACAAACTCTTTCTCCTGGGCCACAACCTGAGGCTGCTCCTTTTCTGTAACCGAGATTATCTTACCATCAATCTTGCAGGTCACATTGTCTCCTGCGAACACCTTATCAAGAACGTCCTTGATATTCGCGTTCTTTACTGAGATGCTGATCTTTCTACTTACGTCAACGGCACTCGTCCTTATCGAGAACGAATATCCGTAACTCTTTTGAATTTCCTCAATGACCTCCCGCTGAGAGACGTCGTTAAGCTTCAGGGTAATATCCTGAGCTGACGCCGCTACACTTAGCAGAAGGAAGAATACGAGGAAAACCATCGTTTGGATCTTCTTCATAATAGTAGTTTTTGTTATTAATAATGTATAGAATGTTCAATCGGGAAGTCTATAGGGCATTTGTTATTATGTAAGCATCATTCAGCTTACGTATCCTCATAGACTTGCTGCTGTTGAGTGTGTTCAGAATGCTTTCGATATCCTCGCCGTTGATGAATGAAGCATAGTACCTTGTGTTTGCCAATGTCTTGCCCTCCACAATAACCTCGACTCCAAATCTTCTTTCAAGGTCGGCTGCGATATTTTCAAGCGTCTCATTTACGAATTTTATACACTTATGATGATTCCAGAAAGAAATACCGGTATCGGCAGCGTAATTCTCTATTGTCTTACTGCTCTTGTTGTAACGCATCATCTGACCAGGTGTTATATTGTGCGTTACGGCTGCCGGATCATCGGAACCGAATACGACATCGACAACACCGCTGATCAGAGCGACCTCGGTCTCATCTTCGCCAACATAAGACTTCACCCTCAGCTGTGTTCCGTAGACCTTTACATCCAGATCCTGCGAGGAAATGACAAACGGTCTTTCCGGATCCTTGCTTACGTCTGCAAAGATTTCTCCGTCCACATATATACTGCGTGATTTTCTGCCAAACTCTGAAGGGTAGATAAGTTTGGTATCAGAATTGAGGCACACCTGAGTGCCATCAGGAAGATTTACATTAACGACCTCACCTACGGAAGCATAAACTTCCATCCACTGCGGTTCCGCCTTTTTCAGATGATTGGCGAACAAGGTTGAAACCACGACAAGCGAAGCCGCAACAGTCCAATTGAAGAGTCTGCGGACACAACTTCCCTTAGCCTTTTCGCGCTTATCCGGCGCAACAAATCCACCAAGCGCCTTACGGCCGCGTTCAATGCTTTCCTTGTCCGCTACTGGTTCCGTTTCCTCCAGAATCGCAGCAAACAAATCATCGTATTTCGAATCGCTGATATTCTCATATAACCATTCCTGAGAAGGTATTTCCTGAGAAGATTTTTTATTTCTCATTACAAAAAACAATTTCGGTACTACAAAGTATGCTTCATAGTACCGAACTACGTAATGAGATATGCTCTTTTTTTATAAAAAATAGATAATCAGCAGAACAGAGAGTCCCAGCTTGCCACGTATCTCCTCCAACGCAAGCTGTATGTGCTTTTCAACTGTTCGAACGGAAATTCCAAGATCCTGAGCAATCTGGGCATTCGTCATGTTGCGATTTCGGCTCATCTGAAAGACTTGACGTCGTTTTGCCGGCATTTCTGCAACGATATTGACGATCCGTTCCTGGGTTTCCTTTGCAAAGACTTCATCATGCCCATCATATTTCCCGTCCTGAATCTCACAGACACGCTCGGCATCATCTTCTCTCTTTGAATTGAAAGAAGACCTTAGATAGCAATATATTTCATTGCGGACCGAAACGAGAAGATAATTCTTCAAGGAGGCGTCCGGATCTAGATGTTCCTTATGAACCCACAATCGGAGAAAGACATTCTGAACAACGTCCTCACATGCGGCATCATTCCTCAACAAACGACGTGTAAAAGAAAGGAAAAGAGGATAGTACTGCTCAAACAGGAGACTAAAGCTTTCTTTATCTCCCCCTTTGAGTTTTATGACCAATTCCTTTTCTGTACTCATCTCTTTCCTTGTTCAATCACACAAATATATGCCAATTTCACAGAAATTCAAACTTAGAATAAATTTTTACTACTTTTGCAGCAATAAGACCAATTGTAATGAAAAGGAACCTATTGACATTAGCATGTATCGTTGCATTAGCATGTGCATGTTCTTCCGAAATTCCAATCGGAAAATCACTCAGCAGATGGAATGAATTCGGTGTCGAGTCTATGATTGAACATCATAAGAATGGCATTGAATATATTGAAGTAACAATGAAAAATGTCATAGGTAAAGATACCGCCGGCGTTCGTGAAAGAGCTGCTCACCTCAAGGCTCAAATCGATTCCGCAGGCTTTAAGGTATGGTCAGTCCACATGCCATATTCCCGCCAATGGGATATTTCTGCAATTGACAGCGCAAAGAGAGCCGATGCCGTCAGACTCATGCAGGACATCGTCAACATTGCGAGCATATTCAAACCAAAGAATGTTGTGATTCATCCTAGTTCAGGTCCCACATCCCCAGAAGAAAGAGAAGAGAAGCTCAATAACAGTCGAGAATCAATCGGCCAAATCGCACCATGTGTTAAAGAAATCGGTGCAACTCTCTGTGTCGAGAATCTTCCTCGAAGCGGCCTCGGACAGAATGGTCAGGAGATGATGTTCCTTATCAAAGGTATCGATAACGTAGGTATCTGCTTTGATGTAAACCACCTTCTCTACCAAAGCCATGAGAATTTCCTTAAAAGCATTGAGAAGAACACCATCAAGACTGTCCACCTTTCAGACTATGACTTCATCGATGAGCGTCATCTTCTCCCAGGCAGCGGGCAGATTGACTGGCAGCCACTATGGGATGGTATAAGAAAGAATGGTTATAATGGGATCCTGATGTTTGAATGCTATGGTGAACCCAAAGATTTCAAACATGCACGGGCCATCATTACAGGCTCCATGAGTAATCAATAAAACTTATAAGGCCCCTATTCTGTTTTTACCGCGAACTTGTATACACATGCATGAGTATATTCCTGTCCCGGCTCAAGGAGGGTTGACGGGAAGTGCGGATGATGCGGGGTATCCGGATATTTCTGTGTCTCAAAGACAAGTGCCTCCCTATAGTTATGGGTGCGTCCGTATTTTCCGGATACGCTTCCGTCAAAGAAGTTTCCGCCATAGAACTGAAGGGCCGGCTGATCTGTCCATATCTCCATCTGACGGCCGCTTGCCGGCTCATACACAGTTGCTGCAAGCTCCATTTCATCTTCGGACTTACGGTCAAGCACCCAATTGTGATCATATCCCGCTCCATTTGCAAGCTGCTCATTTTCAACTGCGAGATCGCGGCCCACTGCCTTCGGTTCGCGGAAATCGAACGGCGTGCCGGTCACATCGGCAATCTCTCCTGTCGGAATGAGCAGAGCATCCACCGGTGTTGTACGCGATGCATTTATATAAAGGACATGGTCATTGACAGTACCCTTTCCCTCACCCTTGAGATTGAAGAACGAGTGATGGGAAATGTTCATATGGGTCGCCTTGTCTGTCTTTGCTGAATACTCCACCTTGAACTCATTTTCCGGAGTCAGTGTGTATGTCATGACAATGGTCCTGTTGCCCGGCATTCCGTCATGTCCGTCAGGACAAAGGACAGACAGCGTGATTGAATTTCCGCTGACATTGTCCACATCCCAGACGATCATATCAAGACCCTTGAGACCTCCGTGAAGAGTCTGGCCGTTGTTGTTCTGAGGGAAAGTGTATGTTTCCTCGCCGATGGTATATGTTCCTCCTGCAATACGGTTGGCATATGGTCCAACGACGGCGCCCAGAAAACGCTCACCGGGGTTATTGATATAATCTTCTATATTATTGTAACCCAGCACGATATCCTCAAAGTCACCGTTCTTGTCCGGAGTCCAAAGAGAAACCACACGACCTCCGAAATTGGTCACCTGCATGGTCAGGTCACCTCCTTTCAATGTATAAAGGGAAACCTCCTTGCCGTCCACTGATGTCTCAAAATCCGAAGCAGGCAGAAGATCAAATGAGTCTTTTCGACCACACGAAAGCGACAGGATGCATACTGCCGCCAAAACAAGTATTCTTTTCATAATAAATCAGTTTCTCATCAATCTGAAGTGCCACAGGATCACACCCATGCTTACTGAAACATTCATCGAGTGCTTTGTACCGTATTGAGGAATCTCCAGGACGATATCCGAAGCGTCCACCACATCCTGACGTACTCCCGCCACCTCATTTCCGAACACAACAGCATATTTCTGATCCTTGGAAGGCGCAAACTTGTCAAGCATTACCGAATCCACAGCCTGCTCGGCACTCACCACGATGTATCCCTCTTCCTTGAGTCTTCGGATCGCGTCCATAGTGTCGTCAACATGCTCCCACGCCACGCTGTCTTCGGCTCCCAAAGCAGATTTATGGATCTCTGCGGATGGAGGAACCGCACAGATTCCGCACAGATAGACCTTGTCGATCTTGAACGAATCCGACGTACGGAAGGCAGAACCTACGTTATGCGCACTGCGGATATTATCCAGAACCAGTACAAGTCCCGACTCAGGCAATTCCTTGTATTCCTGCACCGACACTCGGCCAAGCTCAATATTAAGTAATTTTCTGTTTCCCATATAACCAATATATACCCACAAATATAATAAAGAAACAAAAAAAATGAGTATGTTTGCGGTTTGAATTAACGACGGACTTATGAAACAAGACTTACAGATTTTCAATCTAATCAAACAGGAAGAGGACAGACAGACCACTGGTATCGAGCTCATCGCTTCTGAGAACTATGTCACAAAGCAGGTTCTTGAGGCTCTCGGTTCAATCTGCACCAACAAGTATGCAGAAGGATATCCGGGTGCAAGATACTATGGCGGTTGCGAGGTTGTCGATCAGATCGAGCAGATCGCCATTGACCGCCTCTGCGAACTCTTTGAAGCCGAATACGCCAATGTACAGCCGCACTCAGGTGCTCAGGCAAACATGGCCGTAATGATGGCTTGCCTCAAACCTGGCGAAACTTTCATGGGACTTGACCTTGCCCACGGAGGACACCTCACACATGGCTCCCCGGTAAACATGTCTGGTATCATCTACAATGCAGTGGCATACGGTCTCAATGAAAACACAGGAATGATTGACTATGCACAGATGGAGGAAAGAGCTCTCGAGCACAAGCCGAAGCTCATCATCGGAGGTGCATCAGCATACTCAAGAGAGTGGGACTACGCAAGAATGCGCGAAATCGCAGACAAGGTAGGAGCCATTCTCTGGATCGACATGGCACACACAGCAGGTCTTATCGCTGCAGGCCTCCTCAGCAACCCTGTGAAATATGCACATATCGTAACTTCTACTACACATAAGACTCTTCGCGGACCACGCGGAGGTATCATCCTTCTCGGAAAGGACTTCGACAACCCATGGGGACTTACCACTCCTAAGGGCGTAGTGAAGAAGATGTCTCAGATCCTCAACTCAAGCGTATTCCCAGGCGTCCAGGGTGGTCCGCTCGAGCACTGCATCGCAGCAAAGGCTGTCTCTTTCTATGAGGCTCTCCAGCCTGAGTTCAAGGATTATCAGAAGATGGTAGTTGCAAATGCAAGCGCAATGGCAGACGCATTTGTAGCAAAGGGATACAAGATCGTGTCAGGCGGTACTGACAATCACCTTATGCTCATCGACCTCCGCACCAAGTTCCCTGAACTCACGGGTAAGGTTGCCGAGAAGGAGCTCGGAAAGGCAGACATCACAGTAAACAAGAACATGGTTCCGTTCGATTCACGTACTCCGTTCCAGACTTCAGGTATCCGTGTAGGTACCCCTGCAATCACTTCAAGAGGATTCGTGGAGAAGGATATGCTCTTCATCGTTGACCTTATCGACCAGGTGCTTGCAAACGCAGCAGCCCACCTTGACCTCATCGCAGGCAAGACTGAGGAAGGACGCGAGGCTTACGAGGAAGTACTTGCAAGCGTACGCAAGACTGTCCGCATGAAGACTACAGGCATGCCGCTCAACCGTTGGTAATCACCATCGAACCAATAAAAAAAATAGCCGTCACTGAATTCAGCGACGGCTATTTTCGTATCTATACTTAGTTATTTACAGGACTGATTACAAAGTAGAATGTCATCGGACCACCCTTGATAAGGTATTGCGGCTCAGGCCATGCGCCCCATGAATCCTCACAACCGAGTCCCATCTGCTTGAGATCGAAGTTGACATATGTCTTGCCGAGACTGCGGGTATTCTCATAAGCAAACTTTCTGAGCTCAAGAGAATGACGCTGGTCGCCACCGTCACCTCTTCCGCCTCCTGTAATGGACAGGTCAAGCTGTCGGCGTGAAAGAGGAAGAGCAGATGCCGAGAACTTCACGTCTGAAGTGATCATCAGACCTGTACCGTTCTCATCTGTCATCTTCATCCATTTCAATTCTGTCTTTGTACCGGACTCCTGCGGACGTGCATATCCCCAGTGGTACTGATCCTCGACTCTCTGAGTATAATGTCCCATCAGCGAAGCGCTGTTTCTGTCAGCATAGTTCTCAAAAGGTCCCATTCCGAAGAAATCCAGGACAGAATATTCACCAGGCATAGCGAACTCCATTCCGAAACGTGGAAGCGTTGCAGCCTGAGTGAGATTGCCGCCATCCTTCATATCCTCGACGCCCTCGATTGTACCGTCAGCGTACACCTTGAATGTAAGAGACAGTTCAGCGACACACTCGACCTTCTCCTTCTTCGAGCGTATTGTATTCACCTTAAGCGGAGCGAATGTCGTTGTCACGACATAGTGGTTCTCTGCAGCCTTGACTTCGAATCCTTCCACATTGAAGTCAGGATAGAGCCAGTCACCAAGACGTGTATGGAACTTTGAGCCATAGTCATTTTCAGTAATTGCACGGCCGAAACATGGCATCAAAGCCTCCGCAATCATCTCGTTCTTGCCGACCATATAGCTTGTGAGCGTACCCTTCTGTGCATCGAATACCGCCTTCCAAGACTGTGCACGACCGTTATCCCATGTAAATGAACCCGAGAATGAATGGAGACTACCCTCCTGCGAATACTCCGGAAGGCCATTCACTGCAGAAGCGTCATATTTCTGAGGCATTGTCTCATTGAGGGCAATCTGATCGTAGGCAACCTCTGAACCTGAAGCAAGGAGACCGTCCTGCCTGCGGAGAACATAACTTACATTGAGGTATACATCGCACGAAGCAAGATCCTCAACCATTGCCGCCTCCTTGATGTCGTCTGCAGTATATCCGAGTGAAACGACTGCAGTCTGCTGAGGCTTCACGTCAAGCTTTGACACTACACCAGAAAGAACCTCGGTACCGTTCACCTGAACATTCCACTTCATCATATAACGTGAAAGATCAATGAAGAAGTTCTCATTATATACATTCACCTTACCGGCAAGCGCCTCTTCTGCAGTTGCTGATGTATGGATAGAGCGGTACTGGTAAGCTACCTCATAAGCATGTGGGTGATATGTACGGTCGGCAGCGATGATACCGTTACAGCAGAATGAATTGTCCGAAGGATCATAATCATTGAACTCACCGCCAAAGATGAAAATATGGTCCGAACCTGTCTTCTCGGGGTCAGCCGGCCATCTTTGAGCCTGGTCCACGAAATCCCAGATAAAGCCACCCTGATACTTTGGCTGCTTTCTGATAAGGTCCCAATACTCCTTCAATCCACCCATTGAATTACCCATTGCATGAGCATACTCACACTGGATAAGAGGTCTTGCAGGGTCGGTAGCAAGATATGCCTCACATTCGGCGAGGCTGTAATACATCGGGCAAACGACATCCGTATTACGTCCCTCCCTTGCTCTCTCATACTGGACAGGACGGGAAGGGTCCAAGGCCTTCATCATATCGTATGCCTTCTCAAAGTTAGGGCCGTTTCCTGCCTCATTTCCAAGACTCCACTCGATCACAGACGGATGGTTGAAGTCTCTACGGAGCAATCTGCGGTTTCTCTCAAGATGAGCATATTCGAAGATAGGATTCTTCGCAAGGGTCTTCTCTTGATATCCCATTCCGTGCGATTCTATGTTTGCCTCGTCAACAACATAAAGACCATATTTGTCGCAGAGCGAATACCAACGCGGATCGTCAGGATAGTGGCATGTTCTTACAGCATTCACATTGAGTTTCTTCATGATAAGGATATCCTTGATCATATCCTCCTCCGACACTACATATCCCTTGTAAGGATCGATCTCATGTCTGTTGACACCCTTGATAAGCACCGGTTTGCCGTTAACAAGAAGCTGTCCTCCTGCGATCTGAACATCCCTGAAACCGATCTTGATCTCTGTAGATTCAGTCTGTCCCTTCTTGTCATATGAAGCCACCTTCAATGTATAGAGCCATGGAGTCTCAGCCGACCACTGCTTCACATCCGCCACTGAGAGTTCTGCCTTTACAAGCGGCAGGCCACGCTCTGAACGTACATTCTGCGGAACTGCAACTGTCTGTGAAGCCACCTTTCTGCCTGACGGGTCAAGAATTTCGAGAGCGACCTGGGCAACGCCCTTTGTCACCTCGACATTCACCTTCGCATTACCGTCTGCAGAAGCCACAACATTGATATCCTCGAGGCGCTTCTTCTCACGCGAGTACACATATGTATCACGTGCAAGACCTGTGAAACGGAAGAAGTCCTGGTCTTCCATATAAGTACCGTCGCACCATCTGAACACCTCAAGAGCCACAAGGTTCTCACCCGGCTTCACATATTTTGTGATATCGAATACAGCTTCAAGCTTGCTGTCCTCGCTATATCCCACTTCCTTTCCGTTCACCCATACGCGTACATTTGAAGTTGCCGATCCTATATAAAGGAATACATCTTTTCCTGTCCATGCCTCATCAAGAACGAATGTTCTTCTGTACTGACCGGCATGATTGCGCTCAACAGGAACGAAAGGAGGGTTATTCTTGTACCACGGTCTCCAGGCATAGCCGATATTCAGATAAAGAGGATCGCCGTAGCCGTTGAGTTCCCACATACCGGGAACAGGCATTGTGTCCCAACCGGTAATATCATAGTCAACCTTGAAGAAATCCAAGGCACGGTCATCAACGGTCTCATACCACTTGAAGTCCCATACTCCATTGAGTGTCAACCTGTTTCCCGCTGCATCAAAAGAGGCAGTCATCGGATAGCGGTTGATTTCAAGTACATTCGGGTTCTGCCAGTCAGGCATATCAGCAGCAGAAACCGCAAAAGATGCTGTCATAAGACAGAAAAGAGAAACTAATACTGATTTCATAGGTAATTGTAGTGTTATATTATTTCGATATCTGAAGCCTTGATCCAGCCCTGTCTTCCGTCGGCAAGTTCGATGTTGCTCCATGAACCCACCTGATCCAGGATGTTCACCTTGGTTCCCTCGTGAAGCACGAACAGATCCTGCGATGACTCTGCTGAAGGAGATGACTTGACCGATGATACAGGTCGCATCACAATCGCCTTGTCCGCCTTCATATAGTCATTCTTCTGCCAAGCAGAGAAACTGAGGGCGGCCACAGCAAGCAGAAGAGTAACGATTCCTGTAAAGAATCCGGTTCTGCGGCCTGCCACAGATGGAGAAAGCACAAAAAGCAATACCATCGCTGCAGTCATGGCAAGAAGGACAAGGAATACTATCGCCCATGCATCAGAATCCATGATCCAGCATACATCCTTTGCCCACGCCTTCAGGATGAACTCCGGAACAGGATCGATTCTGTCCTGAATCATGCCGTTAAGGAGTTCAAGATTGTATCTTGCGTCGTCATATGAAGGATCCAGTTTCAAGGCACGCTCATAATAGAGAATCGCCTTCGATATATTGCCGGCCTTGAAATAAGCGTCGCCGGTATTGCAGTAAAGCGCAGCCGACTCGAGTCCCATCTGAGATATCATATCATATCCCGCAACAGCCTCTTCCCATCTGCCTTCGACATATGCACAGTTCGCCTGGTTCCAGAGCGAATCCACATAAGCATCCTGCGCCGACATTGCCGCAGGCACTGTCATAAGAAGCAATGCAAGCATGTATGCAGCCTTCTGTGAAGGTTTCGACGATTTCATATTCGAGTCTATTGTGGAGATAACATCAATTGCTGAATTGTAGTGTGCAGTCATGGCGTCATTGCCTGCGTCAGGAGCATAGCGAGCAAACTCGCATGCATCAAGAAGCGAGATGAACGACTGTACAGAAGCCTCTGCCGCACCTCTCTGGGTCAGAGATTCCGCTATGCGTTCGCGTGAAAGTTCTGCAGCCGGCATGTTGAGCTTGTCTGAAACGAAACCGAGCAATGCCTTATGGAGTTCTTCATAGAATGCTGTATAGAGATTCTGCTTGAGGAATGTACCTGCAAGCTGGAGACGCTTGAGAGCCATCTTGGTAGCCTTGCGGTTCTTTGTTCCCACCACGTCAGCCTTTCGTGCCGCGATCTTTCTGAATGCAAGCCAGCAGACCGCCGCGAGGAGAACAATGAGAACTGCGGCAATCCAGAATGGAAGAGAGTACACAAAGAACTCACCCTTGCCTGTCAGTCCGGATTCCTTCACATTGATGAATCTGATATCACTGCCGAGGTTCTTCACATCTTTTCTGGCGACACCTGTCATCACAATCGGAGCCGACTCTGTCTCATTGCCCTTCTCGACAGTGATTGCAAGCGGCTGAGTCTGCAGAGTCACATATTTCTTCGCATTCACGTCATAATATGTGTAGCTGATCGGTTCGATCTCAAATTCACCGTAGCTTCTTGGAATGAACGGGAACTCATATGTCTTGCTTCCCGACATACCACCCTTGTCAACCTTGTCTGAGGTCTTGGTGTCATACACCTCCATATCAGGAGGGAAATTCACCTTCGGAGCCTCAAGAAGCGACACGTTGCCTCGACCTGACACAGTCACCAGAAGCGACGCGGCCTCATGGGTCTTGATGACGTCTTTGCTGAGTTTCGCCGATATCGAGAACTCACCCACACCACCTGCGAATGAAGCAGGAGCACCTGCCGGCAGTGACGAAACATTGATCTCGACAGGTTTGGACGTCACCTTCTGCCTTACTGTCCTGTAATCATCGAAGAATCCGTCGAATATGCTTGATCCTCCCGATGACACACGTACATTGACAAGGCAGACAAGTTCCGCCGGTTCAATGGTCAATGTACCTGCCTGCTGCGGGATAAGGACGAACTTCCTCAACAGAGCGCCGTTATAGATCTGTCCCTCATATGTCTCACGGGCAAATTCAATGTTTGTCGGAGCAGCAAGTTCCTGGCTCCAGAATCCGTTGAATGTAGGGAAATTGGCTCCTTCGAATCCTGCGATGTTCACTCTCTGATAAAGTTTCAGAGTCGCTGTCAAAGGCTCACCCACTACCACATTCTTCCTGTCTACAGAGAGCACAAGGAATATATCTCCGGTCTGAGACACCTGCTGGGTCTGCTGTGATTGAGACTGCTGCTGAGATGATGTACCTGCAGAAGACGACTGTCTCGCAGCAACCACTTCAACGGTTACAGGCTTCGACTTTATATCATCCTTCTTGACCTTTGCCACAGCCGAAGGGATTGTGAACTTACCTGCCTTTGAAGCTTTCAGGATGTAGGTAAATGTCGACTGCACCGACTTTGTCATATTGCCGTTTACAATCTGAACACTTGACGACTGACCCTTCTGCGGACCCCAAAGCAGCTGGAAATCCGACGACGGTTCCCATGCGAACTCCGTGACCTTGTTCTCGCCCTCGATGATGAACGTTACATTGAACTGCTCGCCCACCTCGACTACACGATGGACCTCAACCTTGATATCCGTCTGCGCGTAGGCCATCAATGCGGACAGGGCCGCAAGTATTGTGAATAAAAGTTTCTTCATATTCCGTTGTTACCAATTCCTTTCCTTCTGTCTTGACTGCAGGGCCTGAGCCTTCTCTTTGTTGACCTTCTCCTGGGTTTCCTTCTCCTTTGCCTGGATTGCCTGAAGCATCTGCTGGGCAGCCTGCGGTGTTATCTTAGGCTGCTGATTCTGCTGCTGGTCCTGATTCTTGTTCTGATCTTTATTCTGATCATTGTTCTGATCATTGTTCTGATTCTGCTGGTCCTGATTCTGGTCCTGCTGATCATCATTCTGATCATTCTTATCCTGGTTCTGATCGTTGTTCTGATCCTGATTGTCCTGGTTCTGGTCCTGATTCTGATCGTTCTGCTGCTGATTCTGCTGGTTCTGCTGATCCTCCAGTTTCTTCTTTGCGTAGATATAGTTCTCCTTCGCATTCAGATCTCCCGGATTTCTGAGCAACGACTCCTCAAACGCAGTCACGGCAGTATGCCAATCCTGGTTCACGATTGCAACATCTCCCACATTGTAGTAGTAGTCAGCTGCATTCTCTGTTGCAGGTGCGACCTCCTTGATCCTGTCAAGCACCTTCTGAGCCTCCTGCGGATTGTTCTGACGGTAAAGGTCTGCCGCAAGATTGTAGTTCGCCGCCACGGAAAGCGAGTCCTTCACGATGGCCTTGCGATATTCGATTTCGGCCTCCTTGTAGTTCTCCTTCCTGTAGTCGCGGTTTCCTCTGCGCACATCACGCTTGTCCACCTGCGCCGACGCCTCCGTCGTCACCAACGACAACACCGCAATCAGTATATATATAATTCTATTCATAACTATCTGTTAAACAAATGCTTCTTCGACCTTCTGTCACCTATCAACATCTCTATTACAAAGAAGAAAAGCGCGATGCCGAGGAAATACATGAACTGCTCATCATACTCCTCAAACACCACCGAGCTATATTTCTCATCCTCCATCTTTCTGATATCATCGATGATAGGATTGAGTCCAAACTCACTGCTTCCCGCCCTTACATAGACACCGTTTCCTTCTGCAGCCACTTCCTGAAGCACAGATTCATCAAGCCTGGTCACGACAATATTGCCTTCCTTATCCTTGAGAAGTTCTCCATTCATAGGGATAGGCTTTCCTTCCGGAGAGCCCACACCGATGGTGAACACCCGCACACCGAGTTCAGCAGCCTGCTTTGCTGCCGCCACAGGGTCGTCTTCATGGTTCTCACCGTCTGTGATAACAATGATCGCCCTGCTCTTCTCACTCTGAGCACTGAAACTGCGCACTGCCGTATTGATGGCATCACCTATCGCAGTACCCTGCACCGGAACCGACTCCGTAGTGATGGAGTTAAGGAACATCTTCGCAGACACATAGTCTGTTGTGATAGGAAGCTGGACGAATGAATTTCCGGCGAACACTATGAGTCCGATACGGTCATCGCGCAACTTGTCCACAAGTCTTGATATCGCAAGCTTCGCACGCTCAAGTCTGTTCGGAGAATAATCCTCGGCGAGCATCGAATTCGACACGTCGAGCACGATCATGATCTCCGCACCCCTTGTCTCATGTTCCTTAAGTTTTGCTCCGATCTGCGGACGTGAAAGTCCGATCACGAAGAAGAAGAAACCCAAGGCAAACATCGAAAGACGTACCCAGACCTTCGCCCTTGCATAAGAAGGCATAAGGCTGCTGACCAAAGCCTCATCTCCGAATTTTCTGATTCTCCTCTTCCTGAACATCAGCACCACTGACTGGATGATGAAGAAGAAAGGTATGAGCAACAGAAGAAGCAGATATTGTGAATTCGCAAAATTTATCATGGCAACCTCCTTATTACAAACCAGTTAAGTACTAATTCAAGAAGAAGGGCAAGCAATGCCAGAAGCGCATAGGTCAGGAACAGTTCCTTGTAGATAGGGAAACTGTCAATCGTTGTCCTCGCCTTCTCCATCTTATTGATTTCGCTGTAGATCTCAGCAAGTTTCGTATTGTCAGTAGCTCTGAAATAACGGCCTCCTGTAGACTCTGCAATCTCAGAAAGCAACGCCTCATCGATCTCCACCTTCACATTCTGCACCTCGACACCCCACGGAGTCATCACAGGATAAGGAGCCATTCCCTCCTTGCCGACACCGATCGTATATACTCTGACGCCGTATGTCTTGGCGATTTCCGCAGCCATCTGCGGAGAAATCTCACCACGGTTGTTGACACCGTCAGTCAGGAGGATCACCACTCGGCTCTTTGCATCCGAATCCTTCATTCTTGCTATTGCAGTCGCCAGACCGTTACCGATTGCAGTACCGTCTTCAATGAGGTCTGTCTGCACCTCCTTCATAAGGTTGATCAGAGTCGCACGGTCCGTGGTAAGGGGACACTGGGTGAAACTCTCGCCCGCAAACACGACGATACCCATTCTGTCCGAAGGACGCTGAGCGATGAACTCGATGGCAATGTCCTTAGACGCACTGATTCGGTCAGGCGTAAGGTCGCGCGCAAGCATACTTGTCGACACGTCCATCGCCAATACGATGTCAATACCCTCTGTATCGATCTTTTCCATCTGCTCCGATGAACGCGGACGCGCAATGGCAACAACTATCATCGCCAATGCGAATGTTCTGAGAACGAACGGAACATGACGGAGCACCGCCATGAAAGGAGTCCTCTTCACAAGCCAAGGCGTAGCAGTGGAGACGCGAAGGTGCGGATGCCTCTTCGCGAGTTCAAGCCATAGGTAATGCAGCACCATCAGTGCCGGCACGACCATCAGCCACAAAAGTTTAGGATATTCGAAATACATTACTCTCCCTCCTTGGTTTCTTTATCCTCTTCAATCTCAGCCTGATACGTCGATGTGACAAAGCGTACCGCTGCAGGAAGCGCCTTTGCATTGACATCGTCGGAAGCGGTAAACTTTGCGAACTTGACAAAGTCTGCAAGCTCGAAAAGCTCCTTCAGTTCATCCATAAGGTCCTGAGGCACATCCTCGTCCTTCATGTCCTTGAAGATCTCAGCCGTGGTCATCTCCATCGCACCGATATCATATCTTGCTGCAATGTACTCTCTCAATGTATCGGAGATTCCGGAATAGAAAAGTTTCTGCTTATCCGGAGCCCACAGCTTGTTGCCGCGATATTTGTCAAGTTCCCTCAACGCAACGATATGTGCCGGATCCTTCCTGACATATTCCGGATTGTGATTCCTTCTATAGCGGATAACCAGCCACACAATCAGGGCAATAAGACCGATTACACCAAGACCGGCAGCCACCCATGGAGCCACTTCGGCGAATGTCACCGGATATTTTATGACATCCTTGATGTCGTGCGGTTTGAACGTGGCCGTATCCACCGGCATTGTCTTGACCTCAACCTTCTGCGCTTCAAAAACGAGTGTATCGATCACTCCGTCCTTGGTTCTTCTCTGAACGGCAAGCTTAGGAAGATAATAGATACCCTCCTCGAAAGTCGTGATGGTCAATCCGCCCTTCAGGTCAAAGAATCTCGGCTGTCCCTTCTTCTGTCTTGAAGCCTTGACTGTATCAAGCTGCCATGGCTTGACAATACGCATATTGGTCATCAAGGTATCCTTGATCTCAGGGAATGCGAACTGGGTGCCTTCCTCCACCTGGCTCAATTCAAAGCCATAGAAAAGCTGGTCGGCAATCAGCACAGAATCCCTTTCCTGCAGGGGCTGTATAAAAGACGGACCCATCTGCACCATCTTTCCCTGAGCGGAAAGTGCCACAGATGAGAACATCAACACTATATACATCAATGCTTTACGCATATTCTACCTATTTTTAAACAATGTCATGAGCCCTTTCACATAATCCTCATCGAGTGCTATGCTGACTCTATCCACATTATATTTCATGAAAAGCTTCGATGAGGAATGCTCCATGTCACGGAACCATTGCTCATACGCAAGTCTCATCTTCCTGTCGGAAGTGTCCACCCAGGCATCGCGTCCCGACTCCGAGTCCTTGATATGTATGAGACCGACGTTAGGGATGCTCCTTTCGCGAGGGTCGTATACCTCGATCACGGACAGGTCGTGTCTGTTGACAGCAACCTTGAGTGCCTCCTCATAGCGCGGCGTACCGTCCTTGTTCACATCGATCATATCCGACAGAAGGAATGCCGTGCATTTCTTCTTGATTGCATTTGTCAGATAGCGAAGTGCCTCCGAGATATCAGTACCGTCGGTTGTCGGCTCGAACTCGATGATTTCACGGATGATGTGAAGCAGATGGCTGCGTCCCTTCTTCGGAGGAATGAACTTCTCCACCTTCTCACTGAAGAAAAGAGCTCCGACCTTATCGTTGTTGATGATCGCAGAGAAGGAAAGAACAGCCGCGATCTCCGCAAGGACATCCTTTCTGCTGGCTCCCGTTGTACCGAAAAGCCTTGAGCGGCTCACATCGACAAGAAGCACGACAGTCAGCTCTCGCTCCTCCTCAAAGACCTTGACATACGGCGAACGCAGACGTGCGGTCACATTCCAGTCCATGTTACGCACGTCATCACCGTACTGGTACTCACGCACCTCGCTGAAGGCCATACCGCGTCCCTTGAAGGCCGAGTGGTATTCTCCAGCGAAGATCTGGTGCGAAAGCGCACGGGTCTTGATCTCTATTTTCCTGACCTTCTTCAGAAGGTCGTTTGCTGATAAACTGCTCATAAAATCATTAAGATCCTTACGTCACTTCGTTCCTCAGGATGACGTCATTCCAACCTCATCTTCGTTTCTCAGGATGACGTCATTCCGACCTCATCACAAAAGCATATAATTACGTCATTGCGAGGAGCAAAGCGACGCGGCAATCTACTAAGGAACCTCTACTGCGTTGATGATTTCAGATATGATCTGGTCGGTGGTCATGTTCTCCGCCTCTGCCTCATAAGTAAGGCCGATACGGTGACGGAGCACCTCGTAGCATACCGCACGCACATCCTCAGGGATCACATAACCCCTTCTCTTGATGAACGCATATGCCTTTGCAGCGGCCGCAAGCGAGATGCTGGCACGTGGAGAGGCACCGTATGAAATGAAGCTTGCCATGTTCTCAAGGCCGTATTCCTTTGGAGTACGGGTAGCATATACGATGTCGACGATATATCTCTCGATCTTCTCATCCATGTATACATCCTTCACAACCTCACGTGCTCTCACGATATCCTCAGGCTTGAGGACAGGGTTTGCCTTAGGGAACTCTCCTGTGTTGTTCATTCGGATGATAAGACGCTCCTCCTCCTTCTTAGGATAGCTGACAACCACTTTCAACATGAAACGGTCGAGCTGCGCCTCAGG
The DNA here is from genome assembly GCA_045120635.1 of Candidatus Cryptobacteroides sp. GTDB lineage: Bacteria > Bacteroidota > Bacteroidia > Bacteroidales > UBA932 > Cryptobacteroides. The sequence goes on from JBGVEY010000023.1 coordinate 60,676, forward strand.
AAGCGGATATGTACCCTCCTGCTCGATAGGGTTCTGAGTCGCCATCACGAGGAACGGCTGCGGAAGCGGGAATGTCTCGTCACCGATGGTTACCTGACGCTCCTGCATGGCCTCAAGAAGAGCAGACTGAACCTTTGCAGGCGAACGGTTGATCTCATCGGCGAGTACGAAATTAGCGAAGATCGGACCTTTCTTGATCTGGAACTGTTCTGTCTTCTGAGAATAGATCAGAGTACCGAGAACGTCTGCAGGAAGAAGGTCCGGAGTGAACTGAATACGGCTGAACTTTGCGTCTACAGCCTGCGACAATGTATTGATAGCCAAAGTCTTTGCAAGACCAGGCACACCTTCAAGAAGAATGTGTCCGTTGGCGAGAAGTCCGATGAGGAGATTCTCTACGAGATGCTTCTGACCTACGATGACCTTATTCATTTCCATCGTAAGGATGTCGACAAACGAACTCTCTCTCTGGATACGGTCGTTCAATTCTTTGATGTTTATGCTTTCCATAAATATGATTTTTGATATTTTTGCATTTTCAAACTGACAAATATACTCAATTTCCTCAATATGAGATACAGCATCAGGCTTACATACGACGGCAGCGCATTCTGCGGCTGGCAGATACAGAACAACGCCAAGACTGTGCAAGGCACCCTTGAAGCGGCCCTGTCCACTCTCCTTGGTCAGACTGTGCAGGTTACAGGTGCGGGAAGAACCGACACCGGAGTAAATGCCATCAACTATGTAGCCCACTTCGAGTTCCCTTCTGGGATCCCTTTCGAAGCGGAGCATTTATGCTACAAATTAAATGCCATGCTGCATCGTGAAATTGTGATAACTGAAGTATGTGAGGTGTCGGAAGATTTTCATGCAAGATTCGATGCCCGCAGCCGAGAATACTGCTATTTCATCCACTTCAGGAAAGACCCTTTTTCTGAGGCATTTTCATACCGTATGAGATATCCTCTTGACATTGAGGCGATGAACGAAGCTGCAAAGCTGATGCTCGGAGAGCACGATTTCAGTTGCTTCGAAAAGGTCGGAGGAAACAACTCAACATCGATATGCACGATCACGGAGGCATATTGGAGCACATACAAACCGACGCACGTCACCCTTATGAATGCCCCATATGAGGAAGGCGACTACATCGTTTTCCGCATACGTGCCAACAGATTTCTCCGCAACATGGTACGCGCCATCGTAGGTTCGCTTATTGAAGTAGGACGAGGCAAGAAAGACCCGTCGTGGATAACTGAACTTATCGCATCCGGCTCAAGATCGGCAGCCGGACAGTCTGTGCCGGGAAACGCTCTCTTCTTCTGCGGAGCGGAATATTAGATCTCCATCCAACGTATATCCTTATCCCTGCCCCAGTATGAGAGCTGACGCTTCGCATAGTGGCGGGTATTCCTTTGGATAAGTTCGACCGCACGGTCAAGAGATGTGACAGGGCCGTCTCCGGGAGACGTTGGTCCCCAGCCCTCAACGGACACCTTACCGTCCTGATAATCAAACCAATCGAAGATTTCCTTATAGCCTACGGTCTTGAGAGCCGCAAGGTCACGGTACTGCACCAGCGAACGGACCTCGTCCACAAGTCCGTCATCGATCATCTGCAGCACTCTGCGGTTTACGCGGTCATACAGCACCTCACGGGGACGCGTAAGACCGATCTTCTCGATTTCGAAATCCCTGTTTCTGTTTGGAGAAGTCTTGAATGAAGAGAACGGCCTGCCGGTCATGATGCACACCTCAAGAGCACGCACCACTCGCTGTCCGTTTGCGATATCTATGGCCGCATAGCTTTCCGGATCCAGCTTGAGGAGTTCCTTCTGAAGGGATTCCACGCCTTCGTTCTTCCATCTGTCTGTAAGTTCTGTCCTCAGCTTAAGGTCGGCCTGGGGAAAATCATCAAGTCCGTTCACAAGGGCATCCACATAGAATCCCGACCCTCCGGCCATGACGAGAGTATCGTGACCCTCATCGAACAAACGGTTGATAAGGCTAAGCGCCTCGACCTCATATTTGCCGGCTGTATAAAGTTCTGTAACTGTATGTGAATGAATAAAATAATGCGGCACAGCAGCTAACTGGTCCTTGGACGGAACTGCTGTACCGATAGACATTTCCTTGTATATCTGACGAGAGTCGCAGGAGATGACGGGAGAGTTGTATTTCAGAGCGGTCTCAATACTGAAGTCGGTCTTACCGACAGCAGTAGGACCCAAAATAATAATCAGTTTTCTTTTTGAACCACTTCCCATAACACCTTCAACATCAGACTCTTAACCATGCGAGGGTGGTCATTTTTCACCCACCCTCGCACAATCAAGATATTGATTTTCAATTAGTTATTCATCATCATCCTCGTCATAGATCTCCTCAGTCTCGTCGTCTTCCTCCTCTACAACATCGTCGTCATCATCATCGAAGTCGTCATCATCCGGATCCTTCTTCTTGTCGTCAGGAAGATCCTCAAAAGCCACATAGCCGTTCTCGAATTCGATCGGGTTAGGACCCTTCGTCTCGACGAGAAGCGGGTAGATAGCATTCTTGCGCATGTCGCCCTCGCCTTCGAAAGTCACGATGACGCTCTTTACGTTGGTAGTATCGTAGAAATATATGAACTTGTCCTCACCTCTCTTGTGGCACTCACCTGCAGAAACGCTGTCGATGGTACCGAATCCGAAATCAGTGAAGACGCTGTAACGAGCAGCCACATTTCCCGCAGCATCAAATGCCTTGAACAGCACCACCTGGTCCTGAGGGAAGTCCATATCTGCCCTCATCTGCTTGTGGAAACTGTAAAGCGATGTAGTGTCCTTTACCTCATACACTCGTGCGAAACCCTTCAATCCGGGAAGTGAAACTCTATATCTCAGTATCATAATCAGTTAGAATTGTTCTTGCAAAAAAACGCCTCCAGTCTCTCCGGAAGCGAAGCCAAAGGTAATAAATTTTATTTCAGTGAAAGCAAAAAAAATCCACAAAAATGACTTTGGAAATAAAGTCTGATTTTTCTTTCTGTTTTCAATTAAAATACACTAAATTTGATTTTTCATATGGATTGTTCACAGATAAAAGATTCATATAAGAGCATAGCGTGCGAGGCGAGGGGGCTCTTCAAGGACAATGGCAGCAGGTTCATTGCCCACGCATATCCCGTTGAGACTGAAGAGCAGGTGAAGGAGATTGTAGCCGCGCTTAAGAAGGAATATTACGACGCCAGACACCACGTGTATGCATACCGCCTCGGATACCTGGGAGACAAGTTCAGGGCGAATGACGACGGCGAGCCGTCGGGTTCATCGGGAAGGCCGGTGCTCGGACAGATCGATTCATGTGGACTGAGCGACATTCTGGTAGTGGTAGTGAGGTATTTCGGCGGAATCAAGCTGGGAATACCGGGACTTATAAGGGCATACAAGACATCTACGGCCGACGCCCTGGCCAATGCAGAGATCATTGAAAAGATAGCCTCGAAACTCTATCGCGTCCATTTCGGATACATGAACATGAACAGTGTGATGAAGGTGATGAAGGACATGGGACTGGAGCAGAAGAACCAGAAGTTCGACATGGAATGCAGTCTGGACACAAGCGTAAGGCTCTCGCAGGTGGACACATTCACCGAAAGGATGGGAGACGTGGAAGGATGCTATCTTGAAGAATTATAGGAGACAAATTACAGAAAAACGACATATGAGGAAAAGTTTGATTTCTATCGGGGATTTCACCAAGGAGGAAATCCTTCATGTGCTTGAAACGGCCAAGGAATTCGAGCAGAACAAAGAGCAGAAATTCCTTGAAGGAAAGGTTATCGCAAGCCTTTTCTTTGAGCCTTCGACAAGAACAAGACTCAGTTTCGAGACTGCAATCAACCGTCTCGGAGCAAAGGTGATCGGTTTCTCGGACGCCTCGAACACCAGCCAGAGCAAGGGCGAGACCCTGAAGGACACCATCAAGATGGTAAACAATTACGTGGATATGATCGTAATGCGCCATCCGCTCGAGGGAAGTTCAAGATATGCTTCCGAAATCGCTGACGTTCCGGTTGTAAATGCCGGAGACGGTGCCAACCAGCACCCTTCGCAGACCCTTCTTGACCTCTACTCTATTCTCCAGACACAGGGCACACTCGAAGGACTTACAATCAACATGGTGGGAGACCTCAAATACGGACGTACAACCCACTCCCTCCTTCAGGCCATGTCTCACTTCAACCCTAAATTCGTCTTCACCGCTCCCGAAGAGCTGAAGATGCCGAAGGAATACAAGGCATTCCTCGACAAGAAGGGCATCGAGTACATCGAAACCACATCATTGGACGAGTACCTCAACGACTGCGACATTCTCTACATGACACGTGTGCAGCAGGAAAGATTCACCGATCCTATGGAATATGAAAGAGTGAAGGACGTGTATACCCTGTCAGCCGACATGCTCGGAAAAGTAAGGGACAACATGAAGATCCTGCACCCTCTCCCACGTGTGACAGAGATCACACAGGACGTGGATGAGACTCCATATGCATATTATTTCAAGCAGGCAGAGAACGGTCTCTATGTCCGTATGGCCATTATTTCTTACTTGTTAGGATACAGATAATCATGGGAAGAAAAGAATTAGTAGTAAGCGCACTGGAGAATGGTACCGTATTGGACCATATACCCGCTGAAAACGTATACAAGGCATTGAACATCCTTAACCTGAAAGGTGTAGAAAGCCAGATCACTATCGGAATCAATCTCGCCAGCAAGATCTACGGCAAGAAGGGAATCATCAAGATCGCCGACAAGTTCTTCGAGGATGAGGAGCTCAACAAACTCGCACTCATCGCTCCTAAGGCGACTGTGAACGTCATCCGCGACTTCAAGGTTGTCGAGAAGAAGCATCTCGTCATGCCGGAGGAGATCATTGGTATCGCAAAATGCAAAAACCCTAAATGCGTTACCAACCATCAGCCGATCAGAACAAGATTCACAACCATCGACAACGGCAGCGAGGTATCGCTTCTCTGTCACTTCTGCGAGAAGATCACTGACGCAAAACATATTTTCTAGAAACACATAAAGAATAAATTTAATAACACTGATATCATGAAAAAAGTTCACAACTTTACAGCAGGTCCTTGCGTACTTCCACAGCAGGCCATTGACAACGCTATCGAAGCACTGAAAGATTTTAAAGGCACAGGTATTCCTGTAATCTCAATATCTCACCGTACTAAGGAGTGGGAAGCAGTAATGAACGAATGCCGCGCCCTCTGGAGAGAACTCCTCAACATTCCTGAGGATTATGAAGTACTCTTCCTCGGTGGTGGAGCAAGCATGGGCTTCCTCTATGTTGCAATGAACTTCCTTGAGAACAAGGCAGGTTACCTCGAGACAGGTGTATGGGCAAAGAAGGCTCTCAAAGAGGCTAAGGGTCTTGGCAACGCATACGCAGTAGCATCTTCTGCGGAGACTGTCTTCAACTACATTCCAAAGGATTATGAAATCCCTGCAGACCTCGACTACTTCCATGTCACAAGCAACAACACAATCTACGGTACAGCGCTTCACGAAGACCTCGACTGCCCTGTTCCACTCATCGCAGACATGTCGTCAGACATCCTCAGCCGTCCGGTAGACGTAACAAAATACGCTATGATCTACGGTGGTGCACAGAAGAACGTAGGTCCTGCAGGTGTTGCATTCTTCATCGTGAAGAAGGACCTTCTCGGCAAGGTAAGCCGCTATATCCCTACAATGCTTAATCTCAAGACTCATATCGACGGTGAGTCTATGTTCAATACTCCTCCTGTATTCTCTATCTACGTGATGAACGAGACACTCAAGTGGCTCAAGAGCATCGGTGGTGTCGAGGCTATCTATGAAATCAACAAGAAGAAGGCAGCCCTTCTCTATGCAGAAATCGACCGCAACCCTCTCTTCAAGGGTACAGCGGCAGTCGAGGACCGTTCGCTTATGAACGTATGCTTCGTGATGGCTGACGGTTATGAGAACCTCCAGGATGAGTTCATGGCATTCGCAAAGGAGAGAGGAATGACAGGTATCAAGGGTCACAGATCAGTAGGCGGTTTCCGCGCATCAATCTACAACGCATGTCCTGTTGAGAGCGTTGAGGCTCTTGTAGAGTGCATGAAGGAATTCGAGGCCCTCAAAAAATAACCGGTCATGAAAGTACTTTTAGCAACCGAAAAGCCGTTCGCCGCCAAGGCCGTGAACGGCATTCGAGAAATTCTCGAACAGGCCGGTCACGAGCTTGTAATTCTTGAAAAATATACCGCTAAAGAGCAGTTGCTCGAGGCTGTAGCCGACGTAGACGCAATGATCGTGCGTTCGGATAAGGTGACAGCTGAAGTAGTTGAGGCAGCAAAGAATCTTAAACTTGTTGTACGCGCCGGTGCAGGATACGACAATGTAGACCTCCACGCATGTACTGAACATAAGGTGGTTGTAATGAACACCCCTGGTCAGAACGCAAATGCCGTAGCGGAGCTTGCAATCGGTATGATGATCTATATGTCCCGTAACGGTTTCAACCCTGGAACCGGCAGCGAGTTGAGCGGAAAGAGATTGGGTATCATCGGTTTCGGTAACATCGGACAGCTCATCGCGAAGAAGGCAGTTGCCTTGGGAATGGAGGTGCTCGTAAAGACAGACGAGGTGAAGGAAAAGCACAAGAGATGGGACATGACGTTCTCATTCGACAAACTTTACCACTCATGTGACTTCGTATCTGTCAACATCCCTGCTACTCCTATGACCAAGGGTTCAGTGAAGTATGACTATCTGATCCAGATGCCTAAGGGCGGTTGTCTCATCAACACAGCACGCAAGGAAATCATCTGCGAGGAAGGTCTTATGAAGGCTCTGGAAGAGAGACCTGACCTCAAATATGCCACTGACATTGCTCCTGCATGCATAGATGAGCTCAAGGAGAAATTCGGAAACAGAGTATTCGCAACACCGAAGAAGATGGGTGCAGAGACAGCTGAGGCCAACGTGAACGCAGGTCTCGCAGCAGCGCACCAGATCGTCAACTATTTCGAGATCGGATGTGTAAAATTCCAGGTTAACAAATAGAAAATCATGGTACGCATTAGACCTTTTGCGGCAGTACGTCCGCCAAAACAATACGTCGAGGAAGTCGCAGCACGTCCTTACGATGTTCTCAATTCAGTAGAGGCAAAAGCAGAAGCAGGCGAGAAATCCCTCCTTCACATCACCAAACCTGAAATCGACTTCGACCCTATCATCGACGAACATAGCCAGCCTGCATACGACAAGGCTGTGAAGAACTTCAAGACATGGCAGGAGAAAGGTTGGCTTGTGCAGGACGCAAAACCTTGCTACTATGTATATGCGCAGACAATGGACGGCCGCACTCAGTATGGCCTCGTGATGTGCGCTCATACAGACGATTACGCAACCGGTAAGATCAAGAAGCACGAGCTCACCCGCAAGGACAAGGAAGACGACCGTATGATTCACGTACGTATCCAGAACGCGAACATCGAGCCTGTGTTCTTTGCATATCCTGACAATGCTGAGGTCAACTCGATCGTTGAGCGCTACATCGCCGGCGAGCCTGAGTACGATTTCGTTGCAGAGGACGGCTTCGGACACCATTTCTGGGTTATCGACGCAGACGAGGACATCGCCCGCATCACTGAGATCTTCGCAGAGATTCCTGCATTCTATGTGGCAGACGGCCACCACCGTACAGCTGCTGCAGCAAGAGTAGGTGCAGAACTCAGCGGCCAGAATCCTGACCATACAGGTGATGAGGAGTACAACTTCTTCATGACAGTTGCCTTCCCTGACAGCCAGCTCAAGATCATCGACTACAACCGCGTAGTGAAGGACCTCAACGGTCTCACAGAAGAGCAGCTTCTTGCAGCCCTTGCAGAGGACTTCGATGTACGTGAAGAAGGAACGGAAATCTACAAACCAGGCAGACTCCATGAGTTCTCGATGTATCTCGGCGGCAAGTGGTATTCAATGGTTGCCAAGGAAGGACGTTACGACGACAACGACCCTATCGGCGTTCTCGATGTGACTATCCTCTCAAACCTTGTGCTTGACAAGATCCTTGACATCAAAGATCTCCGTACTTCAAAAAGAATCGACTTCGTCGGAGGTATCCGCGGTCTCGGTGAACTCTCACGCAGAGTGGACAGCGGCGAAATGGTTGTTGCCTTCGCACTCTACCCTGTTTCAATGAAGCAGCTCGTAGACATCGCCGACTCCGGTAACATCATGCCTCCAAAGACTACATGGTTCGAGCCGAAGCTCCGCAGCGGTCTCGCAATCCATAAGTTGGCATAAGACAGCATAAATAACAAGACGCCCGGCACATCAAAATTGCGCTGGGCGTTTTTCTTTTCGATATGGTACAAAAAAATGAGACGCGTCACTCTCGTGAGGCACCTCATACTAACCACATAATTAATAACACTAAAACTAATAACCGGGCGCAAAGATACGGAGTTTCCGTAAACCCGCAATAGTTAATGAGTTAAGTAAATGTTAAACTGTTGTTAACACACAGTGCGCTGACATCAGTCCGCACAAACCCCGTGGCACCTAAGCCTCTGAGTACCAAGTCATTATTAAAAGGCGATTCCCCTTCGGCGGGGCATCGATTCTAAGCAAATCACTCAGAGTCAAAGTGTTACATGCCACGGGATTCGTTATATAAGAGAATCCATAGGTTCGATTATGAATGAAGCGCTACAACCGACTTCGTGAGATTACAATCAAGAAAACGGGCATTTTCTTGATTGAAACACCGATTTTCCGCCTAAATACGGCTAAAACAGGACTTTTGGAGAGTTACGATCAAAAAATATGCGGAT
>JBGVEY010000024.1:0-55814 GCA_045120635.1 Candidatus Cryptobacteroides sp.
ATCCGTCATTGTTGGGATACTACGAAAAGTATCATTGCAGATAAGGAACCGCCGTATGCGGACCCGCATGTACGGTGGTGTGAGAGGTCGGAAAACAAAAGTAGGAGGAAAACCTACTTTTGTTTTCCTCCTACTCGATTCGTCTCCACGTAAATAGCTGATGACTTCGACACTGAGACATACGAACATGATAATTGCGATCCACATAATAACCTCCGTTTTAAGTTTACAGTGGCAAAGATAAAGGCAGCCTGTGCCAATCAATGGCACAGGCTGCAAAATTCATATGAAAATATGTTATTTATTCAGATCTATCTCATATTCCCACTTCTCTCCGAACCTGCTTTCGACCCTGATGTTGACCTTTTCGGCTGATTTACTTGGAGTTACAGCGAAGTAATGATAGTTAAGACGTGGTTTCTTGTATTTTGGCATTTCCTTGGCTTTGCCTGCGAAGACATCGCCGATCTCCTTCTGATACAGAGGTGAATATACATAGACGGTTTCAGGAGTTCCCATGTTCACACCGTCCTGCCACCATTCGATTTTCCAAAGTTCGTCCCAGTCCCAGACATTTACAACTATGCTGTCAGGATGTCCCTGTGTCTGACCAAGGTCGAAGATCTCCACCTGGAAATCCTTCGGGTAGTCCACTGATTTATAGTACCAGCTCAGTCTGCCATCCTCTTTTGTGTAGACCTTGTATCCTCTTGGAGTACCGTCTGCGCAATGCTTTGTATCCCACCATGCTCCGCAGAGAGCCGCCACATTGTGTTCGTACATGTTGTCTCCGTAGTTGTGGTTATTGTTGATGTGCGTGTGGCCGGAGACGAAATATACAGTATGTCCGCGTATGATGTCGAACAGTTCGTCGGCACCCGGGTGGAACTTGTTCTCCCTGTCCCAATGCATGGTAGGAGAGTGCTGTGCGATGTAAAGCACAGCGTCGGATGGAATATGCTCCATCAGACCTTTTACCCACTGAAGTACATGTGGAGCATAGCCTTCAACGTATTTCTTCCGGGTGTCGTAGATTATATTGTCAAGCGACAGAACCACATCCTTGCCCATGAAGAACGCATAGTTGTCGGGACCCATTTCCTTTCTGTACGGACCGGTAGTTTCGATATCACCTTTCAGGTCCCTGTCGTGGTCATGGTTTCCTACCACGGGATAGAACGGGATGCCTGTCCTGACAATCTCCTTTTTATATCTTGCAAGATATGTGAGATCGTCCCAGCAGATATCTCCGAGTATTATTCCGGCCGCAACGTTCTCAAGACTCTTGGCTGTCTCGCAGATGTCCTGCAGAGGCTTGCCCGCAAACTTCTTGAACTGCTTTTCAGTCTTGCACTGAGGATCTCCCACAGCGATAAGTGAATAATCTCCCGCCTCTCCCAGCTTCTGAAGCTCGAAATTGAACTTGCTGCATCCGTCGGCCGGAATGTAGAAGGCCGGAACGCCGCTGCTGAAATCCGCTGTATATCCGGCAGGTGTCACGATGAACACAAATTCTGAGTCGTCTTCAATGTCGAAGGCAAATTTTCCCTTCCTTGTCTCGGTGAAATTCTTGCCGTCTGTTACAATCACTCCGGAAAGCTTCTCCTTTCCGCATCTGACGGTACCTGTGACCTTTCTCGCGTCAGCTGCATTACAGATCAATGCAATCATGAACACGGCCATAAGAAGTCTTTTCATCTCTCAACTGTATTAGAATGGATTCTGCGGCGGTGCGAAATCGTAGAATGTGCCGTACGGACAACGGCGTGGCTGTCCTGGCATATCAGGGTAGAAATCCACCTGCTCAACGCGTGCCTTCAAAGGTTCTACGGCCTTCTTCACTTCTTCAGAGGCATCGGCATACATAAGCGGTTTGCTGAATTCGGGGTCTGTCTTGTACTCATAGATTCTGCCGTCCCAGAAATATGCATACCGGTCGTCCATGGCATATCTTGAGGCCTTAGGGAAGGCTGTAGTAGGCCAGAGCGGGTTGAAATGCACGAGGCAGAGATCCTTGTCGAGAGGCTCCTGGCCGTTGATTTCCGGATAGAGGCTGACTCCGTCGATGTTCCATTCTGCAGGGACCTCTGCACCTACAGCGTCGGCGATTGTCGGAAGGATGTCTGTAAGGTCGGTAAGACGGTCGCTTGTCTTTCCTGCAAGGCGGTCGCCCCATGCCACGATAAGTGGAACGTGTGTGCCTCTGTAGTTCGGCGCACCCTTTCCGCCTCTGATCTGTGAACCGTCCTTCTGTTCTGTGACGATGCGTGTTGATGTACCATTGTCAGATGAGAAAATGAAGATGGTATTGTCCCATACGCCCTTCTCCTTGAGGTGTCTTACCATGTTTCCGACCTGCTTGTCGAGGTATTTCACCATATCAGGGAAGTAAGAAGTGTCTGCGCCTTTTGTGAAGCGGCTGTCATAGTCCCAGTCCCAATCGTGCGAGCCCGGCATTGATACGTGTGGAGTGTGCACGAGCGGTTCTGTGAAATAGAGCATGAACGGCTTGCCAGCCTCCACCTGACGGTCGATATAGTCGAAGGCATAATCTTCCATCGCGTCAGGACCGAACGGGCAGAATTCGTATTCCTTTCCGTTGTCGTCGAACCAGCTGTTGGCATAGCGGTCTGTCTGGTGCTCGCCGCGGCTCTCCTTGTAGAGCTCTACCTGTGCCAGGAACGATTCGTCGAATCCGAGCTTCGGCACCATTTCGCGGCTGCGTCCCATCTGCCATTTGCCGACGATTGCTGTAGAATATCCGGCTTCCTGGGCAAGGTGTGCGAATGTGTGCTCGTCGTCGTTCATGTAACCGAAGCAGACATAATTGCGGTCGTTGTAGAGACCGGTCATCACCTGCACGCGGCTCGGAGAACTGAGCGGCATTGCGTTCATATTGGTATACACGATACCCTGATCTGCAAGGGCGTCGATGTTAGGTGTCTCATATTCGGCACCGCCGTAACATCCGAAACATTCTGTTCCGATGTCATCGGCAAAGAAGAATACGATGTTAGGCTTCTGCTCTTGAGGAGATGTACATCCGCCGACGGCAGCCAAGGCTCCCATTCCGGAGAAAATCAATGACTTCTTCATTATCTGTGGTTTGTGGTTTCCCGCAAATTTAATGTATATTTGTGGTAAACGTATGCTTATGGAATAATAATCTGAACATTGGATGAGTATTATATGGGTATAATAGGTACATTGTTTCTTATATTCTTTGTCGTTCCTTTTCTGTGGGGCTTGCTGAAAGGGGTGATCGGGGCTGTGTTCGAACTTTTATTGGAGCTGATATCAGAGTTCGGCCTGTTCTATCTTGTGTTCTTTGTGCTTTCCCTCCCTTTCAGGATATTGAATTGGCTTCAGACATTCCTGCATAAGCCATGGAGGGTGTTTCAGAAATTTCCTCCATCCGGCGGAAAGGCAAGAGATGTATGGATGGCCTTGGATGTGATAGCCAGAGTGCCTCTTTACATTGCTCTTACACCGCTCAGATTGGCCAATGCGGTTGCCTTCAATCTTATGCTTCGTCCTGCGTATGAGTTTTGGAATTATATCTGTGAGGTTTTTGCACCGAGTGACAGTGATGAAGGAGACAGCAATTTTGGAGAATGGCTTATCTACCTCCCATATAGAATTCTGAAATATCCGCTTTATCACGGTCTGATGACTGTAGTCGAATGTCTGCTGTATACGGTGTATGATACCTTTTTCCCGACAGTTACAATGTATCACGGTACTTCGTCTCAGGCAGCTGATGCAATTATTCAGTCGCCTACAAGAACCCCGTTCAACAGACTTGTGTGCAGAAGAACAGACGGTGTCTGGTCAGTCCTGATTATGTCTACAGGAGTGCCGGAAATCCCAATGCCCATGCAGTCACTTCGTATGGTCTGAAGAACGGCTATAATTCCATTGAGTGGTGGAGAAAAGACCGAAAATGGTGGGAGTACTGTCTTCTGGACTGGCAGAATAAATATAACGAAAGCTGGCGTATCCGTCCGATAATGATCCTGAATCCTGAATCTTTCTTTTTCAGCAGAATCAGCGGTGGTTCAAGGCATTGGCTTTTTGACAGGATGATCCTGAAGGATATCAGGACCACCCTGTTAGGCTAGAAGCCTATTTTATTGCTTCCGACTTTCTTCCAAACGAAACTTTCTACATCGCAGCCGAGAATGATACGCTCATCCGAAGGCTGCTTTTCTTTGCTTATGCGTAAAAGAACAATTTCGTAGATGGCGCGTGAGAGTGTCTTCATCGTGCGTGCGTTCGCGAATGAAAGCTCTCTGTTGCAGCAGAGGTTTCTGATGTACTCCTTCAGTGAGCGCTCTGCCTCGTCTGACATTTTAAGCTTGTATTTATCAAGGCATTGGAGCAGAATCTCATAAAGTTCCTCGTCTGTGTAGTCATCGAAGATGAAGATGTGGTCATAGTCGTACACTCCGTTGTTGGCGAGAGAGTAGGCTATCGACTGCGTCGGTGACGAACACTCGGAGATGATGATCGCTCCGGAAGACTTGTCCTCCTGGATCAGGCTGGCAAGCTTGAAGCGGACCTGTTCGTTTGTCATATGGTATTCCCTCGATCGGAATTCAGGTGCATCGCCGTCGATGTGGAGCATTCCCTTCTGATGCTTCCTGACAGCTTCCTTAAGGATTTCATTGCATGTGTATTCGGATACGTTGAAGATCTCCTCTCCCTTGATTTCCGTTACCTCGTTGCTTTGGATGAGGTGCATTGCCTTGAGAATATCTGCAAGTATCTGTGCCACAGTACTCTTTCCTGTGCCTGTGCTTCCTGTGAAGTTCCATTTCAGCAGACCCTTGCCGGTGAACCTTTCTCCCTGTGAATTGAGGTATCTGGCAACGTTCACGAAGTTGTGTATAGCGCTCTTGACCTTACGAAGACCAACGAGAGAGTCAAGTCTCTTCAATGCTTCGTCAATCGCTTCGTCGTCGAATTGTCCTGAAGCCTTTGCCGCCTCCTTGCTGTCGGCAAATATGTCGGATGCCTCGATGGTCATCAGCTCCTCCTTCGTAGGCTCTTCGATCTTGCCGAGTCGGGTGGCCATGTTGGTGTTGATGATGTTCTCAAGTAATTTGTTTACATATCTTCCGTTACCGAAATGCTTGTCCTTGTGTTCATACTCGAATCTGATTGCAGAACGGAGCATCTCCCTTGCCTCATCGCTCAGGATATACAAGTTTTCTCTACAGTAGATCTCTGCAATCTGCATGAGGGTATCCACGTCGTAATCCTCGAAGGTGAAGACGTCGCTGACTCTGGACTTTATGCCTGGATTCGAGTTCAGCATTCTCTCCATCTCATTCGGATAACCGGCAAGAATGAGCATCCAATCCCTGTTGTTTTCGTCACTCAATGCGGTAAGGAGGTATTCCAGAACACGTTTTCCCGGATCTTTCGGGTCGTCCTCCACATACAGGTTGTAAGCCTCATCGATGAGAAGAATACCGCCTTTAGCTCTGTTCAATGCGCTTTCTACAGCATTGCCTTCGCTGTCATAGTATCTTCCGATGAAGTTCTTTCTTTCTTCGACTACAACATGTCCTGACGACAGAAGTCCAAGTTCCTTGTATACCTGTCCGAGTATCTTGGCTACTGTTGTCTTGCCTGTGCCGGGGTTTCCGAGGAATCGTGCATGAAGGGCCGGCTGCTTGGTAGGGAGGCCTGCCGCTTTACGTTTCTGCTGGAGCCTGGTGTAGCTGATGAATGAATGTATCTTTTTCTTGACGTCTTCAAGTCCGGCCATTCTGTCAAGTCTCTCCAATGCGGATACGCTTTCGTCCACATTAATGATTACCGGCTTTCTTCTGATGATTACCGGGTCATATTCGCTGACGTTATCTGTATCGCCGACGTTGACGATAGCACTGAGCAATGTCTCTTCGAACCATGCGAGTTCGATTCTGTAGCAGCCCTTATCCCAACTATATTCGTTGAACTCACCGAATTTCGCAGTAGCATTGAATGTATTATACATCTCGTTGAAGCTTGCCGGGATGCTCTCCAGAAGCACACCGGTCTCTCCATAGAGATTCCACATCATTACGGTTTCACTGTTTATGAAATCAAGACTCGTTACATTCTTGAATCTGCATATTGCGGATAGTCCACCGAGGGTTTCAGCGTTGAATGCTGTCCTGTTCGGCTCATTTGCCGGGAAGTACGGGTCTTCGAATGCCGGTGTATTATACAGACTCAGACTCTGCACATCAAGGATGTCGTATGGATTGTTGAAACGCAGAACTTTGAGGCAGAAGTTTTTGCTGTATTGATCATCAGCCGTCTTTATGTCCATGTCCAGATCCTTGAAGTTCTGGAATTCTCTGCCGATCAGATCGAATTCGATTTCATGAACATTTCCCTTGGTTCTCTCGAACTCTTCAGCTGTTATAGTGTGACGGAGTGGGAAACCCCAGCCACTTGACCAGATCTTGACATTGATATCCGACTTGAGTTCAAATTCTTCGACAAAGAGAATCCTGACCTTCAATCTTGAAGGGTCACTCAGGATGCGCAGATAATTTCCTGCTTCCTTGCTTACAATATTTCTGTCGGAATCCAGTAGTTGGAACTGTGCAAATGCCTCGATCTGTGATGATCGCTTGATTTCCATGATGAAGTCATCGAGTAACTTGTCGAAATCGTCGGATGCGGATTCTTCCTCATCTGTTGTCACATCTTCAGCTTCTTCCTCGGTTTCTTGCTTTTCTCCGATATAGACATCCGTACTCCATACCAGGTCGTTCCAGATGTAGAGCTTGAATTCATAGTCTCCAGGATCGAGAGTGTCTACAGGGATTTTCCTATCGATAAACAGGTCGCCCGGACAGTCGTAACGCTCCAGCAGGTGGATAAGGTATTTGTAGCTGAGGACTTGTGATTCGGAGTCTTTCGGGGTCAATACAACTAAGGCCTGGTCTTCGAAGAACTCGCCATACGGTTCATCCGAATATAAAAACTTGGCCTCAAACTCGAGCCAGTTGCGGTATTCGTCTTCATACATGTCCAAATCCCCGACGTCATGAACGTATCTGAGGGAATGGTAATATATGTCGTAGACTTCACTGGCTGAAACGTCGCCGTATATCACTTCGATATCCTTGGTGTGTTCTCTTCCTTTGATCTGTTCATCCACAACCTTGATGGTCAGACCCTTGCGGACGCC
The DNA here is from genome assembly GCA_045120635.1 of Candidatus Cryptobacteroides sp. Classification (GTDB taxonomy): domain Bacteria; phylum Bacteroidota; class Bacteroidia; order Bacteroidales; family UBA932; genus Cryptobacteroides. The sequence goes on from JBGVEY010000024.1 coordinate 7,196, forward strand.
GTCTTCCAGAAGACCGTTTTCCTTGAGTTTCAAAGGCATAGTGTACACGCGCCTCCTCTCCATGTCGGTCATTCTTTCATGAACCATATTTACCATTACATCATTGACGTAGATGCTGTAGTGAACGATGGAGTCCTTGAACAGGAAGTGTTTGTTTTCAGCCATGATGGAGATATGGATATCTTCATCTCCACTGATGCGGAATTTGGTTCCGCGGTGCGAATGGAATGGCTCGTCAACCCTTGAACTATGCAGCAGATTCATCATCTTGAATTCTGCAGTCATCTCATGTTCTCCGCTTACCTCAAAGTAGTTGAAGACAGCAGATTCACACTGGTCGCGCAAATTGTCAGGAATGAAAGGATAATCTCTACCGATACGCACGAGTATTTCGTCAGCCGACATGTTCATGTCTATATACTTACGCAGCCTTTCGTAGAGTTTCTTTTCTACCGGATTTTCGAGATTGAAGAACGTCTCCATCGCGTTTGAAATTATCTGTTTATTGTCATTTCATCGAGAAGATATCCGGCTCCGCCGATCTTTTCGATTGTAAATAATACATATCTCACATCAAGTGTGATGTTCCTGCAGATTTCAGGGTCGAAGATGATGTCGCTCATCGTACCTTCCCATACTCTGTCGAAGTTCAGTCCGATGAGTTCACCGTCTGCGTTGATGACAGGGCTGCCCGAGTTGCCTCCTGTAGTATGGTTGGTTGCGATGAAGCATACAGGAACTTCGCCGTTCCCGTCTGTCCATGCGCCGAAATCCTTTGTCGCATAGATGTCCCTGAGTCTCTGTGGGATGTTGTAGTCAAAGATTTCCGGGTTGTCCTTTTCCATGATACCCTTCATGGTTGATGACGGCTTGTAGTAGATTGCGTCGGCAGGGGAGTAACCTTTCACATGGCCGTAGGCTACACGGAGGGTAAGGTTTGCATCAGGATAGAAATCCTTGGCGATTCTCTGTGTTTTTGAATATACGAGCTGGCCGCGCATGTAGTCGCGGTATGCAAGCTGGATCTCTGCATTGAGCCTTTTTATATGCGGCGCAATCGCTGACTCATGCCATTTGGTAAACTCCTTGTAGAATACGATGGCAGGGTCCTTTTCAACCTTTTTCAGGTCCTTTGCTGTAAGGCCTGCAACCTTGCTCTCGTCTGTGAAGAGTGTCTTTGAGAAAAGGTATTCAGCCCATTTCTCTGCTCCCTTGAACTTGCGCATCTGCTTCTTGAAGTACTCTGGCTTGAACTCTTCAGGTACATTTCTGTCGAACTCGGTCATGACGGCAGCAAAACATTCCTTGTCGATAGGCATATAGTAATCCTTGAAGAATGTCTTTGCGAGCTGCTGGGCCTTCTCCGAATCATATTTGCCGTCCTCACCATAGAGCTTTGAAACTGCAGCAGCGAAGTTCGATACCTCGATTGTGCGTGCTGTCTCAGTGTAATAGTCATTTGTAAATGCGTAAGGCTCAAGCACTTTGTATAGACTGTCAAGCGTGCCGATGACACCGTGGAACTCACCGTTTGCAGCCCATCTGTCAAAAGCCTTTTCGTAATTCTGCTTTACCTCTACTGTCTTGTTCTTGATGAGACCTTTCACCTCACCCTGCATCTTCTTCCATGCATTTGCAACGCTTGCGTGCTTTGAAGAATACTGGATGCGCACCTTCTGACTCTGAGACTGATGTCTGTTCATGATGTCAAGTCTGATGGTGCGGAGAGCGATCTTGTGCGGGTCGCCGAGTTTCTCGATATATTTTACAGCCTCTGAATGGATGTATTCCTGTGTTCTGCCGGGGAATCCGTATATGAATGTGAAATCACCTTCCTTCACGCCCTTGGCTGATACCTGAAAATATTTCTTCGGCTTGTAAGGGACATTGTCTGCAGAGTACTCAGCAGGATTGTTGTCCTTGTCTGCATAGATACGGAAGATAGAGAAGTCGCCGGTATGGCGAGGCCACATCCAGTTGTCTGTGTCGCCGCCGAATTTGCCGATTGCCGAAGGCGGTGCGCCTACAAGTCTCACGTCAGAGAACTCACGGTAGATGAAAAGGAAATACTGGTTTCCGTAGTAGAGTGCCTCCACAATCGCCTTGAGACCTTTGCCGCCCTTTGTCACCTCTTCGATGAGCGCTTTGGAGTTTGCCTTTACAAGCTCTGTTCTCTCCTGCTCGCTCATCTTAGGGTCGTATCCCTTCAGGATGACCTCGGTCACGTCATCCATCCTTTCGAGGAATTTCACGGTCAGTCCCTCGTTGGGGAGTTCCTCCTTGCGGCTCATAGCCCAGAAGCCGTCGCGGAGATAGTCATGCTCCACGCTGCTGTGCTTCTGGATCTGGCTGTATCCGCAGTGGTGGTTTGTGAAGAGGAGACCTTCAGGTGAAACAAGTTCGCCTGTACATCCGCGGCCGAACAATACAACCGCGTCCTTGAGGGATGCCTCGTTTACGTTATATATGTCTTCTGCAGACAGGTGGAATCCCTTTGCCTGCATGTCTGCTATTCTCTGGCTGATGAGTGACGGAAGCCACATGCCCTCGTCTGCCCATGTCGTCATCGCTGCGAAAAGGGCGAATGCTGTAATTATCAGTCGTTTCATTAGAAAATGATTTTGAAGTCAAAAATGTCGTTCTCGCAGAATCTTCCTTTTATGGCTACCTCGCCGTCCTGTCGTGCAGCAAGTTCCTTCTGCAGGTCAAGTTCAACTGCCACATAGTCGCCGATCCTCAGCGAAGTGAGTACAGAAGCCTTGCATATCGCTTCTTCAAGCTTTGCCTTCGCTTCATCCAGGGAAACAAGGAGACTCTCGCCGTTTCTTGCTATCTCGAAATTCTCGGCTCCCTCCAATACCATAGGATTGTACAATGGAGTAGGGAGGATGCTGCTGTGGTCGACGCATGTGCTGGAGTTGCAGTACATGAGCATGCCGCATCCGAATCCGTCATAATATCTTTCGACGAACTTTGCACTTACGCATTTGCCGGCCTTGCTCACCCTTGCAAATACTACGGGAGTCCACAGTATCTCATTAACGCACTCGGGAGAGTAGAAATCCCTATTCTCCCTCTCCCAAGTCGTGTCAGGACGGCAGTAACAGAGGTCGCTGCCGTATGGTTTTACAATTATATTCATATTGTGAGTCTAATCGTTTTGAGACCAGAGATCCGCAAGACTTTCAAACGGGGTATTTCCCTTTGTGCTTGGACATGACGCCTTGCGTGCAGCTGCGGCTGCCTTCTTCTCTGCCTCGTACTGAGCCTTGAGTTTCGCGAACTGTCTCTTTGTGTCGAGCGTGAAATCGCCGCCGTCGATCCATGCGAAATATGAAGGTTCGGAGAAATAAACCTCGCGGGTTGTCTTGCCCTTATGCTTTCCGAAGCTGATGCAAGGCTCGTCCTTGTCGTTGAGGATGATTCTGCCGGCATAGTCCACTGTTCTCTGCTTTACGGAGAATCTTGCAAGCTTGTCGATGTTGTTCTCGATTCTTGGGTCTCCGGCATATTTGTCAAGCTGTCCCTTGAGAACCTCGTATGTCGCAAGAGTATCTGCCTCCGCAGCATGAGCGTTTTCAAGTTCGAGTCCGCAGTAGAACATATAAGCTGCCTTAAGCGTACGTGGCTCCATCATGTGGAAGATGTTCTGCACATCCACCATCTGCATCTGATGAAGGTCGATCGCCACCTCCTTGCCAGGGAACATTCGGCTTCCTCTGCGTACTCGCTCGATTTCTTCCGCAAGCATAGGAAGGTCGAACTTTGCGGAATTGTATCCTGCAAGGTCGCTGCCTGAGAGCCATTCGGCAACTTCTTCAGATATTTCGTAGAAGGTCGGCTTGTCAGCCACGTCTTCTGCGGATATGCCGTGAACGGCCTGTGCTGAAGGGTTGATTTCTCTCTGACGGTCATATATGTAGTCCCAAGGCTTCACGCGCCAGGTCTTGACTCTTTGTTCGCCGCCTGGCAATATCTTGACAAAGCAGAGCTCAATGATCGAGTCTGATGCGATATTGAGCCCTGTACTTTCTATGTCAAAAAACAATAACGGTCTTTCGAGATTCAGTTCCATTACGAAATCATAATTGGCATGATGATACCACAAAGTTTCTCGCTTTCTTCCTCTGTTTCTGCAGGAACTACGAGAGCCGCTCTCTTGCTGTCGAGGAATTTCATTACGAGTTCTCCGCATGACATGTTAGAGAGAACCTCAGTGATGAACTGAGACTTGAATCCGATTGCGAGCTCTTCACCGTCATACTGGCACTCGATTGTCTCGTGAGCGGCGATAGAGAATCCGAGATCCTGTGCGGAAACCACGATTCTTCCGCTCTTGAGGTCGAACTTGATGTGGTTCGAAGCCTTGTTAGAGCATACGGATACACGCTTTACTGTGTTGAGGAACTGTACGCGGTTGATTCGGAGGATATTTGAGTTGTTCTGCGGTATGACGTCGCGGTATCTTGGATATTTACCCACTACGAGACGGCAGATGACAACTGTCTGGCCGAATTTGAATACTGCGTTCTTTGCGTCGAATGAAATCTCCACGTTCTCCTCGTCCTTGCCGATGATTGCCTTGAGAATGGCAGCCGGCTTCTTGTGGAGGATGAACGATGCCTTTTCTGCAGCCTTGACGTCCTTTGTGGTGTAGCAGATGAGCTTATGCGAGTCAGATGCCACGAGGGTAGTCGATGCTGTGTCGATATCGAAGAGGATACCGTTCATTGCAGGGCGGATCTCATCGTCTGCCGTAGCATAGATTGTGCTTGAGATACCGTCTACGAGGGCCTGAGCAGGGAATTCGATTGTAGTAGCTGTCTCATCTGTACCGATGATCTCAGGATAATCCTCTGCAGGGAAATATGGAAGTGTGGACTCTCCGCTTGCCCAGCTGCATGTGAACGAACTGTCGTTCAATGTTTTGATAGTGAGCGGCTGGTCAGGAAGTTCCTTGAGGAGATCCATCATGTGTTTTGCAGGAACGGCAATCTTTCCTTCCTCTGCGGTATTCTCCACCTCGATCTGAGTCCTGAGCGTGAGCTCTGAGTCAGATGCTGTAATTTCCAGCACATTACCCTTGAGGTCAAAAAGGAAATTCTCGAGAATCGGAAGCGGTGACTTTGCAGGTATTGCCTTGGCTACTGCCATCACTCCTCTGAGCAATTCTGAGCTTGAAATGATTAGTTTCATAATTATGTATGTTTAATATTGTTTAATCAGTCTTATGCTGCGCGTTGATCACGTGCATTATAGCGAACAAATATAAGAAAAATTTTAATATAAAACTGGCATGTTTTTTGAAAAATGGAACCTTCGTCAATATAAAATAGACCTGAAAATTCAAAAACATTACACATAATATGAAAAGAGTTATTCTTGTTGCGTTGCTCTCTGCGGCAGTTGGAGGGCTGACGGCTTTTGGCGTTGTGAAGTATATGTCGAATGGCAATGTGCAGGTTGCGTATACACAGGATGGTGGAGCGCAGTTCCGTACTGTAAGCCTTTCGCAGGACAAATATCCGGATTTTACATATGCGGCTGAGACATGCGTGGACGCTGTGGTATATGTCAAAGTGTCATCTACCCAGACAATTCAGCAGTCTCCGGGTTCTATCTTCGATTTCTTCTTCGGTCTTCCTCAGCAGGGAGCACCCCAGCAGAGAGAAAGGACCGGCAGCGGATCGGGCGTAATCATCCGCGGTGACGGCTATATCGTTACAAACAATCACGTGATCGAAGGTGCTACAAAGATCGATGTTACGCTCAATAACAACCAGACCTATCCTGCGACACTTATCGGCACAGACCCGGCTACCGATGTCGCTCTTCTCAAGATCGAGGCTGAGGGACTTCCGTACATTCCGTTTGCGGATTCAGACAAGCTGCGTCTCGGAGAATGGGTCATCGCAATCGGTTCTCCTTACGATCTCCGTTCTACAATCACAGCGGGCATTGTAAGCGCAAAGGGACGCTCAATGCCGAACTATACAGGTGAGTTCAAGATCGAGTCGTTCATTCAGACCGACGCGGCTGTAAATCCTGGTAACAGCGGCGGTGCATTGGTGGACAAGTCGGGAAATCTTGTCGGAATCAACACTGCGATCATTTCGCAGACCGGTTCTTATGCAGGATATTCTTTTGCAGTGCCGTCGAATATCGTGAAGAAGATCGTATATGACCTCATTGATTTCGGTAGCGTGAAAAGAGCTGTTCTCGGTATTACAATGCAGCCGATTGACGATAAAGTTGCGGGCGATTTGAAACTTTCTTCATTAAACGGCGTATATATTGTTGAGGTTTCGAAGGGTGGAGCTGCGGATAAGGCCGGAATCAAGGCCGGAGACGTGCTCATCGCCGTTGATTCCACAAAGATCACGACTACTTCTTCAGTGCAGGAGACTGTGAGCAGATTCTCTCCTGGAGACAAGGCTGTCGTGACAGTTTTGAGGAATGGAAAGGAGTTGAAGCTCGATGTGACATTCAAGGGTACCGCACAGGAAACAGGTACGGTTTCGGATGACGGATCGATCGCTTTCTATGGTTCCTCAATCAAGGCTGCTCCGAAGGAAGTTCTGGAGAGACTTGGACTCAAGGATGGAGTTGAAATCGTTGAACTCGGCCCAGGTAAACTCAAGGAGGCGGGTGCGACAGAAGGATTCATCATACAGTATGTCAATGACCAGCAGGTGAAGACGCCTCAGGATGTGATCGACATCGTGAAGAAGTCCAAGAGAGCAGTGTTTGTACAGGGTATAACCCCATCAGGAAAGACAGGATATTTCGGATTTGGAGTCTAACTGTCTGCCTGCGGGAGTATGTCGGAGAAATCAATTTATACTATACATACTAGATGAGACAGTTAAAAATTACTAAATCGATTACCAATCGTGAGAGTGCCTCTCTTGACAAATATCTTCAGGAGATCGGTAGGGAAGAACTGATTACGGTTGAGGAAGAGGTAGAACTCGCGCAGAGAATCCGCAAGGGCGATCAGGCGGCGTTGGAGAAACTTACAAGGGCAAACCTCCGATTCGTGGTTTCAGTTGCAAAGCAGTACCAGAATCAGGGACTCAGCCTTCCTGACCTTATCAACGAGGGTAACCTCGGACTTATCAAGGCAGCAGAGAAGTTCGATGAGACAAGAGGTTTCAAATTCATTTCATACGCGGTTTGGTGGATCCGTCAGTCGATTCTTCAGGCTCTTGCAGAGCAGTCGAGAATCGTACGTCTTCCGCTCAACCAGGTAGGTTCGCTCAACAAGATCAACAAGGCTCTTTCGAAGTTCGAGCAGGAGCATGAGCGTATGCCTTCAAGCGAGGAGCTTTCAGAGATGATCGACGTTCCTAAGGACAAGATCGCCGATACACTCCGAGTATCAGGCCGTCATGTATCGGTTGACGCACCATTCGTAGAGGGTGAGGACAACAGCCTTCTCGATGTTCTCGTGAACAATGACTCCCCAAGCGCAGACCGCGGTCTCGTGAACGAGTCTCTCGCAAAGGAAATCGACCGTGCACTTTCGACTCTTGCAGTAAGAGAGCGTGAAATCATCAAGTCTTTCTTCGGCATCGGTTGTCAGGAAATGACACTTGAAGAGATCGGTGAGCGTTTCGGACTTACAAGAGAGCGTGTCCGCCAGATCAAGGAAAAGGCAATTCGCAAGCTTAAGAACAATTCAAGAAGTAAACTTTTGAAAAGCTATTTAGGATAATGACACCAGAACAATTCATTATATCTAAAGCGTCTGAAGCAATTCAGGCGCTTTACGCCGTTGAAGTACCTGAGTCAATGCTTCAGGTGCAGGTAACAAGAAAGGAGTTCGAGGGTGACTATACTCTCGTGGTATTCCCGCTCCTTAAAATGTCCAAGACGACCCCTGAAAACACAGGTAACGCTATCGGTGAGTGGCTTAAGGCAAACGCTCCTGAGGTGGCAGCGTACAATACAGTAAAGGGCTTCCTTAATATCTCATTCTCAGAGGTTTACTGGAATGGCGTATTTGCTGAGATCGCAGCTGCTGAGGACTTCGGTCAGCTCCCTCCGACAGGCAGGACAATCATGGTGGAGTACTCTTCGCCTAATACAAACAAACCGCTTCACCTCGGTCACATCCGCAACAACCTCCTCGGATGGTCAGTTGCAAAGCTTCTCGAGGTGTGTGGACACAATGTGATGAAGGTGAATCTCGTGAACGACCGTGGTATCCACATCTGCAAGTCTATGTACGCGTGGAAGGTGCTCGGTAACGGCGAGACTCCAGAGTCAAGCGGCAAGAAGGGCGACCACCTCGTAGGTGACTACTATGTGGCATTCAACAACCTCTACAAGAAGGAGGTTGACGAACTCGTAGCGGGCGGAATGTCAAAGGAGGAGGCTGAAAAGAATGCACCTTCGCTCAGAGCTGCCCAGGAAATGCTCTTCAAATGGGAGAACGGCGATGCTGAGGTAGTGGAACTCTGGAAGACAATGAACGGTTGGGTTTACGAGGGCTTCGAAAAGACATACAACGACCTCGGAATCAACTTCGACAGAACATACTATGAGTCGCAGACTTATCTCTTCGGTAAGGCTCTCGTCCAGAAGGGACTCGAGGCTGGTATCTTCGAGACTCAGGAGGACAACTCTGTATGGTGCGACCTTACAGCTGACGGTCTCGACAGAAAGCTTCTTCTCCGTGGTGACGGAACATCAGTATACATGACTCAGGACCTCGGTACTGCAGAGCAGCGTTTCTCTGAGTACAGCCTTGACGAGCATATCTATGTAGTGGGTAATGAACAGAACTACCATTTCCAGGTGCTTAAGCTCATCCTTGGCAAGCTCGGCTTCGATTGGGCGGACAGCATCTACCACCTTTCATACGGTATGGTGGAACTCCCTGAGGGCAAGATGAAGTCACGCGAAGGAACAGTGGTTGACGCAGACGATCTGATTGCTGCAATGTACAATACTGCGAAGGAAACTTCAATGGAACTCGGAAAGATCAACAATCTTCCGGCTGAGGATCAGGACGCTCTCTTCAAGATGATCAGCCTCGGTGCGCTGAAGTATTTCATCCTCAAGGTTGACCCTAAGAAGACAATGCTCTTCGATCCTAAGGAGTCTATCGACTTCAACGGAAATACTGGTCCGTTCGTTCAGTACACACATGCACGTATCAAGTCAATTCTCCGCAAGGCAGACGAGCAGGGCTTGAAATATACATCTGAAATCCTCAAGGCAGACACAGCTCTCTCGGCAAAGGAGATCAGAATCATCAAGATCCTCAATACGTTCCCTGCAAAGGTTGCGGAGGCGGGTGCGGCTCATTCTCCGGCTCTTATTGCAAACTATGCATATGAGCTTGCGAAGGAGTTCAACCAGTACTATCACGATACACCTATTCTTCGTGAGGAGAACCAGGAGCTTCTCCAGACAAGACTTGTTCTCGTTGCGACAATCGCAAAGGTTCTGTGCAAGGCAATGTCTATTCTTGGAATCACTCTTCCTGAAAGAATGTAAACAATGGCGTTTGCCTCGCTGTTTAGAAGTATAAAAAATGTGTGGCAGGTAAAATCCTGAATGTCAGCATGTTACTTAAAGTCGATGCCCCTACTTCGGGGCATCGACTTTTGTTATGTCGTTGAGGGATAGGTGTTTAAGTGCTACGGGTGTGACGGCCATTTTTCGTTTTTTTTGGAATAAAGACTCTAATAGGTATGGATGTTGATATACTTTAGAAAAAAGATTATGAAAATACGAAATATACATGCGCGTGAGATATTGGATTCGCGTGGAACTCCGACGGTGGCGGCTGAGGTCGTGCTGGAAAATGGTTGCAGATGTGAAGCTTCTGTTCCTTCTGGTGCATCAACCGGACTTCATGAGGCCTTGGAGTTGAGAGATAATGATCCGATGAGGTATCATGGCAAAGGTGTGCTTACTGCAGTCGCCAATGTAAATACTTTGATCAGACCGGCTTTGGTTGGAATGAGTGCTCTTGATCAGAAGGCTGTTGATGCAAGGATGTGTCAGCTGGATGGTACGGTCAATAAGTCTCGATTGGGGGCAAATGCCATTCTCGCTGTTTCTTTGGCTGTGGCAAAGGTTGCGGCGAAGTCGTTGCAGATCCCTTTGTACCGTTATCTTGGGTCTCCTGACTCAAATGTCCTCCCTGTGCCGATGATGAATATCATCAATGGGGGTGCCCATAGTGATTCTCTGATTGCCTTTCAGGAATTTATGATACGTCCGGTCGGGGCGTCCTCGTTTGCAGAAGGTTTGAGAATGGGCGCCGAGGTGTTTCAAAGTCTGAAGAATGTTCTTCGTAAAAAGAGATTGAATACTGCAGTTGGCGATGAGGGAGGATTTGCTCCTGATCTGAAATCGGTCGAAGAAGCTCTCGATCTTGTAATGCTTGCAATAGATGATGCTGGCTATGTTCCCGGTGACGAGGTTACACTCGCTTTGGACTGTGCTTCGTCCGAGTTTTATTGCGATGGTTTCTATGATTACAGAATATTCGAAGGTGATGGTGCAAAGAGGCTGACCCGTATTGAACAGGTCGATTATCTTAAAGATCTGGTGTCAAGATATCCGATTGATTCAATTGAGGACGGAATGTCGGAAGAGGACTGGTCGGGATGGGAACTTCTTACTTCTGAACTGGGAGGGTGGTGTCAGTTGGTCGGAGACGATCTTTTCGTGACAAACATCGATTACATTTCCAAAGGTATCAAAAGAGGATGTGCGAATGCTGTTCTTGTTAAGCTGAACCAGATCGGAACCCTGTCTGAAACTTTAGATGCGATAGATATGGCGCAGAGACATGGCTATAAGGCAGTGGTTTCGCATCGTTCCGGAGAGACCGAAGATACGTTTATTGCAGACCTTGCAGTGGCAACAAGATGCGGTCAGATCAAAACGGGGTCGCTCAGCCGTAGCGAAAGGGTTTCCAAATATAATAGACTTCTGAAGATTGAGGAAGAACTGCAGGGACAGTCTGTTTATGGCCTCCCGTTCTGAACCGAATATGACCTTGATGACTGAATAAAAAACCGATTTGCGGACAAAATGCCGATTTTATTTTGTGGATTCAAAAAAATGTTGCATATTTGCACCCGCAATCGAAAACGGGGGTATAGCTCAGTTGGCTAGAGCACCTGCTTTGCAAGCAGGGGGTCGTCGGTTCGACTCCGACTATCTCCACCAGCAGCCACTTGAAAGAGATTTCAAGTGGTTTTTTCTTTATCGCGCTTTCTGCGCATTTCCGGCCTTACTGTCCTTGATGCCCGACTGAATATGGGAATCAGGGACCTTTTTTGCATTATTCAATGCCGATTTAGCGTTTTGGGGTGAAATCCAATGGATAAAATTTGTTAACTTTACCACAAATAGGGGTCTTTTGCCCCCTTTGAACATTGACTGAGGACTGAATTCGGCCTTTCACAACATTTGTTAGGTAGCGTGATACGATATCTGCATTTTTGCACCGCTAAAATTTTGAAAAATGAAGATATCAGGAACCGGAAGTGCGCTTCCGAAACAGATTGTAACAAATGAAATGTTGTCGCAGTTTCTCGATACAAGCGATGAGTGGATCAGAACGAGGACAGGAGTGCTGAGCCGTCAGGTCATTTCCGACGAGAAGTTGGAGGACCTTGCCGCAGAGGCTGCGATGAAGGCGTTGGATAACGCGGGAATGAAGGCAGAAGAGCTTGACTTTATAATATGTTCAAATGTTGTCAACGAGTACATAACTCCGCAGTTGAGCTGTATCATCCAGGGTGCCATCGGAGCAACATGCCCCTGCATCGATATCAACTGCGCATGTGCAGGTCTCGTTCATGCACTTGAAATCGCAGAGTCGTTCTATCAGGCAGGCAGGGTGAAGAACGTTCTTATCGTCTGCGCAGAGGAGCCGACAAGAATGACAGACTGGAGTGACCGTCGCACTTGCGTGCTTTTCGGAGACGGAGCGGGAGCGGTGGTGCTGACACCGGGAGACAATATAAAAAGCATCAAGCTTTCGGCTGCAAGTGCAACCGACAAGCTGTGGCAGTATAGGACCCTTCAGCCTACACCCTACATCACCAAGGAGGAAGTTTCTACGCCTCTTCAGATGAAGGGACAGGAAGTGTTCAAGTTCGCTGTCACCGCAGCAACAAAGGATATAAAAAGAGCATTGGATGAATCCGGTATGGAGGCCTCGCAGATCGATCATTATCTTCTTCATCAGGCCAACATCAGAATCATCAAGGCTATACAGCATTTCCTTGAACAGCCGGAGGAGAAATTCCCTACGAATGTCGAGGATCATGGAAATTCTTCGAGCGCATGTTGTCCGATACTTCTGGACGAATGCAACAGGAAAGGTCTTCTCAAGAAGGGTGATAAGATTGCAATGAGCGCCTTTGGGGCAGGATTTGTCTCAGGTGCCGTGATTTTTGAATGGTAAACATAAATTACTTTTATGATAAGGAGCAGAGTTTGTGAAATGCTAGGGATCAGGTATCCCGTATTTCAGGGCGGAATGGCCTGGGTTGCTGACGCATCCCTTGCCGCTGCCGTATCAAATGCCGGCGGACTTGGATTGATCTCTTCGATCAATGCAGGAACCGAGGCAGTCAGAAATGAAATCAGAAAATGCCGTGAGCTTACAGATAAGCCTTTCGGTGTGAATATAATGCTTCAGGCACCTAATGCGGCTGAGATCGCTCAGATGGTGGTTGAGGAGGGCGTGAAGATCCTTACGACAGGAGCAGGTTCTCCGGCCCAGTATATGCCAATGTGGAAAGAGGCGGGAATCAAGGTTATTCCTGTCGTAGCATCAGTGGCGCTTGCCCTTAAGATGCAGGATGCGGGAGCTGATGCAATCGTGGCGGAAGGAGCTGAATCCGGCGGACATGTAGGAGAACTTCATACAATGCCTCTCATACCTCAGATTGTAGATGCTGTGGAGATTCCGGTGATTGCTGCAGGAGGCATATGTGACGGTCGTGGAGCTGCTGCGGCGTTCATGCTCGGAGCTGATGCAATCCAGGTGGGAACCCGTTTCCTTTCGGCGGAGGAGTGCACGGCTCATCAGGAGTATAAGGATAAAATCATCAAGGCATCGGATGTGTCTACAATTGTCACAGGAAAATCGCTCGGACATCCGGTACGTTCGTTGAAGACACCTTTCTCGAGAAACTTCTCAAAGATGGAGAACGATCCTTCTGTAAGCCCGGAGGAAATCCTCGCATTCGGCAGCGGAGCATTGCGTAAGGCTGTCCAGGATGGTGACAGGAACGGAAGCTACATGGCAGGCGAGTGCGCAGGAATGGTGAAGAAGATCGAACCTGCACAGGCAATCGTGGAGGATCTGATCCTTGGAGCCGAGGAGGTCATCAAGAGAAACCTCTCAAGAATTGTATAATTATCTGTTAATCTAAAAGATAATCAAATGACTAAAAGAGTAGTAGTTACCGGCTTGGGTGTTATCAGCCCGATCGGAAATGATGTACAGACATATTGGAACAATCTTCTGGACGGTGTATGCGGTATCGACATCATCAAGTCCATTCCGACAGACGACCTTCCGGTGAAGATTGCAGGTGAAGTAAAGGATTTCAATCCGGCGGATTACTGCATTGAAGCTCCATTCGCAAGAAAGCAGGACAGATTTACGATTTTCGCTGTAGCGGCAGCATGGCAGGCTGTGAAGCAGTCAGGCCTGGATTCGTCAGAAGAGGGCAATATCGATCCGTTCAGATATGGAGTATATGTGGGTTCGGGAATCGGAGGATTCACCACCATCATGCGCGAGAGCGAGAAGTTCCTCAAGGACGGTCCTAAATGGATATCTCCGCTTTTCATTCCTACGATGATCTCAAACATCGCGGCAGGAAATATAGCAATCAGAAACAATGCATGCGGTCCATGTCTTCCGGTTGTCACAGCATGTGCGACATCGACTCATGCAATCGGTGAGGCATTCCGTGCAATCAAGTACGGCCATGCAGATGCGGTCATTACAGGAGGATCGGAAGCGGCGATTGTTCCTATTGCAATCGCAGGATTTGCGAACGCAAAGGCTCTTTCCCGTTCAGAGGATCCTAAATATGCCTCACTTCCGTTCAATAAGAACAGAGGCGGCTTTGTGATGGCGGAGGGTGCTGCAATGCTTGTCCTTGAGGAATATGAGCATGCAAAGGCACGTGGCGCAGAGATCATTGCCGAGGTAGTAGGTTATGGAAATACATGTGACGCCCATCATGTCACAGCACCGAGACCTGACGGAAAAACTCAGTCTGCAGCCATCAGAGGCGCTCTCGATGAGGGAGGATATACTTCTGAGGATGTACTATACATCAATGCTCACGGTACAGGTACGGCGCTCAATGATGTGTCGGAGACAGCGGCTTTCAAGCTTGCTCTCGGCGAAGACGCATATAAGGCGCATATCAGCTCGACCAAGGGCGCTACAGGCCATATGCTTGGCGCCGCAGGCGCTGCAGAAGCGGTTGCAACAGTGCTTGCGCTCAAGAACGGAATCGTTCCTCCGACAATCAACCTTGATGAGATCGAGCCGGAGTGCGACCTGAATTATACGCCGAACACACCAGTCAAGGCTGATCTTACAATGGCAGTTTCAGATTCATTGGGATTCGGCGGTCACAACGGTTGTGTGGCATTCAGAAAATATACGGAGTAGACAATAAGATTCAAAAACCTGAAATATGAACAGAGAAGAACTTAAGGATTTTCTTCCACATCGCGAGCCTATGTTGCTTGTGGATGAGATCGAGATCGATGCGGAAGGCGTGTGCCACGCAAAATATCTCGTCAAGGAAGACGAATTCTTCTGCAGGGGACATTTTCCCGGAAAACCGATTGTTCCGGGAGTGATCCAGTGCGAAATAATGGCGCAGAGCTGCGCATTGCTGGTAAAGGATGAGATACAGGGAAGGACCACCCTTTACACAGGAATAGACAAGGTCCGTTTCAAGAATCCGGTCAAACCGGGAGACCTCTGTGAGGTGACGGCGTCCCTCAAGAACAGAAGAGGCTCGATATTCTATTGCACGGCTACACTTAAAGTTAACGGAAACATCTGCAGTAAGGGAGATCTCTCTTTTGCGTTAGTATAATTGACAGATTATGAATAATATTCAGTTCGAAAAGATCAGGGAACTCGTTCAGCGTAGGGCGGCGGCACGCGTGGGTGGCGGTCAGAGAAGGATTGACGCGCAGCACGCAAAGGGTAAGCTTACGGCACGCGAGAGACTCGACCTCCTTCTTGACGAAGGCAGTTTCGAAGAGTTCGATATGTTTGTGCAGCATCGTTGTACAAACTTCGGAATGGAGAAGAGCAAATACGACGGTGATGGAGTAGTTACCGGAATGGGAACCATCGACGGTCGCCTTGTATATGTCTTTGCGCAGGATTTCACTGTAAACGGTGGTTCCATGTCGGAGACTATGGCTCAGAAGATCTGCAAGGTAATGGATATGTCAATGCGCAACGGGGTGCCTTTCATCGGTATCAACGACTCAGGTGGAGCAAGAATCCAGGAGGGAATCAACTCGCTTGCCGGTTTCGGAGAAATCTTTGAGAGAAATATTCTCGCTTCCGGAGTGGTT
Source organism: Candidatus Cryptobacteroides sp. (assembly GCA_045120635.1). Classification (GTDB taxonomy): domain Bacteria; phylum Bacteroidota; class Bacteroidia; order Bacteroidales; family UBA932; genus Cryptobacteroides. The sequence goes on from JBGVEY010000024.1 coordinate 22,805, forward strand.
CCGCAGATTTCCGGAATCTTCGGTCCTTGCGCAGGTGGTGCCGTATATTCTCCGGCACTCACAGATTTCACCGTGATGATCAAGGATACGTCGTACATGTTCCTCACAGGTCCTGGCGTGGTGAAGACAGTGACCGGCGAGGTTGTGACACAGGAGGAACTCGGAGGTGCGAGTGTGCATGCTACCAAGAGCGGTGTCGCGCATTTTGCCGCAGAGAACGAGCAGGAGGGTATTCAGACAATAAAGGCACTCCTCAGCTTCCTTCCTTCAAACAATCGTGAGGAAGCTCCGTTTGTGGAGACTTCCGACCCTGTAGGACGTGTAGATGATGCTCTCAATGAAATCATTCCGGACAATCCTAACAAGGCTTATGATATGTATCAGGTAATCGGAAGCATCGTTGACGACGGCCGTTTCCTCGAGGTGCACAGGAGCTGGGCAAAGAACATAATCGTAGGTTTCGCTCATATGAACGGACGCTCTGTGGGTATCGTGGCCAATCAGCCTAAGATTCTTGCCGGTGTGCTTGATATCAACGCTTCACGCAAGGCCGCACGTTTCGTACGCTTCTGCGACGCGTTCAACATTCCGCTCGTGACATTGGTAGACGTGCCTGGCTTCCTTTGTGGAACACAGCAGGAGTATGGTGGAATCATCTCGCACGGAGCAAAGCTCCTTTACGCATACGGTGAAGCTACAGTTCCAAAGGTGACAGTCACTTTGAGGAAATCATACGGAGGAGCGCATATCACAATGAGCTGCAAGCAGTTGAGGGGTGATATCAATTACGCTTGGCCATCTGCCAACATCGCGGTCATGGGTGCTGAAGGTGCGGTCGAGATTCTCTACTCGAAGGATATCAAGGCAATCGAGGATCCTGCTGAGAAGGCAAGAGTTGCCGATGAGAAGAAGAAGGAATACAACGACCTCTTCTGCAATCCTTACAGCGCAGCAAGCTACGGCTACATCGACGACATAATCGAACCGAGAAATACAAGATTCCGTGTCATCAGAGCCCTTGAACAGCTTGCCGGAAAGAAACAGCAGAACCCTTGGAAGAAACACGATAATCTACCTTTATAACTATGGATAACTTCGTAGCTGCAGTTATTGCACTTGCATTGAGGCAATACATCGATTCCATAAATCACGACAAGGAAAGTTACATCATTACCATTAAAAGGAAATAAGGATGAAATATAGGATAAACGATACAGAATACAATGTGGAAATCAACTCATTCCACGGAAACAAGGCCGAGGTGTCGGTAAACGGAGTTGTGTATCAGGTGGAGATCGGTGGAAATGAGGCTCCGGTTTCGGCTCCGGTACCATCCGCACCTGCACCGTTTGTTCAGGCTCCTGTCCAGGCTGCAGCGCCTAAGGAGGCTGTTGCAACCGGCGGCGGAAAGCCTGTCACTGCACCGCTCCCCGGTGTAATCATCGGTGTGAAGGTGAACGTGGGTGACTGCGTGAAGGCCGGACAGGTGGTGGCCATCCTTGAGGCGATGAAGATGGAAAATGAGATTCAGGCAGAGTTTGACGGAACAGTCACTGCTGTCAATGTAGCACAGGGCGACTCTATTCTTGAAGGCGCCCCTATCGTAACAATCGGATAAATATGAACGTTTTTATGTTTCCCGGTCAGGGGTCACAGTTCCCTGGAATGGGAAAAGACCTATATGAAACCAACCCTCTTGCCCGCGAACTTTTCGACAAGGCGGATGAGATCCTCGGTTTCAGGATAACTGAAATTATGTTTAACGGAACGGCTGAAGAGCTGAAGCAGACAAAGGTGACTCAGCCCGCTGTATTCCTCCATTCTGTAATCACTGCGAAATGCTGTGGCGATTTCAATCCGGAGATGGTGGCAGGCCACTCGCTTGGAGAGTTTTCAGCACTTACGGCAGCCGGCGCTCTCAGTTTCGAGGACGGTCTTCGTCTGGTCGCTATCAGAGCGCAGGCCATGCAGAAGGCATGTGATGCAAATCCGGGCACAATGGCAGCCGTACTTGCACTTCCGACTGAAAAGGTCGAGCAGATCTGCGCTGAGACTGAAGGTGTGGTCGTGGCTGCAAACTATAACTGTGACGGCCAGATTGTCATCTCGGGAGAGTTGGAGGCAGTCGCAAAGGCTTGTGAGAAGATGAAGGAGGCAGGTGCAAAGCGTGCCCTCGTCCTTCCGGTCGGAGGGGCCTTCCATTCTCCGCTTATGGAGCCTGCTGCAAAAGAACTCGCAGAGGGTATCGAAAGCGTAAGCTTCAGCGAACCTTTCTGTCCGGTATATCAGAATGTGACAGCTCGGCCTGCAACTGATCCGGCTGTGATCAAGGCGAACCTGCTTGCCCAGCTCACAGCTCCTGTCAAGTGGACACAGTCTGTAGAGAACATGCTTGCAGACGGAGCGGACAGCTTTACGGAATGCGGTCCGGGAAAGGTCCTTCAGGGACTTGTCGCTAAGATCGCCAAGACACCGGTAAACATTAATCAGCTTTAAAAAGAATTGACACTATGAGATACGCACTAGTAACAGGCGGAAGCCGCGGAATCGGCAGAAATGTATGCTTCAAGCTTGCCCAGATGGGTTTTACAGTTCTCATCAACTACGTTTCAAATGAGACAGAGGCGCAGAAGACACTTGAGGAAGTAAGGAACCTTGGAGGTGACGGAGAGATCCTGAAGTTCAATGTAATGGACAGAACAGCATGTGCAGAGGCGCTTGCAGAGTGGGAAAAATCACATCCGGGCGAGTTCATTGAGGTTCTTGTCAACAATGCCGGTATCAGAAGAGACAACCTTCTCATGAGAATGAGCGAGGATGACTGGGATGCCGTCATCGGCACACATCTCGGAGGCTTCTACAATGTGACAAGACTTGTCATCAGACAGATGCTCTCAAAGAGAAAGGGAAGAATCATCAACATGGCTTCCCTTTCAGGACTCAAGGGTGTTCCCGGTCAGGCAAACTATGCCGCAGCCAAGGGAGGTCTTATCGCCGCCACCCGTTCACTCGCTAATGAGGTAGGACGCAAGGGCATAACTGTCAATGCGGTGGCACCGGGATTCATCAGGACAGACATGACTGAGGATCTCAATCAGGCAGAACTTACAAAGATGATCCCTCTCAACAGATTCGGTGAGGCAGAGGAGGTTGCAGACCTCGTTGCATTCCTTGCATCTGACAAGGCCGCATACATCACAGGCGAGTGTATATCCATCAATGGTGGACTTTATATGTAGATTCAATGAAGAAAGATATAAGATTCTCCCTTGTATACAGGGATATGTGGCAGTCATCGGGCAAGTATGTCCCGACTGTCGCACAGCTTAAGGAGGTTGCTCCCGCCATCATCGAGATGGGGTGCTTCGACCGTGTGGAGACAAACGGCGGAGCATTCGAGCAGGTGAACCTTCTCTTCGGAGAGAATCCGAACAAGGCGGTCCGCGAATGGACAGCGCCTTTCCATGCGGCCGGAATACAGACACATATGCTTGAGCGTGGACTTAATGCATTGAGAATGAATCCTGTACCGGCGGATGTGCGCGAACTCATGTACAGGGTCAAGAAGGCGCAGGGAACAGATATTTCTCGTTCGTTCTGCGGCCTTAACGACCATCGCAACCTCCGTCTCAGCGTAGAGTATGCAAAGAAGTCCGGTATGATTTCGCAGGTGGCTCTTTCAATCACGAATTCTCCTGTGCATACCGTAGATTATTATATGGGAGTCGTCGATAAGGTTGTGGAATACGGCTGCGACGAAATCTGTCTCAAGGATATGGCAGGAATCGGAAGACCGGCATTCCTCGCAGAGCTTACAACCCGCATCAAGAAGAAATATCCGTCAATGATCGTGCAGTATCATGGACATTGCGGTCCCGGCTTCTCTCCGGTTTCAATGCTTGAGGTTGCAAGGGCAGGTGCAGATTATCTGGATGTCGCAGTTGAACCTCTTTCATGGGGTAAGGTTCATCCGGATGTGATCACTGTACGTGAGATGCTCAAGGCCGACGGTTTCAATGTCAAGGATATCAATATGAACGCATATATGGAGGTTAGAAGCCTGACACAGAAGTTCATTGATGATTTCCTCGGCTACTGGATCGATCCTAACAATTCTCAGATGAGCTCGCTTCTTGTGGGTTGTGGCCTCCCTGGAGGTATGATGGGATCGATGATGGCAGACCTCAAGGGCTTCCACGGTGCGATCAACGCTTCGCTCCGTTCCCAGGGCAAGCCTGAACTTACTTTGGACCAGCTTATGGTCATGCTCTTCCAGGAGGTAGAGTATGTATGGCCACGTCTGGGTTATCCGCCGCTTGTGACTCCATTCAGCCAGTATGTGAAGAACACGGCTCTTATGAACCTCATGAATATCCTCAAGGGACAGCCGCGCTGGACAACTATCGACAAGGATACATGGAATATGATCCTCGGTAGAATGGGACAGCTTCCAGGTCCTCTTGATCCGGAGATCATTGCTCTCGCTCAGCAGAAGGGTCTTGAGTTCTATACAGGAAATCCTCAGGACGAGTTCCCGAACGAGCTTGACAGCTACCGCCGGATCATGGTGGAAGAGGGCTGGAACTGCGGTCAGGATGATGAGGAACTTTTCGAGCTTGCAATGCACGAGAGACAGTACAGAGACTACAGAAGCGGTCTTGCTAAAGAGAGATTCAATGCCGAACTTGAGGCTGCAAAGGCTAAGGCCGGTGCTCCGATCATCATCGAGAGACCTGTGGTAGAAATTCCGAAAGTGGATATAGCAAAGATTCTGGAACAATATCCTGATGCAGTAGCTGTCCAGTCTCCTGTCAAGGGTCAGGTAATGTGGAATATTGATGTGGATGACGTATCCATGGCTCCTGTAACGGGAACATCGGTGTCAGCCGAAGCTCCTATGGCTCATATCCAGACATACTATGGCCTTGAGGAAGTCGTTCCAGTATGCAACGGTCGTGTCGTTGCCGTATGTGCAGGACAGGGCGACAGGGTAGCGAAGGGTGAAATCCTGGCGTTCATCAGGAAATAGCCGATGATATAAGTATTTGATTAACAGTCTTCCAAAGCTTTCAGGAAGAATTCCTTGCACATCCTGCTGCTGATATCGTAGGATGTGCATGTTGTTTTATGGTCTATGCGGTTTACCTCCGAGAGGTCGCAGACATAGAGACGGTTTATGAGGGAAAGGTAGAGCTTCGAGTATTTGACGTCGATGTGTCTCTGAAGCTCGCTGGCATATTCCATGGTCAGGTTGACCTCTTCCTCGGTAAGGTCGTCCTTGCAGAAGATGTATAGTCCGAATTCCTTGAAGTCGCCGTAGAAGCCTGAACCTACTTTGCTGATTTTGCTTTCGATGATACGTCTGAGAGGGAGAGCGAGTGACCAATACTCGTACTCGAGGTGTCCTATGTACTTTCCGTCCTGGAGACCGTAACCGTAACCGCTTCTGATGATCTGTGATATTTCTTCGCGGTTCTCTTCATGTACATCAAGGCCTGCCATTTCCTTCAGCATATGCAGTGCAGCGCGTTTGTTCGGTTCCATGGCTCTGGTGACCTCTATGCCGAGACTCTTGTCCGGCATCTGAAGGTCCGGCCTGTCTTTGTTGACAAGGTCGGCATATTCTTCTCCGAGCACAGTCTCGAGTGTGATCTGTGCGTATCTTTCAAAAAAGCAGGTGTCGAATTTTCTCATGGTCTCAGATTATGAGTCCGTCATATGCCGGACGGATGTTTTCAGGTAATTCTTCGCAAAGGGCCTGATGGACAGGCAGCTGATGCGACAGATGTGTCAGCCATGAATGTTCTGCGCCTACTCTTTTTGCCACCTCGACGGCCTCTTCAAGCGAGAAATGGGAGATATGTCTGCCTCTTCTGACACAGTTGATCACGAAATGTCTGAGTCCTTTCAGTTTCTCGAACTCCTCCTCGGGAATGTGGTTCATGTCAGTGCAGTAGGCGATATCTCCGAATCGGAAACCGAGCATGGGAAGAGTGAAGTGCTTTCCGCGTATCGGGATTATTTTCACTCCGTTGATTTCGAAATGGTTCTCGTCTATGAGGTGTACTTTCCAGTCCGGAGCTCCCGGGTATTTCTTTTCCGCAAATGCATATGAGTATTCCATTCGGAGAGAGTCCTCTACAGTCTTTTCACAGTAGATATGGGTAGCTTTCTTCTCATGGTAATTGAAGGCGCGGATGTCGTCAAGACCTCCGGTGTGGTCCTTGTGATGGTGGGTCAGCAAGATGGCATCCACGCTTGATATCCCTGCGCGAAGCATCTGATATCTGAAATCGGGACCTGCGTCAATGAGAACCTTGAGGCCATCGTGCTCCACAAGAACACTTGCTCTGAGTCTCTTGTCGCGTGGGTCGCTGCTCTTGCAGACCTCACATCCGCAACCTATCATAGGCACACCCTGGGATGTGCCTGTTCCGAGAAATGTCAGTTTAGTGTTGCTCATGTGTCGGTTTATGGGATGATTACTTCTTCTATCTTTCCTATCTTGTCAGGGTCGTACGGCTGAGAAATCCTGATGTAGTTGCCGGTGTAGCCTTCCATCATTCCTTTCTTGTCGGTGCTTTCGAAGAGGACCTTCTCGGCGACACCCTTGTTCTCTTTTATGAACTGTGCATGCAGCTCCTGGCAAAGTTCTTCCAGCATCTGCACTCTCTTTGTCTTTACGCAATCCTGCACCTGGTCTTTCCTTTCAGCTGCAGGAGTTCCAGCTCTGCGTGAATAAGGGAAAATATGGATGAAGGCAGGACGGATGACTTCTCTGAGGAATGTATATGTCTCCATGAAAAGCTCATCTGTCTCCCCGGGGAATCCTACGATAACGTCGATTCCGAAGAATACCTTCGGACCTCCCGGAATTTCGCTTTTCTGTCGGATGTATCGGATCTTATCAGCGAAAGCTGCAGTGTCATATCTTCTGCCCATTGCCTTGAGGATGGTGTCGCATCCGGACTGGAGAGGAATGTGATAGTGGGGGAGGAACTTTGTTCCGGATGTGATCCAGTCGATCATTTCATGCGTGAGCAGGTTCGGCTCGATGGATGATATTCGGTATCTTTCGATGCCCTTGACATCATTCAACTGCCGGATAAGATCGAAGAAGGATTCTCCTGTGGTGCGGCCGAAGTCTCCGGTGTTCACACCTGTGAGGACAATCTCCACGATTCCTTCCGCAGCGATTGCTTCAGCCTGCGGGATGATGTCCGAAATAGGGATGTTTCTGCTCTCTCCTCTGGCGTATGGTACTGTACAGTATGCACATTTGTAGTCGCAACCGTCCTGTACCTTGAGGAATGAGCGTGTTCTCTCTCCGGACGAATATGCCGGGAAGAATGTGCTGAATGTCTGTGCCTGAGGGACGATGCCTTTTGTGTCAGAAAGGATTGTAGGTACTATCCTGCTCTTTTCCTCCGCACCGAATACGGCTGTGACGCCTTCGATTGCCTCAATCTCTGCCTTTTTCAGCTGTGCATAGCATCCGGTGACATATATCCTCGCTTCAGGACATTGTCTGTGAAGTTTTCTGATGATGTTTCTGCTTTTCTTGTCCGAGTGCTCGGTTACGGTACAGGTGTTCACAAGGAATACATCTGCACCCTTTGTCCACCTTACAGCCTCGAACCCCTCCGCAGTCAGCCTCCTTTCATAGGTGGACGTCTCTGCGTAGTTCAGCTTACATCCTAATGTTATATATGCAATAGTCATCTATTCTCTGGTATAGTTCAATGTGACTCTCGACCATGCTACAGGACCGTCAACCGGAGGTCTGCGCTTTGAGACCCTGATTGAGAATCTTTCAAACTCCGGAAAGTTGTCCGCAATACGCTTCGCAATCCTACCGGTTATGGTTTCAAGGAGATCTGTTGGAATTGCCATCTCGTCCTTTACAACGTCATAGATGTCTCCATAGTTCACGGTGTCTGCGAGTTCGCCGGTCACCAGAACCTTGCTGAGGTCAATTTCTCCTCGGAAATCCACCATGAAGAGATTGCCTTCCGTGCGCTCTATCTCCAGGCATCCATGATGTGCCCAGAAACGCATGTCTTCAAGTTCAATTATGCCAATATTAGAAATACACATGGTCTTTTACCTATTATTAGTTCTTCTTTTTTCCACTGACTTACTTTCTTTGTTTTGATGTAGGCGTCAGGCATCGTGATATTTGCAGCTACGCAGATCTTTGTCGATGGGGCGCATACTGCCAGGATGTCCGCAAACAGCGAATCGTTCCTGTATGGGGTCTCTATCAGAATCTGGGTCTGTTTCAATTGCCCTGATACCTTCTCCAGGGTGCGCAGCCTGCTTCTGCGCTCGTCTGTCTTGGCAGGGATGTATCCGCAGAATGCGAATGACTGTCCGTTGAGACCGGAAGACATGAGTGCGAGCATAAGAGATGACGGACCCACGGCCGGAACGACCTTGATGTCATGTGCGTGTGCAAGTGATACGAGCTGTGCTCCCGGGTCTGCTACTGCCGGCAGTCCGGCTTCTGAGATGAGAGCAACGTCATTGTCGTTGTCGAAGAGTTTGATATATCCTTCGATTGTAGCTGCGTCGGTATGCTCGTTCAGTTCAAAGAACTGCAGTTCTCCGATCCTTCCTTTGAGGCCGGCGCGTGAGAGGTAGCGTCTCGCTGTGCGGATCTCCTCTACGACAAACGTCCTGAATCCCTCCAATGACGCCAGCACAGGGGCTGGTATGACCTCGGCAGGGTCGTTGTCTCCGAGCGGTGACGGTATCAAATAAAGTTTTCCTTTACCCATTATTCTATGTTTATGATAGTTCTGGTTTCCTTGCTTCTTGCCTGTTCCTCTGCAATCTTCGCGGCCTGTCTCTTTTCCTTGCTTGAGAAGATGTTTCTGAAGAATTGTCTGAATGTGTTGAACTCGGTCTGATAAGTCACACCGACTCCGTTTCTCTGGGAGTTGTCAAGATAGTTCGTATACTGGTCGGCGGAGTGCGAGAACAGGTTCAGTCTGAATGAACCTGAGCGGTCGAGCTTGATTTCGATGTCGATATCTCCGACCACGTCATTCTGCGAACTTCCGCTTGAATATTGTTTGTTGCCGATATTTCCGTTTACGACAACCCTGTTGTTGAACAGCTGCGTAGAAACGGCAACGTCGAATATGTCGTTTCCTCTGTCGTTCGGCTGGTATTTGAGACCGAGGTCAAGAGGGATGTCCAGTTTCTGGAATATGTTGTTGATCTGGTTTGCCATCATCTCGGTCACGCTTGAATATAGCGAAGACGAGTTGTTGACGATACCTGACTGCTCATCAGGGATGAAGCTGTTGGACAGGATCAGCGAAAGGAACTGTTTCTGCACCTTGTCTTCAGTACTCAATGCGCTCTCGACTCTCGACTTGATTGTAGGGTCAAGGTCAGGAATCTCGATCGAGAAACTCAGCTGAGGATTGCTGATCTTATCCTTGATGCTGATACCGCAGTCCACAACGCGTCTGTTTGTCACGGATGTGGTGTCTGAGATGAGGGTAGAAAGCGAGGCCTTGGTCCTGTAGATGGCGTTGATGTCCAATGTGCTGTTGAGAATCTCGCCTCCGAATCTGATGGAACTTCCCTGCTGAATGAGGAAGTCTCTGTTCACGAGACCGGCAGCCGCGAACTTGTAATTACCGCTGTCGATGGTGTAGTCTCCGTTTATGTTGAAGAGCTCATCGCTGGCCTCCAAAGTGAGCTGTCCGTTTCCTCGTCCGGTGAGAACGTTGCCGGAGGATTTGTCTATTTCTACAAATGCCTCGGTGTTCTGGTCGGCATTCACCTTGATTTTTACAACGAATTCATTCTCAGATGCATTGGCGGTCGCTGTCCTCTGTACGAAGATCTCATATGGATCGACATAGTCAAATGTGTCCATCTCCTTGAACTTCAGGAGATTGGTTCCCTTTGATGAGGTGTATGAACTGATGATCGGTATATGCAGGTTTCCGTTTTTCGCAGTAGCTGCATCGACCTCCATCAATATTGAATTGATCGGTCCTGTAATGGATATGTCTCCGCTCGCAAAGATATTTCCGTAGAAATAGTCGTTCTCCTTTTCCTTGAGGTTCACGGCCTCTATTTCTTCCGCTCTGATGTGCGTGTCGAAACTTATATCCCTGAAATGGTCGTAATCTATGCTTCCGTTTACGGTTCCTCGGCCATCATGTCTGTCTCTGATGCTGATGTTGTCGAAGTATACACCTTTTTCGTCGATATGGAACGGGCCTGTGGCTGTGTAAGGTACTCCGGTATATCCTACCTTGAGGGTGACGTTGTCCAGTCGTGTGTCGCTGCTGCTGATCTTCAGCATGTCAAGCGGACCGCTCATGGCAATGTTTCCGCTGAGTGAACCGTTCATTTCGCTGAAAATCTCCTTGAGGAACGGCTGTGCATATCCGACATTGAAATTGTCGAATGATGCTCCTGCGTAAAGGGTCTTTGCCTTAGGTGCCAGTTTACCGTTTACGTCGATGCTTCTTCTTCCCATAAGGTCATTCCTTGTGTGGAAATCGAAACATTCCTCATCTTCATTCCATTCCATACCCACCTCAAGCACACCCAAAGGTATGTTCGCAACGTATGAGGAGTCGCTGATCAGATTCACATTGATTTCCTTGTCGCTGATTGGAGAAGTCAGGCTGGCAAGACCGGTTACAGCTCCCTTGATGCCGAGGTTTGTAGGAAGCAGGGCATTGATGATCGATATGTCAAAGCGCTCAAGATAAAGAGACAGGACATCTCCCGAGTCTTCCGATGCTCCTCCATGAAGACTTATCGACTGCTCTCCCGAGATTGCGCCGAATGAGTCGATGTTTATGCCGTTGTCCTCGATTCTTATGGTTGAAGGCTGGATGTTCCATTCCCTTGAGTTGTAGTGAAGTGAAGACGGCATGATCCTGATGTCGAAGATTCTGCTGTCATCATCTCTTGATACGTCTCCGCTAACGATGAACTCGCCTCTGGTTTCGCTGTCTCCGTGATTGTCGAATGAGAATCCGGCTCCGATGTGATTGTCGTTCGCATGGAGCTGAAGCAGGTTGTCGTTCATGATTACGCTCGCTGCAGAGATCTCATTGCATGAAAGGACACCGTTGAGGGAATTTCCGGAGTTGTCCAAGGTTATGTTGAATCCCTTGAGGTAGTTTTTCTTGAACGCAAAGCGTCCGGAATTGATATCTGCCTTGAATTCACCCTTCTCGTTGATCTTTGCGCTGAGTGATGTCCCGTTTTCGACATAGAGACCCGGAGCCGCGAAGGCCAGAATGTTCTGGATGTCGTGGCATACGAAATTAAGGTCATATGTGTCTCCTTTCCACTCGTATGACGAGTCGGAGGCAAGTGCCGGTATTTCCTTGTCTATGGTTACTCCCTTGAGATCCTTGAGGAAATCCAGCAGGGAAGCTGAACCGGAATACTGGCAGCCCGCGAATTCCGAGTTAAGACGCGCGGTATATTTGTTGTCGGAACTATGGGATGTGAGAATCACGTCACCGATTTCATAGCGTCCGGCCTTATTCTCCAGCATGATGTTGCCGATGTCGATACGTCCAAGGAGATTGCCTCTTCTTGTTCTTGTGAAGTTCGCATTGGTTCTGAACTGTACGATGGATTTGCCTCTCTTGTCGAAGTTTGTCGCATTCAGGTCAGCGTGTCCGACACTTGCATTGAACATGTATACTGTGTTCTGGGACTTCTCAGACTTTGCATATCCTCCCTGGAAGATGAAGTTGAGGTTAGGGTCCTTGCTGATTACGGTGCCGTTCATGGAAAGAACGTCGTATTTTCCTCTTGCCTGGATGTCGCTGTAGTCGTAGCCGTTGAAGTTGAGCCTTTCGATTCTCAATGAATCCACATCCACTGCAATGCGCTCTTCGAGACGTGCCGAAAGTCCCGTGCTGATGGATACGGGGCCGATCATGTCGTTGCCGATGATTCTTCCTACGTCAAGATCGTCTGTCTTCACATGTCCGGAAAGAGTGATGGCCTTGGTCGTATCAATGATTTCATCAAGACGGACAGTCGCGTTTACAGAACCGGCATCCGAGTTGAGATATGCCCATGTGTCGAGGTGGTTGAGCAGACCGTTTGCAGTCGCTTTTCCTGTGAATGTCACATTCTTGCCGATTTTGCTGAAATCCAGGTCGTTTCCTCTTGACCATTCGCTGATGAACATACCCAGACCGTTGGCTGTAAGCTTCATGTTGTTGATCTCCGCTTCGATTCCCATCTGCCCGACCTCCGGAATGCCGCTCACGCGTCCGTTGACTGTTCCGGTGAATCCTCCTGCGTGTGAATTGATGAATACATCTGATACGTAGAAGTCGTTGACATGTCCTGACATCCTGCCGGAAACGGTTGCCTTGAGTTTGTTTCCAGCAAGCTGAGGTGCAAAATATACTATGGTTCTGAAGTCGAGTTCGCTGGTTGCGATTTCCGCGTCAAGCTTGACAAGGGCTATGAAGTCCTGGAATGATTCCACACTTGCGTAACTCATCATGAAGAGTGGCAGCTTGAGGTCGGAATACTCGTCCTTGATCTCAAGGTCTTCGATAATTGTCTTTCCTCTTCCTACCTTGGTGCTTCCTGACATTTCATGTACATGGAAACCGGTCTTTTCTTTAAATGAAAGCTGCTCTACGCCTCCGTACATGATGCCGTTTTCGAATCTTATGTCTTCGGCTGTGAGATATATGTTCTTGATGTCAAGGTCGTTCCAGTCGATTTCTCCGCTATAAGGGGTTTTCTTGCTGCTCTTGTTGATGAGCGCGAATCCCATGTTTTCGATTTCGACATCTTTTATGCGGAATATTTCTTTGTCCTTCGGTTCAACGCGAACCTCCTTCTTGGTCAGACGGAAAATCCGTGAGAGATTATTGTATTTGTCGTCTGCATTTGCCGGTTCTGCAAAGTCCTCGAGCACGAGATTCATCTGGGCGTTTCCGACATATGCTCTGTCTATCTTTATGCTCTCCTCGTCGAGAAGTCCTTCGAGTGAAATCTTTGCGATTATGTATTCAGCTCTGAAGAATGTGTCGATCTGAGATGCCGTGCTGTCAGTCGGGTCAATAGCGGGATTCTTGTCGATAATGACGGCATTCTTGACTACAAGGGTAGTGAACGGCTTGAAGTGGATCTTCTCGAAACTGATCTCACCGTCAAGCTTTTCAGATACCATGCGGACTACCTTGTCAGCCACAGCTGTCTGTACCTGCGGGAGCTGGATTGTCAGTGCTCCTGCGATGATGACAGATGTGACCGCAACGAAAGTCAGCCAGATTATTTTGAATGCCCTTTTAATGATTCGTCTTTTTAAATTGTCCAACTTGCAAAAATAATAAAAATATCGGAAATTTGCAGTCGTTAATTATTACATAATTATGCCAGAGATAATACTTGGAATAGAGTCATCGTGCGATGACACGTCGGCGGCGGTCATCAGGGACGGCTACCTTCTGTCGAATGTGCTTGCCAGCCAGGATGTGCATAAATCCTACGGCGGTGTCATTCCGGAACTTGCGTCGCGTGCTCATCAAATAAATATCGTGCCTGTTGTAAGCGAGGCAATAACAAGAGCCGGCGTTTCACCGGAAGACATCACTGCAATCGCATTTACGCGCGGACCTGGACTTCTCGGATCCCTTCTTGTCGGCACATCTTTCGCCAAGGGCTTTTCCCTTGCAATTGACAAGCCGCTTGTGGAAGTCAATCATCTTCAGGGACATATACTTGCAAACTTCATCAAGCAGGAGGGTGTGGACAACCGTCGGCCTGAGTTCCCGTACCTCTGTCTACTTGTGTCGGGAGGCAACTCGCAGATCGTTCGCGTAAATAGTCCTCTCGAGTATGAGATTCTCGGACAGACCATAGATGATGCAGTGGGCGAGGCGTTTGACAAATGTGCAAAGATGATGGGTCTCGGATATCCTGGAGGTCCGATTGTGGACAGACTAGCCAAGGAAGGAGATCCTTTGAAATACAAGTTCTCTAAGCCGCATATTCCGGGCTACGACTACAGCTTCAGCGGAATCAAGACATCTCTTCTTTATTTTGTGCGTGACCAGATCGCGATCGATCCGGACTTCATGGAGAAGAACAAGGCGGATATCTGTGCAAGTTTCCAGAAGGCGCTGATAGATATCCTCATGGATAAACTCATCAAGGCTGCCAAGGATACCGGTATCAAGCAGATAACCATCGGTGGAGGTGTGTCGGCCAACAGCGGATTGCGCAGCAGAATCGAGGCCGAGGGCAAGAAGAGAGGCTGGACAACCTTCCTCCCTGAATTCAAGTTTACAACAGATAACGCGGCAATGATCGCAATTGCAGGCTGGTTCCATTACAGAAACGGAGAGCGTACAGGTCTTGATGTCGCACCGGTGAGCCGTCTCGCAGAATTTTAAAGAATATGAAGGAAATAGAAATAACTACCAAACTGGGAAGCGAACTTACAGCTGATGAAATCCAGACGGCTGCAGTGAAGGCACTTGGAGTATCTCCAAAGATGAAATCCCAGCTCCAATACCGAATTGTACGTCGTTCCATCGATGCTCGTAACGATATTCTCTACCGCTACAAGGTGGAAGTCGCAAAGCCTGATGAAGTGCTTTCGGAATTCGTTCTCGAGGAGTATCAGAATGTCAGCAACGCGGAACCTATCGTCATCATCGGTGCGGGTCCTGCAGGTATGTTTGCTGCCCTTAAACTCCTTATGCGCGGTTTCAAACCTGTCGTTCTCGAACGAGGAAAGGACGTGCATGTCAGGAAGTTCGATATGGCTAAACTTTCACGCGAGGGTATCGTGAATCCGGATTCGAACTATTGTTTCGGAGAGGGTGGAGCAGGTACATTCTCTGATGGAAAACTCTATACACGTTCGTCAAAGAGAGGTGATATCCGTGAGGTTCTCCATCAGCTCGTACGCTTCGGCGCAGATCCTTCGATCCTTATCGACGCACATCCGCACATCGGCAGCGACAAACTTCCTATCGTTGTGGAAAACATCCGCAAATGCATAGAGGAGCATGGTGGAGAGTATCATTTCGATTCCCGTGTGACTGACATCGTGAAGAAGGGTGACGGCACATTCGATGTGGTTGTATCCAATCCGACAATTCTCGGAAGCACAACAGTATATGCGACGCGTAAAGTTATCCTTGCAACGGGACACTCGGCACGTGATATCTATGAGATGTTCGACCGCAAAGGATGGGAAATCCAGGCTAAGGGATTTGCTCTCGGAGTACGTGTGGAACACCCTCAGTCACTGATCAACAAGATTCAGTATCATGGTAAGTATCAGCCATATATGCCTACAGCGGAGTACTCGTTCGTAACCCAGATCGAGGGCAGAGGAGTGTTCTCGTTCTGTATGTGTCCGGGCGGTATTCTTGTGCCTGCGGCGACTGCTGAAGGTGAGCTAGTGCTCAACGGTATGTCAAATTCGCAGCGCAACTCGAAGTGGGCGAATGCAGGTGTGGTTGTCCAGATCGAACCGGAAGATTTCCCTGAATATGCGCAGCACGGTCCGCTGGCACTTCTTCAGTTCCAGAAGGATGTCGAGAGAAGGATGTTCGAATATACAAACTCGCTCAAGGCCCCTGCACAGCGCATGATGGACTTCTGCCGCAGAATTCCTTCAACCGGTCTTCCGCAGACTTCATATCATCCCGGTGCAGAGAACGCGCCGCTTCACGAACTTCTTCCTGAGCACGTTTCTCTCCGCCTGAAATATGCCTTCCCGCAGATCGGAAACAAGATAATGCGCAGGTATTATACAAACGATGCCCTCCTTCTCGGAGTGGAATCCCGCACATCTTCTCCGGTGCGCATACCACGTGACAAGGAGACCCTTGAGCATATCCAGGTGGCCGGACTTTATCCTTGTGGTGAGGGTGCAGGCTACGCAGGAGGAATCGTTTCTTCTGCCTTGGACGGCATCAACTGCGCCGCGAAGATATAGTATTTTGTAAATTCTTGTCAATCAATAATATAGCGGTGCGAGGGTGGGTGAAAAATGCCCACCCTCGCACGTTTAAGACCCTGATATTCAGTTAATTATGAACCACAGAACTTTGATAATAACGATCTTGAGTCTGTTCTTTTACGGCATAAACACATATTCACAGTCTAAGACTTTGAGGGTGGACTATATGTTTTCCGGAACAGCCAAGTCTTCGGAGATATCTTTGGATGAGATGTCCTGCTCTGACGGCTGGGCCGGACGCAGGGTGAATCTGAATGAGGTTCCTGTCCGTGGTAACGGTCAGATACTCATGACGGATGCGCAGTCGCAGGACACTTTGTATCGCCAGTCTTTCTCGACTCTTTTCCAGGAATGGCAGACCACTGAAGAGGCTACAAAAATCCGCAGATCCTTTGAAAATGTGTTCCTGCTGCCGATGCCGGAAAGCAAGGCACACGTCAAGGTGGAAATCTATGATTTCTATGGAAATATAGCAGCGTCACTCAGGCACGTTGTTGAGCCGACCGACATATTGATAAGAAAGTCTGATTCTGCTGCCCCAGAACATAAGTATTTGCTGCAGAGCGGATCTTCCGAGGATAAAATCGACGTTGCGATAGTTGCTGAAGGTTATACGAAGGCTGAAATGGATACATTCTATGCAGATGCTCAGAAGGCTATGGATGCAATCCTCGGACATGAGCCGTTCGGTAAATATAAGGATGCGTTCAACTTCGTGGCTGTAGCCTTGGAATCTGAGGAAAGCGGAGTCAGTGTGCCGGGAGAAGGGGAGTGGAAGAACACTGCTCTGAAGGCTCATTTCAATACCTTTTACATGGACCGCTACCTTACGACTCTACGCCTGAAAAATATGCATGACAGACTTTCGGGGATTTCACATGAGCATATTGTAATTCTCGCAAATACAGATACTTACGGTGGTGGCGGAATATACAATTCATACACGTTGACTACAGCTCACCATCCAGCTTTCGAGCCTGTTGTGGTACATGAATTCGGCCATAGTTTTGCCGGTCTGGCAGATGAGTACTACTACGATGACATGTATGTGCAGTACTACTATCCTCACACCGAACCATGGGAGCAGAATATTACTACTCTCAAGGATTTCGGCTCAAAATGGAAGGATATGCTGGACGCAGGTGAGGCCCAGCTTCTGGAAGGTGCCGGTTACCAGTCCAAAGGAGTATACCGTCCTGCACCGGACTGCAGAATGCATACAAACAAGGCCGACCGCTTCTGTCCTGTATGCCAGCGTGCGATCAGCCGTGTCATTGAATTCTATATCGGTTCCGGGAAATAGTAACTGTGAGGTTGCTCGCGCAGCTTGCTTTGAACCGCTGGCAAGGCGTATACGCCGGCGGTGGTGCCTTGTACTATAGAGTTATCTCCCGTTTATACATAAAGTAGATACAGGTGTGTCTGTAATCGTTGTTTGACATGGTTTTTCGGGAGAGCTGTGTCTAGTTAGAGCGGTTTCAGGGCACATCTCTCTGCCTGGATTGATTACGATCAATAATTCCGCATTTTTCTTGATCGTAACTCTCCAAAAACCCTGTTTTAGCTGTATTTTGACCTAAAATCGGGTTTACAATCAATAAAATGGCTGTTTTCTTGATTGTAACCTCATGACGGATTCAGTCAAACTAACATTTGTGGGATATTTAGGTGTGCACGCACCGCGGCTGGCGAAAACGTCTGGCCAGCCGCTCGAGACAGGCTACGCAAGCTACGCCCAAGGGCTTGCTCGCCTGCCTCGTGCTTCAGTTGTAGCATACTTCATCCGGGTGGTTAATATGCGCCAGGATTTCACATCCTTGGACACCTCGGGCGAGTTTTATAATACGACTTTCCATCTGAGGCGCCACACTCCGTTTTCATAAGAGTGGCTGATCACCTTGAAGGTGCCGATTTCGCGAGTGTTTCCGACATGGGCGCCGATGCAGGCACATGCGTCGTAGTCACCGATCCTTACAATGCGAAGGGTCTCGGAAGCGTCTTCCGGCAGTTTGCTCAAGTCTACAATACGCCCGGCCTCCTCGCGCGACATGAATTCAATCGTCACATCGAGATTCTGTGCAATCACTTCGTTGATCTTAGCCTCGATATCGGCAACCTGTTCTGCAGTCGGTTCCACATCAAGCAGATAGTCGCATTTCGACTTCTTTTTCTCGACATGTGCATTTCTTGAACGAGGACATCCGAACATCTTCACCATCGTAGCGTTCAACAGATGTTCTGCTGTATGCATTGGTGGGCACTCCGCCTTGTTGTGGTCGTTTAGAATAGGTGTTTCCATCGGCTTAATAGTTTAATAATCGTCCGTAATCGTTCCATTCACCATACATCTTGCCTTTTCGAGTTTCTTCAATCAAGTGTGCGAGTGCTCTTTTGTAAGATTCTGGGTATCTTGTTTTTGCAAAAGCAATATTGTATGCTCTTATTCTTTGGTACAGTGGATGAAAAGATTTGAATTTACTCCAAACTCTTGCTTTTTTTAATGCTGTTTCAACATCTTTGTCAATTGGAAAGTTGTTAATGTTCATTTGTGGAAGAATCGCTCTGCCGGCATCAGTCATCAAACCCAACTTTTCCAATCGCCTTGCACGCTCTTTGTTGAGTTCAGTCCAAGGACTGTTTTTCCTGCGTGGTGAAAAGCGTTGCATTGCTATATCGTCAATCATACGTATGGTGCTGTCTATCCAACCGAAACATAAGGCTTCCTCAACAGCATCAAGATAGTAAAGGATTTCTTGTTCATCGGGCTTGCCACGCTTAAGGGGTATCCAGCACTCTTTTTCTGTTGCTGAATGTTCTTGCAACCACTCCCTGAACTCTTTGCGTGTCTTTACTTATAATATATTGGAAAAAATCATAGGTTAGTTATAATATTGGTGATGCGTCAGACTCTCCTGTGTGTGCAGGCTCGAATTCAGCCTTGTTATGTGTATTGAGTACCGGTGTTTCCATGATTCATCAGATGAAAGGATGAAGGTCGGATAGTAGAAATAAAAAAAGGGTAAGCTGATTACATCGCACCGCTACGACCTCCTACCCTTGCTACGGTCAAGTCCTGGGGGAATTCAGAGGGAGCTGGTCGTGTAAGACTTACCCGACTGCAAATATACGGCGAAAATTCGGTTTTGCAAAATTTAGCCTACCAGAACTTGTTGTTTTCCGCGCTGTATTCGTATCCGGCCTTGCCAAGTTTCTCCTCTATTTCGGAGCGGTTTATCTCCATATCGTCACACAACTCATCAAGAGATGGGTATATGTCCCTGAGTTTCATGTTGATAAAGCTCAAGAGCATTATCGGGTCGTTGGGTAATGTCTGCATAACTGAATGTTTAAGTGTACAAAGTTAACAAAATACTTATCTTTGCGGCCAAATTGTAATCCATGAAGAAAATTATACTATCGATATCGTTTATGCTGCTTGCTGCAGCCGGCTTTGCCCAGAACAGAATGACCCTTATCAATGAGGAAGAACTCCCTTCTGTAGTGGAGAGACTTATGGACAAGAGAGATTCTGTGAAGAATGACGGATACCAGATCCGCAAGATCAGATCGCATTTCAACCTCGAGTTCGCCGGCTCGGCAAATGCATATTTTACAGAGGGCAGGTTCGATGAGGCCTCATTCAAGATGAACCGTGTACGACTAGAACTTTACGGAAGACTCAATCAGCACCTTTCATATCATTTCCGCCAATCATTCAACAAGTACAGCAATCCGTACTCTCTCGACAATATGTCGTCATCGATCGAGTATGCCAACATCAAGTGGCATCAGAGCGACAGGTTCGACCTTGTGGCAGGTAAGCAGTATCTTGCAGTCGGAGGTTATGAGGGATATGTGAACGGTTTGAAAGTCAGGGAGTTCACAGAGTTTAACAATCACTTCGAGATATATCAGACAGGTCTTAAAGGAGTGGTTATGTTCACGCCGACGCAGCATCTCATCCTTCAGGTTACCAATAACAGAAACAGCACGGATGACAAGGTCTATCTCTACGGCCTTCCGGAGGGTGTGGAGCCTGCAAAGGTTCCGCTTCTTGCAACAGTCAACTGGAACGGATGGTTCGCAGACAAGACCATCCATCTCATGTATTCCGCTTCAGCCGGACAGCTCGCAAAGGGTAAGAATGTCTATCATTTCATGTGCGGTAACATCTACCAGAAGGGACCGGTGCTGGCATATTTCGATGCCCTCTATTCGCGCTCTGCAATTGATAGCCAGCAGCGTATAACATCTCTTCAGACTCAATATACTGCACAGAATACCCAATACCTTACATTCATCGCAAACATTGACTATCAGTTCGCTCCGAAGTGGAATGCATACATAAAGGGAGCGTACGAGACAGCCAGCGTATATGAGGCGAACGGAATCTTTGCCAAGGGAAGGTATATCACTTCATGGAACGGACAGGCGTGCGTGGAATGGTTCCCGTGTGAGGAAGATAAGGGTTTCAAGGTATTCGCACATTATGTATATAAAGGACATACGCTTTCAGACAACGCAAAAGCGCTGGGAGCGGCAATGCCACATACCCAGCGCGTTTCTATCGGTATTCAATACGTGATTCCAGTCCTATAGGCTGTCTCCGAAGTCCTTGCGGAACTTATCCATCAGTTTAGACGGCCAGTCGCTTGTAGGCTCGAGACCTCCCATGAAGAAACGGAGTACAGGCGGCTCATAAGTGAACTTGAGACCTCCGATAAGGTGACGGTTGTCCCAAAGCCATGTCATACGGTCGATCACATAGTTGATCTGCGAGAGTGTGAACACACGGCGTGGAACCGCGAGACGGAGAAGCTCTACGTCAGCAAGAATCTCCTTGCCGTTCTCATCGCGAACGCTTGACATTGTACCACGCTCCATACCACGGATACCCGAGCAGATATAGAATGCAGCTGCAAGTGCGCCGGCAGGATACTCTTCCTGTGGGATGTGCTTACAGAATTCCATTGCGTTTACGTGAGCGCCGAGTACACCTGCAGGAGTTACCATAGGGATGCCTCTCTTCTCAAGTTCCTCAACGAGATATTTGATGTAGTTAGGGCTCTGGCAGATCATTGTCTCGTCGAGAGTCTCATAAAGACCTACAGCCATAGCCTCGATTTCCCTGACTGAGATACCACCGTAGGTAAGGAAGCCTTCATAAAGCGGAATCATTGCTTCCATCTTTGAGTAGAGAGCCTTCTGATTTGTACAGATACCGCCACCACGAGATGAAGAAAGCTTACGTGCAGAGAAGTAAACGAGGTCCGCAAGACCTGTCATCATTCTAAGGATTTCTCCCATAGAGTTCTCTTTCCAGTTATCCTCACGCTGCTTGATGAGGTATGCGTTCTCACCGATGAGTGAAGCGTCAAGTACGAGCATGATGCCGTATTTGTCGGCGATTCTTCTTACATCCATGAGGTTCGCCATTGAGAAAGGCTGACCTCCGATGAGGTTTGTCGAAGCCTCCATGCGGATGAAAGGAATATTCTCAACTCCATTTTCCTGAATGCACTTCTCGAGTTTCTCTATGTCCATGTTACCCTTGAAAGGATAATCTGACTTGAGCTCGAATGCGCGGTCGTGAAGAAGTTCCTCGACTCTACCGCCGTTTTCTGTCACGTGTGCGAGTACAGTAGTGAAGTGGTAGTTCATAGGGATGACGTTACCCGGCTTCACGAATGTGTGGCAGATTACGTTCTCTGCAGCACGTCCCTGGTGTACAGGGAGAAGATATTTCTTTCCGAGGACATCCTCTACGGCCTTCTGGAGGCGCTCGAATGACTGTGAACCTGCATAAGCGTCGTCAGCGTGCATCATTGCAGCAAGCTGGTTGTCGCTCATCGCGTTTGTACCACTGTCGGTGAGCATATCGAGATATACGTCCTTTGTTCCAAGTCTGAATGTGTTGAAACCGCCTTCCTTCATTGCCTCAAGACGGCGTTCAACCGGTACAAGATGAAGTTTCTGAACTACACGTACTTTGTGCAGTTCAAGGGGCATGTCTCCGCCCTTGTAGAATTTAACCATTCCCATAGTTGTTCGTTTTATGTGTGTTATTAATCAGTTCGGTTATCCGCAGTGGAAATAACGCTCTACGAGTTTGAGCATTTCTTCGCGGTTGTCGCCGATGTCGGCGCGCAGAGTCCTGTCCTTGTATGAACGGAGCTTCTTGATGATGCCGTCGATCATTGCAGGAGAGAATACGTTGTGTTTCTCGAATACTTCTCTCTGGCTCTCGAGGCAGTCTGCCGATGCTTCGCAGCTGTCAGGAAGACATGCGAGTGATGCGAGCTTTTCGGCGTTCTCCTTCTGGTGGATGTTTACATTTACATATGTCTTTTCCGCTACCTCAAGTGCATTCGCCATCTCGAATCCGTGTCTGCATGCCACAGCAAGACCTGCGATGAGCTGATAGAGGTCTGCCGATCCGTCTGGTGAACGCATCTCCACGGTCTGCTTCTGAGTTGTGTCGTAGTTGCTGAGCGGCTCAAGCGGATTGGCGATCTGGCACATGTCGCTCTTTGCTGCCCATCCGAGAGGCACGCGTACGAGTACCGAACGGTTGCGGTCTCCCCAGCAGATGTTTGTAGGAGCCTCCTGATGAGGTACAAGACGGAAGTATGATGTAGGGTTTGTGTTTCCGAAAGCGGTGATAGACGGTGCAAGTTCCATCATTCCTGCGATTGCAGTACGTGCTGTCGCTGAAAGTACACCGTTGTCGAGCATCATGTTCTTGCCGTCCTTTACGATACGCATATGAACGTGGAGGCCTGAACCTGCCTTTCCGGCAGTGATCTTAGGTGCGAATGTGATGTCGAAGCCCGACTTGTAGGCAAGGTTGCGGATGATCCATTTGGCGATCATCAGCTGGTCAGCGGCGTCGGAAGCATTCACAGGGAGGAACTCGATCTCGTTCTGCTCGTAGATCTTTCCGTCGATTGTGAAGTTACCTACCTCGCTGTGTCCGTATTTGATCTGTCCGCCCGCCTGTGCGATGTATGCCATGCACTGAGTGCGGAACTCGTTGAATTTTGCGTAAGGAGCTGATTCGTGATATCCCTTCTGGTCTGTTGCCGGGAACATTCCTGTGTCTGGAGCGATGACGTAGTACTCAAGCTCTCCCATTGCCTGGAATTCCATTCCTGTCACTTCGTTGAATGCCCTGCATGCCTTTCTGAGAGTGTTCTCAGGTGAACTTTCGAGCGGTTCGCCGTCCTTGTTGAAATAAGAGCAGAGCATTGAAAGTGTAGGGATCTCAGCGAATGGATCCATGAATGCTGTGCTGAATCGTGGGAGTACATAGAGGTCGCTGCTTCCTGCCTCGATGAAAGGGAACAGGCTGGAACCGTCAACTCGTTCTCCGCATGTAAGGATAGCGTCGAGATATGCTGCGTTATTGATTACAAAGTTGAGTGTCTTGAGTCTGCCGTCTCCTGCAGGATACATGAAGTTGACCATTCTGACACCGTTCTCTGTGATGTATTTCACGATGTCTGCTTTTGTGAACTCCTTGCATGGCTTACCCAATGCCGCAACGAGTTTATTCGGATTTAAAGCAAGTTCTTTGTTCATGTCAAGTTAATTTTAGTGTTTTATGGTACGAATTCTACAAAATTAAATATTAATAATGATAATTCCATATATTTGTACGTGAAAACTTGCTAGATATATGAAGGTAACCATATTTCAGAGTGATATCCTGTGGAGAGATACGGAGACAAATCTTCAGCGTGCAGACAAGGCTGTTGATTCCAATCCGGGTTCGGATCTGTATGTCTTTCCGGAAATGTTCTCTATCGGTTTCTGCGTGGAACCGGAAGGGGTGGCGGAAAGCGCTGATGGCGAGACTCTCGCGTGGATGAGAGGAAAGGCGGCAGAAACAGGTGCCGCTATAGCAGGAAGCGTTCCGGTATGTGAGGATGGACGCTATTACAACCGTTTCTATTTCGTCAGACCTGACGGTACATACGACAGATACGACAAGAAGCATCTCTTTACATATGGTGGCGAGCATAACCATTTCACTGCCGGTGACGAGCGCGTTGTCGTTGAATATAAAGGTGTCAGAATCCTTTTGGAGATATGTTACGACCTCCGTTTCCCGATTTGGGCACGCAACAGAGGCGATTATGATATGATCATATATGTGGCAAGCTGGCCGACGCCGCGTGTAGAGGCTTGGAAAGCCCTGCTTACCGCAAGAGCGATAGAAAACCAGTGCTTTGTGGCCGGTGTGAACCGCGTGGGCGATGATCCTTCGAATACCTATTGCGGAGGCTCGCGCATCATCGATCCGTACGGAAAGATGATCGTGGCGTGTGAGGATGGAGTAGAGATGGCGGTTTCTGCAGAAGTTGATATGAATATGTTGGAAGAGTTCAGGAAGAAGTTTCCTGTGCTGAATGATGCGGATTATGAAGATTTTCAGTGAAGAACTTGTAGCGCAGGCAGTCAAGGCCCTGCATATAGCGGATCTCTCCCGTGCGACCATCGGAGAGGTTCTTCTTGTGGCGCAATATCTTGAAAAAGAGACAGGCATACCGTTCGTGCGTATGGATCAGGGCTCGCCCGGACTTCCGGTCAACCGGTATGGCGTCGAAGCTGAGAAGGCTGCTCTCGACAGGGGAGTAGGCTCCCAGTATCCTGCGGCGGCAGGTGTTCCGGAACTCAAGACCGAGGCTTCAAGATTTGTAAAGGCGTTCCTCGATGTGGATGTTTCGCCAAGAAGCTGTGTTCCTACAGTCGGCAGCGTGGCCGGTTCATATGGTTCCTTCATTGCTTGTACTCAGAGAGTTCCGGGCAAGAACAAGGTGCTTTTCATTGATCCGGGTTTCCCTATTCAGAAATCTCAGTTGCGTATTATTGGTGCGGATTGGAAGGAATTTGATATCTTTGCATACCGTGGCACCGCTCTCCGTGAAAAGCTCGAGGAAATGCTTTCGGATGGGGATGTGGCAGCGATAATATATTCGAATCCGAATAACCCCGCATGGATCTGCCTCGAAGAAGAGGAACTTGCCATCATCGGAGAACTTGCAACCAAGTATGATGTGATTGTAATGGAAGACCTTGCATATTTCTGCATGGACTACCGTTCCGACCTCAGTCATCCGTTCCAGGCTCCTTTCGCTCCGACAGTCGCGAAATATACAGACAATTACATTCTCATGCTGTCCTCGTCCAAGATCTTCAGCTATGCTGGTCAGCGAATGGCGATGGTATGCATAAGCGACAGGCTCTTCGAAAGACAGTTCCCTGCATTGGCAGAGCGATATAAGGATTCAGGCGTCTTCGGTGAGACCCTGATCGCCTCTATATTATATATGATAACATCAGGCTGTACAGCCTCGACCCAATATGCCTATGCGGAGATGCTTCGTCTCTCTACAGAAGGCAAACTGAACTTTGTGGAAGATACACGCGAATATGCGGTGCGTGCTGAAAAGATGAAGAAGATATTCACAGACAACGGTTTCCATATCGTCTATGAATATGATGTGACCCAGAAAGTCGGAGACGGCTTCTTCTTCACAATCGGCTACGGCGATATGAGCGGCGGAGACCTTTTGCGTGAACTTCTCTATTATGGAGTCAGCAGCATCTCTCTTTCCACTACAGGAAGCAAGCAGAACGGCGTGCGCGCCTGCACATCACGCATGCGTGAAGAATTGTATGAAGTCCTCGAAGAGCGTATGAAGGCGTTCAGAGAGGATCACCCGATAAACTAGAACAGATATGATCTGGAATCCAAACAAAGAATGTATGAGTCGTGAGCAGCTCAGAGAGCTCCAGGGCAAACGACTTCAGAAACTGGTGCAGTATGTATATCACAATGTGCCTTTCTACAGAAACAAGATGCAGGAGATGAATGTGTCTCCTGAAGATATAGTGACAATCGACGATATCGTAAAGTTGCCGTTTACCACTAAGCAGGACCTCCGTGACAATTATCCGTACGGCCTTCAGGCAGCCCCTGCCTCTGAGATTGTACGTGTTCACGCGTCGTCAGGTACAACAGGTAACCCTACAATCGTAGGTTATACACGCAAGGACCTTGCGGTGTGGTCGGAGGTTATGACACGCTGCCTTACGTCATTCGGAATCCGTCGTGAGGATACTGTGTCGGTAAGCTACGGCTATGGTCTCTTTACAGGCGGTCTTGGTGCACATTACGGTGTCGAGAATCTCGGTGCCACAGTAATCCCTACATCCACAGGAAGCACAGAGAAGCATATCCGCCTTTTGAAGGACCTCAGCATTTCAGGTATCTGCTGTACTCCGTCATACGCTCTTTATCTCGCGGAGACTCTCGAGAAACTGGGCGTAAGCAAGGAGGATATCAAGCTCCGTATCGGTGTCTTCGGCGCAGAACCTTGGACTGAGAACATGAGAAAGGAGATCGAGCAGCGTCTCGGACTCAAGGGATACAATATCTATGGTTTGAGCGAGATCATGGGACCGGGAGTTTCCTTTGAGTGCTCCGAGCAGCATGGATCGCATATCAATGAGGACCATTTCTATCCTGAAATCATCAATCCTGATACATTGGAGCAGCTTCCTCGCGGTGAGCAGGGAGAACTTGTGTTCACAACTCTTACAAAGGAGGGAATGCCTCTTCTCCGTTACCGTACAAAGGACCTCTGCTCATTGATGGAGGGTGAGTGCCCTTGCGGAAGAACATTGGTGAGAATGTCACGTATCATGGGAAGAAGCGACGATATGCTCATCATCCGTGGTATCAACGTCTTCCCTTCACAGGTGGAAAGCGTTATCCTCGAAATGAAGGAATTCGAACCTCAGTATATGCTCGTTGTCGACAGAGTCAACAATCTTGATACCCTCCAGGTTCAGGTTGAGGTCCGCAAGGACTACTTCAGCGACGATATCGGCAGAATGCTCGCTATGAAGAAGAATCTTGCAGACAGACTTAAGAGCGTGCTTTCAATCAATGCGGATGTACGTCTTATGGAGCCGGGCAGCATCGAGCGTGCTCAGGGCAAGGGTAAACATGTAATTGATAACCGTAAATTGAAATAATATGACTATCAAGCAATTAACAGTGTTCCTCGAGAACAGGACCGGAAGAATCAACGAGGTTGCCAAGATCTTGGGAGCCAACGGTATCAATATGAAGGCATTCAGCATGGCTGAAACAGCGGACTTCGGACTTCTCCGTCTTGTGGTGCATGAGGTCGAGAAGGCGGTGCAGGTGCTGCGCGATGCAAGCTTTGCGGTTATGCTCACAGACGTTGTATGTCTAGGCGTGAACAACGTTCCTGGCGCTCTGTCTGCAATTCTTGAGAAGCTTGCGGAGAACGACATCTTTATCGAGTATATGTATGCATTCTCAGAGGGAGAGTCTGCGAATGTTGTAATACGTCCAAATGACATCGAAAAATGTGTAGGCCTCCTCAAGGACTGCCCATGCACTCTTGTCCAGACAATATAATAAATATGAAAGTTCAGATTGTAAATAAGTCGGCTTATCAGACTCCGTTCTATGCTACCGAGAAATCTGCGGGAATGGATATGAAGGCCAATATCGAGGAGCCGATCACATTGGGCCCTCTCGAAAGAGCGATGGTGCCTACAGGCCTTTACATAGCCCTTCCTGATGGAACAGAGGCTCAGGTGAGACCACGCAGCGGTCTTGCTGCAAAGCACGGCATCTCTGTGCTCAATTCACCTGGAACCATCGATGCGGACTACAGAGGTGAGATCAAGGTTATACTTGTGAACCTGTCAAATGAGCCGTTCGTTATCAATCCGGGCGAGAGAATCGCTCAGCTCGTGGTTGCGAAATATGAGAAGGTCGAGTGGGACGAGGTTGAGGTTCTCGACGAGACAGAAAGAGGCGAAGGTGGTTTCGGAAGCACAGGTAGAGTATGACGGTACAGGAAATCCATAATATTTTCAAGTCCTGCACATGCGTGACGACGGACAGCCGTACATTGAAGGGCGGTGAACTGTTCTTTGCGCTCAAGGGCGAGAATTTCGACGGTAACGAGTATGCCCTGAAGGCGCTTGAGGCAGGTGCTGCATATGCAGTTGTCAATGCGGATTCTGCGGTTGCTCAGACTTCGGACGATCCGCGTCTGATCAAGGTAGATGATACTCTCAAGACTCTGCAGGAACTTGCACGTTGGCATAGATGCATGACCTTCGTCGACGGAAAACCGTTGACCGTGGTTGCCCTTACAGGTACAAACGGTAAGACTACCACAAAGGAACTCATCAGAGAGGTGCTGTCTGTCAGATATAAGGTGACTGCCACTGTGGGCAACCTCAATAACAGCATCGGCGTGCCTTTGACATTGCTGAAGATCGATTCTCAGACACAGCTCGCTGTCGTGGAAATGGGTGCAAGCCATCCTGGAGACATCAAGGAACTTGTGGATATCGCACTCCCTAACTACGGCCTGATAACAAATGTAGGTAAGGCGCATCTTCTCGGCTTCGGAAGTTTCGAGGGTGTGAAGAAGACCAAGGGTGAGCTTTATGACTATCTCCGCAGAACTGCGGACAAGGTGTTCCTCAATGTGGATAATCCTCATCTTTGCAGCATGGCGGCGGAGCGTAACCTCCAGAGCGATCCGGAGCGTCCTTACTCTCTTGTCATTCCTTATGGACTCGAGTACCAGCAGGCGGAAGTCCTTCCGTCGGATGCGGAGAATCCATTCCTTCGTATAAAGATAGGGGAGAGAGTCATCTGCACAAATCTTGTCGGAAGTTACAACGCGGACAATGTGATGGCTGCGATCTGTGTCGGAAACCAGTTCGGTGTGACGTTCGATGAGGCTGTGGCTGCAATCGAATCATACGTGCCTTCAAACAACCGTTCGCAGATGACAAAGACGGAGCGCAATACTCTGATCATTGACGCATATAACGCCAATCCTACAAGTATGGCAGCGGCTCTGGACAATTTTTCGTCAGTTCAGGCTGAGACAAAGATCGCTATGCTCGGTGATATGCTTGAGCTTGGAGAGGATTCTGTGGCGGAACATGTGACTGTTATTAAGAAGGCTCGTTCATGCGGAGCGACAAAGATCGGCCTTGTAGGAGGTGAATTTTTCAAGGCCTTGAAAGAATTTTCGGCGTCAGAGAAGGAGAATGTTGTACATTTCATGACATCTGATGAACTGGCTGCATGGGCTGAAAATGCCGGAATTTCGGGTTCTGTCGTGCTTATAAAGGGATCAAGAGGCACTAAAATGGAGAAAATCGTAGAAAAGTTGTAGTTTTTCGAAAAAAATCTTCAGAAAAGTTTGCACTTTTAAAAATAGTTGCTACCTTTGCAATCCCAAAATCAAAGCAACCTCTTGTGTCGGGTGAAAACAAACGCAATGTTGCCAACCAATATTTAATTAGAGAATAGAAATGGATCTTATTAAAGTAGTAGAGCAGGCTTTTGCTAACGAGGCAGTAGCAAGCTACCCAAAATTCAAGGCAGGTGACACAATCACTGTTACATACAGAATCAAGGAGGGTGATAAGGAGAGACTTCAGAAGTTCAGAGGAACAGTTATCCAGCTCCGCGGTGCTTCAGCAAACACAAGAACTTTCACAGTTCGCAAGGTTGCTTCAGGAGTAGGTGTTGAGAGAATCTTCCCATTCGAGTCACCGTTCATCGAGTCAATCGAGCTCAACAAGGTAGGTAAAGTTCGTCGCGCACGTATCTTCTATCTCCGCGAACTCTCAGGTAAGAAGGCTCGTATCAAAGAGAAGAAAGTTGCAGTCGCTAAGAGCGAGAACTAGTAATAAAGCAGCTTAGCTGCATAACGGCTCCGTAGCTCAACTGAATAGAGCATCTGACTACGGATCAGAAGGTTACAGGTTTGAATCCTGTCGGAGTCACCAAAATCGGCATTCTAGATATCTAAAATGCCGATTTTTTGATTTTGGCCCCAAATTGGCTCCGAAAGTTTTTAAAGGTCCGGTATATTAAAGAGTATTTAGCAGCATGATTACCACTGGAACTGGTGCACCTAAGGTCAGTAATATATCTGAAGTATTAGTGAATCTACCTCGATAAAGATGCTTTCCATCAAAAGTATATAGGATATCTGCCGTTCTCATTGACCACCGATTTAAGGTCATTCAAGAGGTGGGCACTCTCTTCGAGCAGTTTGGTATATCCCAGAGCAATGGCACTGAGTTCCTCCACCGTGAAGTATGGGTCGTTCAGCATACGCTCGAAGCTGTTCACATAGATGTCGGTGATGTCGCCTACAAGCAGGATGGTTTGCTGTACCTTGCGTGCATCGCGGACAAGGTTCTTCACCTTCTTCAGAGCATCGTAGTACTCCTTGCCCTGCTTATAGATCTTTACTGTCTCCTGGAAGTTCTGAATCATCGTACTTGCCGTAGAGGATGTATGCACGATGTTCTTCGTGGCATTGATGATGCCTTGTGCGAGGTTGCCGGGGTCTGTCACCACCCACTGCGCCCTCGATGTCTGGCTGACAAAGAGAGCCACCAGACAGAGCATAAAAATTTTCATTCTCATACTGTTACGAATTAAATGGTGAATAAATGGGTTACTTGTTTCGCTTGCTCTCGGCAAGCTGCTTGATGGCGAGCTCGATGTTGCCGTCCAACTTCTCGGTGAGCCGCTGCAACTCCAGTTTCTCGGTCTCCTCGGTAGTGTAGCAGTAATACTCTTCGGGAGATACCTCCGTGGCATAGACTGCCGACTGTGCTCCGCCAAGACCTATCCACACCTCCTTGTACTTCCTGCCGGGAGCATTGGAGAGGTTGATGGAGAGAATCTGTGCACGCTCCTTGTCGGTGAGTCCGAGCAAAGCCTGTATCTCATCGAACTTGTTCACATACTTACGCTGGTCAAGAAGAATCTTGCAGTCGCTGTTGTTGATGATGGTACCCTTGACGATAGAGGAAGAGATGATGTCCTCGACCTCCTGCGTTACCACAACTGCTTCGCCGAAGAACTTACGCACGGTCTTGAAGAGGTACTTCAGATACTCGGCCATGCCCTCCTTGCTGATGGCTTTCCAAGCCTCCTCCAAGAGTATCATCTTGCGGATGCCCTTCAGTCTACGCATCTTGTTGATGAAGGTCTCCATAATGATGATGGTCACTATCGGGAAGAGTACCTTATTGTCCTTGATGTTATCCAACTCGAAGACGATAAACCTCTTGTTCAAGAGGTCCAGCTGCTTGTCAGAGTTAAGGAGGAAATCATACTCGCCACCCTTGTAATATGGTTCCAAGACATTGAGGAATCCCCACACATCGAAGTCCTTCTCGCGTGTACGCTTCTCCTTGAGAATATCCTGATACTCGTCACGGATAAACTCGTAGAAGGTATTGAACGAGGGCTTGATGCTCTTGTCGGTACGGATACGCTCCAAGAAGAGGTTAACAGCATTGGAGAGTGCCACCTCCTCGGCTCTCGTCGGAGGCTCATCATCCCTTTTCCACAGCGTGAGGATAAGCGTCTTAATGGACTCCTTCTTCTCAATGTCGAACACACCATCCTCGACATAGAAAGGATTGAAGGCTATCGGATCACTCTCCTCATAGGTGAAGTAGATACCGTCCTCGCCACCTGTACGGGCATTGATAAGGTTACACAACCCCTGATAAGAGTTACCCGTATCGACAAGCAGCACGTGCGTACCTTGTTCATAATACTGTCTTACCATATGGTTGGTGAAGAAGGACTTTCCACTGCCCGAAGGACCGAGGATGAACTTGTTGCGGTTGGTGATGATACCACGCTTCATCGGCAAATCCGAAATATCCAGATGGATAGGCTTGCCCGTCAAGCGGTCCACCATACGCATACCGAACGGAGAGAGTGAATCCTGTCCTGTGGTCTCCTCGATGAAGAGGCATAGTGCCTGCTCGATAAAGGTGTAGAAGGACTCCTCGGCTGGAAAATCGCCAGCATTGCCGGGGATAGCAGCCCAGAATAGTGTCGGTGTATCCACCGTATTGTGTCGGGGCTTGGCCTCCATCAAGGCGAGCTGACTGCCTACATCGTTCTTCACACGCTTAAGGCGTTCCCTGTCATCGCTCCACGCGAAGACATTGCAGTGGGCACGGATAGCCGTCAGCCCCTGGCTGTGTGCCTCGTTCAGGTACTCCTCAATCCACTCGCGGTTAATCTGGTTGGAGCGGCTGTAACGCGATAGCGAGTGCATATTGCGTGCTGTCTGCTCGAACTTACGCAGCATCTCCGCAGAGTCATCGATGAAGAGGTACTGGTTCACGATGTGGTTGCAGGTGAGCAACACCCCGATAGGTGCGGCAAACGAGAGACGGCAATCGCTACGGTCTGTCGAGAGACGCTCGTAACGGCTGTCGGTAGCCACGCTTGTCGGCAGGTCTTCGGGATCGGAGAGCGTGTGCAGGCAGAGGTAGTTGTCGCCAATCTTCATCTCGCCAGCTCCGAGGGTGATGTCCTGCAAGCAGGTGGTATCCTCCTGCGAGAGCGAGAAATATTTCTCGATGATGCCCGCAGTTGACTCCGTGCCTGTAATCTCATCGCCCGTAAGACGTGTGAGCGTGATGAATCCGCTGTCGTTGATGATACGCTCGAACTGCTCGCAACACTCCAGGAATCGGCTCACCGCCTCCTTGTCCTGCATCTCCTTCGGAATGATGAAGCCACGGGTAAGAGCATTGAAACTGCTGGTTGTGCGGCTATGCTCCTTGGTGGTCTTGGTGAGGAACAGATAACAAGTGTGCTTCAGGTAAGGACGCTCGTTGAAGTGGCGCTCAAAGGAGCGAGAGAGGAAACTGAGGTCTTCCTTCTGCAACTCGGGTGTGTAGCTCTCCTCAATGAAGAAGTCCTGCTTATGCACGATACTGTAGTTCGGCAAGACCTTTACCGCCTTGGCCCACGCCGAGTGTATCGCCTCATACTCCGCCTGTGTGACGGTGAAGAGTTCGGGAAGCTCCACACGATAGCAGACCGTGATGTCGGCATCCTTGCTGATGATGCAGTCGTGCTCAACCGACAGAATCGGG
>JBGVEY010000025.1:0-34957 GCA_045120635.1 Candidatus Cryptobacteroides sp.
TTCATTATCCGTAAGCTTATTGAGCGCGGTATCGTGAAGACCGTTAAGAGTGCTAAGAAGATCGTTGATCGTCGTGAGCCTGTTATCTGGGATATTCTCGAGAACGTAATGAAGGGTCACCCTGTAATGCTCAACCGTGCTCCTACACTTCACCGTTTGGGTATTCAGGCATTCCAGCCTAAACTCATCGAGGGTAAGGCTATTCAGCTTCACCCATTGGCATGTACTCCTTTCAATGCCGACTTTGATGGTGACCAGATGGCTGTTCACCTCCCATTGAGCAATGAGGCTGTACTTGAGACTCAGATTCTGATGCTTCAGAGTCATAACATTCTTAACCCAGCAAACGGTGCTCCTATTTCTGTTCCTTCACAGGATATGGTGCTTGGTCTTTATTACATTACCAAGATGCGTCCAGGTGCAAAGGGAGAGGGACTTACTTTCTATGGTCCTGAGGAGGCACTTATTGCTAATAACGAGGGTAAGTGTGATGTTCACGCAAAGATTAAGTGTGTTGTTGATGACATCGTTGACGGCAAGCCAGTTCGTCACATGGTAGAAACATCAGTTGGTCGTGTTATTGTAAACCAGATCATCCCAGATGAGATTGGTTATTTCAATGATATTATTTCAAAGAAGACTCTTCGTGGTATTATTGCTGATGTGATCAAGGCTGTGAGCATGGCTCGCGCTTGTACATTCCTTGATGGTATCAAGAACCTTGGTTATCGTCAGTCATATCTTGCTGGTCTTTCATTTAACCTTGACGATATCATTATTCCAGAAGAGAAGGAAGCTATCGTTCAGAAGGGTCAGGATGAAGTAGATCAGATCAAGGCTAACTACGAAATGGGTTTCATTACTGATAACGAGCGTTATAATCAGGTTATTGATGCTTGGACTCACGTAAACAATAATCTTGGTGATATCCTTATGAAGGAAATGATTGAGGCAGACCAAGGTTTTAATGCTGTTTATATGATGCTTGATTCTGGTGCCCGTGGTTCTAAGGATCAGATCAAACAGCTTTCAGGTATGCGTGGTTTGATGGCTAAGCCTCAGAAGGCCGGTGGACAGGGTGCCGAGATTATCGAGAACCCTATTATCTCGAACCTTAAGGAGGGTATGTCAGTGCTCGAGTACTTCATCTCTACTCACGGTGCTCGTAAGGGTCTCGCCGATACAGCGCTTAAGACTGCCGACGCAGGTTACCTTACACGTCGTCTCGTTGACGTTTCACACGACGTCATCATCAACGAGGAGGATTGTGGTACACTCCGCGGTCTTGTTGCAACAGCAATCAAGAGCAAGGACGAGGTTGTAGAGTCACTCGGAGAGCGTATCCTTGGACGTACATCAGTACATGATATCTTCAACCCGCTTACAGGCGAGCTTATCATCCCTGCAGGTGAGGAGATCACAGAGGATATCGCAAACCTCATCGAGTCACTCCCAATCGAGCAGGTGGAAATCCGCTCAGTACTCACTTGTGAGTCACGTAAGGGAGTCTGCGCTAAGTGTTACGGACGTAACCTCGCATCCGGCCGTATGGTTGAGAAGGGAGAGGTTGTCGGCGTAATCGCGGCACAGTCAATCGGTGAGCCAGGTACTCAGCTTACACTCCGTACATTCCACGTCGGTGGTACAGCTTCAAGTACTGCAGCTGAGAACGCAATCACATCTAAGTACAACGGTAAACTCGAGTACGAGGAGCTCAGAACTATCGAAAGAGTTACTGAGGACGGAGTACAGGATGTTGTTGTCAGCCGTACTACAGAGCTTCGCATCGTTGACGAGAACACAGGTATCACTTACTCACAGTACGATGTACCTTACGGTTCTATCCTTTACAAGAAGGACGGCGATACAGTTCAGAAGGGCGACCTCATCTGCGAGTGGGATGCTTATAACGCGATCACAATCATCGAGGCAGCCGGTAAGGTCCGTTTCGACAACATGATCGACGGTGTTACATTCCGTGAGGAGATGGCTGACGAGTACTCACTCAACAGAGACAAGGTTATTATCGAGTCACGTGACAAGTCTAAGAACCCTACCATCATCATCACTGATGAGACTGGCATGGAACTCAAGCATTACAACCTCCCTGTAGGTGCTCACGTAATGGTTGAAGACGGTCAGGATGTTAAGGTCGGAGACATCATCATCAAGATCCCACGTGCTATCGGTA
The DNA here is from genome assembly GCA_045120635.1 of Candidatus Cryptobacteroides sp. GTDB lineage: Bacteria > Bacteroidota > Bacteroidia > Bacteroidales > UBA932 > Cryptobacteroides. The sequence continues at coordinate 2,192 of JBGVEY010000025.1, forward strand.
AGGCAAACGATATCACCGGAGGTCTCCCACGAGTTACAGAGCTCTTCGAGGCACGTAACCCATCTAACCCTGCAGTTGTATCAGAGATCAACGGTGAGGTTATCATGGGTAAGATCAAGAGAGGTAACCGCGAGATCATCATCAAGAACAGAAACGGCGCTGAGAAGCACTACCTCGTTCCTCTTACAAAGCAGATTCTCGTTCAGGAGAACGACTATGTAAAGGCCGGTACAAGACTTTCAGACGGTGCAGTTTCACCTACTGACATTCTCGGCGTTCTCGGTCCTATCAAGGTTCAGGAGTACATCGTGAATGAGATCCAGGAGGTTTACCGTCTCCAGGGTGTGAAGATCAACGACAAGCACTTCGAGATCATCGTACGTCAGATGATGAGAAAGGTACAGATCAATAACCCAGGTGACACAGAATTCCTTCCAGAGGAGCTCGTTGACAAGTGGGCATTCATGGACACCAACGATGCAATCTTCGGTAAGTTCTACGTGATGGACAAGGGAGATTCTGAGAAGTATGACGAGGGAGACATCATCACTGCACGCGAGATGAACAGCGAGAACGCTTCACTCGAGCGTCAGGGTCTTAAGATGATGGTTCTCCGTGAGGCTAAGCCAGCAACAGGTAGCCAGGTACTCCAGGGTATCACAAGAGCAGCGTTGAAGACTAACAGCTTCATGTCGGCAGCTTCATTCCAGGAGACTACAAAGGTACTCAGCGAGGCAGCTATCAGAGGCCGCGTTGACCACCTCGAAGGTCTTAAGGAGAACGTTATCTGCGGACACTCGATCCCAGCAGGTACAGGTCAGAAGGCGTTCCAGGAGATTCTCGTGGCACAGACTTCAGACAACTCAAAGAATCTTGCAGATCTCTAAGAGATAACATACAAATTGATAAAGCCGGTCCAAAAGACCGGCTTTATTTTATTAAATCTTTTGTAAATTTGTGGATACTATAATAACTGACCACACAATATGACACATACCAGACTTAGGGATCTGTTTACAATCTTAATGTCGGCACTGCTTATCTGCAGTTGTTCCGGATGGAAGGAACCGGCAAAGACGGCAGACAGTCTTCCTATCATATTCCCGGATTATATAGGGGTCACAATCCCATGCAATATCGCACCGATGAATTTCATGGTGGAAGATGCAGAAAAAATTCAGGCGGAGTTCTCCGTTGACGGCACTTCCCTGCTTCGGGTAACAGGTAGGAATGGCGTCCTGGACATTCCTGTCAAGGAATGGAAGAATGTGCTCGATGCGGCTGCAGGAAAAGCAATCGACGTCAGCGTCTCGGTATGGAGCGAAGCCAATCCGGACGGAACAGCCTACCTGCCATTTGAAATGCATGTTGCTCAAGACAGCATCGACGAATATCTTGTCTACCGCCTTATCGAGCCGTCATATATCGAATACAGACAGCTAGGAATCTACCAGAGACAGACCTCAACATTCAAGGAAGAGGCAATCGTGACCAACAAGACATGCCTCACTACTTGTATCAACTGCCATAGTTTCTCATCTAATTCCCCTGAGAACATCCTGTTCCACATCAGAGGTCCTAAGGGAGGTACAGTCCTCTACGAAGACGAAAATTACAGAAAGATCGACTTCACCAAGATAGGTATCGGAAAGAACATGACCTATCCGGCATGGCATCCGGAGGGAAGATACATTGCATTTTCATCAAACACCACACATCAGGTATTCTACACAGAAGGAAGACAGCAGGTGGAAGTATTTGACGTAGCCTCAAACATCGTGATCTATGATGTAAAGACTGGAGAAGTGATCACTGACCCACGTTTCCTCACAGAAGAAACTCTGGAGACCTTCCCTGCATGGTCGGCTGATGGAAAGGAACTGTATTTCGCATCACATAAGGCAAAGAAGGTCCCGGTAGTCTTCACTCCTGACATGCAATATGACCTTGTAAAGGTATCATTCGACCCAGAAACAGGCAGATTGGGCAGTCAGGTGGACACCGTGTACAACTCACGAATCAACGGCGGAAGTGTATCATATCCTCGTATTTCTCCTGACGGGAAATACCTGCTCTATACATTATCCGATTATGGAACCTTCCCTATCTGGCACAATGAGGCTGACCTCAAGATGATCGAGCTTGCCACAGGGGAAGATGTGGACATCAACATATGGAACACTCCGGACCAGGCAGAGAGCTACCATAACTGGTCATCTGACGGCAGATGGGTCGTATTCGGCAGCCGCAGGCTTGACGGCAGATTCACTCGCCTTTTCATTGCACACATGGGTGCTGACGGCAAGCCATGCAAACCGTTACTTCTTCCACAGGAAGACCCACGCGAACATGAATGGAGACTCAAATCCTTCAATGTGCCTGAATTCGTCACAGGAAAAGTAGTACTTCCGAAGGATATCAACCCTTATGAATAATCCTATGAAAAGATCAATCGTATATATATTGGCATTCTTCATGATCTGGGCCTTATGGTTCTTCTTGTGCCCGAACTACCTGAGAATGCTTGAAGGGTTTGACTTCTTCACTACCCTGCCGGATTTCAAGGAGCTCAACCTTGAAATCCCGAAGCCGGTATTCATGTATATCTCTGCATTCCTGCAGCAGTTCTATGCTATTCCTGCAGTCGGTGCGGTTATACAGGCATTGCTTACCCTTCTTCTGGTATTTTGCATCGATACGTTAATCAGGGCCTTCTTCAAGGACTCTGACAGGCTTTATTGGATATCGTTCATCGCAGCACCGTTCTTTACTGCACTTCTCTGCAAGGAGCTTGCATTGACAGGAGCTCTTGTATGCCTTGCTGCAACCGCTGGAGCAACTGCCGCATTGCGAGTTGCGACATTGAAGATGAAACCTTTCATTCCACAGCCTAAGCTTTTCCATAGATGCTGGATCGGAGCAGTGATCGTAGCTGGCTCTGTGGCAGCTTCCGGATATGTCATCTTCACCAGTCAAAGAGGTTTCGAGAAGATGTCAAGACTTGACTATCTGGTGGAGACACAGGATTGGGATGAAATCCTTGATACTGTTACACCGAACGACGCCATCAGAAACGAATACATGCGTAAATGCGCAGTGCTTGCCCTGATACAGACAGACCAACTCGCAGACAAGGCATTCATGTACGGACTTTCCGGAATGGGTGACTTTATCTACTTCAAGCCTGAGGCACCAATGCTCCGAAACTTCAATATGAGGTTTTACAGCAATCTCGACATGTACAGTCCTGCGATATATTATTCATATCAACAGGCAACACTGTTTCTTCTTGGCATGACATTCGACGCGGCCAGGTCCCTTGCTGACATATATCTAAAGATCAAGGACTATGCTCTGGCAAAGAAATATCTGGAAATCCTCAGCAATACGACATGCAATAAGGGTTGGGTCAAAGATCGCCTACCTGCTCTTGAAGCAATCAGGAATGCTACTCCTGAATATGCGGCAAACCCTGCAAATGATTTATTCGGCCTGCTCGAATATGATCTCCCGGTGATGATCAACAGATATCCTGAAGACAGCAGATATGTGCATATGTACCTTTGCGGACTCCTCGCCGACAAACAGGGAGGACTGTTCTATGAGATATTCTGCGAGACTTTGGCATCGGAATATGCAGACGGCAAGAAAATGCCTAAGGCCTATCAGGAAGCTGTGCTCATGGCGCTTTCATCGAGACCAGAGGAGATGAAGAAGCATAATATCGATCCGGAGATGAAGGATAAATTTCTGGATTTTGTAAAACTTATAGGTTCGGGCAGAGATGCAGTTGCCAAAAGGAAATATGCCGGTTCATATTGGGCATATCTGTATTTTTCAAGATAAATGATGATAGAATATTTGAAGATAGCATATAGCGGTTGTGACGTAGATGCGGCGACATTCCGTCCCTCTGAGGGACAGGCGGAGTGGCATCTTATGTTCCATCCCTCTGCAGAGGATAGCTTTGAGAAGCAGTACGCCTGCATAAAGAATGCATTGGACGCCTTCATCGCTGACAAGGCGGGGGCAGTACCCGTATTCATGCGCTGGTTCCTGAGCGATTCTGCCAACCAGCAGAAAACCGTTGAAGCAGATGATTACAGCTGCGCGGTTTCAATCATCGAGCAGCCTCCTTTGGACGGAACAAAAGTCGGTCTCTGGGTGTGGCTCGCTGAAGGAGCAACAGCAAAGTATGCAGACGGGATCTGGGAGACTGAATTTGCAGGAGCACGCCATCTGTGGACAGCGAAGGAATGCAGAACCGAAGGTGATTCGGAGAAGCAGACAGGCGATATGTTCAAGGATTATTCAGCAATGCTGAAGGGTCGAGGATGTACATTGAAGGACAATTGCATAAGAACCTGGCTGTTCGTACAGAACATAGACGTAAACTATAAGGGTGTCGTGAAGGGACGGCGCGAGTTCTTCTCGGGCAATGGTCTGACTGCAGACACACATTATATTGCAAGTACCGGAATAGCCGGACGTATTGCAGATGCAGATTTGAAAGTGATCATGGACACATATGCTGTGGAAGGCATTTCAGAGGATAGGATACACTTCCTCAAAGGATCATCTCATCTGAACCCTACACATGAGTACGGCGTCACGTTCGAGCGCGGAACCGCAGTGAATCACTCAGACAGAAGGCATGTATTCATTTCCGGAACCGCAAGTATCGACAACAAGGGAGAGATCGTTCATACCGGAGACATTTCCGGACAGACTCTCAGGATGATAGAGAATGTGGGAGTGCTTCTGAACGAGGCCGGATGCGATTTTGAGAACATTGCACAGATCATCGTATATCTCAGGGACATTTCTGATTACAGGAAGGTTGCAGGCATCATCAACGAGCGTTTTCCTTCTCATCCGAAGACATTCCTATGGGCGCCTGTATGCCGTCCGGGATGGCTCGTGGAAATGGAATGCATCGCAGTCAAGGTGCAATAGGATTTTGCATGGAAGTTGCCTTATCGCACGATATGGCAACTTTTTTATATAGGATAAACAAGGCACACAGAAGGAAGATCCTCAGGAACATACTTCTCCTTCTGCCGGGAATTGCGGCTGACTTTGTAATACATTCCAGCCTGGTGAAAAGCGAATATCTTTCCAGGTTGTTCGCAAAACTGGACTTCACCTATCTGATAATCATCAGCATAATCATATTCAATTCGCTTCTGACAGCATTTCTGGAAGTATACAGCAAGAGCGAGAAAAGTAAATTCCACCCACTCAAAGGTGTCGTACAGGGTGTCCAGGTAGTCATTTACTTCGTCGGCGGCATAATAATTACAGCCACCCTTATTGACAAGTCCCCCACTGCCCTTCTTACCGGCCTTGGTGCGTCTGCGGCGGTGCTTATGCTCGTATTCAAGGACAGCATTCTCGGATTTGTGGGCGGCATTCAGCTGGCCCAGAACGATATGATCCGTATCGGCGACTGGATACAGATGACCGACGGCAGTGCGAACGGTGTCGTAAAGGAAATAACGCTGAATACAGTAAAGGTACAGAACTGGGACAATACCATCACTACAATCCCACCGTACACGCTGATAACCACCGCCTTCCGCAACTGGCGAGGAATGCAGGAAAGCGGAGGTCGAAGGGTGGACAAAATGATACACCTCGACGCGAAAAGCATACAGTTCTGCTCAACGGAATCGTTGGAAGGAATCAAGCGGGACATACCTCTTTTATCTGACTATGAATACACCGGCGACATGCCGACAAACTCGCAGATGTACCGAGCATATATTGAACGATATCTCCGCAATCATCCTATTGTAAACCAGAAGCTTGACCTCATCATCGCACAACGTGAACCGGCGCAGTTCGGAGTCCCTATCGAGGTCTACTTCTTCCTTACCGACAAGGTCTGGAACGAGTTCGAGACAATACAGTCGGACATTTTCGACCATCTGCTGGCTATGGCGCCCAAGTTCGGACTGAACCTATATCAGCTGCCCACTTGACAGAGTTGATAATAATAAGTACCTTTAACAAATCTTAAAGATAATTGGAGGTACCTATATGGAACGTATCATCGAATGTGTGCCGAACTTCAGCGAGGGACGCAACCCGGAAGTAATTGATGCCATTGTCGCCGCCATCGAAAAAGGAGGCAGAGAGTCGGTATGCGGGAAGCCGGGTGTAATTGTCCTGAATGTGGATCCGGGATACGGCACCAACCGTACGGTGGTGACATTCGTCGGAAGTCCTGAGGCTGTGGTTGAAGCGGCATTCGAAGGCGTAAGGACCGCCGGTGAACTCATTGACATGAGAAAGCATGAGGGCACTCACCCACGCTCCGGAGCCACTGACGTCCTTCCATTGATTCCTATTTCGGGCATATCGCTTGAGGAATGTGCGGAACTGGCACGCAAACTTGCAGAAAGGATATACAATGAACTGGGGATCCCTTGCTACTGTTATGAGGCTGCAGCATATAAACCTCTGAGAAAGAACCTTGCTGTATGCCGCGCCGGCGAATATGAAGCGCTTGCGGAGAAGATCGCCGATCCGGACCGCAGACCGGATTTCAGCCCTGAAACATACACGGAGAAGGCTGCATTCAGCGGCGCGATAAATGTCGGAGCCCGCAACTTCCTTATTGCCGTGAATTTCAATCTGGATACGACATCAGCCGGACTTGCCCACGAAATCGCATGCGATGTTCGCGAGAAGGGACGTCCTATGATGCCTGGCACATTGAAAGGATGCAAGGCGATCGGATGGTTCATCGACGAGTATGGCATTGCCCAGGTGTCAATGAACATCACCGACATCAACACTACCCCACTTCACACCGCCTTCGAGGAGGTATGCCGCGCAGCACAGGCCAGGGGCCTGAGAGTTACCGGCACAGAGATCATCGGCCTTGTGCCAAAACGCGCTCTTATCGAAGCCGGACTTCATTTCATGGGAAACACCGAAGGTGTATCTGAGGAAGACCTCGTCAAAACTGCCATAGACGCCATGGGGCTTGATGACTTGAAGTCATTTGAAGCGCGTGCCAAGGTAATCGAATATGTCATAGAGGATAAATCAAATAATAATTAACAAATGAAAAAGTTCAGACTTGCGGCCATTCTCTGCCTGCTATTGGCCACACATTTCATTGCCGACGCCCAGAGGGCTGAGAAACATCATTTCAAGCATCAGGGCATAAACAGGACTTACTGGATGTATATTCCGGAGAATCTTCCTGCACAGGCTCCGCTTGTGTTCGTGCTGCATGGATATGGCGGCAAGGCAGAGGGATATTGTCCACAGATGATAGAGACAGCCAAGAAATACGGCTTTGCAGTATGCTATCCGCAGGGCGAGAAGGCGCCGAAGGGCAAGACCGGCTGGAACGTAGGTTACCCGAAGCAGGAAGGAATGAAGACAGATGACATCGACTTCATATGCGACCTGGCAAAGCATGTGCAGAAGAAATTCAACCTGAGCAAGGTCAACACTTTCTATTCAGGTATGTCGAACGGCGGTGAGATATGCTATATCATGGCAATGAAGCGTCCGGAGACATTTGCAGCATATGCGTCGGTTGCCGGTCTTACTATGGAATGGGCATACAGAAGCATGAGCCCCAAGAACGCAGTGCCGTTGATGGAGATTCACGGAACAGCCGACAAGACTTCGATGTGGGAAGGAGACCCGCACAATGCAGGCGGATGGGGCAAATACATATCCGTACCTCATGCAGTGGGAGTCTGGTCCTCAAAGGCGAAATGCACCCACACAGAAGTGACAGAACTTCCGAAGAAAGGCGAACACAAGGTGATTCTGCACCGCCATCTCGGAGGCACACCTGCATGGAAAGGCGGTCCTGAAACCGAGGTGCGACTTTACGAGGTTGTAGGTGGAAAGCATTCCTGGGCACACAACGACATGGACACCTGTGAAGAAATCTGGAAATTCTTCAGCAAATATCTGAGATAGGGAAACAAAAGAGACCGTCCTACCTTAAAACGCTTGATTTAATGTAGGACGGTAACATATCTATTTAAGAGATTCCGGATATTCGGTACAGAGTACGTATCGGATAGGTTCGTCTTCGATAATTTCAGGGTAGCGGCCCGTTTCCTCATAGAAGCGGTTGTCGTTCGCATCGTCATTGACAGTTGACACCTCGCCCACCATGCAATCTCCGTTTTCCGCCCAGAACATATGATATACATACGGAGTGAAGGATATGCTCTGACCTGGATTCAGACGAAGGACCTCACCTGCCTTTATGACTGTCGTGATACCGTCAATCTGCATCTCAACATCATCCTGTGTCATTTCCTCGTTCTCATCTGCCTTCCATAACCTCATGCAAAGCTCTCCGCCGCCGCGATTGATTATGTCCTCCATCTTTCTCCAATGGAAATGGGTCGGAGTAACCTGATTTTCCTTGACGAACATTATCTTCTCGCAATAGACCTTGTTGTCGCGCTTCACATTGCCGTTACGGATGGTTATAAGGGTAAGACCCTCCTTGGCGAAGTCTCCTTTGCCAAAATCTGTAACATCCCAACCCAGGCAGTTGTTCCGGATTTCATCGCATTCCGGTCCCGCATTCTTCCACTGCTCCACTGTCCAGTCCACCCAAACAGGAAGATGGAACTGATGATCTGCAAAAAATGCTCTTGCCTCAGCTGCGGCATTATTGATTTCCGAACGTTTCATAGTATTAGTGTTTTAGATATTCATTTACTTCCTGGATTGTCGGTGCTCCACCGGTACTTGTCGGATTGGACAGATTGAATCGGGCACATGCATTTGCAAACGCAAGCATATCCTCCATTTCATAACCTTCATGGAGGGCATAAAGAGCACCTGCACAGAATGCGTCGCCTGCTCCTACTGCAGATACGATCTGCGACTTCGGCAACATATCCGTAGGCTTATAAATCTTAGCTCCGTCTTTTGACATGGCAAAGCCGCCTTCCGGAAAATGAATGACACACATCTTGCGTACCCCCTTTTCCAGAAGGGCTCCGGCAGCATAAGCCACCTTGTCTATATCCACTGTTCCCTGGGCATCTCTAAGCTCCATATCACAGCATGCCCCTGCCTCTACTTCATTGATTATAAGATAGTCTGTATACTGCAGACATGGGAGCACGACCTCTCTGAAACGGTTACCTTCTTCCGAAACGACATCCACAGATGTCTCATATCCTTTATCCTGAAGTTCCTTCAATGCTCTTGCCGCTACCACACCATATTCCGGATCCTTCCTGTCAAGTTCATCGAGAAGAAGGAGATAGCCGAGATGGAATATCTTTGCCGGCACATCCACCTGACGGATATGATCAATAGTAAGTCTGGCATTGGCTCCCCTGCAATGGAAGAATGTCCTGGTCTTGTCTCCATTTACTTCAGACATTACATCTGTATATGATGTAGCTGCGTCATCAAGGACCTTGACATATCTTCCATCTATCTGATTTGCTGCTATGGCATCAAGCACCATCTGACCATATGCATCCCGACCAATACAGCCGCCGGCATATAGAGGAAGGCCGCTTTTCAGACGTGCCAGATCGACAAGGACATTGTGGGAACAACCGCCAAGACCTACCTCAACGTCAGTGATAGTAGTCAGATTGCCTTTGGCCGGATAAACATCAATGAACTTGACACTGTCCACGAGCCAGTTTCCCATGGACACTATACCCTTTCTTTCCATATGCTTTAACACTTTCCGTTACTCTCAAACAAAAGGATGTGCTGTTTTACAGACTCACAAGTAGCCTTGACTATCACGTCCTTCATATCAATATAATTTGCGGATGGACACTCGGTCACATAGTTACGCACAGCATCCGTCACAGCCATCTGCAGGGCTGTCGCGACATTGATCTTGCTTATGCCGTTGTGGATACATGACTTGAAGTCCTCCTCACTAGTGCCGCTTCCTCCATGAAGAACCAATGGAAGATTGTTGCGCTGAGCGATTTCCCTGAGTCTTTCGATATTCAGCTGAGGCGTTGCGACATAGCGTCCATGGAGGTTTCCGATTGCGATCGCCAATGCGTCCACACCCGTCTTTGCTATGAATTCAGCAGACTCATCCACATCTGTAAACACGTCCGGAGTAGCTTCACCAGTGCCTTCGCCACCGAAGCCTGTATCTCCTACTTTTCCCAATTCAGCCTCTACGTCAACTCCAGCCGCACGTGCGATTCTTACAATCTCCGCTGTCTGGCGTACATTCTCTTCAAAAGGAAGATTCGCACCGTCAAACATGACTGAATTGAAACCCAGCTGAATTGCCTTTACGCATGTTTCCAGACTCTGGCCATGATCCAGGTGCACTGCAACAGGAACAGTCGCCTTTGCAGCAACTTCGAGATAGACAGGAGCCATCATCTCCATCGGAGCGCACGGAAACTGCACCTCCGCCAGCTGCAGGATAATCGGAGAGCGCAATTCCTCTGCAGCCTGGATTGCGCCCAATACGTGTTCAATGCTAAGGCAGTTGAACGCACCGACTGCATAATGTCCATCATAGGCATCCTGCAGTATCTTACTGAATGGGACTAACATATTATTGACATTTATTTAGTTACATCTTACTGATTTCCTTATCCATGAAATCAAACTTGGTTTCATATGATGCCTTCATCCTTGCTACGGCCTCGACGAAGGTAAGGTCTATGTCACCGTTTGTGTTTTGAGTCACCGGCCACATGGCGTGATTCATTTCCTCAGAGTTTCGTATCCTCTCGGCTTCCGCCTCAATGAATGCAGGAATTTCCAGAAGGGCACTCCTATGTTTACCCCACCTTTCCTTGACTGTTGCCACAAATACAGGGTCATTGAAAAGGGCATCATAGTACAGATGCGATTTGGTAACCCATGTATTGTTTTGAGGGCGGAAGGTCTTCCAATCGAAATCCCACGCAGGTCCTGCCTTCAGTTTGCCTCCCTTGTCCTTATGGACATAGGTACTCTTCGGATGACCAGTCTCGGTATTGCCTGTAAGTTCGTATGCGATCCACCAGTCCACGAACGACTCCACATCAAGGTATTCCGCATATTCTCTGGACTTGAGACGTTCGCTATCATACAGCGAGACTTCAAGCGTATCTATAAAGCCCTGCATATACAGGAACTGACTGTCATTGACCTCATCCGGATCCTTGAACATATATGGAAAACCTTTGACGGCAGACTTGAACCTGAAGGTCTCGTCGTAATAGGTATCTATCTCCATTACGTAGCCGCCATCTACTTCATCATCATCCAGTTCGTCGATGTTAACGCGGTTCTTGTCAACCTTTATATGTTCACAAAGATAATAATTTCCAATATGTTTATCGTTCAATATCACCTCTACAAACTGACCGCGCGGTGTCCACGCCAGATCTGTCTGCATTGCGATCCTGAACGAAATATGGTTTCGCAGGAGCGTACGGTCAAGCCAATTGGCAAGAAGCACCCACCTTTTATGCTTCGGCATTCCAAGGATTTCCGCCTTCGAATCAAGTTTGAGGGCATACGGCTTCTTCGGATATCTCCATGTCGAATTGCCTCTTCCACGAATACCGGTTGTACCGGAATAGATCAGGTTACAATCCGTATCGTAAATTCTGAGATTCGTATCGGCAAGCCAGTCCTCCGTTTTGGACGGTATCTCCTTTGCTGATGGAGTATTTATGTAGACTATCGGAAGTCCTGACTTCTTGACATGGATGGTGTAGATCTTGGCCTCTCCCGCAGCAGAGACAAAAGAGATCTTGACCGGCTTGGAGAAGTCATTTACTGTCTTGCCGCTGACCTGCTCCTCCCCATCCACAAGGACATGGGCGGCATCAGTCTCAAAGCTGAGGGCAAGTTTCGAATCTGTGATGAAAGGAGACGAGACCGTGATGTATGAGGAACTGAGGTCAAGACTGATATCCTCCAGAATGGCCGTAGAATTGCTGCTTTTGTAGAAAACCAGGTTCTTGATTGCGTTGCCGGAGAACTCAAGTCTGAACGGATTTGACTCCACACGTTTTGTACCCTCTGATGTTCGCGTCTTTGCTACGAGCTTGACTGCGTCTGAATAGCGTTTGCCCTTATTCAGATCGCGGATGCCTATCTTATAGGTATTCTGCTGGCCCGGGACCTTCGTAATATCTGCCAAGCTATATAATATCGAGGTAGTCCCTGCTGAGGTGCCGAGATTAGACTCCACCACCTCAAGGGTCACCGCCGTGTCCTGCGACAGTATATCATAGCTCGCAGGATTTACCACGGCCTCGACATAACCCACTGTCCCGTTTCCAAGGTATAGCGGACGCTCGTCATTCACAGCTATACTATCAGGAATCTTCAGCGGTTCAATATTGTCTGTACATGAAAGACAGCACAGCAAGAGTGCCGGAATCAGAAGTCTAACTTTCATTTCCCTATAAAAAGACATGCCGGCCATAGTTATCCCATGACCGGCATAATTATATGATTACCAATTATAAACTCGTACCTTGTAACAGTTAAGATCGTCGATCTTGAAGTTCTTTGTCTCGTAGGTAGTGTTCATATTGCTTGAATAGCGGATTGTATGAGATGCCCAAGTAAGATCAGGAACCTCCACAACTGTAGGGTCGGTAAACCAGCACTCCTTAGTCTCTGAATTGTAGTTCAGCGACTTCATCGAATGTGAAGACTGGAATGTTGAAATGCTTGTAAACGCCTCTGTTGTAACATTGAAGAATGCCGCCTTGTTACCTGCGAGAAGAAGAGTGTTCTCATCAACAAGGGTCATGTCATGAAGGCCTGTCACAATACCGGTTGTGCTGATTGTCTTCTCAAGCTTAAGCTTTGGAGCTGCTGTTGTCCAGTCCTGGAGGCTATAGATCTTGAGAGATGATCCGCCTACTGCATAAAGACGCTCTGTCGCCGGATTCCAGACAACTCCATGAGCGCTGGAAAGAGGATCACTGAACTTCACCACGTTAGATACGCCTGCGTCAAAGACCTGCACCTTGTCACCATTATCAGAGCATGCCACTGCAATACGGTTGTTTGGAAGAAGGGCTGCAGAGTGGGCGTTTGTAGAAATATTCGAATACCAGAGCACGTCGCCTGTAGCCTTGTCGATGAGTACAGCATATCCCTTTGATGATGTTGCAAGGATCTTCTTGTTGTCATCTACCGGTTTTGCATCATCGAGACGGATCATATTGTTCGCTGTAAGTCCTACAACACCTGCATACTTCTTGGCATCCCACTCCCAAAGAATGGCGTTTCTGTAGCCTGAAGTCACTGCCAGTTCCGCATCGAGAAGATAGATCATGTTGTCACCGCATACAAGGAGCTGGGTCACACCAGAGTTTGCCGTATCAGTATCCAGCTTGGCACCGAGGTCAAGGGTAACTGCTTCCTCAACCTTATAATCGAATGTCGCACCTTCAGCTGTTGTATATGTAATTGTATATCCATTTGACAGGGCAACAGGAGCAACGGTCATAGGGATTGTGATTCCGCTCAATCTGCAGTCGCGAGCCTCGGCGAATTCCACTGTCACAGATGCCTTGGATGCAGTCACGCTCATATCCGATGCATTGATTGTAATTTCACCGGCAAGATTTTCGCCGCCGTTGGCAGTAATTGTGGCTTTCTTGATAGAGTATGCACCCATCTGCACCTTTGCGTACACCACGCACCAGAACGGTTTCATGGTCATAGTCGAGCCAGAGAAGGCATCACTGAATTTAGTGGCGCCTACATATACAGGAGATGGTATAGTGCCGTCCTGAGTCTCAGATATCTGCATCTTGATTGCACCTTTTGCGCATGTCACATCTGCAGATGCAGGATAATACGCCATAAGGTTATCGCCATTCTGAACATCCTTGACTGCAAATGTAAACAGAGAGGACTGGGCACCGAATGCAATAGGAGCACCCTCCGATGGTTCAGGTTTTGCTGCATCTGCATTGAAGATGCCGACTTTGTCTCCCCTCTCCCAGTTCTTAAGACTCATTGAGCCTGCAGCATTGTAGTACTTCTCAAGGGTGATGTTGATTTTAGCCGCTTTAGTAGAGCCTGTTCCACCGTTATTTGATGGTTCCTTCTCGCATGAAGCAAAAAGCATTGCGAACATACAGGCAATCGCCGAAAATGTCATTAGTGAATATCTCATTGTTGTTGTTTAATTATTTAGTTGCGCAAATTACTGTCTTATAGGCATTTATTACCTCTGTTAACGAGACAGATTTGACCTCTGTCATAAAGACCCCATCATATCCATAATGCATCAGATTCGTCATGAACTGAGGCCAGTCGATTACACCACGACCAGGGAGCCAATGTCTTTCATCTACCTTATCATAATCCGACACGTGGAGAGTCGTGATTCTGTCTCCCACATTCTTAAAGAACATATTATGATCTTCAGTCAGAAGATGATTGGTATCGAAACATACCATCACTTCAGGAAAATCCTCTATAAGAAGTTTTATTTCTTCAGAGTTGCGGCCCAGACAGGTACGTGGAAGGTTTTCAATACACAATTCAGCACCGATTTCCTTTGCTATAGGCAACAGCAGGCGGATTGACTCCTTCGCACATCTGATACGTGCTGCGCGGTCATTTTCACTGATAGGTTCCGAACTTGGATGAAGAACCAGTTTCTTTGGTTTGAATTCACCTGCAAGACGAATCATTTCTGTCTGGATCGCTACATTCTCCGCTCTCTTCTTGTCATCAAGGACAGAAATGTCGAGAGTTCCGCTGAACGGAAGATGTACAGACCAGACTTCAAGTCCCGGGGTTGCTTCAATAACTTTCTTATTATTTCTTGCTCGAGTGTAACATTCCTCTTCCGTATAGTTTCTCCAGAAGGTATTCATTGTCACTTCGAGATACTTCACACCAGAATCAGGCATCGACTTTGCCTCTGCCGCACTCAGACTGGCGAACAATGCTTGTGAAACTCCCAGTTCGTAAGTCTTATCCTCTACAGTAACAAAGCCCTCGACAATGTTTTCTGTAGTGAATGTTTCGCCTTCAACTGTGGTAATCTCAGCAATAAAGTCCTTGCATCCGGTGTCTGCCACCATGACCGGTATCGATTGTCTTGAACCTGAGCAGTCAAGTGGAGTATTAAGGTTTACTGTCACGCTTGATGACACGGCCTGAGAATTCCAGGCACTGATATCCAGTGTTACTTCGCCGGAGATCGGCTCTCCGTTCTTTCCAGTTACCTTGACCTTGCTTATGATATGATTGCTTCTGTCTACCCAAACATTAAGAATCCTATAGAGCGGTTTAAGCGCAATTGCGCCACCTTGATAAGATCCTTTCTGATAATTGGTCTTGCCTGCCATCAGATTCAGAATGTTGCCGTTCTGGCATTCTGGTATATTGAATACTAGGGCGTCTGATCTGACATTGACAGCTGCAGTGTGAGGATATATGCCCACCAGAGTATTCTGCTGCTTCTGCAGGGGCATATTATAAATGAAGAGCGCATTGAGATTATTTGTGCTGATCGGTTCGGAGGTCACCTTCACATTATCCTGGGACGGATCTATAAGGAGAACCTTTTCCTTGCCTGTCCATGGACGGTTACTCTGGACATAGACAAGTTCAGAGTAGTCGGACATGCTCATGTTGAGCCTGACAGCCACATTACTTGCTGTCTCAGAACCTTCCTGCTTCTGGCAAGAACCGAAAAACATCGCAGATAATACTGCAAATAATAGTTTGACTCCCTTCATATATAAGATTATAATTACTCTTCAGAGTGACCTCGACCACTCTGAAGAGTAACTATATAATTTAA
Source organism: Candidatus Cryptobacteroides sp. (assembly GCA_045120635.1). Lineage (GTDB taxonomy): Bacteria > Bacteroidota > Bacteroidia > Bacteroidales > UBA932 > Cryptobacteroides. Next base: position 17,973 of record JBGVEY010000025.1, read on the forward strand.
GGAATATTAGAGGAGCGGGCTCTGAACACAGCCGGAACCGCAGATATCTCCACCTGGACCTCCCCAGAACTTACGGGTACCTCCTACGTATTTTCCTACAAGAACTCCATTGTTGTCTTTTGCACCGATATAACCTGAGTAGATTACACCATCAAGGAAGTTATTACCACCCATCTGCTTGCATGAAGCGTGATCCTTGTAAGTGAACTGCTCGATAATTGTACCTGTTGCAGCATCAATTGTCATACAAGTGTAAGGCGCAGCCTGACCATTGGTGAAGTATACTCGACCCTCAGTGTCTGCACAAGGATGTGAGTAGTTGAATGCGTTGTTTGCACCTTCCAAGTGTGTATATGTCCATATAACCTCTGAAAGGTCAGCCTTAAGTCCGTAAATTCTACTATCCTTGCTACCAACGACTACGATACCGTTAGATGAGATTACAGGAGCGTAGACATTATTGCCTGCAAAGTGGAACTCCTTGATAAGAGTTCTGGAAGCAAGGTCGATGCTTGCAATACCATCTCCGAGAAGAGGTACGTATGCAGTCTTCTTGTCATCACTTACAGCCATACCTGCGATATCGGTTGCACCCTTTGTAAGAGCGATAGTAGAGATCTCAGAACCGTCTGTAGCATTGATGAAAGTAATTGTCTTGCCTGTATCACCAGAACCTACGATGAGATCATTGCCATTGAGAAGGAGTGAACCTGCCTGGCTGCCGTTGCCTGCAGTTGTACCCCAGATCTTTGCACCTGATGATGCATTGATAGCGAATACGTTTCCTGTAGCGTCAGCGATATAGACGATGCTACCGTCTGCGCTTACTGCCGGTGCAGTACTCTTCATTGATCCAGCCTCTTTGAAAGTCCATTTGAGCTGACCCTCAGAAGATACACAGTAGAACTGTCCTGCTGTTGTTGTACCGTAATAGATATCACCATTTACAGGGTTTACAGTTCCAGGGTTGTAGCTACCTGATGGAATTTCAGGAATGAAGCGCCACTTTTCAGCACCTGTCATGATGTCGTACGCATAGAGACCTGAAATCTTGTTGAAGGTAATGCCGTATACAGTCTTTCCATCTGGTGAGAATATAGGATATGATCCCTTGTAACCGTTGTAGTTGGTTCCATCCTGAGCAAGACCTGTCGACTCCACTACCCACTCACGGAGAGTGATGTCGATCTTCCACTCCTTGTCGATGCCGTTGACCTTGGCAGTAAGGATTACCTGCTTCTCGCCTGTAGCATAGATGCTGTATGTAACCTCGTCACCTGTTCTTGTGCCACCGTCAGGGAATGACCACTTGACGTCTGTTGCCTCTGGGAAGTCAGTTCTGTTGAACTGGAATGTAACAGGCCATCCCTGAGCCACAGATGTTGCGCTCACGAAGTAAGGGATTGCAAGAGCAGGCATAGCCTTGAACTCGACAGGCTCTGAACCGCCCTTAGCATAGTTGGCTACAAATGAAAAGAAATAGCTCTTGTCGTTTGTAAGGCCCTTGAACTCATGCTTGAGAGCATCCTTGTCGATTGCTACCTCCTGGACATTGTTCTCGTCACCTTCCATGTAGTACTTCACGGTGTAACCCTGAACAAGTGTCGACGGTTTTTCCCATGTTACGGTAACTGTCTGGTCGTCAGTATCGACGAGATAAGATGTGATAGGGAATCTTGATGTGGTCGGCTTTCCGGTTACGCTTACCATACCCGACACATCCTCACCGTAGATAGCCTGTACATTGAATGAATACGAGAATTCATTCACAAGGTTGGTTACAGTATATGTATCAGCTCCATCTGTATAGATTTTCACTGTTGCAGATGCTGCATCGTTGTAAGTGATAAGGAAGTCAGTAGGATTCCATCCTTCCGGCATAGTCCATGAAAGAACTACCTCCTCATCTCCTGGAGTTGCCACGAGATTCTGGACCTGGTGACGATCCTGTCCTTTTTCAGGAAGATTCTCTTTCCAGCAGGAAGAGATTCCCAAGCAGAGGATTGCTGCTAAAATGATATATAATGATTTTTTCATTTCTCTTTAGGTTTATATGTTAGAAACCTGGGTTCTGCCAAAGGATTTCCTTGTTGTTGACAATCTCGATCTGTGAGTTAGGGATCGGGAAGAGAAGATTATGCTCACCGATAGTGTGACCCTGTGCACGGAAGTGCTCAACTGCGAGTCCAAGGCGAACGAGGTCAAACCAACGCTGACCCTCGAGTGCAAACTCACGACCACGCTCTGCGCCAAGTTCTACGAGGAAAGCCTTCTTGTCTGCGAAATCAGATGCTGAAGCTTCAGAAAGACCAGCTCTTGTGCGAGTCATGTTGAGATAAGTTACAGCATCACCGATCTTCTCCTGCTGAGCAAGAGCCTCTGCACGCATAAGCACAACGTCAGCATAGCGAAGATGAGGGAAGTCGTTACCTACCTGAGTGGTGTATGTTGCATCGTATGTATCATCCCACTTAGTCATAGCGTAGACCGCATTTGTGATCTTTCTATAGGTATTGATGAGAGGGAGACGGTTGTCGTTCGCTGCGAAGATTGCCTGGAACTCAGGAGTAGGGTTACGTCTGTCAGCCTCGACAGCTGTATTCGAGCTGTACCAGTAGCCGTGACCATTATCGTTGCTCTTGTTGTAGTAGAGAGCGAAGAGAATCTCCTTGTTCATCTTGTTAGCTACATTGAACGCATCACCTGTTGTAGGCATGAGTCCGTAGTTGCTGTCTGCCATTGCGTCTGTAAGAACGAGTTCAGCCTCATAATACTCACCGAAAGTAAGGTGTACCTTACCGAGGAGAGCCTGGGCAGCGATCTTGGTCACGCGAGCCTTCTCAGCACTTCTTGCCGCAGGAAGGTTGTTAATAGCATATGTAAGATCCTCAACGAGCATTTCATACATTGCCTTTTCTGTACAACGAGGTACAAGTTTAGCCTCAGCAGGAGTTGCTACACTCTTTACTACAGGGACACCACCGAAGCACCTCCAGAGATTGAAGTAGTACCAGCTGCGGATAAAGAGGGCCTCAGCCTTGTACTGAGCAAGTTTAGGGAAATCCTTTCCTGCTGCATGATCAAGCACGTCATTACAACGATAGATACCGTTATACCATGCATTCCAGATATCGCTGATGATACCGTTGCTTGAGTTCTCCGCAAAATGGTCGATATCATAACGGTCCTGTGTCGACACTGCCATTGACTCGAGAATACACTCCTCAGTACGGTATGACAGCTCTGTGATGTGGAATCCACTCTGAGTCTTAAGCTTGGCATAGCAAGCGTAAACTCCCTGATTGAAGTCGTCTTCAGTCTGATAGAAGTTACCTTCTGTCACATTGTTGCTCGGATACTGCTCGAAGAACTCGTCTCCACAAGAAATAAGTCCGAGAGAAGCGACAGCCAATGCAATTATATGTGTTATTTTCATATTTATACCTCCTAAATACTAAAGGTTGAAGTTAAGGCCGAGGCTGAATGTGCGAGCGAGTGGATAAGAACAGTAGTCCTCACCTGGGCTGATAGCATTTGCTCTCTTGCTCACCTCTGGGTTATAGCCTGAGTAGTTTGTAAGAGTGAAGAGGTTAGATCCCTGCAGATAAACCTTGAAATTACGGATCTTAGCCTTCTGGAACCACTTGTTAGGGAAGGTATATCCGATTGAAAGATTCTGGAGTCTGAGGTATGAACCATCCTCGAGGTGGAATGTTGATGTGCTGGCACCGTTGTTTCCTGAAGACTTACGGGTTGCTCTGTTGAGCTCACCATAAGGGAATCTCTGGAGAGCAAGTTTCATCATGTTCGATGAAGCCTCCATGTTACAGAGGTAACGACGCTCAAGGTTGAGGATTTCATTACCGTACACACCCTGGAAGTTTGCAGTAAGGTCAAGACCTTTCCAACCGAGGTTGAGACCGAAACCATAGTAGAAGTCCGGCATGTAGTTACCTACGATCACGCGGTCATCGTCCTTCTCAAGGACACCGTCACCGTCAGCGTCGAGGAAACGGAAGTCACCCACCACTGTAGTGTCGAAGTGTGGATATGAATCAAGCTCCTCCTGGTTGTGGAATACTCCGTCCTGAACGAGGAGATAGTAGCAACCGATAGGCTGACCTACCTGAGTGATATAGTAACCACCTGCATATGATGACTCAACGATCATAGGTGCATCCTCATCACCGAGGCTGAGGACCTTATTACGGTTGAGTGACCAGTTTGCATTGATATCATAGTGGAAATCACCGATCTGCTTACGAGAGAATACGTTGATCTCGACACCCTTGTTCTGCATCGAACCGATGTTCATGTTAGATGAAGTGAGACCTGATACTGAAGATACAGGTACATTGTAGAGCATGTCGGTTGTCTTTGAGTAGTAGAGGTCGAGGTTGATACCGAAGAGACCCTTCCAGAGAGTTGCGTCGAGACCGATGTTAGACTGAGTGTTCTTCTCCCATCTGAGGTCGTTGTTTGCGATCTGGTTTGGATATACCTGGTTGACGATACCGTTTCCGAGGTCAAGGTTTGCAGAGCCGTAGAGTGCGAGATACTCTGAGTTTCCGATCTGAGCGTTACCTGTCTGACCGATAGATGCACGAAGTTTGAGGTCATCCAACCAAGTTGCATCCTTCATGAACGACTCGTCGCTTACACGCCAACCTACTGATGCTGCAGGGAAGTAACCCCAACGTGTGTTAGGAGCGAATCTTGAAGAACCGTCACCACGGATCGAAGCCGATACCATGTAACGTCCCTTGTAAGAGTACTGGGCACGTACAAGCCAAGAAGCGAATGTCGAAGCCGACTTATTGTTCAATGTATTTTCAAGATCGAGAGTCTTACCCTTTGTTGTGCGGATCTTGTCGTCACCGGCAACACCTGTACCTACGATTGTGCTGGTAACGTTTGTATATTTCTCAGCCTCATATGCAGCAACGGCACTTACAGAGTGGTTACCGAACTTTCTGTTGAACATGAGCTGATTAGAGATGTTCCAGTGGAAATACTGGTTGCTGTTGTTCTTTGCAGTAGGATCTGAAAGAACTGCCTCGTAATGTCCTACACCGTTCTCATCAGTCACATAGTTGAGATACTTGTTTCCACGGAGTGGCAAGTAAGATGGACGGTAGTAGTCGCGGTTGTATGAATAGAAGTCACCTCCGAGAGAGAACTTGTACTCAAGACCCTTGAAGAACTCGATGCTTGCATATGCATTACCCACGAGGTTGATCTTCTGGCGAACGTCAGTGATCTCCTTTGCAAGGGCTACCGGGTTGAGGACCTCATTCACCTGAGTATCCTTGCCGCCTGTCTCAGTTCTTCTGAGTGCACCGTTCATATCCCAGCAGTATGAGTTATCCTCATTGTATACAGGGAAGATAGGCGGAGCCATGAGAGCAGTTGCGATCACACCGTCAGAACCGTACTGAGCGTCAGCATCAACGTGGTTTGTAATCGAGTATGAAGGTGAGAAGCTTACTCCATATTTGAGTCTGCCCTTCTTGCCGTCAAGGTTCATTCTGACGCTTGCGCGCTGGAAATCCGAACCGATGATCGTACCCTCTCTGCTGAGGTAGTTTGCACCTACATAGTAGCTGTAGTTCTTAGTCTTCGCAGATACTGAAAGCGAGTGCTTGTGAGTAAGAGCTGTACGGAAGATTGCATCCTGCCAGTCTGTGTTTGTCAAAGTACCTGTCTCGTCTGCAAGATAGAGGGCTGCGATATCCTGGTAAGTGTGGTATACCTGAGGTCTTGCGCTCATAGGGTCACCGAACGATCCTGTAGGAACGTTGAATGTATACGCACCGTTACGTGCCTCGATATAGATCTCTGACCACTCGTACGCGTCAAGCATCTCGATTCTCTTGTTCACGTTGGAAATGCTGACCTGTCCGTCATAGCTTACTACAGGTGTCTCTGATGAACCGCGCTTTGTAGTGATAAGAACCACACCGCAAGATCCACGTGAACCGTAGATAGCCGCTGCAGACGCATCCTTGAGAACCTCAAGGCTCTCGATATCCGAACCGTCAAGGTTAGCGAAAGCACGTGAGTCACATGGAACGCCGTCGATCACATAGAGAGGATCGTTACCTGCAGTTGCCGACTGGATACCACGGACGCGAATAGCGATGTTACCGTCTGGCTGACCACCAAGGGTAAGCACCTGTACACCAGGCATTCTCGCTGCCATAGCGTCACGGAAATCCGCACTTGACTGCTTCTTGAAGTCGTCTGCCTTAATAGAAGTGATGGATGTTGTAACGTCACGCTTGTTCTGCACACCGTAACCGATCACGACCACGTCATCAAGCTTGACTGCCTCTGTTGGCATAACCACGTCAGCGATGACCTGATGGTCATTGAGAGAAACCTTCACTGTCTCGTAGCCGATGCTTGAGAACTCGAGTGAAGCATTATCCTGTTTGATTGTGAGGGAGTATTTTCCGTCAAAGTCTGTTGCAGCACCGTTTGATGTGCCTACAAGAACTACCATTGCACCGATTACAGGATCTCCGTTCTGGTCAACGACTTTACCTGTAATGGTTCTCTGTGCTGCGGAAACATTCTTCACATCCTGTGCATAAGCACTGATAGATGTCGAGAAGATAGCTGCAATAAGTGCAAGCATCGACATCATTGTCTTGAATCTGAATTGTTTCATCATGTTTAGAGTTATCTGTGATTACTTTAAATGATGCGAGTGCTTTTGCTACTTCGCGTTTTGAGTGAGTTTGAAGGTCTCAGAGTAAGAACCGGCAGAGAATGTCACCGAACCTTGTCTTACTGCACCTGTTGTGTTTTCAGAGAACGAAAGGATCACTTCGTGAATACCTCTGTCTCCAGAGTCAGGAGAAACCGAGATCCAGGCATCGTTGGATACGGCACGCCAATCACATGTAGCTGCGATTGTAACCGCACGTGTGCCAGCCTCTACTGTTTCGCCCTTTGGATCCGGCTGAGTGATAAGAGTAACACTCTCCGGAGTCTGTGGTGTTTCCTGCTTCTGGCAAGAAATCACAGCGATGGCAGCGAATGCCACCAGCAACAGCAAATGTTTTAACTTCATAATGGTTATTGTTAATGGTTAATATGTATTCGGGTTAATACATTGTTATAAAAGTAGACAAAATTACCCCCCCCCAATTGAAAAAAACAAGAGCTGAACTAAAAAAAGCGGCATTTCTGATGATAGAAATGCCGCTTTTAGTGAAAAATTTATATAAATCTGTTACATAGCAACTGTAGAATCTGCAGGAGTAACTTCTGCTGTCTCATCTGCAGCCTCCTCAACTACCTCAACCTGATTGTAACGTGGGAGCGGTGACTTGAGACCTGCCCATGCGAACATGTTGAATGCCCAGAGTGTACCGAGAGCAACAACGAGGATTGAGAGAGAGATAACCCACTTCTTCCAAGGAGCAAGACCTGCCTTTGCATACGGATCCTTGAGTTTGAGAGTAGGATACTTCGCGATGTCTGTAAGGGTCTCGCCGAATGGGATGCTGATCTTTGAAGAAGCATTCACTGCCCAACCGTTTGCATTAAGGAGCGGTGCAATGTTGCGGCGACGGAGCTTGAGCCATGCAAGAATCATTGCAGGACCTGAGATAAGAAGCATTACGCCAACGAAAGCGAGGATTACCTGCCACCACTTGAGAGCGGCTACACCCTTAGCCAAAGCAACGAGAGCAGAACCGATCATGCCGACAGCCATACCGATGGCAGCAAAGATACCGGCAAACTTGGCGATGTCAAACGGTGGTGCTGCAGCCGGCTTGGCATCAGCACCTGCGGCAGCAGGAACTGTTGTCGGAGCCGCATTGATCTTCGCTGTTGCATCCTTCATCATCTTGGCATCCTTCTCGGCTGCACTCTTGTTGATGAGGTTCTCGACAGCCGTTGCCATTCTGCGGTAAGGTGACCAGAACGCCTGTGCGATGCTGATCGGGTTGTCTACGATCTTGGTGATCACTGCATCCCACTCAAGGCCTGCCTCATCATAGTAAACAGCATTCTTGCCGACTACGAGGTCTCCGATCTCACCTACTGTCATAGCCGCAACGATAGTGATCTTGCCTGGCTTTGTCTTGGTGGTACAGTCGCAGTAGATAAGGTACATTCCGCTTGATGCAGCAGCTGCGCTGTGCTTGCCCATATCGACTACATTCATACAGAAACGGCACTCACGCTGGTCCACAAGGAGAGTACCTGCCTGGAATACAGCCTTCACAGTCTTATCCTTAGTATAGAAGTCGCTGAGTGTCACGAAGTTGCGGAGAAGTCTATAGAAATCACGGAAGATATGGAGGAACTTGTCGACCATCTCGATGTTTCCTGCCTCTTCCGCGAGAGCCGCATCCTGAGCGACGAGCTCGAGCAGGGCAGCCTTCTTATCCTGTGCGATGAAATTCTTCACAGCTTCAAGACCGAGAGCCTCTACGCATGCACCTGCCTTTGCGCCCTTCCAAGCCTCATAAGCAGCGAACTCTGCTCCGATGGCAGCCCAGTCTGCCTCTGTAAGCACCTTCTTGCCGGCACAAGCTGCAGAAACCACTGTGGCGAACTGTGCAGCCCAAGATGGATTTACAGGAGCCGAAAGGTCAATCTCCGCCTTGCCTGTGATACGTACGATAGGATATGCCGCGATCTCTTCTGTCTTTCCGATAAGGTTCTCAGCGCTGATAGCCTCGATACGTGAAGCCTGGACATCGAGAGATGCAAGGCTCTCAGGAGAGAACGAAGCAAGTCTTGAACGCATGAAATAGTCCTTTACCTTAGCGTCAAGAGCGTGATATGCTGCGATCACAGCGTCTGTCTTGTCTCCGTATGGAGCAGCGACAGCAGCCTCCTGCCATGCCACATAATCGGCAAGAGCCTTATAGAAAGCCTCAACCTGATCTGCATTCACTCCCTGAGCACCGCTTCTGTCAGCAATGCCGCCGGTAGCTGCTACGGCTGCGGCAACAGCTGCCTTTACATCTGCGTCATCGGAAGAAGCTTCTGTGATCACACCGTCACCATTGAACCTTGTCTTGGCGAAAATAGCCGCGATATCTGCAGTATCAGCCAATGTAATTACCGTTCCCTCTTTGCCGAGGTTCTCAAGAATCTGCTTTGCAGCTGCATAGAGTTTCTTTCCGCATGCATCCTCCTGGTTGATGTCAGCGAGATCTATGCTGTCCTTGCCTTCCAGAAGAAGGTCGACATTGTTAAGCGCCGCTGTGATCCATTTTGAAGTTGCCACAACATCATTGACACGAAGTTTTCCGTCTCCGTCGCAATCCATGTATGCGAGACTCTTTTCATCAATCTCCAAGCCTTTGATAGGGCATGAAAGCACTGTCCACATCTTTGGATCAAGTTCCTCGAGGTGTGCGATATCCTCACCCTTGGAAATTTTTACACGAGTAGTACCTCCGATGTTCTGGAAGTCCCACTTGTAGTTCTTGTTGTTTCCGATAATTGCCATAGTTCAGTTGTTATTTTGTATGTTATTATTTTTTTCTTGATGTCTTTTTCCTGTCCTTCTGAGCCTTCTGCGCCTTGACCTTCTTTCGTTTCGACTCCTGGATGGCCTTGCGGACTTTCTCTTTGCGGGCAGCCTTGTTGATTCCAACGGTCACATTGTCAAATGAACCGTCTTCGCCCTTGATGAAGGATGTACCTCGGCCGTGCTCATAGTCAATACGATCGTAGATGCGCTCCTCACCTCCGGTCTCGATCAATTCGTAGTCGATGAGTTTCTGCTCAAGGTTGGTCTTCTTGACGCGGATGCGCACAGGATCTCCGAGATTATATACGATGCCGGAACGTCTTCCTACGATTCTGTAATGGTCCTGGTCGAACTCGAAGAAATCGCTTCTGATGTCCCTGAGAGGCACCATACCTTCGATCTTGGTAGGCTCTACCTCAACATAGATACCCCATTCTGTAAGTCCCGATATATTTCCTCCGAAGGTATATCCCACCTTGTCCTGCATGAACTCCACAAGCTTGTACTTCACACTTGAGCGCTCAGCCTCGGCAGCCACAATCTCCCTCTCTGAAGCATATTTGCACATCTTGCTGTATGTCTCCGCCTTCGCAGACTCACCTCCGGCGAGGTAGCGCTCGAGAAGTCTGTGCACGAGCATATCCGGATAACGGCGGATAGGAGATGTGAAATGTGTGTAATATTTGAATGCAAGGCCGTAGTGTCCGAGGTTCTCGATGTCATAACGTGCCTTTGCCATTGTTCTCAATGAAAGGAGCTCGATGGCGTTGTACTCCGGAGTATCCTTCGCAGCGGCAAAAAGGGCGTTGAGTTCCTTCGAAATGTCCTTTCCGCTGTTTGTAGGACCCATTCTGTAGCCGAAGTTGCCGATGAAGTTGCGGAGACTTTCAAGTTTCTCCTGATTAGGTTCGTCATGGATACGGTACACAAATGTCTTAGCCGGTTTGCGGCCTCTGGACGGTGTATCGCCCACTCCCTTGCAACCGGTCGCCACGAATTCCGCAACGCTTCTGTTGGCAAGGAGCATGAACTCCTCGATAAGCCAGTTGGCTTCCTTTGTAATCTTCTGATATACATTCACAGGACGTCCCTTCTCATCGACCTCCACTTTCATCTCCGGACGGTCGAAGCTGATCGCACCTGCTGCAAATCTCTTCTTTCTTAGTTTCGAGGCAAGTCCGTGAAGCGTGAGCACTGCGTCCTTTATCTCCTCCGAAACGCCTTCATGAACAGCTTTAGGGCCTGATTCGATGATGACCTGCGCCTCCTCATATGCAAATCTGTGGTCGGAATAGATCACTGTCTTTCCATACCATCTGTCCACAATCTTAGCGAGAGGCGTAAGTTCAAACACTGCTGAGAATGTAAGTTTCTCCTCATGCGGTCTCAATGAACAGAGCTTGTTGCAGAGCTTCTCCGGAAGCATCGGCACTGTTCTGTCGACGAGATATACCGAAGTACCTCTGTTACGCGCCTCCTGGTCAACGATATCGCCAGGTTTTACGTAGTGAGTCACGTCCGCGATATGCACGCCGACCTCGATATTGCCGTTTTCAAGTCTTCTGAACGACAGCGCATCGTCAAAGTCCTTGGCATCTGCCGGGTCGATAGTGAATGTTAGCACATCCCTGAAATCGCGTCTACCCTTGAGGTCCGCCTCCGTGATTTCCTCCGATATATGGTCTGCTGCATTCTCCACCTCCGGCTCGAACTTGTAAGGAAGTGCATATTCCGCAAGGATTGCGTGCATTTCCGTATCATTCTCACCCGGTTCTCCGAGAATATCCACGACATGGCCGAACGGTGTCGATGAACTTCTCTTCCATCCGTCCACTACCGCAGCGACCTTCATTCCTGAATATCTGCCCAATTCATCCGTATACGGTACGGATATGTCATATGGCATGAAACGGCTCTGGATGAGCACCCACGCCTGATGACCCACGACATGGAGGATACCGATGAACGGTCTTGCAGATCTTTCTACGATCTCCACTACCTCACCCTCACGACGCTGTCTATCGGTCTTTTCACGTGTCACGGATACCCTTACGATATCGCCGTGAAGCGCGCCCCTGGTCTTGGACTCTCTCACGAACACGTCATCCTCATCTCCCTCCGCGATAACGAATATATATCCCTCACGCGTCATCTGGACCTTTCCCGTTACCTGCGGAAAGACCTTCTTCTCCTTTCTTCCACGACCTTTGCCGTTATATCTTTTTCCTCTTGCCATAATAGATTGATATATAATTTAAACGGGATCCCGTTACGCCTGCTACCTGCTCATTTTGCGGAGGAAACACTCGATGGTGTTTTCCATAAGGCAACAGATCGTCATAGGACCCACACCTCCCGGAACAGGGGTGATTACAGATGCCTTCGGTTCGATAGCTGCAAAGTCTACGTCTCCGCAGAGTTTGCCGGTCTCAGGATCGCGGTTGACTCCCACGTCGATGACAACAGTACCTTCCGATACCATATCAGCTGTCACGAACTTAGGACGTCCGATCGCTACCACAAGAATCTCCGCATTGCGTGTAACTGAAGGGAGATCCACCGTGCGGCTGTGAGCGATAGTCACTGTCGCGTTCTCATCAAGAAGGAGCTTCGATACAGGAAGGCCTACGATATTGCTTCGGCCTATGACTACTGCACGCTTGCCCTTGATTTCTACTCCTGCCGCCTTGAGCATCTTGATGATACCCTTAGGTGTGCATGGAAGCACACATTCCTGCTTCTGCCAGAGAGCCGCTACGTTGAGAGGGTGGAAACCGTCCACATCCTTCTCCTTTGCGATTGTCGCGATAACCTTGTCCTCGCTGATGTGCTTCGGAAGCGGAAGCTGAACGAGAATGCCGTCCACAGAGTCATCCGCATTGAGTTCGCGGATCAGACCGAGAAGTTCCTCTTCCGAGATTGTATCAGGCTTACGGATGGTCGTATTTCTGATGCCTACCACCTCCGAGGCCTTGGCCTTGCCTGTAACATATGAGACGCTGCCCGGATCCTCACCGACGAGGATCACCACAAGATGAGGCACACGTCCGTATTTTTCAGGGAAAGTGGCGACCTGAGCCGCCATTTCCTCTTTAAGTCTTGCTGAAAGTTCTTTTCCGGAGATTATCATTACAGCACCCTCCAACCGATGTCGCGGCGATAGAAAAGGTTGTCACACTCGATTGACTCGACTGCTGCGAGAGCCTTGTCGTGAGCCTCCTGAAGATCAGTGCCTGTGCCCACAACCATGAGAACACGGCCACCTGATGTATAGAACTTGCCGTCCTTGCTTGATGTGCCCATATGGAATACGCGGATACCCTCAGGAAGAGCGTCGAGACCATTGATCTCATATCCTTTCTCGTAGTCTCCCGGATATCCCTTTGATGCCATCACGAATCCCATTGTAACTTCCTTCTTCCACTCGATCTTCGGCATCGGAGTATGGTCTGCCACTGCAGAGAAGATATCATAGATGTCTGTCTCAAGTCTTGGAAGAACGACCTCTGTCTCAGGATCACCGAAGCGGCAGTTGAACTCGATCACCTTTGGTCCCTGCGGAGTCTTCATGAGACCTCCGTAGAGAACGCCTGTAAATGCGCAGCCCTCTGCTACCATCGCAGCCGCCGTAGGCTTCATGACCTTCTCAAGAGAGAACTCGAGATCCTCGTCTGTAATGATCGGAACCGGAGAATATGCACCCATACCACCTGTATTAGGGCCCTTGTCACCCTCGTAAGCACGCTTGTGGTCCTGAGAAAGAGTCATAGGATACACGTCAAGACCGTCTACGAAGCACATGAACGAGAACTCAGGACCTGTGAGGAACTCCTCGACAACGACCTTGCCCTTTCCGAACTTGTCGTCAAGAAGCATGTCCTTCAATGTCTCCTCAGCCTCCTCGAGAGTCTCAGGAATCACAACGCCCTTTCCGGCTGCAAGTCCGTCATACTTGAGAACCACAGGGAACGATCCCTTCTTCACATATTCAAGAGCGGCATCATAATCCTCGAAAGTCTCGAATGCTGCGGTAGGGATATTGTATTTAGCCATGAGCTGCTTTGCGAAGTCCTTGCTGGCCTCGATAGTTGCAGCAGCTTTCGACGGGCCGAATATGCGGAGTCCTGCAGCCTTGAAAGCATCCACTACACCAGCTGCAAGCGCTACCTCAGGGCCTACTACAGCGAGATCAATGCCGTTCTCAAGGGCAAAATTCTTCAATCCCTCAACATCTGTGTCCTTGATGGCCACACATTCTGCCTGCTGTGCGATACCGGCATTTCCCGGTGCACAATAGATCTTTCCTACCTGTGGACTGCGGCTGATTGCATCTACAATTGCATGTTCGCGGCCACCGCCGCCGATTACGAGTACTTTCTTCATATCTGATGATTTTATTATATTCTTGACCAACATGCGAAGGTAAGACATTTTTAAGACATATCAAACACGCAAAGAAGCGGTATGAATCCAATTAAATCATTAAATTTGTGAGGTCATGGCAATGAAAACCGGGAGATTACCATCTCGGCAATCCCCCGGAAACCATAACCCTATTATTAACAACTAAACTAACCGTGACTAAGATTTAGCAAACGGTGTGCCAAAACGCGATATGAAAAGATTCATCACTATTGTTTTTTCTTTTTTGATTGCAGTGTCCTGCAACGACACCTGTTTCCAGAATGCATACAACGGGGCCACCACCAGAAAAGGCCGTCAGTTCGTGTCGAAAAGTGACGGCATAGTACACCAGGTAACATCCGAAAATGTATACAGGCTCGGAAAGCACGTGACCATTATGGAAATGCAGTTCACAAGCATCACTGACTCGATATACAAGCCATATAGCATATTTGCCGCTGAAGTAGATCTCAAAGGCGGCGTCACTGTACTTTCCACATGCGTAGCGGACAGCCTTGAAAGCATCAAGCCCACAACGGACGAGAAGTCACTCGTGGCACCGATGCGAGATCATCTCCATGCCATGCAGGAGAAACGCCCCGATTCGGAAGTCCTTTGCGGAGTCAATGCCGACTTCTATATAATGAGGAAATCAAACCGCGTCCAAGGCATCATGTACAAGGACGGAGAATGCCTGAAAGGTACATTTGACGGAGGCGAGCCAAGCATAGCATTCGCAATAATGAAAGACGGCACAGCCAGAATCATTACCCAAGACGAATACGAGTCACAAAAAGACAACATTCAGGAAGCTGTAGGCGGACGCATGAAGCTAGTTTCGAATGGAGAAAAGACAGAATTAACCGATAAGTCAGTTCATCCGCGCACTGCTGTAGGAATTTCGGCAAACCGCAAAAAAGTCTACCTGCTTGTAGTTGACGGCAGACGCGAAGACTACTCAGTAGGAGTTACTCTCGACAGGCTGGCCACAATCCTGGTAGCATTAGGAGCTGACGAAGCAATCAACCTTGACGGAGGAGGTTCCTCAACATTCCTCATCAGAAACCCGGAAGCAGACAAGGGATTCGAGACCCGCAACAGACCGACGGACAAGAGAGGAGACAGAGCTGTTCCGAATGGACTTGCAGTGGTATTTAACAACTAGCATATTTTTACTACTTTTGCAACATAAACCTAATTTACAATGAAAAGAATCCTATTGACTTTAGCATGTGTAGTTGCCTTTGCAAGCGCATGCTCAACAGATGCTCCACTCGGAAAATCAATGAGCAGATGGTCCGATTTCGGAGTTGAATCAATGGCTCAGGAGTGCGCAAAGGGCCTTGAGTACATCGAAGTAACTATGAACGACGTCATCGGCAAGGACACAGCCGGAGTTAAGGACAGAGCAGCAGCCCTTAAGGCAAAGATCGACTCTGCAGGAGTCAAGATCTGGTCTGTTCATCTGCCTTACTCAAAGCATATCGACGTTTCACTTGTTGACAGCGCAAAGAGAGCAAAGGCTGTGAACTATGTAAGAGACATGATGAGAGTTGCCGGCGTTTTCGAGGCAGGACGAGTTGTTCTCCATCCAAGTTACGACTCTGTCGTTCCTGATGACAGAGCTGACAGAATCGAGTGCTGCCGCGCATCTATCGCAGAGCTTGCACCGGTTGCAGCTGAAATCGGCGCTGTTCTCTGTATTGAGAATCTCCCACGTACATGCCTCGGTAGAAACGGACAGGAGATGATGAAACTCATCGAAGGATTCGATAACGTAGGTATCTGCTTCGACGTGAACCACCTCCTCTATCAGAACCATGCTGACTTCCTCAGCTCGATCGAGAAGGGTTCCATCAAGACTGTTCACATTTCAGACTACAACTTCACCGACGAGAGACACCTTATCCCTGGCGTAGGAGACATCGAATGGGCACCTGTATGGGCAGGAATCAAGGAGAACGGCTATAAGGGCGTAATGATGTTCGAGTGCTTCGGCAATGCAGAGGAACTTACAGAGGCTCGCGATCTTCTTACAGGAAAGATCATCCCTGAGAAGAGTTTCATCGACAGAGATTCATTGGCATTCTGCAACGCAGACTGGACAATCACAGACCTCGGCAAGGGCGCACAGGCGATGTACGCACAGGCTCCTATGTTCTTCTCAAGCCAGAGCATCTGCTGCATCAAGTATCCTGCAAGCGAGTTCAAGACCGAGATTCTCCACAGACCTGGAAAGAAGGCCGGCAAGCCAAGCGAGATCGGTAAGGAAGTCAAGGCAAGATTCGCAGTGAACGCATGCTTCTTCCACGTTAAGGAGCTCATCCCTTCAGTATATTTCAGAGTTGGTGAAAACGTATACGGCGTAACAGACCCAGCTGAGACATACCGAGTTGACGGTGTTGTAGGATTCAAGGACAGGGAAGGAAAGGAAATGTGCATCGAGTACAGCAACATCTCTCAGTATGAGGAAGTTACAAAAGACTGGCACACTGCTCTTGCATCAGGTCCT
Source organism: Candidatus Cryptobacteroides sp. (assembly GCA_045120635.1). Lineage (GTDB taxonomy): Bacteria > Bacteroidota > Bacteroidia > Bacteroidales > UBA932 > Cryptobacteroides. Next base: position 34,394 of record JBGVEY010000025.1, read on the forward strand.
ATGCTCGTGGTGGACGGCGAAATCGTTGTACCGAAGCTTACGGGCGACGACGCCGACGGCGACAATGTAGAGGCAATGAACGCAGAAATGAAGACTGGTTCAAAGATCCGTACACACTATTCTTCTGCTCAGTTCTATGACAGAAGACATCCACGCGCAGCAGTAGGTACGGACGACGAGGGCAACATCTACTATGTTGTAATCGACGGACGCTTCAAGGGCCAGGGCGACGGTGCAAGCGTCTATGAGACTGCTTACATCTGCCACATGCTCGGTATGACAAATGCAATCAACCTCGACGGCGGTGGATCATCAGCTATCTGGAGTGATATCACAGGTACATTCAACCACCCATACGACAACAAGAAATGGGATAACGAAGGCGAGCGCGTCGTTCCGAATCTCATCGTAGCATACTAAAACAAAAAGAAGCCGACTAAAAAGTGATTTTTAGTCGGTTTTCTCTATTTATAGGTTGCGGTGCCGCGGTAGTAGGGATAAGTTTGGCTTGGTTCCGTCGGAACAAGTTCCGACTCCATCCCTCCCAACGCTACGCGTCGGGCC
>JBGVEY010000026.1:0-18848 GCA_045120635.1 Candidatus Cryptobacteroides sp.
CTATCTTCATATCATCCGAGAAACACCTAAGAAATCCGGATATCTGTATGGGACTCTGGATCTCGTCAGGAAAAAGCGCGTTTTCTATACTTCTGTTTTGCCTTGTAGAAGTTCCAGAACGGTATTCCAAGTCTTCCAGACACTTCTTGTGCAAGATCTCATGCTCACCACAAGACTCCTCAATCGAGAGGACTTCTTCACATGAACAAAGAAAACCGACTTTTTAGTCGGCTTCTTCTTATAATTATGGGTATCAGATTTACTCAAGATTAGCTGTCTTTGCCGCGACCTCGCCAGCAACCTTTGCGTAGTTCTCTGTGCTGTCTGCGAAGAGGATACCACGTGAAGAGTTGATGAGGAGTCCTCCGTGGTCGTTCGAGCCGTTTGCGATAACCTCTTCTGCTGAGCCACCCTGTGCTCCTACGCCTGGTACGAGGAAGAAGTTGTCAGGACAGAAGCTGCGGAGTTCCTGAAGTTTGTCAGCCTTAGTTGCACCTACAACGAACATCATATTGTCTGGAGTAGAAATCTCCATCATTTCCTCCATAACTGCCTGATAGAGAGGCTTGCCATCCTTCTGAGCAGTCTGGAACTGATATGCAGATGCGTTTGATGTGAGAGCGAGTACGATTGCCCACTTGTCCTTGTACTGGAGGAATGGAGTCACACTGTCTGCACCCATGTACGGAGCGATTGTGACTGCATCGAAATCCATCTCCTCGAAGAATGCCTTCGCATACATCTGAGCAGTGTTTCCGATGTCGCCTCTCTTTGCGTCAGCGATAAGGAAGATCTCAGGATACTTGCTTCTCACGTAATCCACTGTTGCATCGAGAGCACGCATACCTTCAATACCATAGCACTCGTAGAATGCAAGGTTTGGCTTGTATGCAACGCAATGAGCTGCAGTAGCGTCGATGATCGCCTTGTTGAACTCAATGATTGAACGGGCCTTTCCCTTGTAAAGTTCACCCTTGATTGCAAGCTCGCCGCTTGTAGCAAGAGCCTTTACGTGTTCAGGCATCTTGTTGAAATCAACGTCAAGACCTACGCAGAGCATGCTCTTCTTGGCCTGAATCTGTTCAAATAGCTGTTTTCTGTTCATATGTATAAGTTTTACGATCAATAATATCTGTAGAATAATGCGATAGCTTCCATTCCTGCGTAGAGCTGCTTCAGGAGATAACTCTCGTTAGGAGAATGGATTGTATCACGCTCAAGTCCGAATCCCATGAGAAGCGGGTCGATGCAGAGGATACGCTGAAGGTCAGCAAGGATCGGAATCGATCCGCCACCGCGCGATGGAACAGGCTCGATGCCGTAAACCTCTGTCATAGCCTTCTCGGCCGCCTTATATGCAGGAGATGAGATAGGGATAAGGAAACCGTCTCCACCGTGATGAGGAGTAACCTCTACCTTCACATAGTCAGGAGCGATCGCCTTGAAATGTTCCTCGAAGAGTCTTGTGATTGTAGCGCTGTCCTGGTTAGGCACAAGTCTCATTGAGATCTTTGCATGTGCTACAGAAGGAAGGACAGTCTTTGCACCTTCTCCTGTGTAACCTCCCCAGATACCGTTGACATCAAGACATGGTCTGATACCTGTGCGCTCGAGTGTAGTATATCCCTCTTCTCCCTTAACCTCCTTGATATCAAGGAATTCCTTATATTCTTCAATATCGAACGGAGCGCGTGAAAGCTTCGCTCTGTCCTCTGCAGAAAGTTCAACCACGTCATCGTAGAATCCCTTTACAGTGATATGTCCGTCCTTGTCGATCAATGACGAGATCATGTCACAGAGTACGTTGATAGGGTTTGCAACCGCACCGCCGTAGTGGCCTGAATGAAGATCCTTGTTAGGACCTGTCACTTTTACCTCTACGTATGAGAGGCCACGCATTCCACAGTTGATGGAAGGAACAGACTCTGAAATCATTGTTGTATCAGATACAAGAATGATATCTGCTGCGAGCATTTCCTTGTTTGCTGAAGCCCAGGCAGCGAGTGACGGGCTTCCGATCTCCTCCTCACCTTCGAGAATGAATTTCACATTATGCTTAAGGGTATTGTTGCGGACCATGAACTCGAACGCCTTGATGTGCATGAAGAGCTGGCCCTTATCGTCGTTGGCTCCGCGTGCATAGATTGCTCCATCACGGATTTCAGGCTCGAACGGATCTGAATGCCAAAGTTCGATTGGATCGACTGGCTGTACATCATAATGTCCGTACACGAGCACTGTAGGTAGACTCGGGTCAACGAGTTTCTGTCCGAATACTACAGGATGGCCTGTTGTAGGATATACAGCAGCTTCATCTGCTCCTGCTTCCTTAAGAAGTTCCACAAGACGCTCTGCGCATTTCTGCATGTCAGGCTTATGCTGCTCAAGGGAGCTTACCGAAGGGATTCTCAGCAATGAAAAGAGTTCCTCCAGGAATCGGTCTCTGTTAGTTTCAATGTATTGTTTCATTATTATAGTTATTTTATATGATGCAGACTTCTATCGTATTTTATAAAACACTGTAAATCAACTAATTAGATATACAAAGGTGGTCGTTTTTTCCCACCCTCAAAGGACCATTCAATTGATTATCAATAGTTTATACACATCAACACATGCTACTTATTTTCTGGATTCTGCCAGCATATCACCGAGCTGTTCGATGTCACGGCAGATGAGGGATGGCTGTCGCTCGGCCTGCTGGGCGGTTTCGAGAGTTGTCTCTCCTGAGAGGACAAGGACACCGAATGCTCCGGCATTGTGTGCCATAGCTATATCTGTATAGATTCTGTCTCCCACCATTGCGATCTGCGACGGTTCAAGATTCATTCTTGTGCAGATGCCGCTGAGCATGTTAGGATCCGGCTTGCCGAGAGTTACATCAGGCTTGCGTCCTGTTGCACCCTCAAGACATCTGCAGATGGAACCGCAGTCTACAAGCACAGTCCTCTGGTCTGTAGGGCAGACAAAGTCTGGATTTGTAGCTAGGTATGTAACGCCTTGTGATATCCACCATGCCGCTCTGCAGAGTCTGTTGTATTCCAATGTCATGTCGAATGACGCGACGATGATATCGGGAACGTCGTCAGGATCATCTGCTGTGGAAATGAATCCAGCCCCCTCAAACTGAGAAATCATCGATGGTGTTCCAAGAAGGAAGAGCTTTCGTGCATCCGGATAATGCGACTTGATGTAATCGATTGTCGCGATTGTTGTCGTATACATCTGCTCCGGCTCACATGGAATGCCCATTACCTCAAGCTTGTGGAGATAATCAGCAAGCGACTTGGACGGATTGTTTGTCAGGAATGAATATGTGATTCCCATCTCTGTCAGTCTCTCAAGGAAACTGATGGTATATGGAAAAATTGTGTTGCTCAGATAGATGGTACCATCCATATCAAGGGCGACATGCCTGATGCCGGCAAGCTGACTCTTCAACTCCTCTGTCATATCGTAATCTTTAAAGTTTGCTCTTTGCGTATTCCACTGTAACCACAAACTCGCTGTCATCTGTCGAAGGTGCGTCATACATGGCGTCTGTCATGATTCGCTCGCAGATTGAACGTAGTCCTCGTGCACCGAGTTTGTTCTCGATGGATGTATCTACGATGAGATCCAAGACCTCCGGCTCGACAGTAAGCTTGATTCCGTCAAGTTCGAACATCTTCTCATACTGCTTCATGAGAGCGTTCTTCGGCTCCACAAGGATTCTCTTGAGAGCGTCTCTGTCAAGGTGGTCAAGGTTTGTGATAACCGGAAGACGTCCGATGATCTCAGGAATGAGTCCATATGAACGAAGATCCTGGGCCTCGACATACTGCAAAAGGTTATCCTTGTCAATCTTCTGCTTGTTCACTGAACCGAAACCGATCACCTGCGTATTGAGTCTCTGAGCGATCTTTCTTTCGATACCCTCGAATGCTCCGCCACAGATGAAGAGAATGTTCTGTGTATTCACATGAAGGAACTCCTGCTCAGGATGCTTGCGTCCACCCTTAGGCGGTACATTCACGACAGCACCTTCAAGAAGTTTGAGCATTGCCTGCTGAACACCCTCACCCGAAACGTCTCTTGTGATTGACGGATTGTCGCTCTTGCGGGCGATCTTGTCTATCTCATCGATGAAGACAATACCTCTCTCAGCCTTAGCCACATCGAAGTCCGCCTCCTGAAGAAGTCTTGTCAGGATACTCTCCACATCCTCTCCCACATAACCGGCCTCTGTAAGGACGGTCGCATCCACGATTGTGAACGGCACGTCGAGAAGTTTCGCGATAGACTTGGCCATCAATGTCTTACCTGTACCGGTAGGACCTACCATAAGGATATTTGACTTGTCAAGTTCGAGATCTCCGTTAGCGTCCACATTATGATTGATGCGCTTGTAATGGTTGTACACCGCAACCGAAAGGAGTTTCTTTGCACGGTCCTGACCGATTACATACTGGTCAAGGAACTGATGGATCTCCCTTGGTTTCTTCAACACATCAATCTTGCCCAATGACTTCTGAGAAGGTTTCTCAGTAACCTCATCAATATAGCCCTGAGCCATTCTAATACAATCAGAACAGATACATGCATCCATACCCTGTAGCAAAAGCGGAACTTCCTTCTCGCTTCTGCCGCAGAACATGCAGTATCTGGTCTGCTTAGTCGATTTTGCCATCTACTATTTCTTCTTTGTAAGTATTTCGTCAATCATTCCGTACTCGAGAGCCTCCTGTGATGTCAACCAGAAATCACGGTCACCGTCAGCATAGATCTTCTCGATAGGCTGACCTGAATGCTCTGAAATGATTGTGTACAATTCCCTTTTTGTCTTCTCGATTTCCTGCGCCGCAATAAGGATGTCAGAAGCCTGACCGCGTGCACCGCCGAGCGGCTGATGGATCATTACACGAGAGTGCTTCAATGCAGATCTCTTTCCCTTGGTACCTGCGCAAAGGAGCACCGAACCCATCGACGCCGCCATTCCTGTACAGATTGTAGCCACATCCGGCTCGATGATCTGCATAGTGTCATAGATACCGAGACCCGAAGACACCTCGCCGCCAGGAGTATTGAGATAAAGGGAAATATCCGATGTATTGTCTGTTGAAGCAAGGAAAAGGAGCTGAGCCTGGATGATGTTTGCCACGTCCGAATCAATCGGAACCCCCAAAAATATTATTCGATCCATCATAAGACGGCTGAAAACATCCATCGAGGCAACATTGAGTTTTCTCTCCTCAATGATTGTAGGATTGATGTAACCGTCAAGCACAGACTCATATCTATGCATTGTCATAGAGCTGATACCATGCTCCAGACGTGCGTATTTATTGAATTCCTTATTCATATATAAATGTCATTAGATCTCTCGGCTCGCTATGCTCGCTCGAGATGACAATAAAAAAGACCGGCCTTGCGAGCCGGTCTTTTTATTGTCAATTATTTCAACTCGCGGAATTTCTCAACCGAGATCTTCTTCTTCTTGAGAGTGACAACCTCACGTACAGCTGCGAAAGTCTTCTCGTTCTCTACCTGATCGAGAATTCTTCTACCCTGCTCCTCCTGTGAAAGGATGTTCTTTGCAAATGCCTCAAGCTGCTCCTCAGGAACGTTGTTCATTCCGTACATAGCGAACTGGTAAGCTGCAAATCCCTTAGCGCTTGCAAGAAGGTCAGCCTCCTCAACCTTAACCTCGTACTTGTTCATGAGGTAGCTGCGAACCATCTGCCACTTGTAATCAGCGATGAAGAACTCCCAATCCTTCTCGATGTCCTCCATAGAGAACTTACCCTCGTTGATTACATATACCCATCTCTTGAGGAACTTCTCAGCAACCTGAACGTTTGCCTTCTCAAGGAGGAATGCCTTAGCGTCCTTTGAGAATCTGAAATCAGCCTCCTGAGCGTACTCAGCGCGGATTCTCTCCTCAACCTTAGCATCGAACTCAGCCTCAGTCTTAACACCGAAGATCTTCTCGAAAGTCTCCTCAGTAAGAGGTGCGTTAACGAAAGTCTTGACGTGCTGAACAGTCATCTTGAACATTGGATCGAGAGTTGCGAGCTCGTCCTTGTTCACCTTAAGCATAGATGAACGGTCTGTCTCGTTCTCGAATGCCTCGTTTACGTTTACGTCGAGTACATCACCTGGCTTAACGCCTACGAAAGATGCTCTTGCAGCCTCAGCTACATTGCGGAGAGCAACGTAAGTACCCTCTACCTTCATATCGCCCTGCTCGAAATCAACGATGATGAAATCATCCTCCTTGGCAGCCTCACCATCCTCGAGTGAACCGTACTGACGGAGGAGGTTGTTCTTCATCTCGTTCTTTGCATCAGCAGTCACTGTGATTGTGTAGTAAGGAACCTCGTCCTCGCTTGAAAGCTCGAAAGAAACCTCTGGGTTAAGAGCCATATCGAACTTGAAAGTGAGCTCTGCACCATCGTTCCACTCGTTCTGGATGTGCTCCTCGCTTGGAAGCGGCTCACCGAGAACGCGGAGATTGTTCTCCTTGATATAGTTGTTGAGACCCTCTGCGATTACATCATTAACTGAGTCTACGAGAGCCGACTGGCCATACATCTTCTCAACGAGAGACATAGGAACCATACCCTTTCTGAAACCCTTGATCTCAGCCTTCTTTCTGTACTCAGTAAGTCTTTTCTTCTTGCTGTCTGAATAATCCTCAGCTGTCACTGTAAGAGTGAGCTCAAGATTCAGATCGTCGATTTTGTTCTGTACAATTTTCATATCTGCTATATAATTTTAATATTTTCCCTTTCAAGTGCGCCGGTGCGCGATTTTAGCGCGCAAATTTAATCATTTTGCGCCACATTTCAAAATATCATTTTCTGGCCTTTCTCTTCGGATAAGCCACACGTGAATGGTGCATCTGCATCAGGTACGACTTGATCACATCCTTGAGAATATTGAGTTCTCGGAGCGAGATATCAGCATTTGAAAGCTGGCAATCATCCACCTTTCCTTCGATGATACGGTCAACCAAAGCGGACACATTCTCCTGCGAATAATCCTTGAGACTTCTCGAAGCCGCCTCGATAGTATCGCAGAGCATGAGAATCACCTGCTCCTTGGTAGTAGGCTTGACTCCATCATAGTAGAAATCAGCCACATCCTCAGGATCTCCGCCCTGATTGAGATATTTGTTATAGAAATATGCTGTATTGGTTGTTCCGTGATGCGTCTGGATGAAATCCTTCAGCACCTGCGGCAGGCCATACTTATCGGCAAGTGCAAGACCGTCAGAGACATGTCTTATGATTTCCTGAGCGCTTTCCTTTGGAGAAAGTTCCGCATGGAAGTTGACTCCAGGAGTCTCGTTCTCTGTAAAGCACTGAGGATTGGTGATCTTTCCGATATCGTGATAAAGCGCTCCGGCTCGTACCAGAGGCACATATGCATCAATTGATCTCGCAGCAGCATCTGCAAGGTTCATCACCTGAAGCGAATGCTGGAATGTACCCGGAGCCTTGTCTGCAAGCATACGGAGAAGTTTGTTGCTGGTATCGCTCAACTCCACAAGTTTCGAAGTTGAAACAAGCATGAAGATCTTCTCAAATAGATAGATAAGCGGATATCCGGCAACAAGCAGGATGGCAGCAAGAGCCATATCTACAACTATCTTGTAGTCATGAAGACTGTCAAGTCCTTCAATGAATCTGAATGCCGCCCATACAAGAACCATCACGACAAATACTATGAATGCCGTCACGAACTGCAGCCATCCCCTGTTGAAACGCTCGAACACAAACATTCCCACAGTACCTGCAACCAGATAGACTACAAAGACCTCGACTCCATCAGGAGCAAGTATGAGCACAGGCAGAAGCGAAATGAAATACATTATGAACACCATTCTCCTCTTGAAGAACGCAAGGAGATAAAGCGCCACAAGTGTAAACGGAAGTCTGTAGAATATATCCGGGTTGAATCTTGCCGCCAGGGAAGCTCCAATCGCAGCAAGAGAGAACACGATCAGGAGATACAGATATTTGTTATATTCCCTGAAAATCTTCCAGTTGCAATAGAATATCGCAAGGAAGAGAACGATCACCAGACACAACGATATCAATATGTTACCTGTCCATAGGAACACCGGCCTTCCGCTGTAGCCGACGCTCAGTTCATATTCAGCCTTGTATGAATCCAGGATCTGAACCGCTTCAGCCGTAACGATGTCACCGTTCGAAATGATTGTCTGCCCTGCTCTGAACACTCCTCTTGTCCTTGAGATATTGTCCAGACTGGCCTTGTGCATCATGTCTGTAGTCTGCTGGTCAAGAATAAGGTCCGGCTCCACAAGTCTTGCAAGTCCCGTAGCATTATACAGCGAATCCAGCTTACGTCTGCCCGTTTCTTTGAGAGTTGAATAAATCTTATTCTGAGCAGTCTCGATTGTATACACTTCGGTTGCAGGAAGCTTCACCGACCTGCTGTCCCTCTGCACAAGAACAAGCTTGGACGCAGATGAGTCCTTCTGTGTCGGAGAGGCTGTCACAACTCCCTTTGAATATATATCCGTCAGGTCTGCAACTATTTCAGGACGAAGGGCTTCGAACTCACCGAGATCAGTCTTGGCAAGTTCATCCATTGTCCTGCGGAATACAGAAGCGTCATGTCTGTAATATGGAATGACTCCAGACGAGGCCTTCTCGATATCCTCTGCGAGCTGACGCTCTGTCTTCAGGATTGGGAAATCAATCTGAGACACCAGTGTCTCGTACATCCATGTATCTCCCTTCTTATAATCATAGTTGAACTTAGAGGCCCTTGGCATAAGGAACACCAGAAGCACAAGAAGGATTATAAGAGGCAGATATACCTTGAACTTTCGTGGGAAATAAGTCTTTTCCATATAATAAAGTTTTTCCGTCCCCGAAGGAACGGAAATATCAATAACTATGCATCAATATTAGCGTAGTGTGCATTCTGCTCAATGAACTCACGACGAGGCGGTACATCGTCACCCATCAACATTGAGAACGTACGCTCGGCCTCGGCTGCATTCTCGATGGTGATCTGACGGAGAAGTCGCTTGTCAGGATCCATTGTTGTGCTCTGGAGCTGCTCTGCGCTCATCTCTCCAAGACCTTTGTAGCGCTGTACTGTCACACCCTTGTCAGAGCCCTTGCCAAGCTGGAGGGTAGCTTCCTTGCGCTGAGCCTCTGTCCAGCAGTAGATCTCTTCCTTACCCTTCTTCACGAGATAGAGAGGCGGAGTTGCGAGATATACATAACCGTTCTTGATGAGATCCTGCATATAGCGGAAGAAGAATGTCAGAATAAGTGTCGCGATATGGCTGCCGTCGACGTCGGCATCGGTCATGATGATAACCTTATGGTAACGGAGCTTGCTGAGGTTCAATGCCTTGCTATCCTCCTCCGTACCCACTGTAACGCCGAGAGCTGTATAGATGTTTCTGATTTCCTCACTCTCGAACACTCTGTGCTCCATCGCCTTCTCCACATTGAGGATCTTACCTCTGAGCGGAAGGATGGCCTGAGTGATACGGTCGCGTCCCTGCTTTGCAGTACCGCCCGCAGAGTCTCCCTCGACGAGGAAAAGCTCACAGATCTCAGGATTTCTTGAAGAGCAGTCAGCAAGTTTACCAGGAAGACCCGCACCCGACATGACAGTCTTTCTCTGAACCATCTCACGGGCCTTACGTGCAGCGTGACGGGCTGTTGCAGCGAGAATCACCTTCTCGACGATCATCTTCGCCTCACGTGGATTCTCCTCGAGATACTGCTCGAGAGCCGCCGCTGTAGCCTGCGAAACCGCAGATACAACCTCGCCGTTACCGAGCTTGGTCTTTGTCTGACCCTCGAACTGAGGCTCAGCCACCTTCACAGAAACGACAGCTGTGAGTCCCTCGCGGAAGTCATCGGCAGCAAGATCGAACTTGAGCTTGGCAAGCATACCCTGTCTGTCTGCATAGTTCTTCAGGGTTCTTGTAAGACCCATCTTGAAACCCTGGAGGTGTGTACCACCCTCGATTGTGTTGATGTTGTTTACGTATGAATAGATCTTCTCTGTATAGCTTGTGTTATACTGGAGTGCGATCTCGATCGGAATGATCTTGTCTGTCTCGAGATAGATAGGAGACTCGATAAGCTTCTCCGCACCACCGTCGAGATACTCCACGAACTCACGGAGACCGTCCTTCGAATAAAAGATATCGCTTCTGTAGTGAGTAGTCTCCAGCTCATTGCCGTTCTCATCCACATCGTTCACGAGAGTTCTCTTGTCTGTAAGGCTGAGGTGGATTCCTTTGTTAAGGTATGCAAGCTCACGGAGACGCGCTGCAAGTGTATCGTACTTGTAGACGGTTGTAACCTGGAAGATCTCAGGATCCGGATGGAAAGTCACCATTGTACCTGTATCATCGGCATCGCCGACAATCTCAACCGGTTTGTACGGCTTACCCTGCGAATACTCCTGCACAAAGACCTTACCCTCACGGTGAATCTCAGCCTTGAGATAGTCGGAAAGGGCGTTCACGCAGGATACACCCACACCGTGAAGACCGCCGGACACCTTATAGCTGTCCTTGCTGAACTTACCGCCGGCATGAAGCACTGTCAGAACGACCTCAAGGGCCGATCTGTTCTCCTTTTCGTGCATTCCTGTAGGAATACCACGGCCGTTATCCTTTACTGTGATCGAATTATCCTCGTTGATGGTAACCTCAATGTGAGTACAGTATCCGGCAAGAGCCTCGTCGATACTGTTGTCAACCACCTCATAAACAAGATGATGGAGGCCTCTCTCGCCCACATCGCCGATGTACATCGACGGTCTCTTTCTCACGGCCTCAAGTCCCTCAAGGACCTGAATACTATTAGCGGAGTACTGCTCCGCCGATGAGTTGTTGATTACTTCCTCGCTCATATCTTTTTATTACTTTTTCCTGTTAAATTAAACGTACAAAAATAACAATTTTTCCTAGAAATTCAAACAGATTCCCGCCGTAAAATTGATACCTTTTTCCGCATAAAAGAAGGTTTTCTGCACTTCCATATTCAAGAGATTTCCGCCACGGAGCCAGAACGAAATCTTATCGTTCATAGCATACTCACCATAGACTCCAAGGTCAGCATAACCCGGCACCTTAAGACCCTCGGAATTGCCTCTTGCAGAAGCAAATACACAGTCAGCTCCAGCATAGATCCTGCGTCTCCAATTATAAAGGACCTCCACATCTCCAGTCAAGACAGACGGTGCGAACATATTCTGTTCATAACCCCAGCAATGCGTATACTTCACCACTCCATCGAACCTTATGCTGCGGAAATTAAGATCCCAATCCAAGCTGGCAAACGCGCTCTGGTATGACGAATATCCGACACATGGCCTGTAAACGCCGTCTGAAACGGCCACCACTCCGTCCATAAGGGCATCTGCATTGTTGGCATAACCTCCCTTGAGGTTGTAGCTGAAGAAGCTTGATATCCTGCCTTCGAGACCGAGTTCCGCAGAGACTCTCTCCATAGAAGGCTGCATAAGTCCGGAATAATTCACATCTGAGGTTTCATCCCCCGAATAGTCAGCAAGCGTCTTGTCCGGCGCAAGATAGCCAAGCCCCACGTGATGGTTACGGGCAACAAGCGATGAATAAGTGTTAAGTTTCTCACCGCCTCCGACGTTCATATAAAGCCTCATGGCGTCAGGGATGACAGCCACACTCATCTTCACAGCCGGATAGATTACCTGATTCCTGACATCGTTCGCCGAAATCTTTGCCGCAGACAATCTGAAACCGAGATCGAGATGCAGGATTCCCTTATCGTATACATAGTGAGGAACAAGATAGAACCTCGCAAGAGACGTCTGAAGAGTTCCGGAATACGCATTCATATCCATACCGAGATCAAAGAACACCTTGTTGCCATCTCCGAAGCTCGGTCCGAATGTGACATCAAGGCCTAACTCATGACCTTTCAACGGCAATGCGGAAACGTCATCCGAATATCTGTATGCCACACCCACATTGTAGAGGAAACCCTCTGCCCAAGGCTTCTTGGAACCTATCGAGCAATATGCATCTACAGCATTGTAAGCCCTGTCACCTGAAAAATCCTTCACTGCCACTCCGTAATACGAAGCACCGAAATCCAGTGATGTTCTGTCCCAATCATAACCAAGATCGACACCCGCATTGGAAAGAAGGTCATAGCCCTTGTAGCCTGTTGCACCCATCACCGGCCTATATGCTCCAATGTACGACTTATGCATGCCGTACACATCCATACTGAAGGCACCCTTGAAATCAGGCGACCAAAGAAGGTCAAAAACCGGATGGAGGGTATAACCGGCTCCTGCCCTCATATAGAACTGTGACGGCTTCTGAAGGTTAGACTCCGGACGCATGTCCATCATATACGGATTGAACTCATATGATCCGCGATACGGGTTTTCGAATACTGAATAATCAAATCCAAGATCGAACTTATAGAGAGTGTCCGGCACACTCATCTCGATGGCCGGCTTGCGCACCTCTATCAGTTTTCCCTCATAAGCCCTACTCACCTCAACCGTAGGATCGAGATTCTGAGCCTGCAGGCCTGCCGCTATACACAGACCCGCCAATATCATGTAAATCTTCTTCATATCTTACTGCGCCATTGTCATTTTCCCGATCTTCTCGAGACGCATTTTCACATTATCCAGGACGTCATCATCCTCACCTGCAGGAGTATAACCGTCTCTTACACTTTCGAAAGTAGCCTTTGCCTGCTCGATATCGTCACGCTCCATGAATGAATCACCGAGAACGATGAAGCTCTTTGCAAGCCAATAGGTCTGCGGCGAACCGGCATCTGCAAAAGCATAGACTTTGGTCTCGACATCCTCAAACTCGCCCCTGTCGTAGCTGTCCATTATGAGAATATACGCGGCCTCGGCTCCATACTTACCTGACATATCCTCCGCAAGCTTCTTCAAGAGCTCCGTTGCCTCTTCTCTGCGGCTTGTCGCGATATACGACTTCGCCTTTACGTACTCAGCCTCGACCCTGTCATCCGCAGAACGCTCGTCAGCCATAAGCTGATCGGCCTGAGCTATCGCCTTTTCCCACTCATGGCCCTTGAATGCGGAACGCATCATACCGAGAAGAGCCACATAAGTATTGTTTCCAAGTTTGGCCGCACCGTAGAGAGACGAATAAGCACCGTATGCATCATCCCATTTCTCGAGACTGTACGAAAGGTTTGCGAAATGAAGCATTGACAACTCCACGAAAGAGCCTTCTCCACCGTCGATGACAAGCTTGTACGAATCACAAGCTCTTTCATTCATACCGAGCATCCTATACGACTCCGCCATATAGAAATCCGCCTTATAGATATTCTTACCCTTCGGATACGTATCGATATACGACTCAAGTGCCACCAAAGCCTTCTTGTAGTTCTCAGACAGGAACACCTGCTCTGCAGCATTGAAGATCATGCCTTCCTTCTCGTCCTCTGTCTTCATACCGCCCCTGCCGATGCTCTCTATGTACGCAAGATACTCCTTAGGTTCGTTCTTTGTCTGGTAAATGGACTCGATTGCAAGCAAGGCGTCATCCGCATATTCAGACAACGGCATTTCCTCAACAACCGTCTTGTAGTAGCCGAGGGCCTCGTTGAACATCGACTGATTTCTCGCCAATGTACCCATTTCAATGTAGGCCATCGCTACATATGTACTGTCCTTGACTGTCTTAGACACCTTCTCAAAGCACTTGAACGCATTGTCGTCATCCTCCTTCACCGCATAAGAACGTCCGAGTTCGAACAACGCCTCAGGATAGAATTCAGCCTCAGGAGATGCGTCCATGACATTGGCCAGAAGGGCGATCTTCTTGTCCTGGTTGTTGATAAGACCGTATGAGATAGCAGCCTGATAGTACGGATATATATCATTCGCAGAGAAATAATCCCTGAGGACGATATCATATGCAGCTGCAGCGGACTTGTAGTTTCTTACGACAAAGTCACAGTCAGCCTTTCTTACGAGAGCCTCCTTTCTGTATTTCACCGATTTCTCTCCGAGATATTCTCCGAACCATTTCTTCGCCAACGAATAGTTTCCGTCCTTGAAGTAGCAGTATGCGATATTGTACGGAAGGAGATATCCTTCAGGCTGGCCATAAAGCGCTGATGCATTGTAAAGTTCAGAAAAAAGTTTTCTTGCATCCTCGTACTTGTCACTTCTGTAGTATGACTCAGCAAGCCAGAAACGCGAAAGCTGATTGAACGAACTTGTCTTAGGAGAGTAATAGGCAGCCGCCTTGAGACATGGGACAGCCTTTCTGTACGAACCGCTCTTTATAAGCTGATTGGCACGCAGATAATTGGCCTTCATATAATTGAGAACCATATCCTCGTCAAGCACATCTATCTTGTCATATGCGGCGACGGCACCTTCGTAATCTCTGTTCTGAAGAGCAGCAAGGGCTATGTAGCTGTAGATCACCTCTCCCTTGCGGGCGTCGGAATATCTGTAGAGATACTCGTTGAAAGCGGAAATATCGCTGTTGATGTCAAAAGCAAGCTTTGCATAGTTGAAGAAAGCGTCTTCTGCTATGGCATCGTCGAAATGAAGCTGGGACGCCTCCTTGAAAGCAGCCATGGCTGAAACCTTATCCTTGGTCTGGATGTAGCTGAAACCGAGATTGTAGCTTGCGATCTGTCCGATGGAGTCGCATCTCTCGCCCATCTGAGTGAAGTTGGCGATTGCTCCCTTGTAATCCTTTACAGCATAAAGAACCGAACCTCCATAGAACCAGTCTGCACGGGTTCTGTCCTCCTTGCCGCCCGCCATGCTGAGATCGTAGAACTTTCTCGCATTGCTCACGTCATCCCTTACAAGGTAAGACTCGGAAATGATACGAGCCAGATGAGGCTTACGGTCATCCGGTGCAGTCCTGTACATCTGATTTCCTGTCTTGATCACATAATCATAATCCTTAAGAAGGAAACGGCACTCCAACACATAATATTCCGACATCTCCTTGAAACGGACATCGGCAGCAGCCTTCTCAAACCATGAGATCGCTTCCTCGAAATCCTTGAGATTGTACTCGATGTAACCGAGCGCATATCTTGAGGGCGCAGTATAGTCGGTGTATTTTCCGCTCTCCACTTCCCTGAAGCCATCCCTTGCCGAGTACACGCTTCCGTTTTCAAGATTGCAGTATGCGCTCTTGAAAATGAACTCGGTACGCTGGTCACGATAGAGAGAGCCCTCATCAATTATAGCGAACTGCTCGGACGCCGCCTTATAATCTCCGGCATCGAAAAGATTGAGGGCATGGTAGAATCTCACCTGCGGAATAAGCACCGAATATGGGTAATTCTCCAGAAACGCATCGATGCGGTTCTCATATCCCGGCACATTCGTCCTCACATCACAAAGAAGCGAATATCCTGCAGGATCTGCCTTCTTGTCAGTTTCGGATTCGATATTATCGAAAATCATTTTGGAACGGGCGAAAAGACCTTTTTCGTACAGTCTCAAGGCACCTCTGTAATCAGAGATCTGAGCCGCAAGCGAATGCCCTGCCACGACCAATGCTATAACTATCAATGTTAACTTTTTCATCGCACAAAAATTTCACAAAAATAACCATTTTTCGCTGTATTTGGAACCCGTAGAGGGCAAATCTGCGATATTTTATGTATGTTTGTATGACAAATCTGCAATTCAATGGGGACTCCTATCATTTCATTCAAAAATGCCGACATAGTGAACGGCGAAGCTACCGTAATCTACGGTCTTGACCTTGACATCAATGCAGGCGATTTTGTATATATCGTCGGCAAGGTCGGAACCGGAAAAACATCCATTATCAGGACAATGATAGCGGAAAATCCTCTTTCAAAAGGCCACGGAGAAGTATGCGGATACACCCTTGAAGGCATCAAGGACAAGGACATTCCTTACCTTCGCAGAAAACTAGGAGTAGTATTCCAGGACTTCCAGCTTCTCATGGACAGAACAGTGGCGGAAAACCTCCTTTTTGTACTCAAGGCCACAGGATGGAAATCCGAGGATGATATGCAGAAGCGCATCAAGCAGGTTCTTGAAGCCGTAGGCATGGAACTGAAGGCCCACAAGATGCCGCACCAGCTTTCCGGAGGAGAGCAGCAGCGCATCGCAATCGCAAGATCACTTTTGAACGAGCCGAATGTCATCATCGCAGACGAGCCTACAGGAAATCTCGACAACGAGACCGCAGACGGCATCATGAAACTCCTGACCGGAATCAACAAGGAGAAAGGCACTGCCGTGGTAATGGTTACCCACAACAGGCAGATCTTCGAGAAATATCCAGGCCGTGTAATGGTCTGCAAAGACGAGACATGCACCGAGCAGACAGAAAACTCTGACATCGACCTTGAACTGACCATCTGATACAATCATGGAAAGAAAAGAGCTCTATCACAATGTCACCCGATGGTTTTCCGCAAATATGGAAAAAGCGGAAAGCGAACTCCATTATGACTCCCCTTTCCATCTTCTCATAGCCGTCATACTGTCGGCCCAGTGCACAGACAAACGTGTAAACATGTACACGCCTGTCATTTTCGAACGATACCCAAACCCGTCAGACCTTGCGGCAGCCTCGTTTGACGAGGTCTACGAACTCATAAAATCCATTTCGTTTCCGAACAACAAAGCCAAGCATCTCATCGGCATGGCCTCAATGTTGGTATCCGATTTCAACAGCATTGTCCCATCCGAACCATCGGAGCTCGAGAAACTTCCCGGTGTAGGCAGAAAGACCGCCAATGTCATTGCATCGGTCATCTACGGCAAGGCGGTGATCGCCGTAGATACACATGTGTTCAGGGTATCCAGACGCATTGGTCTCTCAGACGGAGCAACAGTGGAAGCCGTAGAGAAGGATCTCACTGCAGGATTTGCAGAGGAATTGCGAGGCACAGCACATCATTGGCTCATCCTCCACGGACGTTACGTCTGCACTGCGAGAAAACCGAAATGCGAAACCTGCGGTTTGCAGGATTACTGCAGGGAGTACAAACTGAATAATCTCGTGTTGTGATACACTATTTCCCGGAAGATTACATTTTTGAGGAGCCGTCAGAATTTACGGATCCGTTCCGCTATATCCCTCACCCTGCCGTAAAGACAGCAGCAAGGCTTGTCTGCGAAAGGATTGATGGCTGTCCTCAGCTTTCCTCATGGTTTGCAGAAGGCAAGATGCTAGGTGTACTTGTCTGCAGACATGAAACAGAGCCTCAGTCAACATGTTTTTTAGCAGCATTTTCCGGAAATGTCGGAGGAAGAAGTCTGATAGACGGCTTTGTACCGCCGATTTATGACCTGACCGATCCTGATGGTGAGTTCAAGATACGCGAGGCAGAGATTTCAGAACTGAACAGTAAGATAGATGAACTTCTGGATTCCGACAGGATCCTCTGTCTGGAACGCGAACTTGCAGATGCCAGCAGAGGCAGAGATATGGAGCTTGACGCCTTGAAGAGCACAATGGCAGTATCGAAAGCCAGACGCGAACAGATACGCAAGGGGTGCACCGACGACAAAGTCCTGGACGGCCTTATCAGAGAAAGTCAGCAGGAAAAGGCGGAGTTCAGACGATTGAAGAAGGTACTCGACGGAGTCATTTCAGATATCCAAGACCGCATCGCGCTATTCCACAACGAAATAAAATCTCTAAAGAAGCAACGCGCTTCTATGTCCGAAAACCTGCAGAACTGGATTTTCAGACAATATATCGTACACAACGCATCAGGAGAAAAGGCCAGCATCGCTGAAATATTCGGTCAGCTGGGCATTACCCCTCCGGGAGGGACCGGAGAATGCGCCGCTCCCAAATTATTGGAATACGCCCACAGGAACGGACTGCAGCCGCTTGCTATGGGAGAGTTCTGGTATGGCAAGGCTTCCGAGACAGCAGTCAGGGTGCACGGGCATTTTTATCCGTCATGCACAAGCAAGTGCGGACCGTTACTCGGATATATGATGAACGGTCTGACCCTCGGTCGAAGCAATCAGAGCACCGGCATTGAATACAACATACTCTTTGACGACACGGACATCATCGTGGCAGAGAAGCCGAGCGGCATGCCTTCGGTTCCTGGTTTGGATGGCCGGGTTTCATTGCAGGAACTGCTGGAACAGTCGTATGGACAGACCATACATGCTGTCCATCGTCTGGACATGGACACCTCAGGGGTCATGATCTACGCAAAAACTCCTGAAGCTGGAGTAGAACTCAGGAAGCAGTTCGAAGATCATACTATAAGAAAGTGTTATAAGGCCAGATTAGCGCCGGCTACGAGTGTGCATTTTAGTACTCATATCAGTTTGCCACTAGCAGCTGACTATGACGAAAGGCCTCGCCAGAAAGTGGATTTCAAGCAGGGAAAACCCGCTTTGACGGAGTATGAGATCGTCTCTGAAAACGCAGACGGAACCACAGATGTACTGTTTCACCCCGTGACAGGCCGCACGCACCAGCTCAGAGTCCACTCTGCCCACGCCCTCGGACTCCGCCGTCCTATCATCGGAGACCTTCTGTACGGAGGCCACACGACAAACGATTCAGACAGTACTCCATGTCGCATGCACCTTCATGCCCTGAGCATAACCTTCCGACACCCACGCACAGGCGAAGAAGCGACATTCACATCAGACAGACTGTCCTACTGAAACATCAGAGCTGAATAATCGAGTAGGAGGAAAACAAAAGTAGGTTTTCCTCCTACTTTTGTTTTCCGACCTCTCACACCACCGTACATGCGGGTCCGCATACGGCGGTTCCTTATCTGCAATGATACTTTTCGTAGTATCCCAACAATGACGGA
>JBGVEY010000027.1:0-139277 GCA_045120635.1 Candidatus Cryptobacteroides sp.
GCTAGCGTTCATCCTGAGCCAGGATCAAACTCTTCATTGTATAATTTTATAAATCTTAGCTTGTCCCTGACACTTATAATCCTTTTCAAAAGAATTAACGCTTCTCGATAAATTGTATTTCTCGGTACTTGCTTCTTGTACTTTCCTTCAATCTTTTCAATGAACTTTTCAGCCGTTTTCTCTCAAACGGGCTGCAAAGGTACGCATAATTTTGAAACCTCCAAATTTTTTCAAGTTTTTTTTGAAATATTTTTCTAATTTTGCCCTCGAAATGGGTAAAAACAGCAAAAATCCCCTGTTTTTCACTCCAATTCAGACACAAAAACTGACTAAGTAAAGAAAACATGATCAGTCTATGGCAGATATTTCTAGTCTTCGGCAAGATAGGCGCCTTCACAATCGGAGGAGGCATACCTATGATCGCTGCCATCAAGAGCGAGCTGGTGGAAAGGAAATGGCTGAATAACGAAGACTTCATAGATATAATAACCCTGGCTCAGACGGCCCCGGGACTGTTCGCTGTCAACATATCCATACTCACGGGTCACAGGTTACGCGGAACTAAGGGAAGCGTGGTGGCGACTATAGCCAGCTGCCTCCCTCCTTTCCTGATCATACTTCTTGTGGCGATGTTCTTCACGACATTCAAGGACAATGAATATGTCATAAAGGCATTCAAGGGCATCAGGCCGGTGGTGGTGGCCCTGATCGGCGTCCCTATGACAGACATGCTCAAGTCCACAAAAATGAGATGGTGGTCGTGGCTCATAGTCGTGGGATCGATGACACTCGTGTGCTTCCTCAAGGTTTCACCTATATATATATTGGTATGCGTCATAGCGATGGCCTTGTTCATCAGCTGGTGGAATGAGCTAAGAAGAGACAAGGAGGGAACGATATGATATATATAGAACTTTTCCTGACTTTCTTCGTGATAGGCATGTTCACCATCGGCGGCGGATATGCCATGCTTTCGCTCATACAGAACAAGGTGGTCACGGTTCACGGATGGATAACAGACGGAACATTCACGGACATCGTGGCAATCTCCCAGATGACGCCCGGACCGATAGGTATCAACTCCGCCACTTACATCGGCTACGAAGTGCTGTCGAATGCGGGAGCCTCGGAATTCATGTGCATACTGGGCTCGTTCACAGCGACCTTCGCCGTGGTGCTGCCATCATTCCTGATTGTGCTCATGCTCTGCAAGGTGTATGAGAAATGGAAGAACAATTATCTGTTCAAGGGGGTAATGGCAGGCCTGAAGCCAGCCACGCTGGGACTTATCGGAACAGCCGCACTGGGTCTGGCCACACCCGAGAACTTCATCGACTGGAAGAGCTTCGTAATCTGCATCGTGGCATTCGCAGCTCTATATTTCAAAAAGATCGGGCCGTTCGCCATCATCGGCCTCGGTGCCATTGTGGGACTTTTGGTGTATTAGACAATGAACTGGTTTACTGAACTATTCACCCAGCAGACATTCATGCAGGCCGTGCTTGTCCTCTCGCTCATCTGTGCGACCGGACTTGCCTTGGGCAACATAAAGATATTCGGGATATCTCTCGGAGTGACCTTCGTCTTCTTCACAGGAATCATCGCCGGCCATTTCGGAGTGCATATCGACCCGCAGATGCTGACACTGGCGCAGAACTTCGGACTCATACTATATATATATACGCTTGGACTGCAGGTGGGCCCGGGATTCTTCTCGTCATTCAAGAAAGACGGCATCAAACTCAATCTGATCGCCCTTCTTCTGCTGATCCTCGGCTCTACGATGGCAGTCGTAATCTTCTGGGCCACTGACACTTCCCTCTCTGACACAGTCGGACTTCTCGCCGGCGCGGTGACCAACACCCCTATGCTCGGAGCCGGACAGCAGGCTCTGCTACAGATGTATCCGGACAACGTAGAACAGGCAAACAGCATGGCCATGGCATGCGCAGTGGGCTATCCTTTCGGACTCATAGGAATGATCCTCTGCGTTACGATCCTCAAGAAGGCCCTGGCTCCGAAAGGAAGAAAGAAGGAAGAAAACCACTCTGCCGACAACACGTTCATCGCGGAATACCAGGTGTCAAATCCGGGAATATTCGGAATGACCATCCAGCAGGTCAGGCAGCAAGCTGACTGCCAGTTCGTGATTTCAAGGGTGTGGAAAGACGGCAGGGTGATGATCCCGACATCAGAAACCGTATTGGAAGAAGGTGAGCATATCATGGTCATCTCCAGCCGCAACGACGTCGAGCGCATCAAGACCCTTTTCGGTACCCAGGAGAATGTGGACTGGAACAAGAAGGGAATAGACTGGAACGCAATCGACAGCCAGCTGGTGTCCCGCAAGGTCCTTGTGACGAAACCAGCCCACAACGGAGTCAAGCTCGGGGACCTCAAGCTCCGCAACTCTTACGGAATAAACATCACGAGAGTCAACCGTGCCGGTATTGACCTCCTTCCGTCACGTAATCTCAGACTCCAGCTGGGAGACAAGCTCGTCATCGTGGGAGAAGGTCGTTCGGTCGATAATGTGGCGACACTTCTCGGAAATGAAGAAAAGCAGCTCAACACCCCTAACCTGCTCTCGATCTTCGTGGGCATCGTACTCGGTGTCATCGTGGGAAGCATCCCTCTGTTCATCCCCGGAATGAGCATGCCGATCAAGCTGGGAATAGCAGGAGGTCCGATTATCATCGGCATCCTCATGGGAGCCTTCGGCCCGAGATTCCATATGGCCACCTACACGACCCAGAGCGCAAACCTTATGCTCCGCCAGTTGGGACTCACCATCTTCCTTGCAGGTCTCGGACTCAGCGCGGGAGACGGATTCTTTGCGGCGGTTTTCTCCACCGAAGGTCTTAAATGGGTGATTATCAGCATCTCGCTCGCCATGATACCTGTGCTTCTGGTGGGATTCATCACGGCAAGATTCTTCAAGACAAGCTACGCCGACAATGTGGGAATGCTCTGCGGCAGCATGGCCAACCCTTTTGCACTGGAATTCGCCGGCGGCAGTCAGGACGGAGAGGATCCCGCTGTGGCATATGCAACCGTGTACCCCGCAAGTATCTTCCTGCGCGTCATATCTGCGCAGATTCTGATTCTTCTGCTGGCTTAGGCGACTTGGTTTTTCAATACTATTTGCCTATATTCGCCATCCGGTCAGCGTGACCCGACAAGACAATAACTAACCATATAATAAAATGAAGAAGTTTATCTCCATTCTTGTGCTTGGTGCAATCATGACCTCATGCGTATGCAACAAGCCTTCAACCATCAATGTAGTTCCTTATCCTAACGACGTGCAGATGAAATGCGGCACCTTTGAGGCAGCCGGAGCACCATTCCACTATCAGGCGGAACTCGACGACAGAAGCGAAGCCGTCATCAAGGGATTTGCCGTTCAGCTGTCGCTTGCAACCGGCAAGGAAAGCACTGTGGAGAAAGGTAAGGCTTGCAAGGGCTTCGTCTTCGTCCTCGACAAGGATATGAAGCCGGAGGCATATGCAATCAACGTCAGTCCGAGAAGGGTGAAGGTGACCGCTTCCGGACTCAACGGATTCAACTATGCCGTCCAGACCCTAAAACAGATGCTTCCTGCCGAAATCTTCGGCAAGACAGAGGCCGCAGACAAGGACTGGTGCCTCCCATGCGTAAAGATAAACGATGCCCCTCGCTTCGCATATAGAGGAATGCATATGGATGTTTCGCGCCACTTCTTCGACATGGACGCAGTCAAGAGATATCTCGACATCATGGAGGTACACAAGCTCAACACCCTCCATTGGCACCTGACCGACGACCAGGGATGGAGAATCGAGATCAAGAAATATCCACGTCTGACAGAGGTCGGTTCTATCAGGAAAGAGACCCTTATCGGGCATGCCTATGGAGCCGGCAAATTCGACGGAACCCCATATGGAGAAGGATGCTGGTTCTCTCAGGATCAGATCCGTGAAATCATAGAATATGCGGCTGCCAAAGGAATCACCATCATACCTGAAATCGACCTTCCGGGTCATATGCTTGCTGCACTTGCCGCTTACCCTCAGTACGGATGCACGGGCGGTCCATATGACGTATGGGGACAGTGGGGAATCGCAGACGACGTGCTTTGTGCCGGAAAAGAGGAGACGATGCTGTTTCTGCAGGACATCCTTTCCGAGGTGGCAGACCTCTTCCCTTCCGAGTATTTCCATATAGGAGGCGACGAGTGTCCAAAGGTGCGTTGGGAGAAATGTCCTAAGTGCCAGGCCAAGATCAAGGAGCTGGGAATCAAGGGTGATGATGAGTTCCAGGCCGAGCACTACCTCCAGAGCTATGTCATGAAGAGGATGACGGACTTCCTTGCCACAAAGGGCAAGAAGGTGATCGGCTGGGACGAGATTCTCGAAGGAGAAGTGGCTCAGGACGCCACTGTCATGTCATGGAGAGGCACAGGCGGAGGATACAAGGCCATCCAGATGGGACACGATGTCATCATGACTCCGAACACCTACTACTATCTGGACTACTATCAGTCACTCGATAAGGAGAACGAGCCTCTGGCCATAGGAGGATACCTTCCAATAGAGAAATGTTACTCTTTCGAGCCATGCACCGCTGAAATGACCGCAGAAGACAGGGCTCGCATCCTTGGAGTCCAGGCGAACCTTTGGACAGAGTATATCGCAACTGAGGATCATCTACATTATATGCTTCTTCCTCGTATGGCCGCACTGTGCGAGGTACAGTGGTGTCATCCACAGACAAAGAACTGGGAGAGATTCCTCGACAGCGCAGACGAGTTCTGCAATATCTACAAGACAATGGGCTGCAACTATGCCACCCACCTGTTCGACGCCCGCGGAAAGGTGAGCGTGAATAACGGATGTGTGGAAGTTCAGCTCGAGGCTTCCGGAAACTACCCCGTGAGATATACACTCGACGGGAGTGAGCCTGGTCCGGACTCCCCTGTCTATACCGATCCGATCCAGATCAAGGAAAGCTGCACACTGAAGGCGAAGAGCGACTTCGAAGGCAAGGTTCCGAGAATCTACGAAAAACGTTTCGAACATCACAAGGCTATGGGACGCCCGGTGAAGGTGCTGACAGACCTTCACCCACGATATACCTTCAACATTCCGGACATGCTGACAGATGGTCTCAGAGGTTCCGGACCGTACAACAGCGGAGACTTTGCGGGATGGTATGCCCAGCCTATGGAGGTGATCATTGAAATGGACGGAAACTCATACAACAGCGTCACTTTAGGGGCATTCGTGTTCAAAGGCGACTACATCTTCGGGCCGACATACCTCTGCATCTCCACCTCCGAGGACGGGAACGAATTTTCCGAGGTCGCCCGTCAGGAATATCCGACAGAAAAGGGATACAATGAAGGTAACGGTTGCAGGGACTACACAGTGAACTTCCCCGAGACCTCAGCCAAGTACCTCAAGGTTAAAGCCGGCTGCCTCGAAGCCCTGCCAGAGTGGCACAGCGGCAAAGGCCGTCCGGGATTTGTGTTTGTGGGGGAAATTATCGTGAAGTGATTTCCCTTCGGATCAAAGTCCATGCACTTATGGCATAAACAGCTAGCAGAAGTGTGTGAACTCCGAGTTTAGCAAGAACAGTAAGAGTTGGGGAGGTTCCAATGGCAGTATCCGGGAATACTGCTGCATCCAGAAGGAGGGAACCTCCATATATTATGCCCATAAGGAGGATTATTCCGGCGAGACGACCCCAGCGGTATGGGATCGGATAGTATCTGGCACCGAGTACC
The DNA here is from genome assembly GCA_045120635.1 of Candidatus Cryptobacteroides sp. Classification (GTDB taxonomy): domain Bacteria; phylum Bacteroidota; class Bacteroidia; order Bacteroidales; family UBA932; genus Cryptobacteroides. The sequence continues at coordinate 5,768 of JBGVEY010000027.1, forward strand.
GAACTGAGGACGAACATGACGATGTAGCTGGCCAGATGACCGTAGGCTGCTGCCCAGTAGGAATACTTCGGCATGAACAGCACTATCACAATGGCGGTGACCGCGAGGCCGGAGAGGGTGATCCATATAGCCATATTCGTCTTGCCGGAAAGCTTGTACCACATCGACACGTTAAAAAGCATGCCAAGGATCATGTAGGAGAGCAGCATTACAGGCACGACTCCCACCGCGCTGCGGAACTGAGGTCCGAGGATGAGGGCGATGAGGTCTATATATAATATGACTCCCAGGAACACCAGACCGCAGAAGGCCGTGAAGTATTCCTGGACGCTTGCATACAGCTTTCTGGAGTCCTTTTCACGTGCCCGCTTGAAGAAGAACGGCTCTGCCGCATATCGGAACATCTGGATGAACAGATTCATTATCACGGCCAGCTTCACTGCCGCCTGATATAGTCCCAGGCTTGAGCGCCAGGCCTCGGCGTTCGTGTCGAAATACCTGAAAAGAATCCTGTCCAGGAAGTCGTTCACCACTCCCGGAAGGGCGGCTACCATCAGCGGAAGCGAATAGGCAAGCATCTGCCTTGTGAGTTTTACGTCCAGTCTGAAACTGAGTTTGAGAAAATCCGGAATGAACAGGAGAGTGCAGACCACGCAGCTGATGAAGATTGCGAATATCACATAACTGAAATCCGGGGTCGCAGGAATGAAGTTCAGCAGCCAGACGTCTGATCCTGTGAGTTCAGCCACCCCTGCCTTCTGGGCTGCTGCGGCGCAATATTTCGGAAACCACAGGAAAAGGACAAGGTTTGCTGCTGTCTCCGTGATTATCTTTATCGTCTTGAATATGGCAAACTTAAGGGCCTTGCTTTCCTGTCTTAGCTTCGCAAACAGGATGGCTGTCACAGCATCCATGGCAAGGATTCCGCCCATATACATTATGCAGGATTCATATCCCTTGTATCCAAGAGCAGAGGATATCGGGCCGGCGAAGGCAATCATCAGTGCGAGAAAGGTCACGCTGACGCAGAACACCGTCACAAAGGCGCTGGAATACACCTTTCTCGGATCCACCCCCTCCTTGTTTGCGAAACGGAAGCAGCCCGTCTCAAGTCCGAGCACCAGAACCACCTGGAGCACAGCGATATAGGCCATGAACTCGGTGACAACTCCGTAGCTTTCAGGAGTGAGGAGCCTCGTGTAGATCGGAACAAAAAGGAAGTTAATGATGCGGGCCAGGATGGTGCTAAGTCCATATATCATGGTCTGTCCGGCCAGTTGTTTCAAGGGATTTGCCATGGGTACTCTTTACAATCACCGCAAAAATAGTTATTTTTGTCGGGATATAAAGTAAGATATTATGAAGAAGATAATCATCGGAATCGCAGTGCTGGCAATGGCCGCTACCCTGCTTGACTCATGCTCATCCTGCTCAAGCAGAAGACAAGCCGCAGAGACAGAACTGAACGATTCCACAAAAGCAGCAATGGAAATGGAAAGAAAAAAAATGGAAGAACCTGAATTCGAGATGGTTACAAGCCACGGAACAATGAAGTTGAAACTCTATGCAAAGACTCCGAAGCATCGTGAGAACTTCTCGAAGCTCGTGGCGGAGAAATACTACGACGGAATGCGGTTCCACAGAGTGATCGAAGGATTCATGATCCAGGGAGGAGACCCGTATTCAAGAGACACTGCACAGATCGACCTCTGGGGCCAGGGAGGGCCGGGTTATACCGTTCCTGCTGAATTCGTGAACGAGTACTGGCACAAGAAGGGAGCCATTGCAGCAGCACGTAAGGGCGATATGGCAAATCCTAAGAAGGCGTCTTCAGGCTCACAGTTCTATATCGTGCATGACGAGAACGCCTGCCTGCATCTTGACGGACAGTACACCATCTTCGGAGAGGTGACCGAGGGTCTTGAAGTGATCGACAGAATCGCTACCGTGGCAACAGACCGCTACGACAGGCCATATGAGGATGTTATGATAGTCAGCGTGAAGGCTCTGAACACCGAGCCTGAGAATATTGAAGAGGCAGCGGACAGCACAGCGGTCCAGCCGGCCGATTCTGCTTCAGTGGCAGGCGGCCAGACTTCTAATGCGGAATAGTCAATGGATCTCAGAGGGAAATATACCCATATATTCTTCGACGCCGACGACACCCTGTGGGAGAACGAGCAGTACTTCCGGGATGCCGAGGCCAGGTTCACGGAACTTCTTGCCGACTACACCTCTCCCGAGGGAGTCCAGCAGATGCTCTGGGAGAAGCAGGAGGACAACATTCCCCTCTTCGGCTACGGTTCGAAGACATATATGATAGGAATGGCGGATGCGGCACTGGACCTGTGCGGAGGGCATCTGCCTGAGCACATATATTACGGCGTCAAGAAGATCATCACCGAGCTGGCCTTCCATGAACTGGAACTGATCGACGGTGTCGTGGATACACTGGAGGCCCTTCAGGGACGTTATAAGCTCATCGTGGCGACCAAGGGAGACCTCACGGAGCAGATGGCAAAATACCGCAAGTCGGGACTGGCACAGTATTTCCACCACTGCGAGGTGATGGAGAACAAGGACCGGACGAACTATCTGGAGCTATGCGCGAAGAACGACCTGGATCCGTCACAGCTGCTTATGATTGGAAACTCCGTGAAGTCCGACATCGCTCCGGTTGTGGAGATCGGCGGAACAGCCATCCACATCCCGCACGAAGTGGTCTGGGTTCACGAAATGATGGATATGCCGGAGAGCGACCGCATCATAGAAGTCAATGAAATTCGTGATATTCTGAAATTTCTGCAATAAATTTCACTTATTTCGCCCACCGCGCCTCCTTTGGCACGGTATTAGCAAATACTCTTAACCGAATAGTTTTTTCATAGGTTAAGTTTTAGGTTAGAATTGCGGTGGCCTTCCGATGTGAATCGGGAGGCCACTATCTTTTGCGCCACGCCTGCGAAGGCACCTGGTACATAAGCTTTCTGTAGAGTATTAATAATCAACAACTTACAAGAAACCACCGTTACAGATGCTCATAAATTCGAGGGCACCTGGCATACCATATTTTCGTATATAACTAACAATCAACGATTTACAAAATCGCCTTGTTCCAGATACCCCAAGGAAGATGATTTACCCCAAAACTCTTATCCCTAGAACTAATATCAGCTACTTTATAATGGTAAATTTCCGTTCTGCTTCAAATGGCGCTGTCTGTACATATTCGATCTTGACCAAATGAGTACACTTGCCGTCACCATCGACAAATGATTGATAATATGATGTGCTGTCAATTCTTTTTATTCTTCCAAAATGAAACTCATCATCTGAATGGTCATATTTCAACTGAGTGACATAAGCACTGGCTCTTTGCCTATCTTCTTTACTAATTTGGTCCAGATAGTCCTCAGTGGCATCATGAAGTTCATTATTCACGGCATCCGAGACCTCCTTCAATTCATTCACATCTCTGGCAACGAGTGCTCCAATAGCAGCCACCATTTGAGCAGCTCTTAGTCGTTCCAGATATTTTGAACCTTCGTCATTTTTAAGAAGATTTTCTACTGCTTTAACGACTTCCGGGCCTTGAGATCTGATATTATATTTGTTTTCAGCAAAATCCTTCATATAGCACCATTCTTTCAAGGCTTTTTTTTCCTCGTAATAAACATCTAACCACTCTCCTGATATAAAATGCTTCAAATTTCCCTCTAAATCATATACCAAATAGCCTTCCCTGACATTGATGAAAGCACAATCTGGAAAAGAGGGATTATTGATATAGTTTATAGGATATGCTTTACGGATTCCATTGATATACCAACGCTCATTTTCATATGGACGTATAAAAATTTTAGAATAGACGCCATCGAACATCTGGAGGTCTTTCTTTCTAAGTGATTTAATTTCTATCGGGACATTGACCAGACCACGAAGCAAAGGAATTGTATCACCATACATCACATATTCACTTTCTTCCTGATTGAACCTTCTTGTCAACACCTTTTTGTAACTATCTGACCTATCTTTTGCACTTTCCATTATCTTACGCCTTCGCTCTTTCAGTGACCCATAATAATATCTATTGAGAAGATAATTATAAGTTTCTAAAGCTGGCTGATATTGGGGTTTGCGTCCCTCTGCCTTAATTATTTCATCGTAGATTCTTATCTTGGCGTTCACATAAGCAGTATCCACATGTGTATATTTCTCTACAGCGATCGAATCGGGGACATCAAACTCGCTTTGAGCATAAAGGGACAATGAAGAAAAGCAAATGAAAAACATCAATACGGGCAGAATCCTCCACAATTGATTGAAGGTTCTGTTACCATGGTCGTTTTCGTTTCTGACTTTTTCCAACTTCTCAATACCAAGATAATCTGCATTCCTTTCCAGATTTCTGGCAATTTCTGCATTTGCCTTCTGAAAAGCACTTCCAGAGTGTTCGTTTTTCACTAACATGGTAATGTAATCCCGTTCATATTCGGCACGATAACATTCAATGAAATCGTGTGAATCAAAGGAAAGATTTCCCTTATTGCGCATTAAATCTATGACGCTGCGAAAATTCTCTTTCTTCATAACGATACTTAGACCTGGCGCCCCTGCAAGTCAATTAAAATAAAAAGAAAGTGTGGAGCTGATTCTCGTTTATCTTTCTGAAGGTTGTGGAAAGACCCTGGTAGAGATAAACGGCACAATACCCCACACTCGGATAGATATGGGATATCGGGGCACGCAGAATATGCCCGTCCACAGGTATCTATACGAAAGTGAGTGTTGTTCCGTCACATCCTTCTACCAAAGAAAACTTCCACATTTTCAGAAAAGGACCTGCGAAAAACACTTTCACAATATGTAATGTCATACAACTTGGCTGTATAACGATGACAAAGTTAAGGTATTTTTCTTTACGAACAACACTCACAGAGGTATCGCAATAGCATGATAAAAACTGATTGGATTATTGGTATTTATACCTACCTTAGAGGAACTAAAAATATTGACATGAATATACCTCAGGGAAACAGTAGAGAGGAAGTCAAGATGAGAGATCAGATCATCAAGGACTTTTACGCAGGGTGGATAGCTGAGCACCCTGAAAAGAAGATGTGGAACGATGACTTGCAGGATTATATCCTCATAAAGTATCTTTCAATAACAGAGACAGCAGAAAAGGCTGCCCGCCAGTATGAATCCACATTGGCCGTCATGAGATTGTCTGAACTTTTAGCAAAGTCTAAGAAAGTCGCCGAAGTTCCCATCAAGAAAGGGACAAAGAATCAGAAGCCATTTCTGAAGATGTACATAATGCAATTGGACAACATCAAGATGACCGTCGGATTGCAGAAGTCAACCGGTGACAAGGTCCAATACTGCATTACATCCATATAAGCAAAAAGCCACTCCGAAGAGTGGCTGATATACTTTGGGGCTCGAAACTGAAGAGAGGTTGAATTCTCATTCAGAAAGGGTTGTCATCCCTTACGCGAATTCCCCTTGACACCACAAAAGTATATATTTTTTGTCAATCTGCAAAATCTTATCCAAATCTGAGCTGTTGCACAATATGCAACAACTGGTGCGAATAGTGCTTAAGATCAATACACTTTTAACCTTTTTAGGATTCTATGCTTTAGGTTAGAATTGCGGTGGCCTTCCGATGTGAATCGGGAGGCCACTATCTTTTGAACTATTGCAGATTTTGCAACAGTTGGATCTATTTCTGCTTGCCATACGGAGCCTGCTCCGGCTCGCTGAGGTATGTACGAGGAGATTGGGAAACATTCTGGGCATACCCATCAACCGGTATAAGAGCTTCACCTATTATGTCGAAGTCAAGAGCCTCCTCCAGTTTGGCAATGGTCTCAAGCGTCAGGTTGTTTTTACCTTTCAGGAGCATTGATATATGCTGCTGGGTACATCCAAGTTTTTCAGCCAGAACAACCTGGGTCATCCCGATCTGAGACATTCTGTCCCTCACCTGAAGAGCTATCATGGCAGAATACCTGAGCCATCTGGCGTTTCTTCTGCGATATTCCGCCTCCTCACGCCACTTGCTGGCTGTGTCGCTTTTGTATTTATTCAAGATATCTATTGTCTTCATCTCTTATTTTGAATTAAATCGTAAAATCCATCCATATCGCATGCTCCTTCGGACAGAAGAAAATTCCTTACCTTCTCCAGCTTGCGTAATTCTTCAAGAGTATGTTCACGCTCCTGCATTGTATGTGTCAGCTTAATTGCTCCGCCAGTTACCAAATATGAATTACGTTGAAACCTTATTGCATATAACCTTAGCCACGAATCGTGCCTGAAATTCCTTGCCCCTTTGACTTTCTCTTTACCAAGCAACACTTCCGAGGCTCTCAAATTCTCTAGCGGTTTAAATAACGAATCTAATTTATCCGATGATATAGAGTCCAATATAACACATTCCAATTCCTGAGCATCTGAAATCGTATCATATATTGCTTGATTCAGATTCGTTATCTTGAAATAGCTTGACAGATCACAGGAATTTGCCACAAAGAAATCCTTTAGCCAGTCCTGGTCATTCCACTTTTCAAATGTCATGGCTAGTATATTGTCCGAATCTCCTGCATACCGCACAGCCCATAAACATCCATCACCTGTAATGTCTTCAAAATTCATAACCTCCAGCATTTTCGACAAAGATAAATACAATATCCATATTGTACAAGTTTTATGTGGTAATGTATGCGCACTTTTAACCTTTTTGTAATTCTATGTTTTAGGTTAGAATTGCCGGCGCCCTCCCGATGTGAATCGAGAGGGCGCTTTCTTATGAATTCTGGATGTTAATCCATCTCCGGAAGAACGGATCTTCAACTTCATAGTTTTCTTGTTTGAACAGCAGGCCTTTTTTCAAAAGTTTCTTGATTGAACTATATATCGTACTGCTCGGAATCTTCTTATCCTCATAAAGCGGCATTTCTTTGCTTATGAGTCGGAGTACCTTTCTATCTGTCTTGTTGACAGACATCCACATCCTCTCATAATCAAGGTCGTGGGTCTGCATTATTATGTCAACAGAATGCCTTATGATTGAGTCTGAATCAATCCCCCTATATATCGCTGACTCCCACACCATGGATGCTAGCTGCTGAGTGTAATATGGATGACATCTTGTAAACTTCAGAAGTTCTACTGCAACCTTATCTGCAGATTCTCCCAACGCAGGATTAAGACGTTCACACACATAATCCTTGAAATCCTGATATGGAATCTTTTTCAGACGCATCAGCAGACCAAAATGATAGAAAGAGGACTTCTTATCCTCAAAGATTTTGCTCATCATTGATTCTTCACTCCCCATGAATACATAATTGACCTTATGCTGTTCCTGTAGGATTGCGCGAAGTTTCTTGTCAAGTCCCTCTTCCAGTTCCATTATTTCCTGGAATTCATCAAATATGACTATTATTCGATTGCCCTCTTCGCTCACATTTTCAACCAATGCAAAGGCATCCTCCAACAGAGTTGTATAATTGGCAGACGGATGAAAACCGACCTCAACAGCGTCCCCGACAGGACTTACTGAAATAGTCGGAATTATCCTGAAATTGGCAAGCATATGCTTGATTTTCTCCCATGTATGAAGTTTGAACACGCCTTTCAGAACCATTGAAGCAAGTTCCTCTGCACTCGTGATTTGCTGCATATTCAGAGAAATGATCGGTCTGCCTGTCTGATGGGCTGATTTCCTGACCAGACTGGATTTCCCAAATCTTCGAGGACTTATCAAAACCAGATGGTTCGGACTGTTAAGTACAGCTTTTACATGAATCTGCTCATCCACTCGATCTGTAAAATATTCGTTGTCTACAATTGTGCCGAATTTGAATGGGTTTTCCATATTCCGATATTTTTCGTTCCGATATTTTTCGCAAAGATATGCCGTTTTTCTTTATTTGCAAAATCTGGACTCAGAACTACAACATGACACTTTTAACCTTTTTGTAATTCTATGCGTCAGGTTAGAATTGCGGCGCCCTCCCGATGTGAATCGAGAGAGCGCTATCTTTTACTGATTATCAACGAGTTATCATACTTTATAATAAAAGGAACGACTGAAAGACTTTTCCATCCCCTCAATCGTCCCCTAAGCCAAAAGCGTGTAGAGCATCTTACGATGCCGTCCCTGTCAGACTACTTGCGTACCCCAATACGCCTGTAGTAAGTTGAGACTTTCTCGGTCTTCCCGAAGCGGACCCGCGTGTACGACTTCACTTTAAGAAGAACAGGTACTCTTACTTCAACCTGAAGCATGATACCAGCATAAGAATAGTCTTTTTTCTTCATAATTAATGTTGGATATCTGTAAAAGACATTCTGGAGATCTCACCCCTCCCTCTAATTGAGTATGCTTTCGGCTCTATGTCTAAAAAAAAATAGGCATTCCAGTTGGGGCTGAAATGCCATACTTTATTATCCAACATCTTCAATGAAGACAATGCAAAGGTATGAATAAATTTCATTCATGCAAATTTTCATAGTAGTGATTTGTATCGTACAAGATATCAAACTGTCTCAAACGCCACAAGGAGATAATCCGTTTCATATTCCAGAAATTCGACAAGCCACTTATGATCCACAATGCTACCCCACTGAATAACATGATCTAGAATATCTTCCTTCTGCATTTTTACCACCCAACATCCCCAATCGGTCTGCACAGCATCTTCATGATTCATAATAACACCATATAGCCCATTGCATTCAAGATATGGAGTGATTTGGGCTGGATAGTATCCATGATAGTCACCTTCACCTGCCTTTGCAATTTCATAATCAAATGTTTCGGATTGAACTTTTCCGACATATACATGCATTCCCATATCTTTATATTCTTTTTAGGGTGTTTTAATAATTGTATAGAATTGCTGTCGCCATCATAGGAACAGTCCAACCATCGTCCAAGTACCACTGAAAGAGATTTTCGTAACCCTTCATCAAGTTCCTTGCTTGCTGAGTGGTACGCCCTAACTTCGTCGTCAGATAGTCGTAAACTTGCTGCTTGTAGTCTTCTAAAGTCATAGAGCAATACACTTCTGTAAGATATGTGGCGGCGACTGTTCTTTTTTCTTTAATACTCATCTGCGATTGCTGCTAAATGTTTCATTGCAAGAGAAGATTCATCACTGTCGGCATATCTGCACTGTCCGCCGGTCACTACAAGACATTGCGGTCCTCCAACGCATAGAACGACATCACCGTCCACGCAGTCATCCGTAAACATATATTCGACAAAATGCTTTCCATCCTCTAATTCACCAAGGTACTTATAATCCCCTTCCGGATCATTTATAAATTGCTTAGCAACGTTCAGTACATTATCCATAACATATCAATAAATTCATAAAAAGGGCTTTACTGATCTCGACGGCTTTTACCCCGCACGAACAGGCCCTCAGTAAATTTAATGGAAGGAGACCCTTTTGACGGGGAGATTAACTTCCAACCCCTTCAACACCGCAAAAATAAAACGCCCTTGTGCCAAGTCATGACACAAGGGCTAAATTTCTAATCTTTTTTTTACAAACTTCTCTACAATGCATTTCGTTTTTGGTCCCCCATAATTCATCAGATACAAAGGATGATAAAACGGATTTGATTTAATATCATCATCCAAAATAGTGTATTCTTCTTCACAAGCTTTTTTGAAATATGGCTTACACCTCTCCTTGAAATCCTTTTTCCAAGCCTGACCCCAGCCAATATATGTAGGTGCAGTGATATTTTCAACATCGAAATCCGTAGTGTAAGCTAACGATCTATCCACTTCACATTTCTTAAGTTCCACCAACAGTCCTTTATAATTAGCATTTATCACATTGCACAAGTTAAAAACACGTATCACTCCATTCAAATTATCACTTTCGTAATACTTTTTAAAAAGTCTTTCTATACATCTCATCGTAATATCTGGACTGAAATGATACCAAGTGCCGCTAACTTGTTCATGCTCATCAAATTTCTTTGTTAAAATTTCAGACAGACTATCACCCACCTTCCTCTCTGGCTTAGCACTTCCGGGATTCTTCATTATCACTGTTCCTATTACATCCCATGATTGGCCAAATTTCAATATAGTATTCCATCTATATTCATAGTCCTTGTTATCGTAACACGCATATACTTTCATAATTGCAGTCTTAATTAATCACCATGCAAAGATAACGTTTTGCCTTAAAGTGGTGCATCGTGGAGATATAAGTAAAAGAAGCCGCCCCAAAAGGGTCGGTTTCCTGGTGCAAATAGTGCTGCACTAATCAATACACTTTTAACCTTTTACGGATTCTAAGCTTTAGGTTAGAATTGCCGGCTCCCTCCCGATGTGATATCGAGAGGCCGCTATCTTTTGAACTATTGCAGATTTTGCAACAGTTGGATCTATTTCTGCTTGCCATACGGAGCCTGCTCCGGCTCGCTGAGGTATTTTGTCTGCGGAGCGTATCCATATCCGCAGACTCCAGGTCTGACGATTTCCACTGTCATTCCAAGAGCAGCGATCATCCGATAGAAAACGGCGACGCTTGGTATTATCACTCCGTTTTCTATACGGGAAATATATGACTTGGTGGTCTGAGTGCGTCTTGCCAGTTCCGCCTGTGAAACTTTCGCATCCTTTCTGGCATCACGGAGAATCAATCCTGTATAGTATGCATATGCTTCCTCTTCGAACTTGACGCGCTCAGGAGTGCCTTCCTTTCCGTACCTCGCATCAAGAACTGCATCATAATCCTGAATCATTGTTTCGCTTGTATTCATAGTATTCCTCCTTGATCTTTAATGCCTTGTTGCAAATATACAAAGGGCTTCAATATCCTGTAACCCCACAAAGGGAAAATAATGCATAGAACAGTCGTCAATATGCAGACCTGCTCCCGTGGCCGCAGGTCTTACGGAGGGGAATTGTGCAGGGAATTTGATGGGGATTGTGCTGGATAGCGGCAAAAAAATTATCTTTGCGGATGAAATTTACTAAACTGGCCTACAAATATGAGCAGACATCAACTCAAAGACTGGATAATTGCGGTGAGACCGTGGTCATTCCCGGCATCTGCAATGCCTATCATCGTTACGCTGGCATATCTCTATTGGACTGATGCCGAAATTCACTGGGGACTGGGAGCATGGACTCTTGTCAACATGGTGGTGTTCCACATTGCCGGCAATCTCTGGAGCGACTACCACGACTTTGTCAAGAAGGTGGACAGAGAGGTGGCACCTGGTGGAAGCAGCATCCCGGCAGGACTCTTTACAGCCAAGGAAATCAGGAATTTTGCGATTGCCGTACTTGCTGTCGGCGTGGCAGGAGGACTCGGACTCGTGGCCCTCACAGGACTTGAACTCCTGTGGATCGGCATGGCGGGAGCAGCATTGACTCTCCTCTACCCGCTCATGAAGTATAATGCTCTCGGAGACCTTGACATCCTTCTTACATTCGCAGTGCTTCCTACTCTCGGAACATCATTTGCCGTGACAGGAGCCATTGACTGGAACGTTCTCTGGATTGCTGTTCCCGTGGGACTCATCACAGACGGAATCCTTCACTCGAACAACACACGCGACATCGCATCCGACCGCGTGGCTCAGATCAGGACTATGGCCATGGGACTCGGCACAAAGGCTTCTGCATGGGTCTATTCATTCGAGGTTCTGTTCCCGTTCGCATGGATTGCTGTGTGCTCGATCATGGGACTTATGCCGCTCAGCACCATAGCGATCTTCCTGACTCTCCCTGTTGCCATGGGTTGCAGCCGCACCATGATGAAGTCCATCAAGGGAGGAGCCGGAATCATAGCAGACCTTGACGTCAGAACAGCCAATCTCCAGCTGATCTTCTCAGCCCTGCTGTCGCTTGCGCTCGTTCTTGACAAAGTCCTCTAAGTCTTATGACACAAAAGGAATCATTGAAGAAACCGGCTGCAGGAGTGCTTCTTGCAGCCGTTCTTTGGACCATAATGTTCTCGCCCTGGACCGCTCCTCATGTCAATTTCTGGGTGATGATGACATGCTCGGGAGCAGCCCTTACCATCTTTACGACATGGGCCCGTCCCGGCTGGTGGAAGGAGGTCCGCCTGAAGTTCAGTGACGTGGTGCTTGGTATCACACTTGCCGCGGCATTGTGGGGCGTGTTCTGGCTGGGAGAATTCTTCTCCACCCTGCTCTTTGACTTTGCCCGTGGGCAGGTGGATTCGATATATGGAATGAAGGAGGGGGAGAATCCCCTCGTGCTCACCCTGCTGATGCTGCTGATTATCGGCCCGGCTGAGGAGATATTCTGGCGAGGGTTCATTCAGAACCGCTTTTCAGCCCGCTGGAATCCGAACACTGGCTTCATAGTGACGACCCTCGTGTACAGCCTTGTCCACCTGTCCAAGTTCAACTTCATGCTCATCATGGCAGCCATGGTGGCCGGACTCGTCTGGGGACTTGCATACAGGTTCTTCCCTGAAAGGCTTGGAGCTATCATCATCTCACACGCCCTCTGGGACTGCGCCGTCTTCATCTGGTTCCCTATAATGTGATCTCAATCCTGAGTTTCCCTCCGAGACCTGTCTCAACTATGTCACGGAGGGACTTCAATGTTATGTTGGCGCAGTTGTTCTCAACTCGAGATATATACTCCCTTTTTTTATTGACCTTCCTTGCCAATTCCTCTTGTGTCATATTAAGACTCTTGCGAGACTCCTGAATCCTGAGGCCAATGACAAGATTCTCCACTTCCTTGTCAAAAGTTTCCCTTTTCTCCGTTCCTGGCCTTCCTACCCGCTTGTCAATGATTTCTGACAATGGAGTGATATTATTTTTTGCTTTCATAATACTCCTTCATTAGTTTCAATGCACGATCAATTTCCTTTCTGGGCGTCTTCTGAGTCTTCTTTCTAAAACCGTTAATCAAGACAATAATCCTGCCCATATCAAAAAAGCAGAACACACGTACTGCATCTGTTCCCAATTCAACCCGCAACTCATATAATCCTTTTGTCCCGGTTATATGCTTCAGAATGCTGGACGGTATCATATCCAAGTACTCCAAAGCAGCAATGCTCTGCAAGACCTTGTCATGAATCTTTGCCGGCAATGTATCCAGAAAATCCTCCAGATAACTTCCGAAGAGTGCCACCGTTCTAAATTTCTTCATCGCAAATGTAACTTATAAATTCCACCAAAACAAATTTTTCGGTAAAGTATCATCTGCTGATTTCCAAACACAACCTCACACTTACAAGAGTCCCAGGCAGGATTTTTCTCTTTTTTAGTCTTTTGCAACTTTTTTTAAGATTCGATTATATGGTTTCCGGATACCGGTGCCTATTTCAGCGTTTCAAGCATGAACTTAGACCAGAGGTTGTCGTTCTTCAGATCCAGGTAAGTCTGGAAACACTTCTGAGCCTCTGCCTTGTTGCCAAGTCCCATGTGACCGAATCCCATCATGCGGTAGGCCATGGTGTTGATTCCCTCGACGGTGAGGCTGGAGGTTCCTTCCGCTCCGTAGAAGCTTACGATATCCTCTACGATCGCTGCCTGGCCTTCTGAAAGAAGGGCCTCATAGATTGCCTGAGCCTCTGCCTTCCTGCCGAGCATCCGGTTTGAACGTATTTTATAACGATTTGACCATTTTTTGTTATATCCGACCGGATCCCACCTGACAAAATAGCAAAATAATGCCGTGCTTAAGCCTTATCAGGACAAAAGCACGGCAGAAACTATAATTATGAACGGATATTTACAAGATATCAGAAGCGGTAGGTCAGCAGGAAGTCGATTGTGAAAGGACGGATGTAGGATCCTGCCATGACATAGCCGTTCAGGAGAGAGGCATCCGTGATGGTGTCGGCGACATCAATACTGCCCTTGGCTCCGTTCTGAGCAAGGACATTCACGAAATTGACTGAGAGCTGGAGCTGGTCGTGAATCTTCCAGTCCACTCCGGCAAAGGTCTCCCAGTGTCCGGCAAAATATGCAAGATTGGTACGGCTGACATACTGGCGGCTGTAATATCTCGCACTTGCCCAGAGCTTGACCTTGTCCCAGGTGTACGAAGGGTCAATCTCGAACATCCACTGTGAAATGCCGGTCACATGATTGCCGGTGTAGTCTATGATTTCAGTGGTTTCGTCGCTGAACACGAATTCGTTCTTGTAGTTCTTGTAACGCGGATCCTGCCAGGTGCCGAGAAGGTGCATGTTGAAGCCGCCGAAGCGGAGGTTGCCGTCAAGAGTGAAACCGAGGGTACCGATTCCGTACTGTGCGGTCCATGGAATGGTCTCACTGACGCCTCCGATCTGCTTGGTCACAGTCATGACCTTGGCATTGTTCCAACTTGTAATATAGGACACGAGAGCAGTCACATCCATCCATTTGTTGTCGTAGGTGAAGCCACCCCTTCCGAGGGCATTGCCGATCGGCCGTGTGCTCGGGATCGTCGCATTCTTGTAGTAGGACGCGCTCTTGGTGGTCATGCTGTAGAATCCCTCTGCCATGAAGAAGAGACGGTCCACAAGTCTGAGATTGATGTGCTCCGAGAATGCATAGTCCACAGCCGTAATGCTCAGATTGTGACGCTGACAGAGGTCCGGATCCGCAATGTTGAATCCGTCCACCCTTATGTTCCTATCCTCTCCGTCAAGCCTTGCAGCTGTCCAGACGCTCTGATAAAGAGGGCGCACACGAGCTCCTGTGCGCAGAAGGAGACGGTCTGTCGGTGTAGCCTCATAGATGGCATATATCGGAGCATAGCATCTGTATGCATCATAATAGAGTCCGCTCGTGTTCATTCCCCATGTGGACTGCTGACCCTTCAGGATGCGGGAAGGGTTTGCCTCGACGGTGTGAGCGTAGTAGAAGGTCGAAGCATAGTTGTCCTGCTTGGAATAGACCAGTTCCATACCTAGACGGAGCTTGTGACGGCTGTTGAAGCGTCTGACTGCGGAAAGGAGAAGGTTCACGTCAAATTCCTTCTGGTCTTCGACTGTCACAAGACGGTTCTGCATGTAACCGGTGAACGGAGTGCCATCCGGATTGAAGAATCCCTTGTCGGCAGTGACATTGTCGATTCCCGCCAGAGCCATCTTCACATACTGGCTCGGCTGCATATACAGAAGGTGCAGGTCAGCACCGAGAGACCAGCCTGTATGATGCTTGTGATGAGTCTTGAAAGTCAGGTCGTGGATATATCTTCTGTCCATATTGCCCAGATTTCCTGTCTTCATGCTTCCGTCACGAATATCCATATAGCTGATGGCGTCATCTGCAGTGACATAGCAGTCCCTTCCGAGCCTGAACCCGTCATAGACGCCTATCGTGCCGTCTCCCTTATATACGAAAGGAGCAAAACCATATCCGCCCTCGACATTGTCACCGCACATCGAGAAGCGGTAGATCGCATCCAGGGTGGTGGAAGCCCATCTCTTGGACAGAGCCAGATTATAGATCTGCTTCTGCTCGATGAAAGGACGGTTTGGAGCATTCACGCTGGTAGGGTCGTCATTCACATATGCTCCGATGGCGAAATACCAGCCTTTGGCCCCCTTCAGGGCTCCGCTGACAGCTCCGTCGAAACGGATCAGGCCGTTGGTGGACGAGCCGAGGGTGAACACACCTTCCGTTCTGTCCCCTCCAAGCTTTGTCCTGGAATCCACAAGCACGCCTATCTCACCGGAGGTGATCACGGCCTCCATCAGACTGATCGAGCCCTGCGGCTGATAGGAGTTGCCTCCTGCCCAATGGAAACGGCTCCACGGAAGACCATGGCCGTGTTTCATCCCATCCACATATACGATGGCCCCGCTGCCTCCTTCCGGAAGTCCGATGTTGATTTCACGCGGAGCTGTAGCTGACTCGGCATTGAGCATCATGTTCCTTTCGCTCTTCTTCTCGGCCACAGCCAGAGTGTCGGCATCCTGCGCCGTCATAGAAATTCCCGCCAGAAGAAGCGGGAATATCAGAATGTATTTCTTCATCATCTTATGGATATTGCGAAGCCGCCTGATGGCGCCATACGCAGTTTCAACTTAGTCTTCGAAGTGACCTTCTTCTGTGTTATCTCATACTTCAGGCATGCTTCTGAACCGGTCTCGATGGTGTTGCCGACTCCGCTTGCGTCGGGAGCATCAGCATATATCCTCGCCTCGTACTTTCTACCTGGCTCCAGGAAGTCAAGCGTCACGGTGACTTCTCTCTCGTTTTCGTCAGTCACTCCTCCGATAAACCACTCGTCCGAGCCCTTGGCCTTGCGGGCAACGACCACATGGTCTCCCGGTTCTGCTGATATATATACACTTTTCTCCCAGTCAAGCACTACATCCTTGATGAACTGAAATGCATCCATATGCTTGAGATAGTTCTCAGGAATGTCTCCTGCCATCTGGATAGGAGACGCCTGGGTCACATAGAGGGCAAGCTGCTTGCAGAGGGTAGAGTGGATCTGCTGCTTTGAGTTCGGATTGATCTTGCTCATGTCCATCTCGAAGATTCCAGGAGTGAAATCCATCGGACCTCCCTGGAGTCTTGTGAACGGCAGGACGGTCACATGATGAGGCAGAATGCGTCCCCTGAACTCCATTCCCATTGCAGACTCGTTTCCGACAAGGTTAGGATAGGTGCGGCACAGACCTGTAGGGCGGACAGCCTCGTGGCCGTTGACCATGATCTTATATTCTGCAGCCTTCCTGAGCACACGGTTGTAGTGGTTGATCATGAACTGGCCGTAGTGATGCTCGCCGTAAGGGATTATATCGCCGACATAACCGGTCTTCACAGCATCATAGCCGTATTTTTTCATCAGGGCAAAGGCATCGTCGAGGCAGCGCTCGTAATTGACCACCGAGCTTGAAGTCTCGTGGTGCATCATGAGCTTTATACCTTTCGAATGAGCATATACATTCAGCTCATCTATATCAAAATCCGGAAAAGGAGTCACGAAATCGAAGACCTCGTCCTTCTGATTTCCGAACCAGTCTCTCCATCCTTCATTCCAGCCCTCGACAAGAAGGGCATCGAAGCCATGCTCTGCAGCAAAATCTATATATTTCTTCACATTCTCCGTATTGGCACCATGCCCAAGCTTCGATCCATAGGCCCATGAACGTTTTCCAGTAATCATCTCCCACCAGACTCCCATGAACTTGACAGGACGGATCCATGAGACGTCTTCAAGTACACATGGTTCGTTCAGATTAAGGATAAGCCTTGAAGCGAGAACCTCGCGGGCATCATCCACAACCATCACGGTCCTCCACGGAGAAGTGCAAGGTGCGCAGAGACGTCCTCTCCAGCCTGCAGCATCAGGAGTAAGGTCTGCCTTGAAACTGAAATCCTTGTCGTCGAGGATCAGGGTCATAGTCGGATAGTTCACCACGGCAGCCTCGTGGATGTTGACATAGAGTCCTTCGTCAGTCTTCATCTGAAGGGCTGTCTGTACTGCGGTCGGCCCTGCGACATGCTGGGAAGCGTTGAAGAAGAGCATCTCAGGAAGCTTGGTCCGTACTTCCGACAGGCGGGACTCCGCATAGTTATATTCCTGAGTATCATAATCTCCAGGAATCCAGAAGGCCTTATGGTCACCGGTCATTCTGAACTGAGTGAGTTCATCGACAACTACGAAATACTTGAGATTCCTCTGCTGCGGGAATTCATAGCGGAATCCCAGACCGTCATCATAGAGACGGAAACGCACGACCATCTGCACATCAGCACCTTTCTTTCCCTTGAAGTTCTTCTTCTCCAGGGTCACGGCCAGCTCATTATAGTGGTTGCGGATCTGCGATTCCTCTCCCCAGACCGGTTCCCAGGTCTGGTCAAAAGAGGTCGTTGCGGTGTTAACCACGGCGAATCCGCTGCAGAAATCCACAGGATCGTACGATTCCTGCATATAGTTCTCAGGAGTGTTTCCGTAGAGGTCGCCCCTGAGCATATATCCCAGGCGGCTGTCAAGGACGACGTCCTTGCCCCCGTGTTTCAGGGCATACAGAGGTGTTCCGTCCTCAGACAGGGTAAAGGTCATTTCCAGATTACCATCGGGGCTTTTGAGGGTTTCTGTCCTGGCATTTGCTACTAATGTCGTTGCAAGAAGTAACAGGGTCAGTATTTGTTTCATCATGTTCGGTTTAAAGATTCTTCGCTGTCGCTCAGAATGACAGAGTGGGTCGCTCAGAATGACAGGGTTATTCCTTTGTGAATATTGCTGCAAAGCCGCCGCCAGGAGCCATTTCCACGGTCATGGTGCCTTCAGCTGAACCGAGAGTCCTCTTGTAGTCCTCGGCATGACGGGTGGCGTTGATACCGTCCTTGAAAAGCTCGACCTTCCAGTCGCCTTCACCAAGGAAGTTCAGGTCGAGGGTCACGATGCGGGCCTTCTGACCTGCGATTCCTCCGACATACCATTTGTCGCCGTGACGACGTGCCATCACTATATACTCCCCTACCTTTCCGTCAAGGGCGACTGTCTCGTCCCATACTGTAGGAATCTTTGCGATGAACTCAGTGCATTCCTTCTCCTGCTCGTAATGCTGAGGGGAATCGCAGAGCATATTGAACGGAGACTCGAAGACCACATACATTCCAAGCTGGTGGCAGCGTGTACCTTGGCTGACAGGATCCACATAGCATGGCTTGTACCAACGGTAATTATAGTTCCTCATCGCTCCCTGAGTGTAGTCCACAGGACCTGCAGCCATTCTGATGTATGGGAAGGTCACGTCGTAGGTCAGCTGGTCGGTTCCCACCTTCGACCATTTCATCTGCTCCAGCCCGTGCACGCCTTCGTAGTTGAGCACGTTAGGATAGGTCCTGTTGAGTCCGCATGGCTTGTAGGCTCCGTGGAAGTCCACGAACTGGTGATATTTCGCAGCCATTGCAGCCGCACGGGTGTAGAAGTCCACCATCATCTGGTCGTCACGGTCCATGAAGTCGATCTTCCATCCCTTGACACCCATCTGAGCATAATGAGAGCAGATCTTCTCCATATCCTTGTCGAACGCCCAGTATCCTGCCCAGAGCACGATTCCCACATTCCTCTGAGCGGCATAGTCGCAGAGCTCCCTGATGTCGATTTCCGGAACCACATTGAAGAGGTCTGCCTTGCCATTCACAGCCCAGCCTTCGTCGAGGATCACATACTCGATTCCGTACTTTGACGCAAAATCTATATAATATTTATATGTGTCGTTGTTCACTCCGACCTTGAAGTCCACGCCTGTCACATGCCAGTTGTTCCACCACTCCCAGGCAACCTTTCCCGGTTTCACCCAAGACCAGTCAGCCTGAGGATCTGCAGGCTCGCCAAGCAGCCACACAAGGTCATTGTCCAGCATTTCCTTGTCCTGAGCACTCACATTCACGATTCTCCAAGGGAATGAGACAGCGCCGTCATAAGCAGCGATATAGTCCTCACGGCTCTGCACCTCACCCTGAAGATTGTTGTGACCTCCCTGCCTGATTTCCTTAGGATATGGAGCAAACATGGCTTCAAGAGAAGAGTCGGCATCGCCGTTATAAAGATACATTCCGGGATAATCCACAAGGGCTGACTCCATGATGTTGACCTTATATCCCTCAGGAGACTCCACCATCAGCGGTACAAAGGCCAGACGCTCCTTGTCCCAAGAGGAAAGGGCTCCGTGAACATAGAGGTTCTCGAATGAATTATAGAACTGCTCCTCGAGGGTCGGTTTCTTGTCCTTGACATAAGGGACATACATGTCCCAGTCTGCCGGGAAGGCGAACTGAGCAGTCTCTGAAAGCACCTTGAAAGGAGCTTTTGACCTTGACACGAAACGATATGCCACACCGGCATCGTACGCCCTGAACACAAGGTCGAAAGTCTTGAATTTCAGGGTCAGCTGGTTGTAGTTCTCACGGACCTGCGACTTCTTGTAGAAAGGTGCCTGCAGAGTGCCGTCCACAGTAGCCCTTTCCGCCTTTCTGAGTTTCACGGCACCGTCATAAGCCGTTCCGTCCGCAAGCTGCATTGCAATTGCTGACGGAGCAAGAACCGCCTTGCCGTCTTTCAGCACCGAATAGGTGATGTCTGTTCCGTTCAGAACGACCTCCGCCTTGAGGGTCCCGTCCGGAGAAGCAAGTTCGTAAGTCTTTGGAGCGGCAACGGCAGAAAACGCCAGCACAGCCGCTGAAATCAAGAGGATGAGTTTACGCATAAATATCTTTATTCTGAAACATTTAACATCAAGGTCTGAAGTGTGGCGCTGTCCGGGCCGACCATTATCTCGAAGTCTCCCGGTTCAAGAGTAAGATGCGGCATCCCTGCCTCAAACGGGTCCACATAGTACCACGACAGCATCTCAGGAGTGATCTCGAAACTGACCTCAACGGTCTCTCCAGCCTTCACACGGACCTTCCTGAAGGCCTTAAGCTCCTTCACCGGACGGGTCATCGAGGAGAACACATCATGAATATAAAGCTGAACGGTCTCGTCTCCATCGCGGGAACCCGCGTTGGTCACCTTCACTGAAGCCGTCACAGAACCATCCGACTGCATCGCATCCGAACTGAGAGCAAAGTCCGTATATTCATAAGTCGTATAGCTGAGTCCGTATCCGAAAGGATAGAGAGGACTGTTAGGACTGTCTATATAACTGCTGCTGAAACGCTTATATGAATCCGTCTTCGCCGGACGGCCTCCGTTCTTCATATTATAATATAGAGGTATCTGACCCACGTTGCGAGGGAAGGTCATGGTCAGCTTTCCGGAAGGATTGACCCTGCCATATACTACATCAAGGATGGCATCAGCCGCCTCGCTTCCTCCGTACCACACATCAAGGATAGCCGCCATGTTGCTGTCCTCCCATTCGAGTGTCATCGGACGGCCAGAGAAAAGCAGCAGCACCACAGGCTTGCCTGTCTTCACAAGAGCCTCCAGCAGACGCTTCTGAGGCTGAGGGATATCGAGACTCGTGCGGCTGGAAGCCTCTCCGGTCATCCATGCCGGCTCACCGACAGCAGCAAGCACGACATCCGACTGTCTTGCCGCAGCGACAGCCTCGCGGATCATCTGAGACTCGCTGCGAGGGTCACGGACATATTTCCTGTTGCGGCAGGCAGCCTGCTCCAGTTCTGCATCCTCAAGCATATTGCTTCCCTTGGCAAAGATGAAATCGCATCCAGCCTCCTTCATGGCCGCAAGAAGAGACCTGCAGTCAGCATATGCCGCTCCCTGCCATGAACCAGTGTATTGCGCTCCTGCATCGGCCAGCGGACCCACCAGAGCCACCTTCTTCCCTTTCGAAAGAGGAAGTGTGCCGTCGTTCTTCAGAAGGACGAACGACTCGGCTGCAATCTCACGGGCCGCCTTGCGGTGCTCGTCCGTATATATCCTATTCTGCTCACATCTGAGAAACTTGTATGGATCAGCAAGCAAGCCCAATTTCTCCTTCGCCTCCAGCACCCTGCGGCAGGCATGATCGACCGTCTTCATGGAAACCCTGCCCTCCTTCACGGAAGCGGCAAGTTCTTCCACAAAGCCTTCCGTCATCATATCCGAATCCACACCAGCATTCAGGGCCAGTTCGCTGACAGTCTTCCTGTCACCGATTCCGTGACGGACCATCTCGCCCACGGCATTATAGTCCGAGACCACAAATCCGTCGAAGCCCCACTGATTGCGAAGGACCTCGGTCATGAGCCACCTGTTTCCGGTTGCAGGAATTCCGTTCACATCATTGAACGATGACATCACGCTGGCCACTCCGGCATCCACAGCCGCCTTGTACGGAGGGAAATATTCGTTATACATCCTTGCCGGAGACATATCAGTCTCGCGATAATCTCTTCCTGCCTCAGAAGCACCGTAAAGGGCGAAATGCTTCACGCAGGCCAGAATCTCATCGTCCCCCGTGAGATCTCCCTGGATTCCGCGCACCATTGTCTCAGAATAGACTGACGCCAGATACGGATCCTCACCGGCACCTTCCACGCAACGGCCCCAACGGGCGTCACGGCACACGTCCACCATAGGATTATACAGCCATGTGAGTCCGTCAGAAGACGCCTCCACTGTGCTTATGCGGGCAGCACGTTCCATTGACTCAGGATTCCAGGTCGCCGCCAGGGCAAGAGGAACCGGGAAAGTCGTGCGGTATCCATGGATGATGTCGGCTCCGAACAGGAGAGGGATTCCCAGACGGGACTCCTCCACCGCCATCTTCTGCCATGCCATGAGTTCATCCCTGTCATGACGTCCGAACAGGCTTCCTACTGCTCCGGAGCGGACCTTCTCCGCCACTCCGGTGCTCTGCTGCTCGCCTGTAACCGCTCCGCGGGGAGCCACAAGGCAGTTCAGCTGTCCGAGCTTCTCCTCCAGGGTCATCTGCGACATCAGTTCATCGACCCTCGTCTTCTCGGGAACACAGGCCGACAGGAGGAGTACAGCCGAAAGGAATATGGATATGCCTCTCATATATTATCGGATGTCAATGTAAACAACAGAGCCCGGAGCAATCCACATCGAAGCCTTGCCTTCATTGAATTCGACAGGGACCTGCGTATAGACATGGAACTCGTCAGTCACATAGCTCACAGCCTCCTTTATCTCCTTGCCGGCAATCTCAATCTCCACCTTCCTGTTGGCAACCACATTCTTGTCGTTTGTGAAGAAGGATATCAGCACTCCGCATCGTCCGTCCTCGCCCACAGCGGATGTTACATATACATCAGGACAGTCGGTCACCACAGACTTCACCTGAGTGCCGAGCTTAACGAGATTCTTCCATGCATAAAGAGCATAGTACTGCGGAAGCGGAGCTCCCTTATAGAATTCGAAAAGACCGTTGTATGACACTCTCGGGCGGGCATCGTAGTACATGAGCATATCCACCGGGCCGTCCTGGCATGCAGACATCACCGATGCAAGAAAAGCGGCACCCTTATGGGAAGTCACCACCTCCATGGTCTCCTTCCACTCGGTCGTCCAGTTGGAAAGATAGTTCCACTCATCCAGAATCATCTCCACATCGGAATATCCGTACTTGTCGAGCATGGCCTTGATGCGGTCGTTCTTTGCGATAAACTTGTCCGGTCCCGATGCATAGAGGTGATACGAGAAGAAATCCAGCTCCACCTTGTGCTCAGACATGTATTTGAGGAAGTTGTCAGCCCAGGCATCATTCTCGCAAAGCGCCGGTCCACCGATCTTCAGATGTGGAAAACACTTGTTCAGATGATTTGCCGCAATTTCATAGAACTTGAAGAAATCAGTGTCCGAACCGTTCCATGTAGGAGACATATTCTTCTTCCAGCGTCCATCCTTGAAGCCAAGGTCAGGCTCATTCCAGATCTCCCAATACTCGATATCATACTGGAAGCCGTCTGCCCATCCTTCTGTGTAGTGACGGATGATATGCTCGCATATTTTCGCCCACTTCTTGAAATCCTTTGGCGGAATGACTCCGTACTTTTTGCTCCATTTCTCGATGGACTGTCCCAGACGGTAGAACACCTTGGTTCCGGCTGCCTGGATGTCGGACAGAAGCACGTCGGTCAATTCAAAGTCATATGACTCAGGGTCGTTCACATCCGCCTCGAAATCAGGGAAAACGCATGTGATGTCCACAGTGTGAGCCCATCCCCAGTTGATGGGAGCATCATGCAGACGTGCATACGGAAACTCCGCTGCCTTATATGCCGGAAAATTGGTAGTGCTTGAATTAGGATTCGGACTCATCGGTCCGTTGTTCACGGCGTTCATCAGCTTGATCCTGCCCACAGGCTCATCAGCCTTCACAACAATCTGCGCCGCCGCAGAAACTGCTGAAACTGCCAGCACCACGGCAGCAGCCAGAACTTTAACGATAGATCTGTTCATATTCAGTGTCATCAATTTTGGTCAATGTGCTAAATTAGCAAAAAAAGCCGATGCCGAGTCAATCCCGGCACCAGCATCCGCATTTTTGGTCATAAACTATAATATAATGCCCAAAGATTGTCATTTGCAGTTAGAGCTCATCGTCCTGAAGCGGAACTCCGTCGCCGAATAATAGGTCTGACCCGGGCGGAGGATCGTTGTCGGGCATTCAGGCATATGAGGGGAGTTCGGGAAGTGGAGGGTCTCCATGAGCATTCCTCCGAACTTCTCCACGGGGCCGTACTTGCCCACTATCCTGTCGCTGAATCCACGTCCTGTGTATGTCAGAAGGCCTGGTTCGGTAGTCCACACCTCCATCACACGGCCGTTCTTAGGCTGGGACATTGTGGCTGCATGGTGGAGGACGCCCGGTTCATAGTCCCTCAGCTGCCAGCATACGGAGAATCCGCGCATGGTCACGATCTGCTCGCTCGGAGTGTCTATCGCGTAGTCCACCCTGTGAGGCTCCCTCATGTCGAAAGGCGTACCTTTCACCGGCTGCGGCTCGCCCTTCTGGACGAAACGGGAGTCGTTGAGGCTGTAGGTGTCGGCATTCACCTGAAGATAGTGGTCCATGACATAGCCTCCCTTGCTGCCCTTGAGGTTGAAATATGCATGGTTCAGCATATTAACTATGGTCGGCTTGTCTGTCGTTGCCCTGTATTCGATCTTCAGGACATTGTCTTCGTTCCACCAGTAGGTCACCTCAGCTGCAAGATTGCCCGGGTATCCTTCCTCTCCATCCGGACTGAGGCGAGTGAACCTTACACCCACTCTCGCACCTGAGGTGTCAGCCGCAGTCTGTGTGATGGTCTCTCCTTTCCAGACAAACCTGTCGAATCCTTTTTTGCCTCCATGAATATGGCCCTGACCGCCGCCGAGACGCTCATTGACCGTCAGTTGATATTTCTGGCCGTCAATCTCGACTTCTGCCGGATATATCCTGTTGCCGAATCTTCCGACCACGGCACCCGCAAAGCGCTCGCCGCCTTTTTCCAGGTCATGAATATTGCCATAGCCCACAATCACGTCATCAATGAAGCCTGTACTGTCAGGCACATTTACGCTGACCAGCTTGCATCCGTAGTCAGTGACGGTGACAGACGCGCCGGATGAATTGGTCATCGTGTAGAGCATGGTTGAATCCCCATGCGAAGTCACACCAAAGAATTCTCCCTTGACTGAAAGGGTATCCATTGAACACGCTGATGCAGCGATAACGGCAAGTGCCAGTGATAGAACGCATATTTTCATGACATGTTATTGATTTGCTTCTGTGAAATATTTCTTGTACAGAGCCCTCGAAAGCTTCATATAATCTGTTGCGGGGCGATATTCCATAGGCGTTTCCTCTGCCGCCCACCTGTCCTCGAACTCCGTCAGCCGCTTGAAGAAGGCCTCCTGGTCGTATTCCCTTCCATCTTTTATGCAGGATCTGATTTCGTCCACAAACATCTGCCAACGTGGTGCATAGTACGTATCGATCAGACCGTTCCAAGCTCTGGTCGCGTAATCACGGATTGAGGACTGGGCTCCCCAGGTCGTGATCAGTGTTCTGGCATTGCGACGGTAGTATGCTGCTTCTTCAGGAGTTCTGGCGCAAGCGGATGCATCGTCCAGCCATTTGTCCAGACGCAGCTGAGGATCGCAGGCCGTCAGGGCATCCATGTCGTCGAGAAGTTCCATCATTCGCTCACCGACCCTTTGAGCCTCGGCCAGGTCCTTGGCACGATATGCCACCGTGAGGGAATCACGCAGGGTCGCGAAATGGTTTCCGAGGGCCTGCGTTCCTACCGTCACCACAAGCGACCTGTATGTGTCCCTGTCAGAGGAGGCCGCCAGAAGATCCTTCCACGCCCTCACCAGAGTGGCATTGTCATATCTAATATTATGAACTGCTGTCCAATACCAGAAACCTTCCAGGCAAGGACGTGCGCAGGCAAGAGGTGTCTGGCTTGAAAAGGAATTTGACACATGGACGCTGTCAACAATCGTCCTGTATGCACTACGGATATTCTCATCCGGCTCACCATACATTCTGTCTGCCAGTTTCTCCACCCATTCCTCATCACTCATACCTGTCTTCCATGCCTTGTCCAGCACTGACTCATACATGAACATGTTGATTCCGAAGCCTTCAAGCGTGGATCCGAGACCGATCATATTGTCGCCTCCATTGGCAAAGGCATCCTCCACACGCTGCGACACCTGATGATAATTACCTGTCATCCAGATGTTTCCACCGAAGTTTCCGAGATAGCAGAGTATATATGGCTGACCATAGAACTTTTCGGTGAAGGTCCAGACCGGAGTATGTTCGATATAGTAGTCAAGCATCACTACCTTACCCCGAGGAACAGCCTGAAGATAAGCCTTTATATTGTCCGGAGTCCAGTGCTTGCTATCATAGTAGAACATCCAGCTCATCTGCAGCCATACCGCTTCCGGATCCACGGAAGCCATCGACTCGTATGCACCTTTTGAGATTGCCGCCAGAGTCTCCGGATCCCACGAAGGGGCCTCCACCTCGTTGAAGAGATCCACTCCATATATGTGGTCTGTCCCGAAGATCCTTTCCTGCTCGGTCATGAACTCTCTCTGGATCCGGGCGAACAAAGAATCCGTCGGAGAGAGAAAATGACAGAGATTCTCCTTAGGGAAACTGCTCCAGCGAGGGATGTCGGTTATGTCCGCATCCGGATAAATATCCTTCAGCTGCTCGGGCACATGGCCGTTGAATGCGGAAAGCACCGGCTTCATGTTCAGTTCGCGCTCTCTCTTGAGAATCTTCTTCTGCAGTCGTGCCTGAGCATCTATCCAGTTCTGTGGCAGAGGCCCGTCAAAATGGTCTATATTGGACATCCGGTGCCATGGCAGATGGGCCGGGCCAGTGAAATATGCTCTAATCTGCTCATCCGTAAGTCCGTGCCTGCGCCAGACTTTCTGCCAGATGGCTTCCTGGCCCGTGTTCGCGAGAGGCATGTTCACTCCGTTGAGTGCCATCCAGTCGATGAACCTTTCCCAGTCCTCCCACTTCCACCACGGCATCGTGTAGCCGAAGGTGCAGTAGTTCAGGAAGAACCTGTTCCCGGTGCGGGCCTCCACCCTGACCGGAGCGGCCACGACCGGCATCTCGTCCGGACACTGGACACGATCGGTCGCATACCACGACACTGTCACGTCACAGAAGTTCTTCAGGTAGTGGTTCAGACCGGTGGCCATCGAGTTGGCATTGTTGCCCCTGATGACCAGCCTCCCCTGCTCCGTAGAGAGCTCGAAGACATCCAGGGAGTCCTCCGTCTGGCAGAAGACGATGTCTCCGGCATATTGAGGCACGATTCTCCCGGCCAGCCCGGCTGCTGCCCTCTCGTCAGGAGTCGGGCCGCAGCACAGGTTACAGGCCTGAAGAATCCAGACCGAAATTGCAATGATCACTGTCGCGCGAATAGCTTTCATAATATGGGTTCCCGCACGGATTTGCCGCACGGCGACGCAAAGATACGGTTTTTCAGAGAGTTTCAAGCATGAACTTTGACCAGAGGGTTCACTGCTTGCTGCCGCACCGGAAGTGCCAGATGAGCTGGAGGCTGAAATATCGTCCGATCCCAAGATTCTCACCGTCATTGCGCCCGGAGGCGGAGACGCTGTGCCAGTAGGTGCGGACGTTGTCGTTGAACAGGTCGTTGACTCCGATGCTTGCCTCCAGCTGCCTGCTTTTCAGGAATCTCCTGCCGAAGAACAGGTCGCAGAGATAGAAGTTGTCGTTGTAACGGCCTTGCATGCTTTTATAGTTCTTGTACACGAAGGCTCCGGTGAAGGTGAAGTCTCTGAGGAAGTTCCACTTCAGCTGTGCCTGTGCCCGGTGTGTAATGAAGTCGTTCTCAACTGTGCCGAATTTGCCCCGGTAGTCGTTCATCGTGTATCGGGCGGTGTAGCTTACAGTAAAGTCCACGTCCCTGCTTATGTTGCTGTCGAGACGCCCGCTCATCTGGAACCAGTTGCGGTTTATCGGCACTCTTTCTTCGTTGATCATCCCGGGAATATTCTGCACGGAAGCCTGCGCGCCGATATTGAAGTTGCATCTGAGGAAGTCCACCGGCATGGCAAACGATGTCTTGAAAGTCATCTTGTGGTAGCCTCCCATATTGATGGGCTTGACGAACTGGTTGCCTTTCCCGAGCGTGACGGCCTTGCCCTCATCGTCAGTCATAACCACGAAATCCGGCTGGTTGATCACCAGTGAATCGCAGAAGTAGTTTGCGCTTCCCGTATATGTCGCGGAGATGGAGAAGGTCGTCCCGGCCTTCCTGTTCGTGTTTATATACCTCATTTCGGCCTCGTGCATATATGCCGGCTCCAGGTCCGGATTTCCTGCACGGACGTTGCTGGTGCTGCTTCGGTCCACGATATCCTGCAGCTGAAAGTTGCCCGGATTCCTTGTCTTTCCTCTCGCTTCGATCCTCAGGGTGTTGGATTTGTTGAACGGGAGATTGGCAGTCAGCATGTAGAGGGGATGATGATATGTCCTGCGTGTGGATCCCGCTGACGGCAGCTCCGTGCTGCCGGAGAAGATGGTGTTCTGATATGTCGCGCTGGCCGCTATTGATATCTTCTTGTACGCATAGTTATACCTGAGTCCAAGACGGTTGTGATAGAACGTGCTTCTGTTTACAGCAGAGACGCGCTCCTGGGGCTCAGAAGAATATACCCCCTCCTTGTTCAGGAACGGATACACCAGGTTGCTGCCTTTTGCGTCAGTCACCGACAAAGTGTATTCGCCCGACAGGAGTGACCGCTTGGTCAGAGGCTCTGTGAATGTCAGCTTTGCAGCCCCCGAATGCTGGCTTGTGAGGCAGTTCCGGTCCTGATAGTATCTTGTTGCCGCCTCCCTGTCAGCGAGATCTGCATCGACATCCTTCCATTTGTATTCCCAGGACCTGTCCAGAGCTGAGAAACGGTAATATGCATGCTGCCCGTATGCGCTGAGAGTCCTTTTGCGCTTCTTGAACCGGTAGCGGTAGTTGACCGAGACGAATGTCCGGACGGACCACCTGTCGTTCTTGCTTTCGTTGATCTGGTGTCTCAGAAAATCACTTTCCTTGTCGGTGAAGACGTACCTGTATGCTCCATACAGACTTCTGCCGTTGTATATGTCTTCGAAAGTGAGGGCAGGCTTTATGGTTATGGAATGTTTCTTTGAAGGGGACAGTGTTATCTTTCCGCTGAACCGATGTGTCAGGTTGCGCGCCTCATATTCGCTTTCATTGTGCGTGTACAGCTCCTTCCCTTCCGTGGCTGTCATCGTGAACTTGTCGCTGACGGGGCTGTCCGTGTTGGTGATGCCGTTGAAGAAATATGTCAGGTTGCAGGTCTTGCTGGTGTAGTTCGCGCCCAGAGAATGGACATTGGAAATACCGGACAAAGCCTTGACCTTGAACGAATTGCCTCCGGATGCATCGAGGCCGGTGACTCCGGAGAGGATGTCGGAGCTCGTGAAGTTGAACTTGCTGATGTTGTTGCTCATTCCGATGACGGAAATGGTCCTCCTGTCAGTGAAGCTGGTCGCATTTCCTCCGGCTATATAGTTGTGGCGATGGTCGGCCATATCCGAAAGGCCATAGCTGCCGTATACCCTTCCGTTGGTGAGCCCGGTGCCCTTCTTCCTCTTTGTGACGATGTTGATGGCCGTGTATCCTTCGCCGTCATCGACTCCCGTGAGCTGCGCACTGTCGCTCAGACGGTTGATGACCTCGATCTGCTTCACCATATCGGCCGGGACGTTGCGCAGAGCCGTGAGCACGTCGTTCCCGAAGAACTCCTGGTCGTCCAGAAGGACACGGACCACTTCCTTTCCGTTGGCCTCCACCCCGCCGTCGGACACGGATATTCCCGGCATCTTGGAGATCAGACGCTCGGAGTCGGAATTATCCATCACCCGATATGCGCCCGCGTTGAATATGAGCGTGTCGCCTTTCTGCTCGGAACGGGCCGCGCGTTCTGTCTTGACCGAGGCGTCCAGCTTCAGCGGCTTGCTGAATATGCTGCTGTCCGCCTGCACCACCTGATGCACCTGTTGCGCCTTGGCATTCAGAAGCACGCAGCACAACAGGACGATTGTCATCCGGAGGTGTATGAGGGAGATTTTCACAATCGTCCGCTAAGTTATGGAAAAAATCATTACATCGAACGCCAGCGCATCAGGGCCTCAAGAAAATAGTAATCAGCATATGTCAAAGGTGCGTCCACCTCGGAGTTTCTGAGCTTGAATCCGGTGCTGTGCTTCAGGAGGAAGCCATACACCTCTTCTTCCGAGGCAAGATACTCTTCCGATGCAAGAGAACGGATCATCTTTTCGGCCACGGAAAGATAACGTGCCGAACTATCCTTATCCACATATCCGCTGAGTTCGATAAGTCCGCACGCCATCACGGCCGCAGCCGACGCATCCCTGACATCATCCGGGATGTCCGGGGAGTCGAAGTCCCAATATGGGATGCCGTCCTCAGGAAGACGCGGAAGGATGTACTCAGCCACAGCCACGGCATGGGCAAGCATCTGAGGATCACCGGTAAAGCGATACATCATAGGGAAGGAATACAGCGCCCAGGCCTGACCTCTTGCCCATGCAGAATCCACGGAATATCCCTGTCCCGGATACACCTTGATCAGTTCCCCGGTCTCGGGATCATAGTCCAGGACATGGTAGCAGCTGTTATCCTTCCGGAAATGGTTCTTCATGGTCGTATATGCATGAGAGACAGCCATCTCGCGCAAGGACTCATCCCCGCTGAGTCCGGCTCCCTTCAACAGCAGTTCCATATTCATCATGTTGTCTATGATGACCGAAAAGACATATTTCTTTGTGTCCCAGGAACGGGTGCAGCCCACCTCAGGGTCAAAACGGGTGGCAAGGGAACGAGCTCCGTCCGTCAGCACAGGGACGCAGAGCGAATCCCCTGTTATCCTGAGACAGTTTCCATAGCTGCACATGAGCTGGAAACCTATGTCATGGTCATCCGTACGATGCCTCAAAGGCTCCAGTCCTGCCTGATACTTGAGCGCCAGATCCTTGTATTTCGGATCTCCGGTGTATTCATATACATACCAGAGCGAGCCCGGGAAGAAGCCCGAGCACCACCATTTATAGTCACTCGTCCACAGGGAGCCGTCCACATTGATGGAGCGCGGATAGACCGGAGAGCCCGGGCATGCCAGGGCGACGGAATCCATATTCGCATCAAGGCAAAGGAACTGCACGGCAGCCCTCCCGAAGACACGGTCGGTCAGTTCCGCCATCGTCTCCTGCCTGCTGCAGCCAGCCAGAGCGGCGGCCGCCAAAAACACACAAAGTATTCTTTTCATATCTACTGATTATCTTAATCTGATTTTCATCCATGTGGAAGGGTCGTCTCCGTCAGCATGGGTGAAGCCGTCATTGAGGCCGTTTCCACGCAGGACCACATCCAGCATCACCTCATCGCCGGCTTCCAGACCGAGAGCCGAAAGAGGAACGGCAAGCTCCACCGCCACACCCTTCTGACCGTCAGCCGTAAGTCCTTCACAGGCAGAAGCGGAACCTGAAACCGAGCACTCGTCGAGTCCCTTGGCGGAAACTCTTGCATGCACCGGCTTTCCTGCCGCACCAGCCTTATGCAGACGTATGTCCGTGTATGCGGCATCGGTTGCATCTGTCTTTCTTTCCACAAGGACGTAAAGATTCTTCCGGTCATATGCCGCACGGACAACCGCCTGGTCGGAAGAATCACTTCCGAGAAAGAAGACGTGCTGCTGGTTCCATTCCTTTGCGTCGCCATCGGCCACGATGGCCTCCTGATGGGCATCCATGGCATGATTGAGATAGAATTTTCCCACGCTCAGCCCTTCCGGAGCGTATATGGCACCGACGGCCTCGTGCGCGGAGACCACCTCTGTCGCGCCCCAATAGCCCCTTTCCTCAAAAGGCTGAAGCCAGTCCGAATCCCAGTCCCTTCCGTTGAACCGACGTGCGTCAGCGTCACCGAGCTTCATGGAGAACTTTCCGGATATATTGCACGAGATCAGGGTCTCTCCGGAAGGGAATACGGAAATATATCCGCCTGCACCCATGAACAGATTGGTCTGTCTGTCCTTCGGCCCTTCCTTCTCATTTCCAAGGTCTTCCCACTCATAGCCGTCGTTATAGACGAGAGACATCATGAAGGTGCTTTTTGCATCCTCGGCAGGAAAATCCGGTTCAAGGCGCGATTCAAAGAATCCGCAGAGAGTCCTGCCATCATTGAGAAGACGGACAGAAGGCATCTGATCCGTGAATATCATGTGTCCGTCAGAGACATACTTGAACTGACGGGATATCTTCCTGTATTCTCCCCAGGTGCGGCCTCCGTCCCGGGAAACTACGACTGATGTCCCGGAATCCCTGATGGCCGGAACGCAGTCCGTGAAGTAGCAGTGGATGTCACCTCCGGGAAGGTAGAGAAGATACGGTTCCCAGTTCGGTCCCTCATATATGACCTCAGGCTCACTCCAGGTCTGGCCGTTGTCCGAACTGCGTCTGAGCACAAGTCCGCAGCCGATGCCTTTCTTATAGCCCTTTGATGCCCTGTATGAGCACACAACCAGGATTTCGCCGTCCGGCAGCACCACCGCGTCAGCAGTCGTGAAACGCCTTGTGTCCTTTCCTTCGACCGTAGTTATGGCATATGGTTTCCAAAGAAGGACGGGCTCCGTCCAGGTCCTGAGGTCATCACTGAGGGAACACATTATCCTGGAAGCCACGCGGCCTCCCTGATAGAACATTATATATCTTCCGTCAGCCAT
This sequence comes from Candidatus Cryptobacteroides sp., assembly GCA_045120635.1. Classification (GTDB taxonomy): domain Bacteria; phylum Bacteroidota; class Bacteroidia; order Bacteroidales; family UBA932; genus Cryptobacteroides. The sequence continues at coordinate 38,487 of JBGVEY010000027.1, forward strand.
CCTCTTGATACGGGGATACACGGCCGACTTCTGCTCCGGGGCGCTGTCCGGCACCACGGCAGTCAGGAAGGAATCCGGAATCACCCGGACATAGTCGAACATCGGTTCCAGGGCACTGAATTTCTCCGATCCTTCATGGGAGTTCAGAGTCTCGGACACCCCGGCGAAGTCCTCCACCACATGAATCCGTACCTCCTTATCGACAGTCATCTTCGCCTGACAGTCTGCCATGGCGAAGATGATCATCAACAGGATACAGAAGCCTGTATTCTTCATATTTTAGAGATTTTCCATGTAGTAGTTAGCCCAGAGGTGGTCGTTCCTCTCCTTGAGAGCCTTGCGGAATGCCCTCTTCGCCTTGAACGTGCGGCCCTGAGCCATATATCCTACACCCTGCATATAGTATGCGGCTGCGTTGATGTCCTGCTCGTAAGGTCCTCTGTCGAAGCTTTCCCAGAATCTCTGCACATATGTCGTGAGGCTTGCCTTTCCTACCTTCACGATATCCTTGTGCATAGCCCTTACGGAAGCCTTCGGATCAAGCTTCTTCATTGCAAGTCCCTTCTCGAAGTTGTATATGCCGTCCGCCGGCCTTACCTCGACCTCAGAAGCCATCTGATAGTACTTGGCAGCGTTCTCGGAGTCGCCCACCTTCTCATATGCAAGACCGATGTTATAATAGACCTGAGCGTCGCGGGCATAGTACTCAAGGTGCGCATATCCGTGGTTGTCAGGGTACTCATTAGAAAGGAGCATGAACTTGAGGGCTGCATCGTTGTCGCCCTTCTCCCATGCCTCGAAGCCGGAGAGGAGACATACATCAACATAGATGTCGTGGAGGTCCTCGATGTGCTCGCGACGGCTGTAGAAACGTGTCTGAAGCTTCTCAAGAACCGGTGCATATTCTCCTGCAAGAATCCTCTGCTTGAGAGCCTTGGTCTCAGAGTCGTATCTCTTCTCGTAAAGGGCCTCGCGACCGTTGAAGAGGTTGTATCTGTCGGCAAGAGGGGCCTTGATGAGCTCCATGATCTCGTCGCACTCTGCAAGGAAGAGGGCATTTCCGTCCACATCAGCGCAGATTGCGGCCTGATAATAGTCGATAGCCTTTGCGTAGTCTGAGAAATCCTTGTCCCTGTTCTCGTTCTTGAATCTCCAGTACCATCCGAGGTTACGCAGTGCCATAGCGAAGTCCGGCTTGGCCTCGACAGCCTTCTCCCAGCATGCGAGAGCCTTCTCTGGCTGCTTGTGATAGTACAGGTTGCCGAGATAGTACCATGTGTTGAAGCTCTTAGGCAGATACTCCAGAGCCTTGTCGAAGGCCTTGATGGTCTCCAGACGGAACGGGAACACATAAGCAATGCTCCTGTCCTCTGCCTTCTTGAACCATGACCTTGCTGCATCGGTGTCGCCTGCCTGATCGGCAAGATAACCGAGCCAGTACTCGACAGTAGGATATGGCTTTGCAGACTCGGAAGCCATGAGGACATCCTTCATCTCCTTGGTGAAGCCGTTGTTGTAGTAGTACATCGCAAGTTCGAGATATGACTCAGGAACACCGCGCATGAGCTTGGTCAGCTCTGATGCCGGCTTTGCTCCCATGAGGACGAGCTCGTTGGTTGCGTAGTAGTTGAGCGGGTCGAACTTGACCACTTCCTTTGCCAGAGCGACTGCCTCTGCCTTCTTTCCGGCCTTGCGCAGGAGAGTGGTCTTGAGGTTCTTGGCATCAACGTTCATTCCGTTGTAGTTCACTGCCATATTCACCTCTTCCATGGCACGCACATCGTTTCCGAGGGTTGCAGAAATCTGCGCAAGCTGATAATAGGAAGCCGAGGCATACTCATAATCCCAGGCTGCCCTGTAAAGAGTGTCGATTGCTGCCTCCCAGTTCTGCTGAGCCTTGAGGATGAGACCGAGGTTGTACATGGCCTCTCCGTCCGCAACTCTTGTGTAGTTCGCCGTCTGACGGCTGATTGCCTTGCGCAGATGCTCAGCCGCCTTGTCATACTGACCGGCCTTGCGCAGAAGGATACCCACCTGAGTGTTGGTGCGTACATCACCCGGATCGCGGCGGAGAACCTCGTTGAAGTAGTCCATAGGATCGGTGTGAGCCTGATGGAACTGGAGGTTACGCATACCCACATAGAAGAGCTCCTCCGTGTTCTCGATGCTCTTAGGATCCGGATTCACAGGGAGAAGATCCTCCGGATGCGGCTTGCTGAGATCGTGCTTGTATGGATGATAGTCTATAAGAAGTTCGCCTTCGGCAGAATAGAGGCTCATGAGCACCTCAGTCGGCTCTGCAACCTCGGAAGCATCGACCTTGAAGTCATCGGCGAACGGCTTGTCCGGAGCCATTGTCGCCACCTTGCTGTAAAGCACCTTTCCGTTGTGGGTCACCTCGACCTTTGCGTTGCGACGGATCTGGGTGACATTGGCAGCCACATGGATCGCGCCTGAAGGGTCGATGTCCATATTCACTGTCGCCTTTTCGTTACCACGGTTCACATTGTTGAGGTTGCGGATACCGTACCAGTAGGCTGTGAACTCCTTTGACTCCTGCGGGTTGATCCAGCAGTAGTCAGGCTGGTTGTCGGAATATGCCGCAGTCATGAGCTCCACATATGGACCGTCGCTGTCGGTAAGGGTCACGCAGTCCCAGGCATGGCCGTATGCGTGAGGGCCCCATGTCCAGAACTTTCCACCCTTGTTGATGTTGTGGTTTCCTGCGAGCATTGTACCTGCGTCCACGCCATGGTCATAACCACCCACGAAGTCGTCCTGAAGGTCATGGATGAAGACTGAGTCTCCCATGAGCGAAGGAAGGTTCTTCCACCAGCTGATATCCCTGCCGATGAACTCAGGATTTCCCTTGTAAGGGCTCTGAGGCACAGGCCAGTGGATGTGGCTGAGCTTGTGATGGAACATGCCGAACTCGGTGTTCTCAGGGAAGATGATCTGGTAGTTCTCGTTGGCGTGTGTCGCCACGTTGTTCCAGTGAAGCATGGAGTTGCGGTCGATCGAGTTGTTGAAGAAACGTCCTGTGACCTCGATATACGACTTGTCCGGGTGCAGCGTCATACCCACTGCCCAGCTCATTCTGTGGCGGTTTTCAACCTCTCCCACCCAGATGGTCTTCGAGCCGTCACCGTTGTCGACGAGCTTGTAGTCGATCGGATACTGGGAAGTCGCACGGTGATGGTGGAACACGTTCCACTCCACACCACCTGAGATCCATGCTCCGAGCATACCCACGTTGGCAGGCTTGATCACGCTCTGGCGATAGAATATCTCATAGCCGTTGGTCTTGTCGGTCGCATAGAAGAGACGGCCGCCGATGTCAGGAAGCACGCACACCTTGAGGTAGTCGTTCTCAAGATACACCGCCCTGTGGGCTGAGTCCACCTTCTCGATTGTCGGGTTGTCGTTCATCGCGTACGGATAGACTCCACGCTTTGCTCTCTGGTAGGCGAAGTCCCTCTCGAAAAGAGGTGCCTGCTCCGGAGCGTTGACTCTGTAGGTCGGAAGGGTCTCTACGCCCTCCCACATTCTCACCGGACCGTTCTGGGCAGAAGCCGCGAGACCGGCGAGAAGGATGCTGGTTGTGATAAATAATTTCTTCATATTTTGTTGATAATATATTATTTCCCGATCGGATATTTAGGGTTTTCTCCTGCCAGGTGCTTGTCTGCGGTGATCTTCTTGAGGATGTCCACCTCGACTTCGCTATATGGGGTGTAGTCGTGCCAGAAGATGCTGTGGAACCATACAGGAGGCTCCCCTTCCGACGCCTTGTGTCCCCAAGGGAAACGGTATTCGCACTTTCCTTCCGCCAGTCCCCAGTTGAGTGCTCCGACCTTCTCCCTCTTCATGATCGGAAGGCAGGTTTCGAATGCAGACCCGAAGTTGCGGGCGAGATACTCCTGGCAGATCATAGGTCTGTTGAAGCGGCTGAGCATGTTGATGAAGGTCTCAAGCTCCGCAGGAGTATAGTAGCAGTGGAAAGTGATGATGTCCGAATTGGTGAGGACGAATGCCACCATGTCAAGCTTCGTGGTCGCGCCCCTGAAGCCAGGACGATGCCACACCGGAGAGGTGAGCGGCTGGCTCGGACGGACCTCCCAGGCCCACTTGTACATCTCAGTCATGAATTCAAGGCAGTTGCGTCCGTCCTTGAGGTTCTCCGGCTCGTTGTAGAGACACCAATAGACGATTCTCTTGTCGTCCTTGAATGTCCTGAGGATATCCTGGAGGTAAGCCTTGAATTCCGGCCATCTGTCCTTATTGTTGAAGATATCCTTATGAGGGCTCTGACACCAATGTCCTCCACCATGAACAAATGGTTCCGGCTCAGGCTGCTTGCCAAGTTCCTCAGGGCCACCACCATTAGTGCAGAAAGTGAAAGTAACCCTTACACCATGCTTCCAAGCGATGTAAAGCATCTGGTTGATTCTCTTCTTGAATCCTTCCTTGTCCTGAAACCAGAGCATTTCATGGAGATAGATACGCACCATATTGAATCCGAGTTCCTCACAGAGAGCCATCTCCCTGTCGAGGATTTCAGGATTGAAAGTGTCCTCCTGCCACATCTCGAACTGATTGATCGCATACGTCGGAACGTAGCAGCAGCCCACAGGCCACTCCGTCTCCGCCCACCAGGCACGGGCCTGCTCCGGAGTCCACTGGGTGTTGACCGGTTTCTTCGCCGAGAGTGTAAGGCTGCAAAGCACGGCAGCCGTCAATAATACCAAAATCTTTTTCATATCGTGTCTATCGTTTGTTGCATCTGACTGCGAAGTAATTGATCGAGCACTCCACATTCGTATTTATCTTGGTGCTGCCCTCATAGGAGCTTCCGTCGTCGGACTTCTTTGACGAAGGTATCATCCTTATGATGACGTTCTCCTTGCCCCATATGTCCACATCCGCAGGAACAGTGAATGACATATACTTATGTCCCGGACAATGCCACACCCTCCTGTTTCCGTTCAGCGGGAAGTCCGGCACCGTATATTCCGCTATCACCACACCTTCGTCGTCCTCGGACGTGCAGTAGAGCATCTTCCAGTAGTGAGGACCTCCGACCCTGTCGCCATAGCCGTTGACGGCTCCCAGCTGGATGGACATCGGTCCGTCCGCAGAAGTAAGGTCTGCTGTGGAGAACTCCACCTGCCAATACTTGTCAAGCGACCACGAGCTTGCGTTCCAGGCAGAGCCGCAGCTCTTGTCTATCCTGGCCTGCGTGCGTCCGTATGACTCCTGGCTTGAGGAGAACCAGACGGCAGGCTGACCGGCGCAGTACACACCGTTTCCTGTGGAAAGATCCGTAATCCTTCCATCCGCATATGGCCCCAGCAACGACCAGTCGCGCTTGTCAGCAATCTGTAACTTCGTCCTCTTGGTCACAGCGGCTTCACCCTCTCCCTCAACAGACTTCTTCCACAATGTCATGCAGGCAGGGGTCTCCACACCTTCACCGGGCATCTGCTCTCCGTCTGTCGCGAACAGGGTGCTGTCCAGGTAGTTAGGGATCAGTTTCTGAGCCAGCGTGTCCGAGTAATAATACGCGAATTCGCATATGAGTCTTGAGAAGCCGTTCTCAAAGTCGGGATCGAGTCCGATCTCCCTCTTTGCTATCGGCCTTATCTGATATCGTCCGATTTCTCCTATATCGGTCACATAATCAAGACCTATATTGGAGTTCATCAGTTCGGCAGCCTTCTTCGAATCCCATTCGAAGTTGTCACAATGCTCATGCACGATCACTCCTGTGATGCTGCCGGAGCCCTGAGGCATCCGGATGCCGTCCCTGTGCCAGGTGCATGTCGTGTTGACGACCATATGCATCGTCGAGCCCTCGCGGTCACGGATAGCCATCGGGTACTTGTTGACTATATCATAGCTCCTGAGATCCAGTCCCACATATGGGCCTTTGCGTATAGGGATCTCACAATCAACAAGTTCCACAAGGGTATATATGTCGCTGTCCTGAAGTTCTGACAGCTTCTTCTGCCGGACGGCCACATCTCCAGCGCTGCCGGTCTCGTTCCTCATGACAGCTGTCGCCGGGATTCCGGAAAGGATATAGCGGTCAGGATTCTCCTCTCTTGTCAGGACTGCTCCGGCAAGGTCAATCTCAAGATGGTCGAAGCGCTTGACCAGAAGTTCGGAGCCTCTGGTGAAATCCACTCTGATACCGGACAGTCCCCGGGCATCTGACAGATATAGTGTCCTGCCGGATGCGGTCAGATCCTGGACCACCGACGTGATGTTCAGATTCTCGGCACCGTTGCCCTCAAGATTGTCGTTCAGCACGATGCAGTCTGACAACACGGGATGTCCTTCAAGCGTGACGCTTCCCGGCTCTGCAAGCATATCCTTCAACTGGTCTATCGTCACCTTCCCGAAAGTGGTTCCGGCCGCAGACTGTCCCACCTGGACCCTTCCGCTGAGGGAAGTTCCCTTCTTTGTCACGGTGATGACGGCATGTCTGATTTCAGACGACAGATTCTCAGGCACATTGAACCTCAGATAGTTGTTCTCCATCCTCGGACGTACCACCCAATCTTCGTGTCCGCTCTCCAGGTACTCGGTGGAAATGAGTATGTCATCGGCACCGGAAAGAGTCAGAACCTTTGCACTCAGGATACCCCCTTCCGGACCGATCCAGAGATTCTGCTGCTCGATGGCGAAGTCTTCGCTCAGGATTCCCACCTGGCTCACCTCAAGTTCGACCTTCCTGTGTTTCCTTGTCAGGACAATCTTTCCGGTCCTGAGAACAGTACGGTTGGCATCATAGCACACGGTCAGAGAGTCAACATCGCTGTCGCCCGAGAGCTTCGCGGACGGGCCCGGAAAATGCAGCCAGTCCTCTCCTTCGGTGACCTCTGCCTCGAACTCTCCGTCTGACACCACGTATATCTTGAATTCACCCGTCGTGTAGTCAAGCGGCATGGGGAAGTCCTTAGTGATTTCTGCCCCGAACTCGACAACCTCCAGTTCAGCCAGCTTATCCTCGCATGAAAGTGTCACAAGACACATCAATATCATTATCACATATCTCTTCATGGTACTCTCTATTCCTTATATGCGTTATTGTCCAATGCATTTCCCGAATATGTCACCTGCTCGGCAGGGATAGGCCAGTATTCGTGACACGGGAGGATATATTCCTTTATATACCTGCCTTCGTTGTACTTGTAGGCCCTCTCATACCAGATTCCCCAGCGGACAAGGTCGAACTTACGCTGGAACTCCCCGAAGAGTTCCCTTGCACACTCCATCCTGATTTCCTCCATCAGGGCGTCAGGGCTGTTCTTGACGGTCTCCGGAGTTATGAGATCGGCTTTAGCTCTTCCTCTGACCACATTCAGATAATCACAGGCGGTCTTCATATCGTTCCTGCCCACAAGATATGCTTCAGCAAGATTCAGCAGGACTCCGGCATAACGGAAGATCTTGTAGTTGTTCGAATCCTGGCTGTTGTACATCCCGAAGCACCAGAACTTGTCTCCGAGCCAAGGCTGGTTGTTGCCATATGGCTTGTCCACGCTTTCGTTCGGGTGGCTGGAAGACGGAAGGTTGAACCAATACACTCCTTCCTCCTGCACGACCTCGCCGGATTTCACATATCCGGTTCCCTTCCAGCGCCATGCGAGGTTTCCAGAGCCGTTGCGCGGAATGTCCTCACCGTTCGAATATTCGCCGCTGCGGATATCGTTGGAAGCATATTTCTGCAACTTCGCATAGAAGTATGAAGTAGGCTTTGCGGCAGTGTTGGTCTTGGCATAGCCACCCAGTTCCGGAATCACGATTCCGTTATATATGTCCGAGACGTCGCTCGTACTTTCCTCGGAATCCACGAGCGATGCAGTTGTTCGCGTCGGCATGCAGTATGATGCGAGACCTCCCTTGATCGCAAGGCCGAACTCCTCCACAAGATTGCCAAGTTCGAGGATGGACTCCCTGACATTCTTTTCCCTCCAGCGCACATCGGTCAGAGGATAGTCGGTGCCGAATGTAAGCCTTATCGCATCATCACCTCGATAATTTCCGTATATTTCCTCAAGCTGGCTGAACACATCGATCGCATCCTCATATCTCTCGTTCCACAGGCACAGTTTTCCGGCGATCATCAGACCCACAGCCGCACCGGCATAAGCATTGGCAGGATTCTCATATGTGCGCACCAGCGGCAGGACCTGTCTCCCCTGCTTCCCGATCCTTTCATTTTGGTATGACTCCGGCATCAGATATTCGATCAGTTCATCGATGAGATAGTCACGGGTCTCCTTGGCCGGCATACGAGGCAGGCTGGCGATCCGGGCCCTGTTCTCTTCCGTGACGGCCTCCGTGTAGAAAGGAACATCGCCGAAAGTGGATGTGAGTATATAGTAATAGAACGCTCTCATTATCATAGCCTCAGCTATCCACGGCAGTTTCTGTTCCTCCGTGAAGTCCGTCGATTCAGTGAGCACGTCGATCATCTCGTTGCACCTCATCACGCCGGTATATCCGTTCGACCACACTGTGGTTGCGACTCCGGGGCGTGACGGCGAGACGTCACAGTTCGCATTGTACTGCGTAGATACGCTCATCGAGATAAGGTCCGTCGTGCACTCTGTCATCTGCCAGAATCCCGTGCTGGCATATATGTTACGCGCCTGCGTATAGCAGCCCACAAGACCGGTCCTCACCTGCACCTCGTTCTTGTAGTAGGTGTCCCTGGTCGAGTTCGACAGGACCTCTTCCTTTAATGAACATCCGCACAGAATGCCCAGTCCGCACAAGATATATATGAATCTTTTCATGTTATCAGAAATTCATTGAAAGGTTAAACACTATGGTCCTTGGCCTCGGGAAGGAGCCGTTGTCAAGACGGTAGAGCGATGTGCTCACGTCCGGATCGAATCCGTTGTAGTATTTCCACAGGACGAGATTCTCCCCGCTGACACCGACCACCATGGAGCTGATGTACTTCTTCATCTTCTTCTTGAAGTTGATCCTGTAGCTCACCGACACGTTCTTGAGCCTCAGGAACGAGGCATCATGCACCTGACGGTCGCTTGCGAAGGTATCGTTATATCCGGCACGAGGAATATCGGAATCCGGCCGGAGTTCCGCATCCCAGGCATCGAGGATGTAGCGGTACTTGTTGTAGGAAGAAGTCGTAGAGCCCATCCACAGTTCGGAAAGGTTATACATCTTTCCTCCAAGGGAATACGCGAAGTAGGCACTGATATTGAGATTCCTGAATATCGTGAAGTCGTTCTGGAATCCTCCATACACGACCGGATCTCCGGTTCCCAGATACACCATGTCGCTCTGGTCAAGCAGACCGTCATTGTTCACATCCACAAACTTCGCACGACCCTCATTTGTTCCGTTGGACCCATCCTGTATGTGTGAGACATAGGCATGGGTCAGCTTGTTGTTCCTTATATCCTCTTCACGCCATACGCCTGCATACTTGTAGCCCCAGATCGCATTGACAGGATAACCGTTCTTGTAGCCGTACATATACTGCGAAGTGTTGCGTGGGTTGTTATATGTAGGAACGATCTCGCCGTTGTTTCCCACATCTATTACCATCTGACGGTTATGCGAGACTGTCAGGATCGACGTCCACGCGAAGTTCCTGTTGCGGATGTTCTGAGTGGTCAGAGTCATCTCCACACCCGTATTGCGCGTCTCTCCTGCATTGGAGAAATATGTGCTGAATCCCGTGGTCTGTGAGTTCATCATCGACAGAAGGAGGTCCTTGGTCATGGAGACATATGCATCGGCTTCCAGGACGATCCTGCTGTTGAGGACTGCGAAGTTGATGCCCACATTATATGAATCGGTCGTCTCCCAGGTCAGATTCGAGTTCTCAAGCTTCGACGGCACATAGGCCAGTTCCCTTGTCTCGCCGAAGAGCCAGTTATTCACCGCTGTGGTCAGGGTCGCAAGGGACTGGTAGCTTGCCACTGCATCGTTTCCGGAACGTCCGGCACTCAGACGCAGAGACAGGTCGTTGAGCCACTCGGCATCGCTGAACCAGTCTTCATTCGCAACCGACCATCTGAATGCGGCTGCCGGAAAGACTCCCCATTTCTTGCCCACAGCAAAGTTTGAAGCACCGTCGGCACGTATGGTGAACGTTCCGTAATATCTCCTCTTGTATGAGTAGTTCGCCCTGCCGAGCACGGACATGTTCGTCTTGACATGATTGTAAGAGCTGACCGTCAGGTTCTCCTTGTTCTTTATGGCGCTGATGTTATGGTACTTGAGGTTGTCATCCACATATCCGGTACCGCTCACCGCCGTGTTTTCCGTCACCTTCTTCTCCGCCGTGAAACCGAGAAGAGCCTCGATGCTGTGGCCTTTCTTCTTCCTGTTATACGTGAGGGTCGTCTCCGAAAGCATCTTCTGCTGCTTCCATTCCGAACGGGAGGCCTTTCCGCCGGTCATGTTTGCTGCGGCCACAGGAAGGAACGATGGCGAATAGTAGCCGGAGAAATCGTTCCTGTATGAATATGAGAACTTCGTCTTCGCCACCAGACCCTTGACTATATTATACTGGAGCCATGGAGCGAAAGATGTCGTGGCCTTGTTGACGACACTGGTTATATGGTCGGCAGACATCGACGGGTTGTTGAACACCGTTCCTCCTGATGTGGCACTGTCTCCATATTTGTTCCAGATATCTTCAGTGGTGAGAAGCGGGCTGAGATAGATCGCCGCATTGGTGTTCGATCCTCCGATGGCGGCAGGACTCTTGTCTGTCTCCTGGTTCGTATAGTTGATGCGCATTCCCCAGCGGAGCTTCTTGGTCAGCTTGCTGTCGATCCATGCCAGGCCGGAATATCTCTGATAGCCGGACGAGCGGACCACACCCCTGTTGTTATGATATCCGAACGACACCGAATATTTCGTGTCCTTGTTCCCGCCTTTGAGGCTCATGAAATAGTCCTGATACACACCGGTCTGCGAGAGCTGGTCGATCCAGTCGGTACCCTTTCCGTATGAAGCCGGATCTGCGAACGGAGGAGTCCATTTGGAGAGATCCTTTCCTCCGTCGAGAGCCTCCTGCTTCGACACCATGTTTCTCCACTGCGCATACTCCGATGCATCGAGAATATCAAGTCCGGATGCGATCTGAGACACACCGGCTGAGGCCTTGAGATTCAGCCTGAACTTCTTTTCATCGTCCTTGTCCGCCGATTCGGTAGTAATCAGAATCACGCCGTTGGCTCCACGGGATCCATAGATCGCTGTGGATGACACGTCTTTCAGGACAGATATGGAAACGATGTCGGAAGGGTTGATCTCGCTGAGGTCCGAGACTGCATCCACGACTCCATCGACCACAATCAGCGGCTGGTTGCCGGCTTCGATCGACCTGGATCCGCGCACGAGGATGTTGGCGCCCTCTCCCGGCTCACCTGTCGTGGACATGAACTCGGCTCCAGCTACCCTTCCTTGCAGGGCCTGCGCTACCGATGTGATAGGCGACCTGGTGAGGTCGTCGGCATCGACCACAGACACAGCACCCGTCAGGTCGCTCTTCTTGGACGTACCATAACCGATGACCACAACCTTCTCGAGCTGCTCCATCGAAGGGTTCATGCTGACATCCAGCACCTTCCTGCCTTCCACCGGCACGAGAGCATCGGTATAGCTGATGAAGGAGAATTCCAGGAATCCGTCCTTCGCAACCTTTATCTTATAGAGACCGTCCTGATCGGTCACAGTACCGTTCTTCGGATTGTTCTTATCGACGACTCCCACACCGGGCATCGGCTCTCCCCTTTCATCGGTAACCTTTCCGGTCACCTCCATCTTCTGCGCATATGCCACACTGACAGCGAATGACAGAACGACTGTCAGAAGAACTTTATATATTGCTGTATGTTTCATCCGATCAGTACTTTATGGTTATCAGTATAGGATTATGAGTCATTCCGTGCACCTTATCCAGCTTCTTCACCTCCTTGACAGACGCGAGGACATCCCTCGACACATATACATAATCTGCCATATAGGACCTGTCTGCTGATGACCATGTCGTGATGAAATCACGCCCGGACATCCAGAGGCAGTCATAGAGGTTGTTGTTCCATGCATATCTGTCCGAATCGAACGCTGGGTCCTCGACATCGGCAGGATACCATGACGGGGTGGACGGATATGCCGTCTGCATCATGGAATAATGGTAGAACTGACCGCCCAAGACCCACATTGAAGGCGAATCATAGGCATTATAGGTCTCGTCTATGATTTTCTTAAAAACTTCATACTCAGCACCTTCCAAATAAGCCTCAGAAAGATCAGCCGAGACAAAGTTCACCTTATCCACTGTACAGACTGCATATTGTCCTGGCTGCTCCTCAACCTCCGGCTTGATGAAGCGGTTTCCACAGGCCACCACATCATACGGCTCAATCCAGGCAGAGAATTCCTGCATACTTATGATCCCTTCTAAGCTGCAATACACCACAGTCATCTCCGTGGCAGGAGCCTCGACATACTCGAGGACGATCTCCTGGGAAGGATTCGTCACAGATGCAGCGATATCCGACGAGAATCCCTGCTGGATTATGTTCAAGGTGTCCGATTTCGCATGATCCTCGGAAGTCACGACAATTCTCGCCTTTCTTGCCGCTCTCACATCCACGACACTTGACATGTTTGACTCATACGAGACCGTGAACGCTCCGAAGCCGACACCTCCCTTGACATCAAGGCTCACCCACGGCGCTCCGTCTGCCTCATAGACGATCCACCTTCCCACTGTCTCCACGCTTACCGAGAGCCTGCCGGGAGCGGCAGTCACCTCGACCTCCCCAACGACTGCACCGGATGCGATTTCCAGTTCGGCCTTGTCGCAGGAAACAGCGGCTGCTGCGGCTATAATCAATGTATATATATACTTTCTCATACTTCTCCGATTACTGTTTCATTACAAGGTCCAATCCGCCTACCACTTCAAACTTGTCCAGAAGCTCGGTGTTATCCTTGGTCGTGACGTAGTTGAATTCGATTCCTCCCACTACCTTATATCCTCCCAGGCCGTCTGGGCCGACCTCAACTTCCGTCACCATGAAGTCTCCAGCAGTTACACGTCTGACTTCGAGCGAATCCATCCTTACCAGGATATCATCCCTTTCCTCGCTTTTCATCACGAGCTTAAGGTCGCGGTATTTTCCGGCAGGAAGGACAAACGGGAAAGCTATATCGTTAGATTTTTCCCGAACACGAATGCCTTTTCCGAAATCCACCTCAACCGAGTTCAGACCTCCCGCCGCAAACGAAAGCGACAGGTCGGAAGCCACCTTGCCCACTCCGGCGAGGTCAGCCTTCGGACTTGTAAGTTTCATGCTGGTGAAAGTGGCTGTCTCGGAGAGGGTCGTCTTCACAGAAAGCAGGCCGGACATATAATGGAACTTCAGGCCGTTTTCCTCGTCCTTGAAGGCATAGGCATAGCCTGTATATCTGTCGAACTGTTCAAGAAGAGTGTTTTCCACGCTATATGTCTGAGATGCAGGAAGGCTATACGCCAGGGCTCCGTCATGGAGGCTGAAGTTCTCGGCATATGGGTAATATGCCCTGATGCTGTCGCCACAGACAAGCGGACCATAGAATTCTCCTTCCGGCTTACCTTCATAGGCCTTCTTCAGTACATATTTCTCGTTGACACCACCCTCAGACCCGAACACGCCGATGCCTTTTTCCATCATCCACACGTATGCGGACTTCTCCCCGGCCAGGTCGATGTCTTCAAAATCCGCCTTGAACAAGGTGTAGCCCTGGTCAGGCACCTCGAACATGTCCTCGCCCTTGTCGGAGCAGGCAGTCAGAAGGCAGATTGCAGACAATACCGTTATTATAGTATATCTCATTATGCTTCCTCCTTAGGGTTAGTTGGCGGTTGTCAGGAAAGTGTTGTCTTTAAGAGTGATTCCTCCATTGGTGTATGAAGCGGAAACTATCTTCTGACCTGATGCGATGTCGGTTTCCGTCACAGGGACTACTTCTGACGGAGGCACCGGAGTATTATCCGCATTTCTTGTGTCGTAGCTGGCTGTCGCAGACAAGGCAAACGAACCGGCAAAAGAGCATCCGCTGATTTCCGAACCGGAAAGATCTGTCTTGAATTTGCTGGTGTTGTTAGTCACAGCAAGAGCATGATCGTAAGGAGAAATGTCATTTGCAGCGATTCTTGTTATGTCCGCCTTGACCTTGAGTCCCTTGATGGAGAATTTGGAGAGCGCAAGGCCTATCACTCCGGCCGTCGCAAACGAATGGGTCTTTCCGGAACCGATCTTGGCATTGACCTCTCCTCCTTCTATATCCACATTGCCTCCTGCTCCCAGAATACCTCCGCAGACGCCGCATACGGCTGCACGATAATATGGATCGGCATTTACGGTATATGGCAGCACCTCACCCTTGTTCGTGCAATTGATGATCTTTGCATGGTTTTCCTTAATGCCGAGGACAGTGCCGGCAATGCCTCCTGTATATATCTTTCCCTGATATTCCGCCGAGCCGCATGAACTTGTGGCGTTATTCTGGATCAGACCGGTATTGACGCAGTTCTCCATATATAGATAACAGTTGGTTGCCGATATATCCAGAGACGAATACTGATATGTGAATCCGTCCAGTGACTTAGGAAGTCCCGCTGACAGACCGACAATTCCTCCGACAGAATACTGAGTCTTGACGGCAGCTGCTCCCTCTGACAAAAGCTTGACCTGTCCGCTGTTCGTGCAATTAATGAGTTTCGGATATTTTTCTGACGTCGCTCCTGAGACATAGCCCAGCACACCGGCAAATCCTGCTCTTCCGACTCCTCCCTTTCCATCTTCATCCACCTTCATGGTCACCGTCACATTGCCTCGGTTTTCGCAGTTCTCAAGCAGGGAGACTCCGGTCGGGCTGAAACATGTTGCCACAAGACCGCCTCCAAAAGACTTCGCTCCGGCGGTATTTTCCGCCACAGACATATAGATGTTCATATCAGCCTCGTTCACACAACCTGACATCGTACCGGCCGTGATGGTCCTGGCAAAGGATCCGAATATGACAGTCCTGGCCTTGACATCGAACTGCATCCGGTTGACACAATTCTCGATCTCTCCGCCTGAGAGGGTATAGACAAAGGAGGATACCTCGATCTGACTTGTCTCCAGATTCTCATACTTCAGATTTCCCGCCAGGATAAGATCTCTTATGACTCCACCCTTAGGCAGGTCCTTGATAAGGGCATCTGTGGCATTGTTGTTTGTAATGCTGAATCCTTGTCCGTCCAGAATATATTTGAAGGTCTCCGTAATACGAGGCGTGCCTTCCGGGAGAACAATATCGGCTCCGAGCCTTATGGTGTTGGTCTTGTCAAGATATGTATCCTCCCACGAAAGATCTTTGGAGTTCAGTTTCTCAGCGATCAGTTTCCACTCTTCGCCTGTCATGATCTCCTTCTTGCCGGCGACATACTCCACCGCCTTGAACTCATACAGTCTGCCCCCTTCCACAGTCACACCGTCAGCCTCAGCCCCTGGCATCTTGAGCCACTGACATTCCATCGGGAAACCCTCCTTATTATAGAATCTGATGGTGAATCCTTCCGGATATGAACCCTGCGGTATAGTGAAATAGAACGACCGGGCACCGTCTGCCAAAGAAACCTCTTCAATCTCGAGACTTACGGTCAGGACTCCATCAAGAACCGTGTACTTGCCGCTCTGAGGATCGAGGGCATACCTTCCTGCTATCGGCGATGATTTGGAATTCGACACCAGCAGGGCCCTGTTCAGGATTTCTGCGCCTTCCTTCAATGTGACCTTCACGGCACCGCAGAGATTCTTCAGCTCCACAGGAGTCTTCTCGTCCTTGCCGTATCCATAAAGGATCGCCGAGCCCTTTCCGAAAGAGGTCGGAGAATATTTCTGGACAGCAGGGATATTCAGGACCGCATTTCCGGCCGGAACATTCTCAACCGGCTTGTCTGCAGAAGCATAACCCTCACAGATCGACGCCGGATAGATTACATTGAACGGAACCGTGCAGTTGTAGAGCGTGAAATCCGCAGATCTCTGCCCTGCCTGTTCTGCTGTCAACGGAACAGACTCTGAGCCGTTCACATTGATCGCATCGCCCTCGTCCCAATATACGGAACGATGTCCGTTGACAACTTCGGTATCAAGATAGGTTTTGGTCTGCACGGTCGCGAGGCTGACGGACACCTTGGTCTGCTGCTGTTCCAGCTGAGGAGCCTCCTCCTTGATACAGCCCAATAGAGAAAGCGACAGAAGCGCAGAAACAAATGATAATTCTTTATTCATCGGTTAGTATTCAAAAAATGGTTATTGGCAAATATATGCATATCACGCACACGCCCGAGGGTGTGGGAAATACATTGGATTTGTTGCTACATCATTTGGGAAAATCGTTTCATCTCACTACTTTTCCCCGGCTTTCATCCTGCTCCATTCGGCCGGAAGCACTCCATATGCCTTCTTGAAGCATTTTGCGAAATATGACGGCGAGTTGAACCCGACGGCATAGCAGACTTCGTTCACCCTGTGCCCGCCTTTTTCCAGCATCTCAGCCGCAAGAGTCAGTCTCTTGGTCCTGATATAGTCGTTCGGAGTGGTGTCCAGCAGGGCCTTCATCTTCCTGTTCAGGGTGCTGTGTCCCATATACAGAAGATCTTCAAGCTGCTTGTTGGAGAAAGCCGGGTTGGACATATTCTCGGCCACGATCTTTTCCAGGCGGTTGAGGAAATCCTCGTCACGGTTGATGATGTTGCCGGAGAGCGCCTCCGCACCGAGCGAAGTCTTGCCATATGCCGCCCTCAGGGTCGCCCTCTTGTCAAGCGCACCCTTGATACAGGCTTTCAGATAGTCCATCGAATACGGCTTCTCGATATAGTTCTGAGCGCCGTACTCCATACACTTCATCTTGGTCTCCACGGATGAGATGGCCGACACCACAATAACAGGTATATGGGCCGTGCTCTGGTCGGAATTTATCCTCTGACACAGCTCCATTCCGCTCATACCCTGGAGGGCAATGTCGGTGAGAATGATATCAGCCTTATATGTCATCAGCATGGTAAGCGCCTTTTCGGCGGACTGGACTGCGATGACGTTGTAGTCCTGCTTGAGATTCCTCTTCAAGTAGGTCAGCAGGCCGTCATTGTCCTCCACGATCATAACAAGCGGAAGGTCCGACCTTCTGGCGATCTCCTCCACTGAGTCATCCTCCTGCACCACCGACTGCTCGATCTTCACGGGCATGGTCAGCACAAATTCGGTGTAGAGGTCGCACTCGCCCAAGGCAAGGGTTCCCCCATGCAGCTCGGCAAGGTTCCTCGCATAGGCCAGGCCGATTCCGAAACTCTGTGAATATGGAGCCTGATCTGCCGAGAACTGCACGAAAGGCTGGAATATCGACTCCCTCCTCGACTCCGGGATCGCAGCTCCGTCATTTCTGAATGTCACCACAAAGCTGTCCTCGCCGGCGGTGAGGTTCACCTTCACATATGACTCGGCATATTTGAGTCCGTTGTCAAGAAGGTTGTTGATGATCTTTCTGAATGCAATCGTGTCCACTGCGCTCACCAGAGCATCCGGTTCGTGGGTGAACTGGAGCTTCAGGTTCCTGCTCTTGGCCGCCTCATAGAAATTGAAGCAGAGGAAGCCCACCCGGTCCACCACATCGATATTCTTCAGGTCAAGGACATACCCGTGCTCCTCCAGGCGCACGAACTCCAGCAGTTCCCTGACCAGATCGTTCATATAGTCTGTCGAGCTGCTGATGACCTCCATCTCCTCCCTCAGTTCCTCCGTGCATGTACCGGAAGCCAGGATCTTCTGAAGAGGGGTCCTGATCAGGGTGAGAGGCGTCTTGATCTCATGGATTATATTTGAGAAGAACATCATCTTCTCGTTCATCATCTCCTGCTCCTTCTTCACGCGGTATTCCTCGATCCTTCTCTGTTCGCGGATCTTCTGGTTCCTGAGGAATATGTACACGGCCAGGGACAGGACCGTCACAATCATGAAGACGATGATGAAGATTCCCAGCGTGGAGGCCCAGAACTTCGGTCTTATGACCACTGTCACAGCCTCATGCGCATCCACGAAGTTGCCGGAAAACTCTCCGTTGCTCAAAAGCATCCTGTAGGTTCCCGCCGGCACGTTGTTCCAGTGCATCGCCTTGGCCACCGACACGTCCGTCCAACGGGTGTCATACCCTTCCAGCATGCACAGGATCCTGTCAGATGCCGGATATTCCGAATCAAGTATGGAGAAGGAGAAGCCGAAGGAGTTCCGGGAGTGGTCAAGGACTATCAGATTCTGCATATCGATGTTTCCGGAAAAGATCCCGGCCTTGGCATCAGCGCCCAGAGGTTCGTAATCGAGATACATGTCCGTGACAGTCACCTTGGCCAGCTGGTCAGCCGTCTGCAGGTTGCGCGGGTTGAAGATGACAAAACCGTCCGCGGATCCGAAGGCGATGTTTCCGTCGCGCATCTGGATGCCGGCCTTGGTGAACTCCTTGTCCAGCAGTCCGTCAGCCTTGGAGAACACCTTGACGCTTTCCTTCTCCGGATCGAATTCGACCAGGCCGTTGTCCGAAGTAAGCCACAGGTGTCCGAAATCGTCAGGCAAGGCCATGAAATAGACATCTGTCGGCAGGGACTGGAGGGTTTCCGTGGAGAAATTCCTGAAACTGTCGTCCTTTCTCTGATAGCGGAAGAAGCCTGACGTGAAGCCGACGATCCAGGTGTTATCGGCATCGTCCACACAGACCGACGAGATCATGTCCGGGATTTCCGGATTTCCCGTCTGCGGACTGTAGTGCCCCTTTACGCTGTTCTTCAGAATGTCATAGGAATACACTCCGGCAGAGTATGAGGCGAGCCACAAGACCCCTCTGCTGTCCTCGGCCATGTGCTCCATGGTGATCCCGGCAAGGTCCGGAAGCATGCCGAAGCGGTCTTCCTCCCGGTCATATTTCATGACTCCGATGGTAGTGGCGACAAAGATCTCCCCCGCATGGGACTTATATATGGTCACCACCCTGTTGTCCCTGTTCTCGATGTCGAAAGGGACATATTTCCTGACTTTCGAAGTCTTGTAGTCCATCCTGGATATTCCCTTCTGGGAGCCGATCCAGAGGCAGTCGTCATCGTCCTGCAAAGCCAGGACAGACTCCGGGATGTCGGCCTCGTGTCTGACCAGGATGCCGTCCGAATATTTCAGAAGGCCCATCCTCTCCGTCGCCACCCACAGGTTTCCGTACTTGTCCTCTGCAAAACTTCTGACTATGGTTCCCCTGAGGGATGTCCCGTCAGAGAGCGTGTAGCATTTGAGGAAATTGGAGTGCGCCGGCGAAGAACAGTTCAGACCGCCATACTGGGTGCCGGCCCACAGGCATCCCCTGCTGTCCCTGTACACCTCGGTTATATAGCTGTCCGACAAGGAGAACTGGTCCCATGGATCCGACTGATACACATGGCAGGAGCCGGAATACAGGTCGTATGAGACAAGGCCGTTCGTGGTGCTCAGCCACAGGCACTTGCTCGTGTCGTAGGTCAGATTGGTAGGGCGCACGTCCTTGGGCAGCTTGTAGAGCGTCATGCACCTGCCTGTACGCACATCCACCTCCACCAGGCCGTTGCGCTTGCTGGCCACATAGATGATGTCGTTAGATCTGGCGCTTATGGCCACGCCCTCCACATCGTCTCCCTCAAAGAGGGTGCTGCATCCCTTGAGTTCCAGAGGCCTGCATCCTGACGCTAGGGCATCGGCCACATAGATATTGTCGCAATAGACGACAAGATACAGGTTGTCGTTGCGGTCTATCGTGATCCTGTATATGTTGTTCACCGGAGTCTGCCCCATCGGATGATGACGGAACGCTCCGGACTGAGGATCATATGAATACAGGCCGTTGTCACGTGACGATATCCACATGATTCCGGCGGAGTTGCGCTCTATGGCAAAGATCCTGTCGTCCGGAACCTCGGTCTCAGGCGGGACCATGTCAGAGAGTCGGGAGAAGACATCGGCGGCATAGTCATAGACCACGACACCGTTGTCTGTTCCGATCCACAGATTGCCGTTCACGTCTTCCCTGATGACATTTATGAAGTCGGATGTTATCCCGAAATCCTCCCTGTCATAGTTCTTGAACCTTGTGCCGTCATAGCGGCTCAGACCCTTGTATGTTCCGACCCAGACATAGCCCCGGGAGTCCTGGAAGATCTCCCTCACGGAGTCGTATGAGAGGCCGCTGTTTTCCTTGTTGAGGTGAGTGAACAGATAATGCTGAGCCCGGAGCGGCCCCCAAGCCACCCCGGACATCAGCATCATAAGAATCACCAAAGCCTTCCTTATCATAAAGTCAGCCTTTATGTGTTAGTGTGTTTTGTTATTCTGCTATCTTCATGCAGCGGATGTTGCAAGCTGCCGGGCGAACAACGGTTCTGCTCCCCAAAGTTTGGGTGTGAAATGTAGACGTATTCCACAGAAAACCAACTGCACGATTTTGTGTCAAAGTCGAGGTCCAATAAAATCCTTTATCATTATAATTACATACACCTTCACCTCTTAAGTTCAGTGTTCCTGGTAAATAATAGTAAGTATAATTTCCAGTAGCATATTCAACTTTGGCAAGTTTCAAACTATTGCTTGCTACGCCCGATACAGTTGCATCACTTCCTACACCTGTGGTGTAATAATAATCTGGTACTCGGTATCCA
The DNA here is from genome assembly GCA_045120635.1 of Candidatus Cryptobacteroides sp. Lineage (GTDB taxonomy): Bacteria > Bacteroidota > Bacteroidia > Bacteroidales > UBA932 > Cryptobacteroides. The sequence continues at coordinate 59,245 of JBGVEY010000027.1, forward strand.
TCTGGGCAAGGATCATAAATTGTCTTATAACCATCTTTCGCACTATTAACAGCTTCCACGCTCGTAGCTTTTTCAGCAGTATTTCCCCAATACTTTTCGATCTCTTCACCAGGCATAATCCAGTTATCAAATCCAGTCGGCGGAGAAGACTTGAAATCATCATCTGCAACAGGGTAAATAATTCTCGTTGTCGGATTCTTGATTGTCCATGATACTCGGGCATTTTCTGTACTTCTATTTTGATAGGATGTAAGTTCTACATTTTCTATCAGAGAAGTATTTACGGTGGCTATATCAATATTCCCCTTTATAACAAATGGATCTTTGCGGCCATACTGATAATATAAGCCCACAGAAGATTGTTTACCTGCACCTGATGTAGTCGCACCCAAATTTTGACTGTGGAATGTAGGAGAACCTTGACTACTACATTTGCTATAGACCTGCGGAGTAACAGATGCCACCCAGATATGCCAAGACCAAAGAATGGTTTCAACTGTATTTTCGCCTTCTCCTGATGTAGTATAAAGAGCTACCAATGCATTTCCTCTGGATCCAGCTGCGGTCACTGTTATCTTATTATCGGCATAGTCTACTGATGACAGAACTGATCCTGTTACAAAAGCATCTGCACCCTCAGCTTTTTCCCAAACTACTTTTACCTTATAATTATCGCCTCCGGTAAAAGCCTTTGAATCTGTTCCTTTGACAGGTTTCATATCATTAACGGCCAATGATTTGCCAAAATCATATCTCATAGCCGCATCAAAGGTAAGACTTGTTCCTTCAGTACTTCCGAGAATATGACAGTTTGCAGTACCATAACAGAACGTAAAAGAAAGTGTCGGGAAAGCTTTAACAACGCCTGGCTCGACAGTCAGCGCCGTTGTGATTTCTCTTGAGAACACACGTCCAAAATTATCGGTAATCGTCACTGTCAAGTCTTTTGCTTCATATGTTCCGACAGGCAGAGCTACAATATAGCCAGCAACACCCTTGTCGTTAATGGACGGACTGTTTGCCTTACTACTTATAATAAAATTGTCCTCGTCTGATTTTGTTGCAAGAACAGTCTTATCAAACGTTTCTTTTCCTTCTGTCTCTGCCTCATATTCGAGTTCCAATTTTTCAGCCTCCGGATCAAAAGAAGCACATCCCGAAATATATTTGGTCTTTGAGGTTATCTCTACTGACACAATCTGCATATCACGAAGTTCCTGGTAGTCATTGAAACTGAAAGAAACGGCGCCACAGAGATTCTGGAAAGAGAATACACCCTCTGCTTCCTCACTCTCCGTCGCCCACATTGGCATATATTTTAAGTTTCCTTTATTATTGTTCAATGAAGTATGAAACTCCTGTTTACGGAGGGCACCAAAACTCACTTTTAATTTGCCATCATCACCCAATCCTTTAGCCCTTGTACTCGGGAACACAGCATATCTTGTCGTACCCTCAACCGGCGCTCCTGTAAATACAGCAAGAGACGCCCCTGTCTGACTTTCAGTTGTGTATGTATAAATTTCACCTGCTGGATTGTTCTCACTATATACCTGAATAGCATCTTTGTTTGTCCACAGCACAGGAAAACTACCATCTTCGTTAGCATCTCCCAGGGTAACCTTAGAATCAGTTCCTGTTGGTGATACCGCAAGAATTCGTCCTGGACCTGGCACAAAATCAACTACTGCGCTGTTGCCAGCATTATCTCCCGGCGCATCGATTTCCTTCTGACACGAGAATGAAAGAGCTGCCGCTATTATTGTAAAATATAAAACTCTTGTTTTCATTGCTTTTCTTGTTTAACGATCAATACTACCACTCTGCTACATCACCTTCATACCAAGTTACCCCAGTTTCAGCTTGCAATGTTACCATTGTCTGGCTTGTACACAAGGTCGACTCTGACAAGAGTTCCAGGACCCTTACTTTTGGAGAGCTATAGCTGCCCCCCCCTAATTGTTCTTTTTTCATAATGTTTCAGACTATTTCTTTTATTATTTAATTACTATTCTTCCTCGTACTAAGTACACGTTTCCATTATATTGCGACACTGCTAGAATTTCATCGTTTCCAAGATCACATAATGAATTCCAGACTGCATTCTCTGTCCACTGATCAAGGTCTATCGGCCTGGATACGGCTCTCATATTATAGAAATATCCGTTCTCAACCTCACTCTTAGGACACACCTGCACCTCCATTGCTGCGTGATGGGAGTTATTATCCTTCTTTTCATCCGACGCATCAGAAATCTGATAAGAATATACAATGTAGTTATCTGTCGCTATTATATAAGGAGCACCGGAATATACTATATCGCTCTTGAGCGACTTCTTGAACGGATGGAATCGATATGGAGATCCCTTTCCGACAAATGTCTTCCAATTATCCTCAATCGAATTGCAGACAACGATCGGATGCAGACGGTCATAAGCATCTTCTGTCGACTCGATTGCCATATATATCATTCCATTGAGGAGCAGAACCACTGGCATGCCATCTCTGCTGTTTCCATTCTGTGAGACAATCCTTGGCTCGCTCCAGGAATCACCGCCATCCTTAGACTCAATGACTGATATGTTCTGCCATTTGCTTCCCACCCTCCAATATGGTGTCTCATCCGCAAAATATATCTGTACGGTACCGTCCGGAAGTTCAAGCACAAACGGCTCCCAGCATCCTCTCAGGGCATTCTCCTTCCATATTTCCGACTTATATACATGCTTCATGGAAGACCATGTCTGTCCGTTGTCGTCAGATGTCTTTATCGCTATCGTATATGGGAAGACCGAAGAACGGTATCTGTCATCTCCCGTGGCTGAGGCGTCCGGATTCATCGGACGGTAGTTGCAGGCAAAGATGATGCGTCCGGGATGATGGGGATGGGTCGGGGAAAGCTGGGCGAATTCCGGATTGGATGCATGCACCTTGGCCTTTCCCGCTTCGTTCTCGACCACGAAATGCTTCATCACGACCTGCGCGTCCTCCGACCATGTGAGGCCGTTGTCGTCACTGAGCCTGACATAATTATTGGCCGATACCGAATAAGAAAGCATCAGACGGCCGTCATTGAGCCTGTGCACGCGCGGATATCCTCCCTTGGTGATCTTCTCAGGAGCATCCCAGACCACCTTGAGTGTCTGCTTCGGCTGCTTCTTCTCTGCGGCAGGCAATTCCTTGCACGAGGTCAGAACCAGAGCGGACAGGATGATCAGATATTTAAAAACACCATGCATATGCGTTTCACTTTTAATATTCTATCGATGCCGCCATCGGTATCACGGAAGCCCAGTTCTCTGTCTTGTACAGTTCGATCTCCTGACCCTTCTTGACATCCATCCAGCTGACGAACAGTCCGCCGATGGTCTTGTATTTCGGAGTGCCGTCGGCATTTTTCCCGACCACGCGCCTTAGCTCCATCTCTGACGGAATGATCACTCTCCAACCCTGCTTCCTGTACCATGTCTTCTTGGCCGCCTTGTCCATTCTTCCGATGCAGTATATGCGTCCGTCCTCCTTGGCGATGATCGTTCCACCGAGGCTCTCGCTGCCTTTTTCCACACCCTCTGCAATCAGGATCTCCATGCCTGCGAACTCCTCAGGGAAGTCATAGAGGGTCATTTCGCTGTCCGTCCAGAACTTCGCTCCCTCCTCGAAGGTCGCCTTGGTGTATCCTTCACCCTCGAAGGCTATCGCTGTCCTGGAGGCCGGCTCCATATAGGCTCTTGCGGATTTTGCAATCGGCCTGTTGTTCCTGTCCGTGCGGAACGGAGCCAACGGAAGTCCCTCTGCCGAAAACAGGTTTCCCACGCTCTCGTCAAAGCAATATCTCACGTCCGAAGGATTCTTTATCTGATCCGAAGACAGGATCACGCATGTTCCAGTTTCGTCAAGGCGTGCATCCGCCAGGACATATCTCACCGACTCTTCATCGATCTTCTCTCCGAGCTGGAAGCCTATGATCTTCTCTCCCTCGACCTTGAGCGTCGTAGGGAGGTTCTTGAAGCGGACCACCATTTCAGAGCCCTTCACCTCTCTCTTGGCATATGCCGGGCTTCTCCATTCTCCGACCTCCTTGCCATAGTGCTGGCCAAGGGCGCACTGCGCGAACCTGTGACATACGTTCTTCTTCAGGCGCGGATGGATGTCACCAGGAATCTCCTGAGAGTCGTTCGTCACCACGAGTTCACATCCCGGCACTCTTGCTGCCACATAGTTCTGAGATTCCCTGAGCTGGGCTCCTTGAAGATCTTCATATGTGTGAGGGGCGATCTGAGCGATATAGAACGGCATTTCCGGGTTGTTGAACTCCTTTCTCCAACTTGCAATAAGACCTATCAGAGTTTCCTTGTAGCTCACCGGGTTTATCCTCACATTGGAACATCCCTGATACCAGATGGTTCCGGCTATGCGCACATTCAGGATCGGGTGGATATTGGCGTTCCACAGGTGGGACTGCTTTCCTGCCCACTTGCCTTTGGCCTTATTGATCATGCCCACCGAGCGCTGGAGATTCTTTGCCTTTTCGCCATTATTGATGGCATCCGGAGAGACCCATCCTTCCAGAAGTGTTCCGCCAAATGCAGCCTGGATCAGTCCCACAGGCACGTCGAGAGCCTTCTGCAGCTCCAGTCCGAAACCATATCCGACCGCCGAGAACTCTGCAACTGCCTCCGGGGTGGTTTTCTGCCACTTCGCCTCAGGAACATCATCCTGTGGCTCTGCTTCCGATATCCTTCCCGTCGAATATATGCGGAGGCCTTCCGTCTTGCCGGCATTGGCCTTTGCCTCCCTCTTGATGTCTATGGTCTGGTCCACTTTCCATGCCATGTTCGACTGTCCGCTGCACAGCCACACCTCACCGATGAGCACATCCTCAAGGACGATCTCCGACTTTCCGTCAGACACGGTTATAGTATATGGCTGATAGCCGGCAGCCGGTGTGGCAAGCTGGACCAGCCACTTTCCGTCTGCGTCCGCCTTAGTCTTGACTTCGTCGTCAAGCCATCCGGCCTGCACGCTGATCTTTGCAGACGGCTTTGACCATCCCCAGATATTTACATTTTCATTCTGCTGCAGCACCATTCCGCTGCCCAACACGGTGGGGAGCCTGAGTGACTGCGCCGATGACACGAGTGCCGCCAGGACAAGCAGCACAGATATGAATATACGTTTCATATTAGTCCAGTTTTACCTTGTTATCCAAGAGTGTCTTTCTGAGCTTTTCGATGTCCACATCCTGGACACTGGTCCTTGCCAGATATGCAAGAGCAGAAGCGGTTCCTGCCGCCTGTCCGGTCACAAGACATGTTCCGATCTCTCGGGCGTCATATGACAGTTCCCTGTCGTAGCCGAAGCAGCGGCCGCCGACGAGAAGGTTCGGACAAGTCTTAGGAGTTATGGATGAATAAGGGATCTGCCAGTAAGGCCTTTCCTTGGTCATGACCTTGCGGCCCTGATACATGATAGGGGCACTTCCTCCGCTCATTCCGATGGAGTCCTTATAAGAAGTATAGTGCATAGATTCCTCCAACGTCACCGGCTTGACAGGATTGAGCACCCTGGTCACACGTACACCGATCTGAGGAGGCGTTTCAAGAAGGTAGATCCCCTCTCCACCTTCTCTGCTGCGGAGTTCCTGGGTCCTCTTCCACATGTCTTTCCTGAGTTCCATCTGGATCCTGGAAAGATTCAGGACATCGAGGCCGTCCTGGTCGTCGAAGCCATGGATATGGCGGCTTCTGACACCGGATATCGGGGTCTTTGCTCCGGCTTTCTTCATGTCGTCCGGCACGCCTCCGATACGGTACATGGCGCCGATATGGTATTTGAGTTCATAGTGGTCTTCACCGGACCATGCGATCAGGTCGCCGTCGCCGCTGGCGTCAACGAAATATTTTCCTCTCACAGCTATCCTGCCGCTCTTTGTCTCAAGGAAGATGGCATCGATCCTGTCACCGGACATCACTGCATCACTTGCCCAGCTGTGGTAGATGATCTGCACTCCGGACTCCTCGCAGTACTGCTCCAGCACATACTTGCAGGCCTCCGGGTCCACACATGGCGCCTTGGCGTTCACCACCATCTTCATCTTCTTCAGACGCATATATATCTCATTGGAGAATCCCCATATGACCTTGGTCCACTCCTGATCCGGAGAGAGGCCATAGGTCGAGAGCATCGGCAGGACAAGTCCGCCGGTCCAGAGACCGCCAAGGAAGGTATAACGTTCCAGAAGGATAACCTTGACGCCTGTCCTCGCTGCGCTCACAGCAGCTGCAACTCCTGCAGGGCCACCGCCAAGAACCACGATATCAGCCTCTGCGACTACCGGGACTTCCGTAGCCGGAGCCTTGATCCATCCGTTGGCCTCCAGGCGCACCGGTTTGCGTTCCACCTTGTCTTTTGCCATGAGCTCAGGAGCGCCCGCCATCATCGTGGCACCTACTCCCAGTATGGAGGTTTTTAAAAACTTTCGTCTGTCCATATGTCTTAGTATTAGTTTCAGCAAATTGGTCAACACAAAAGTACCTATATATGTAATTGAGCGATACCACAAATTTCCCATTAAATAAAACTTTTCTGGCAAACTTTTCCAAAACGACGAAACACACCTTTCTTGCGTCAGAACGCGTTATCCGGCTTTTAAGGTTTTGATTATCTTTGTTTCAGAAACACATAAGACCAATCATATGAAGAAGACACTAATCAGCATTGCAGCCATCTGCACCACAGTCCTTGCCTCCGCCCAATGGGCTCCCGTAGGCGAAGAGATCAAGACCCCATGGGCAGCCCAGGTGGATCCGGAGAACGTCCTGCCGGAGTATCCGCGCCCTCAGATGGTCAGACAGACATGGAGCAACCTCAACGGTCTCTGGGACTATGCCATAACTTCCGTAGAGGCCGAGGGCTTCGAGGCAGAAGGCAAGATCCTCGTTCCGTTTGCAGTGGAATCATCGCTTTCTGGCGTCGGCCGCAGAATCACAAAAGAGAACTCCCTCTGGTATGAAAGGACATTCACCGTGCCTTCCGGCTGGAAGGGGAAGAACGTCCTACTTCATTTCGGCGGCGTGGACTGGAAGGCTGAAGTCTTCGTGAACGGCCAGCGCGTGGGAGAACATAAGGGAGGATTCGATCCGTTCTCATACGACATCACTCCATATCTCAAGAAGTCCGGCAAGCAGACCCTCACGGTCAAGGTCTTCGATGCGACCGACAACGGCATGCAGCCACGCGGAAAGCAGTGCATCGTCAACTCGGCCATATGGTACACTCCTGTGAGCGGCATCTGGCAGACAGTGTGGATGGAGCCGGTGGACAAGACACATATCACCAGCTACTACCCTGTCAGCAACCTTGCTAAATCCCTCATCACTGTGGATGTGAAGACCGCAAACGCATATTCACGAGATGTGATCAAGGTGGAACTTCTCGAAGGAGGCGTCGGATACAATCCTGAGAAGCCGTCTGAAACTGTCCTGGCAGAGGCCGTGGTTTCAAAAGGCAAGGCAGTCCTGAACGTACCGGAAATGAAGACATGGTCTCCTGACAGCCCGTATCTCTATGGTCTGCGCATCACTGTCACAAGAGACGAAAAGGTCATCGACCAGATCGAGGGATACACGGCCATGAGATCCATCTCCGCAAAGAAGGACAAGTCCCCTAACCAGTATAAGAGAATGGCTCTCAACGGCGAGAACCTGTTCCAATACGGACCTCTTGATCAGGGTTGGTGGCCGGATGGTCTCTATACCGCTCCTTGTGACGAGGCGCTCAGATTCGACATCGAGAAGACCAAGGAAATGGGATATAATATGATCCGCAAGCATATCAAAGTTGAGCCAGCACGTTGGTACTATTGGTGCGACGTACTCGGAATGATGGTATGGCAGGACATGCCGAGCATCGGTGACTTTGCCGGCACACAGCTCCGTTCACGCGACCTTGATGTTCAGAAGGCTGTCAAGAACGTATGGTCCAAGGATAGCCTCCTCGGAGGAACTGAATGCGACATTCCACAGGCATGGAAGGACAACTTCTATAACGAGTGGACCAACATCATGACTGCATTCAGAGGTTTCCAGTGCATCGTATGCTGGGTACCGTTCAACGAGGCGTGGGGACAGTTCGACACTCCTGATGTTGTCAAGTACACAAAGGCATTCGACCCTACCCGTCTTGTGAACGAGTCTTCCGGCGGAAACTTCCATCTTGTGGGAGACATCATCGATGTCCATCACTATCCGCACCCTGCCATGAGCGTGTTCGAGGCCAAATTCATCAATGTGCTCGGAGAGTACGGCGGTATCGGATACCCTGTGCCCGGCCACACCTGGGAAATCGACAGGAAGTGGGGATATGGCAAGAACAAGCAGAGCAGCGAGGAGGTGATGAAGCAGTATGAGGAATATGCGGAAATGCTCAAGATCTTTGTTCAGACCGGCTGCGCAGCCGCCGTATATACCCAGACAACTGACGTGGAAGGTGAGGTGAACGGACTCATGACCTATGACCGCGCCGTGATCAAGGTCGACATCCCTAGACTTGCGGAAATCAACCGTTCGGTAATCGAGTCAATGAGCAAATAAACAGCACTGCTGACAGCAAAAAGTGGTGAGTTCGGCAGAACTCACCACTTTTTCATTTAGTATAAAATCTATATTCAGTCTCTGAATGATACCTTTCCCCTGGCCGCAAGACGGTGCTTGGGAAACGGTCCTGATTAGGAGAATCCGGGAAGTGGATGGTCTCCAGAAGCATTCCTGCGAACTTGCAGAGAGGACCGTATTTGCAATCCGGATATTTTTCAGGATTGAAGCCCCGGCCCGTATATGTGAGCAGGGCCGGCTCTGTCGTCCAGGTCTCCAGCCCCCTGCCTGACACCTCGTCATAAAGATCCGCTGCCTTGCGGAGAGTGCCGTCCCAGTCACGGACAGCCCAGCATGCCGACATTCCTTTCATTATGCGCAGGTGCTCATTAGGCATATCTATCCTGTAATCGATCCTGTGAGGCTCCCTGAAATCGAAAGGAGAGCCATCGACGGGAAGAAGAAGGTCCGGACAATAATGGGTGTTGTTCTGCACGCAGGTGTCCGCCTCGACCTGGAAAAGATGCTCCATCACATTGCTTGGCTTGCTGCCCCGGAGATTGAAATAGGTGTGATTCGACAGGTTCACGACAGTGGGCCTGTCGGTCACGGCGTCATATTCGATCTTGACCACGTTGTCATCCGAGAGCCAATACGTCACATATGCGTCCATATTTCCCGGGAACCCCTGCTCGCCATCCGGGCTCAGACGGTGGAATCTCACCCCCACGCGTCCCTTCTCCACGAGGGGTTCGCCTTTCCAGACAAACCTGTCGAAACCCATAGGGCCGCCGTGGCACTGCACCGGCTCCCCGGCAAGGGTCTCATTTGCCACCACGTCATACCTGACCCCGTCTATCTCGAATGAGGCATGGTCTATACGGTTGCCGAAACGGCCGATCACCGGGCCGAAGAAGCGGTCACCCTTTTCAAACTGTTCCAGTCTGCCATATCCCACGACCACATCATCGATCACTCCGTCCCTGTCCGACATGCATATCTTCACGATCCTGCTGCCATAATCGGTCAGTTCCATGGAGGCACCGCCTGCGTTTGTCAGTCTCCACAGAGTCACCTCCTCGCCGCTGGATAGGGTGCCGAACGGCTCCGAAGTCACGGAAGACTGCCCCGGCGAGAGGGTCACTGTGAATCTTGCGGTCTCTCCCTCCGGGATATCAGCCTCGATTCCGACAATATATTTTCCCTCATTCGGATTGTCATAATAGGCCTTCGGCTCTGCGCTCCAGGTGGTATATCTGAACTTCAAGGTTCCGTCCGCTTTCAGAAGCATGGTCTTTCCTTCTGCCCTCAGGACTATCATATCCTTCCTGACCTCAGGTTTTCCGTTGCTCACCATCCTCCACGTGTAGTTCACGCCACGGTCCTGAGGAGCAGTCAGCAGGTCTGTGACCACAAGATCCCTTTCTTCGACAAGCTTCACGGTCCTGGTCACATTCCTCACAGCGTCTCCGAAGATCTCCGTCATGTCGATCACCACTCCCATCTCCTTGTCACTCTCAATGATTTCCTTGAAGCCGGCAAAGCCCTTCACGTCATGTTTCTTGTCGTTGAGGGTGATTGTGCTGTGGTGGAAGTTGTTGTATCTCAGCACGTCCCATCTTCCCGAATCCTGACTCCTGTCCCAAAGGCTCTTCTTGAGCTTCTTCATGGCATTCTCCAATGGGGCATATTTCTGATTGCCCAGGTCGCAGGACCATCTCACACCCTGGGATTCGAACACGAACGATCCGGCATCCATGTGGGAGTGGCTGTTGGAGGCGCTTCCGCCCTTGATGCCGACATAGACATCCGAGTCGCTGCCGTCCCATTTCGTCCTGATCATCATCACCGGATTGACTCCATGGCCATACCACATCTTGTCTGAAGGTGCAGGCATATCCTCCAGGTCGATCCTGGCTGCATATCCCATCATAGGAGCCAGAAGCCTTGCTCCGGAGAAAGTCCTGTCATAATGACCGCTTCTGAGATGCTGTATCTCATTATAGAGGAGTTCCGGTCTGTTGAGCCTGTCGGCAAAATACCACATGGCGATTGCAGGAGATTTCTTGCCCCAGCTGTCATAGTAATTGAAACTTTGCGTGATGCCCTCCATGAACATCATGAATTCTCCGGTCTTCAGGAAGCCCTCCGTCTCCGACAGTCCGAAATCAGTCCCAAGAGCCGTCTCAAGGGCGGTCAGCAGCATAGACTGATAGAGAGTGCCATAATCCCAGTATGAATAACCTTCCACATAGTTGCCGTCCGGTCCATACATGATTCCAAGCGGCTCTTCGTTTGTCTCCACCGCATTCAATATGAGCTTTGCGGCGATCTCGGGATTTGACTCATATGTCGCCAGAGCCGCCGCAGCAAGTCCGGCGTTGCACACCTGGTTCCAGTTGTTGTGAGCCCGGTAGAATCTGTTGTATTTCTGGATTTCTGACTTTTCGAAGGCCTTCTCCACGAGTGCAGCCCTGGCATTCGCCTTGGTCTCCTCGCTCAGCTGACCGAACAGCCAGTCATATCCTATGGCCACAGCCATCGCCATCTCTCCCACATCAAGGAAGTGACTCTCGTTCCAGTCCTTGAATGCACAGACCGTATTCATGTTCTGCTCCGCAAACTCAAGATACCTGCGGTCTCCCGTCATCCTATATGCATATGCACATGATGAAATTCTTTTCAATGCGTTCCTGGAAATCGGAAGGATACGCCTGCCGCTCGGATCCAGCTTATATTTCAGGACCTTTCCCGAACGCATCTCGGCGTCTGCGATCGCTATTATAGTGTCATTGAGCTGGGACACGATCGTTCCAGGCCGGTTCTTTTTCCTGAGAGCCTTGAAGTCGGCATCGTTCAGGAAGAGGCGCGGATGGTTCCTTGCCGTCAGTTTTCTGAAGTCCGGATCGAGATAGCACATCCTGTACACCTTTGCCGCATATCTCTCTCCCAGAGTTATCTGTCCTTCCCTGCTGAACAACGGATTCTTCGGGTCGTTGTCCATGGAGCAGTCGTGAGCCGACACATATGCGGAATTGGGGATATATTTGTCTATACCTGCCAGACGCTTGTTGAATCCCTTGGACGGAGAACGCCAGTTGCCGTGCTCGCCGGCGATGAACGGAATCCCGGTCCCGCCGATCTCCTTTCTCAGGTCACTGACCATCCCGGACAGAGTCCTCAGATACGTCGTGTCCCTGCAATCCGACTCGCCATGATGCCAAAGTATCGCCTTCACCTGACCACCCTGTTTCATGGCCTGACGGGCACGTCTTACCGCCTCCTCGAAATACCCGGTCCCGGCACCTTTAAGCCATTCGTTCAACGGGCTTCCTCCTCGGGCATTGACCACCAGCAGGATCTTGCGTCCTGTCTTCTGCGAGATCTTCCTGGCAAAGCCATATCCGGGGCTGATCTTCTGCGAGGACCGGTTCTTCTTTATCGTAGAGAACTGATTGAGCGGGTTGGTCGCCGGACGGACCTGACCGTCTTCATCCAGAAGAAAGACATTGTCGGCGATCACGCCCTTGTCCTCTTCAAGCATTTCCCCCCTGCCCGCCATGTTGGACTGGCCCAAAAGAAGAAATATGTCATATTCCTGACATCTTGCAGTGTGGCTGAATACTGAAACCAGCAACGCCACCGCTAAACAGATCTGTCTCATATCAAGTTTATTTTGTACAATATTACAAAATAACTTTCATCCTGTTCAGCGGTGGTACATTTGTTTCATCAATTGGATTTTTTATTTCAGATAATCGTCTATGAACTTCTCCCTCGGTCCGCGGATCTCTTCCTTCCAGCGGTCGTAGAACCTCTTGTCCATCTTGCCGGTCGTGTGAGGCCTGTATGGGAAGAACACGAGGGTCTTGTCCTTTGATGCGGCATTATTATAACCGGCCGCCACGCATGCCGGCGGACAGGTGTAGTCGACAAGTCCTGCCACAGTACTGGCAGCATGACCAGAGCGTATGGATTGACAGCAATATCAGGAATACTTTGATGTAATTTCTCTTAGGAGCCAGCTTCGGGTTTCTTTGGATTTACTTTGGGCTTCTTTAGATTTACTTCGGGGGTCTTCGATTTACTAAAGATACTCTTTTATTTTCATATACCATACAACTTTTCACCCCAACCGGTTACTTCGCCCGATATGCTCTGGAGAGCATATAATGACACTGAGGCAGAGTAAAGGGTCTGCGAATCGTCAGGTTACTCCGCAAGATGTGCCACACAGGCCACAGAATGCATTTCGCTCAAAGTAACGGGTTGGCACACGGCATATTTCGTTTTCCCGAGTCATCCGGGGAAAGGGTCGGATTCCCGGACAACGAGCGAATTTTGCTTGGGCTATCCGGGGGGGGAAAGGCCGGATTCCCGGACAACGAGCTCCGCCAACAAAAAAGCCGCCGGAAAATCCGACGGCCTTCTATTGATCGGGCAAAAGCCCGTTGAATTAGTCTGCGAGTGAGATTCTCTTGAATGAGAGGACCTTAGCCTCAGCGTCAGCTGCCTTGACGACATCCTTGACCGCTGTCTTGCCATCACCCATCTGGTAGCCCTGCTCCTCAAGAGTCTGCTCCTTGAAGAACTTCTGAAGACGACCCTTTGCGATGTTAGCAACCATCTGCTCAGGAAGGTTGGCTGCCTTCTCTGCAGAAACGGTCTTGATGATCTCGCGAGCCTGCTCTGCCTGCTCAGCTGTGATCCATCCCTTAGCCTGGTTAGACTCGATGTGAGCCTCGCTGTCCACGTGTGCAGGGTTGATTCCTGCCTTTGTGAGAGCTGCATCTACAGCCTTCTGAACGAGCTCTTCCTTAGTCTTCTCAGTTGCAGTCTTGAGCTCAGTGTCGATTACGCTCTGAGGTACAGACTCAGCTGAAACGGCTACAGGATTCATTGAAGCCACCTGCATTGCTACACCCTTTGCAACAGACTCGTCGAAAGCCTTGTTGAAACCAACGATAGCAGCAAGCTTGCCGTTGATCTTGTGGATGTAAGATGAGATGTAAGGTGCCTCGACAGTCTCGTAACCTACGATGCTGTGCTTCTCACCTGTCTTACCGGTCTGCTCGGTAACCGCAGCCTCTACAGTCCTTCCGTCAGCGAGTGTGCAGGCCATGAGAGCCTCCTTGTCTGCTGGGAAGTTAGCGATAGCCGCCTCTGCGATAGCCTCAGCAAGTGCCTGGAACTCAGCGTTCTTGGCAACGAAGTCAGTCTCGCAGCCGAGAGCGACAACGATAGCCTTTGTGCCGTTTACCTTAGCGATAGCCGCACCTTCTGAAGTCTCGCGGTCAGCACGCTTTGCTGCTACGAGCTTACCCTTCTCGCGGATGATTTCCTTTGCGCGCTCGAAGTCGCCCTCAGCTTCAACGAGAGCCTTCTTGCAGTCCATCATACCAGCGCCTGTCATCTGACGAAGTTTTGCAACTTCTGCTGCTTTAATCTCCATTTTCGATAGATGTTAAAGGTTACACTAAATTACTCTGCCGGAGTTTCAGCCGGAGCCTCTACAGCCTCCTCAGCTGGCTTGGCACCCTTGCGAGCACGGAGCTTCTTGCCTGCTGGCTTCTCCTCTGTCTGCTCAGGAGCCTCTTTCTCCTTCTCAACTTTCCTTTCGTCAAGTCCTTCCTTGATCGCGCCGCAAAGTGCTTCCATGATGTAAGCGATAGACTTTGCTGCATCGTCATTTGCCGGAATCACATAATCAATCGGAGTAGGATCGCAACAAGTATCAACCATAGCGATAACCGGAATGTTAAGACGATTTGCCTCTTTAACGGCGTTCATCTCCTTCTGTACGTCTACTACGAAAAGTGCTGATGGGAGACGGCTAAGGTCGCGGATAGAACCGAGGTTCTTCTCGAGCTTAGCGCGCTGGCGTGTAACCTGAAGACGCTCACGCTTTGCGAGAGTGTCGAATGTACCATCCTCAATCATCTTGTCGATGGTGTTCATTTTCTTGACAGCCTTACGGATGGTTGGGAAGTTTGTAAGCATTCCACCTGGCCATCTCTCTGTCACGTATGGCATGTTTACAGATGCTGCCTTGTCAGCAACGATCTCTTTTGCCTGTTTCTTTGTAGCTACGAAGAGTACCTTGCGGCCTGAACGCGCAAGCTGCTTAAGTACTGCAGCAGCCTCATCGATTTTAACTATACTCTTGTGCAGGTCGATAATATGGATACCGTTCTTCTGATCAAAGATGTATGGTGCCATCTTAGGGTTCCATTTTCTCGCCAAGTGTCCGAAGTGAACACCTGCATCAAGCAGTTCCTGGAAATTTGTTCTTGGCATTGTTTTAAAATGTTTGTTTGTTTTTTACTTATCCCGCACAGGCTATTGCCTTCGCCTGAGGGGCTCTTTTCTTCAATCCGGAGTAGCTATAGATCCTCGCGTTCGCAAGGATGACTTTCGTCAGGTCTCCAAGATTTTCCGCAGTCTCAGCAATCATCAGGCAGCTCCCGAAAATTCGCATCTTCCGTGAAGGTCCTGTGATTTTGAACCGGACTGTGCTTTGTAAATCAGGCAGCAAATATTAACGTTTGCTGAACTGGAAGCGTCTACGTGCGCCAGGCTGACCAGGTTTCTTACGCTCAACCTCACGTGCATCACGTGTGAGGAAACCAGCGGCCTTAAGTGCAGGACGATAAGCCTCCTTATCGATCTCGCAAAGTGCGCGAGAGATACCGAGTCTCAAAGCCTCTGCCTGACCCTTGATTCCACCTCCGTCGAGGTTAACCTTTACGTCAAACTGAGCTGTAGTGCCTGTTACCTCGAATGGCTGGTTAACGATGTAACGAAGAGTGTCCTCCTTGAAGTACTCGTTGAGTTCACGTCCGTTGATTACGATGTTACCTTTTCCAGACACGACATAAACGCGAGCGACTGCTGATTTACGTCTTCCAAGTGCGTTTACTACTTTCATGCTCTGCTTAAATTTCGTTTAAAGTGATTGTTTTTGGGTTCTGTGCCTGGTGTGGATGCTCGTTGCCTGCGTAAAGATACAGGTTGTTGAGGATCTTCGATCCGAGGCGGTTCTTAGGAAGCATGCCCTTGACAGCCATCCTTAAGACTTCAGTAGGTTTCTTTGCGAGAAGCTCCTTTGGTGTAGTGAAACGCTGTCCACCTGGGTAGCCAGTGTAACGTACATACACCTTGTCAGTCATCTTCTTACCAGTGAGGCGAATCTTGTCCGCGTTGATGATGATGACATTGTCACCACAATCCATGTGCGGAGTGTAAGAAGGCTTGTTCTTACCACGAAGAACGAGCGCCACTCTGGCAGCAAGACGTCCGAGTACGAGGTCAGTCGCATCGATCACAACCCACTCCTTCTTGATATCACCAGCTTTGAGTGATACAGTTTTGTAGCTCTGTGTGTCCATCTTGAACTGTTTAATTAGTTAATACTTAATAATTTCTATGCGATCCTATACCACATAGGGGGCGCAAAGGTAGTAAAAATATTTCGTTTGACCAAACTTTTCGGAAAATCAATTACTTAGAGACCTCTGAGAGGGTCTGATTACAGGGGATTATCAATCCTTGGCGGATATAAAAAGTCTGTCCATGGAAACAGCAGTTTCCATGGACAGACCATTGTTTTTATGTATTCATCCACAAAAAGCGATGTTTTCACGGACGGATCATATTATTAGAAGAACCAACGGAGGCTGAGGAGCATCTCCCAAGTTGAAGCCACGGTAGTGATCTTTGACCAAGTAGGCTCTGTGAATGTATAAGTTGATGTCTTAGAGTCGTACTTGAGGATCTGGTCACCGCTAAGCTTGTCATATGTTCCCCAGTTGCTGTTAAGCAGGTTACCGAGGTTGTTGATGTCGAGACCTACCTGGATAGTGTTCTTTCTTTCAGCAACTCTGAAGTCGAAGTCCTGAGCAACCTTGAAGTTGAATCGATGCTGCCAAGGAGCAACTACGCCACCTCTCTTAGAATACTCACCTCTGTGCTTGCTGAGATACTTGTCACCAGCGATGAACTTATTGAATGCCTCCTTGTTCTCTGGGTCAGCGAAAGTCATGCCCTCGAGATCCTTCTCAGTAGGGATGTAGATGAGGTTGTTTGCACCGCCGTCACCTGTTACGCTAGGCATAGTGTAAGAGTATCTTGTATAAGAGTAGCCACCTACATAGCAGTGGTTGTAGCCCTCGTAGAAGAGACCGATTGTAGTAGCACCGAAGTCACCCTCGTCGATACGGTAGCTTACATTAGCGATAAGACGGTTAGGAGATACGAATGCAGAATGGCCGAGCTCCGGCATGTTTGAACCCATAGAGTTATAGGTCATAGTGTTGTAAGCTGAAGACACCTGGTCACCAATACCCTCTGAAACGCTCTGTGAACCACTATATGTATATGCTGCCATTGCAGAAAGTCCGAAGAGGAAGTCCTTCTGGAGCATTGCAGTCACTGAGTAGTAATGTCCCTTCTTGTCAGTGTTGGTGATATAGTATGGCTGAACGTCCTTGCCGAGAGAGTTCTTGAGAGCCTCTGATTTCCATGATGGTCTTGCCTCTGGCTCACCTGGGAGCTTCACGCCACCATCAACCTGCTTCTGACCGAGCTTATGTACATATACAGCAGAGAGATCCTTGTTGTAGATACCCTCGAGAGTAGCCTTGATACCACCTGGTAGACGGCCCTCAATTGCGAGAGATGACTTCCATGTTGTCGGCATCTTAAGCTTCTGATCCATAATTGTGGTGCTCTGAGGTGCTGGCTGAGCCTGAGCCTTGAACTCACCACCATAGAGGTTCTTGAGGATACCTGAGATAGATGGAGCGAATGCTGGAGCAGAATCTCCTGTTGAATCGATGAACTGAGCCTGGAGACAGTTGCTGTTACCTGCTGCAGATACAATCCACACGAATGGGATACGGCCTGTGTAGATACCTGAACCTCCGCGTACGATGAGGCTGCGGTTCTTGAGGACATCCCAGTTGAAACCGATACGTGGAGATACGTTCAGACGCGCCTTAGGCATATCTGCTGTTGACATTCCCTTGATAGAGTTGTCACCCTTTGCAAGATCTGCGAACTCCTGGTTGAAGTTTCCGTCGATTGTAGGATAGATAGGCATCTCGAAACGGATACCCGCAGTAAGCTTGAAGTACTCGCTGAATGTAAGCTCATCCTGGAGATAAGCCGAAGCCTGCATGTACTGGAAGCTTGGGAATACCTGCTGGAGGTCATCACGGTTAGCGTGAGTGATTGCGAACGCAGCTGGCTTTGCACCTGTCTTGAAGTCCTCCCATGAGTTGTATACATAGTATCCTGCACCACCCTGCATGTAACCGTTCTTAGTGTCATCCCACTCGAACTGGAGACCTGCCACGAAGTTGTTGATACCCTTTGTATATGAGAACTCGTCAGTAACCACTACTGTCTGAACATCACGGAGGTTACCATATGTAAATGGATCCGGACCGAATGAAGTGATTACAGACTTGTTGCCGTCTACGTCCTCACCTAGGATGTCCACTGTAGGGAAAAGATCTCCTACGAAGCTACGAGGCTCGTTCTGGTGAGACCAGGTAACACGGAGAACGTTGCTTGCATAGTTTCCGAAACGTGAGTTGAGCTCGGCTGCGAGAGACATGAAGTTCTCCTCCTGGAAGTAACGTGAACTCTCGAAGAACTGAGCATACTTTGAAGTACGTCCGTATGTGTTTCTGTTATATACACTTGAAGAAAGAGGGCTGATTGAAGAAGATGGGCTTGAAGACCTCTTGTTCATAGTGTGGCTGTAACGGATGTTGAATCTGTGGTTGTCGTTGATGTTCCAGTCAACACGAGCGAGGAGCTTCCAGTCAGGAGTGCTGAGCGAATAGCCCTGGTAACGACCTGGATCGTAGTTGTATTTCTCTGCAAGGAACGACTTGACTTCCTCCATGAACTCCTTCGTAGGACGAACAAACGAAGTATTGTCACCCCACTCATCTGTCTCGTTCTCTCTTACGCGATAGCTTGAACCTGGAACAACGTCAGCAGTGTACTCGAAATTAGCGAAGAAGAAGAGTTTGTTCTTGATGATAGGACCACCTACTGTGAAACCTGTAGTGTTGTTGAGAGACTCAGTCTTGTCAACTTCTTTTCCTGCAACCTTGTTACCCTTGAGCTTGTCGCTGTTGTAGTAGTTGTAGACAGAAGCATGCCACTGGTTTGAACCGCTCTTTGTAACAGCGTTGATTGCACCACCTGTAAAGCCAGAGTGACGAACGTCAAACGGAGTCACGTTCACCGACATCTGCTCGAGAGCGTCGAGTGAAATAGGCGAGCCACTTGCAGGAAGGTTAGAACCGATACCAAATGCATTGTTGAACGCAGCACCGTCGACAGTAACATAAGAAGAGCGATAGTTACCACCACCGATTGCAAGACCGTTTGTTGTAGAAGATGCCTGTGGAGTAAGCTTCATGACATCGTTCATGCTGCGGTTAACTGTAGGAAGAGCTGACATAGTCTGCTCGCTGATAGATGTACCTACACCAGCACGGTTGATATTCATACCTGAGTTTACACCGTCTGCAGTGAATACCGCAGCCTCAAGACCGAGGGCCTCAACCTGAAGTTCAGGATTGATTGTAAGAGTCTCACCAAGAGGTGCATAGAGGTTAGTGTACTCTGTAGGTCTGTAGCCCAGCATCTCTACCTTCACGGTATAAGGGCCACCCGGCATGATGGCATTGAGGCGATAGAAGCCGTTGCCATCAGTCACAGAATAATAATTTGTTCCTGAAGGCATGTGGACAGCGACGACAGCCGCGCCTGCTACCTCACCGCTTGCATCGGTAATCTTACCGGCAATAGCAGATGTTGTAACCTGTGCGAAAGCAGAAACCGCCATTACCATTGCCAACAAAGCAGTAAATAAATACTTAAATGTCTGTTTCATAATGGTTTAATTGGTTAATAATAGTTTTGATGCCGCGAAGATAATATTTTTTAAAGACTTAAGGAAACTTTAGGACACATCTTTTGCTTTTGTCAAAATATTGAGTTTCAGACATATAAATTAGAGAGAACTCGCCTTGTCTTCCCTCCCTAACGCACAAATGGCTACAAATCAGCTTCTTACGCTCCATTGTTTTCTCAATAGGGCCGCAGCCGTTTTGCAGTTGTTAATTTTTTGTTTACCTTTGCACCCCGAAAAAGGGAATCAGGTCCTGCCTGATGTTGAATGTGGAGGGATTTGGCTGCTTGCAACCACACTAAAAAATGCTAAAAATATATTTTGTGTTTTTGTATTTTTGTGTCCGCTCCGCATCTGATGTGGGGCTTTTTTAGTGCCCTGAAGAGAGAAATATAAAAACGATATACAAAATGAATTACTTATTTACATCAGAGTCAGTGTCCGAGGGACATCCTGACAAAGTGTCGGACCAGATTTCCGACGCAATCCTTGACGAGTTCCTGAGACAGGACCCCGAGTCAAAAGTGGCATGTGAGACATTCTGCAGCACAGGTCTCGTAGTTGTAGGAGGCGAAGTACGTTCCGAGGATGCATATGTGGACATCCCTAAGACAGTGCGCCGCGTAATCAACAAGATCGGCTACAACAAGGCAGAGTACATGTTCGACGGCAACTCATGCGGTATCCTTTCAGCTCTTCACGAGCAGAGCGTAGACATCAACCGCGGTGTCGTAGGCGAGGACGCAGACGCACAGGGCGCAGGCGACCAGGGCATGATGTTCGGTTACGCATGCTGCGATACAGCCGAGTACATGCCGCTTCCGCTCGCACTTTCACACCAGGCTCTCCTCATGCTTGCAAAGATCCGCAAGACCAAGCCTGAGCTCATGCCTTACCTCCGCCCTGACTCAAAGTCACAGTTCACAATCGAGTACGACGGCGAGACAAACCAGCCTGTACGCGTTCATACAATCGTGATCTCGACTCAGCATGACGAGTTCACACCTGAGTCATTGGGAACCATGAGCTATGCCGACGGCTGTGACCAGTTCGGTCAGAACCGTGTCGACGAAGCTATGCAGGCAAAGATCCGCGAGGACGTGCAGAACATCCTCCTCCCTATGCTCATCGAGACTCTCCCTGCAGAGACTGCAGCGCTTTTCAAGGGCGACTATATCCTTCACGTAAACCCGACAGGCAAGTTCGTGATCGGAGGTCCTCACGGCGACACAGGTCTCACTGGACGTAAGATCATCGTTGACACATACGGCGGAAAGGGCGCTCACGGTGGTGGAGCATTCTCAGGAAAGGACCCTTCAAAGGTTGACCGCTCTGCAGCCTACGCGGCAAGATACATCGCAAAGAACATGGTAGCGGCAGGCGTTGCACGTGAGATGCTTGTACAGCTTTCATATGCGATCGGCGTTGCAAGACCTGTAAGTATCTATGTAAACACTTACGGAACAGCGGCTGAGGGTCTTTCAGATGCAGCTATCGCAGAGAAGGTGAACGAGCTCTTCGACCTCCGTCCTGCAAAGATCATCGAGAAGTTCGGTCTCAAGAAGCCTATCTACGAACCTACAGCTTCATACGGTCACGTAGGCCGTACTCCATACAAGGAGTCTGTGACAATGGTACGCAACGGCGTGAAGACTACCGAGTATGTTCAGTTCTTCGGCTGGGAGCTTCTTGACTCGGTAGACATGATCAAGGAAGCATTCGGACTCTAATGCCGTGGCAGACATCTGCCTGATATTCAAGCATTTACTAAAAGGCGATTCCCTCATGACGGGGAATCGCCTTTTAGTAATTATCTGATGTTCAGTGGATTGAGCGCCACGCTATATGGCTACATCCGGTCCATCTCGCGGCGGAGATCCTTCTCCTTGATGGATGCACGCTTGTCATACTCCTTCTTACCACGCGCAAGGGCGATAAGAATCTTCGCGTAACCGTTATCTGCTATATAAAGCTTCACTCCGACGATTGTCAATCCCTTCTCCTTGACTGCACGCTGGAGCTTGTTAAGTTCCTTGCGGCTGAGAAGAAGCTTGCGGTCACGACGAGGGTCGTGTTTTCCCCAACTTCCCCACCAGTACTCCGCAATGTGCATATTCTTCACATACAGCTCGTTACCGTTGAAGTAGCAGAAGGTGTCCACAAGCGACGCCTTGCCCGCTCTGATCGACTTGATCTCTGTGCCGGTAAGCACAATACCCGCCTGAAAGGTCTCAATGAACTCATAGTCAAACGAGGCCCTCCTGTTCTTTATCTCTACACTGCTTTTTGCTTTCGGCATATTCTCAAACTATTTGCAGGCATCGCGTTCATTTTCCATACCATACTGTCCGCGATGTATTCATAAACACTTGCAAAGATACTGCTTTTTCGCACATTTTGAGTGTTTTCTCCCATGTATCAGAATCCCGCACACTTTGAGTTACAGGTAAATCACTGACTGTGAACTTATTAGCTGTTCAAGGGTGGGTGAAAAAGACCCACCCTCGAACAACTAAAGAACTACATATCAAACAGTTATGCGATCTCAACATGCAGCAAAACCTTTTCAAGGCTATACATTGTTTTAAAAACATTATCTTTGCAGTACTATGGCAAAGAAACAGTTCACCCCCATACCGCCCATGGCGGATCTACCCCCTGCAGAGGAAATAAACGTGCAGGAGATTCTGGAGAAATACCTCAGCGGAGAAATAGACCTGATCTGCGTTCTCGGACCAACTGCTTCGGGGAAAACCCGTTATGCGGTCCAGCTTGCGCGCCGGATCAACGCATTGCTGGAATGCGGTCCGAACGGAGAGGTTGTGGCAGACTATGGGTTGCGAGGACCGTGCCACCCGCGGCACGAAAGCGGGGGGACCACAAGCGAAGCGCAGTGGTGGGGTGAGCGAAGCGAACGTCCGAACACCCATAGTCTGCCACAGCCTCACGCCGAGATAATTTCAGCAGACTCCAGACAGGTATACCGCGGCATGGACATCGGCACAGGAAAGGACCTCAACGAATATGAGGAAATCCCTTACCACCTCATGGACATCGTGAACGCCGGAGAGAAATACAATATCTTCGAATACCAGAGAGACTTCGAAAAGGCATACAGAGACATCCGCGAAAGAGGCTGCATTCCGATACTCTGCGGCGGATCCGGACTATACATCGAAGCGGCGACCTGCGGATATTCACTCCCCGAAGTACCGCCTGACCCGGAACTCAGGGCAGAACTCGAGCAGCACTCCGACGAAGAGCTCATCAGCAGACTCGCCGCACTGAAACCGCTTCACAACAACACAGACTACGACACCCGCAAGCGCCTCATCCGTGCTCTGGAAATAGCGATATATGAAGCGGAACATCCGGTAGAGCGCACAGCATACCTTCCGAAGAACACCTACTACATCGGCACCCTCGTCAGCCGCGAAGTGAGAAACGCCAAGATCGACAAACGTCTGGATGCGCGACTGAAAGAAGGAATGGTGGAAGAAATCCGCGGGCTGATCGACGGAACACATCCGGCCCTCGCACCGGAATACAGACCGATCCCGGCCGAGGATCTTATATACTACGGTCTCGAATACAAATTCGTCACACAGTATATAATCGGAGAACTTACATACGAGCAGATGCGCACGCAACTTGCAACTGCCATCCATCAGTTCGCGAAAAGACAGATGACATGGTTCAGAGGCATGGAGCGAAAAGGAATCCGCATCCATTGGACAAATGTTCAGTAGAAAATGCTACAGGTTTCCGCAAAACAATCAGATCGTTAAGGGAAATCACTTAAATTTGCGAACTGTAAATGAAGAATATGCGTAGAATACAGATAATATTTGCAACGGTCCTGATCATACTGACAGGACAGAGCGCTCATGCCCAGTCTCAGGACTTCAAGCTGGGACAGTGGACAGAAATCCACAACTCCATCATAAGAGAGCTCAGCCGTTCATACGTCGACACCCTTCCTATAGACAAGATGATGAGGAAAGGAGTCGACTCAATGCTTGAGCAGCTCGACCCGTACACAGTCTACATCCCGGAAGAGGAGAACGAAGACCTTCAGATGATGCTTTCGAAGACCTACGGAGGAATCGGAGCGATCATACACAAGAAGAAGGAAGACAACGTAATCATCAACGAACCGTATTTCGGATCCCCTGCCCACAAGAACGGTCTGCAGTGCGGTGACGAGATCCTTGAAATCGACGGACTCCCTACCAAAGGCCTCGAGACCAAGGAAAGCAGCGACAGAATGAAGGGCAAGCCTGGCACAACCGTAGTATTCAAGGTGAAAAAGGTCCGCACAGGCGACACGCTTGATATTCCTATCGTAAGAGAGCGCATCCACTTCCCTGACGTTGAATACGCAGGAATGCTCGATGACACGACCGGTTATATTCTCCAGAGCGGATTCACCGAAGGCGTGGCGCAACAGATAAAGAGCAACTTCCTTGACCTCAAGGCAAAGGGAATGAAACGCCTTGTGCTCGACCTCCGCGGAAACGGCGGTGGTCTCATGAGCGAAGCCGTGAACATTATATCGCTTTTCGTACCCAAGGGCAGCCTTGCAGTCTCATCCAAAGGAAAGACAGACGGCTCAAGCCATGAATACCGCACGCAGTCTGACCCTATCGACACCGAAACCCCTATCATAGTTATGATCGACGGAGGCTCGGCCTCGGCATCTGAAATCGTATCAGGAGGTCTTCAGGACCTGAAGAGAGCCACCATCATGGGCAAGACAAGCTACGGCAAAGGACTCGTACAGTCCATCCGCCCTCTTCCATACAACGGCCAGATGAAGATCACAACAGCGAAGTACTACACACCGAGCGGAAGATGCGTACAGGGAATCGGAGTGAAGCCGGACGTTGAGGTAGATGTTCCGTCATACAGCAGACTCGTATATTCTCTTGTACTTGGAGGCGTGATCGACCAGTATGTGATCCATTTCGCACGCAACCACGACAGCATTGCCGAAGCGGACGACTACCATTTCAGCGACGCTGATTTCGAGGACTTCATCAGTTTCGCAAAGACCCAGGACTTTGACTACAGAAGCAGCGCGAAGGCCACATTCGACAAGATGAAGGAAGAACTCGAGGAAGACGGCCTCGCAGACGTGATGTCGAACGAACTCGGAGCTCTGGTGAAGGCACTCGAGATGGACAAGGAAAGATTCATCCGCCTCAAGAAAGACGAAATCATTCCTTTCATCGAGGAGGAAATCGCAATCAGATACTGGTTCCAGGAAGCGGGCGTGAAGATCCGTCTGCGTTATGACAAACAGCTTAAGGAAGCACTGAAGACAACAAAACAATGATAATGAGAAAAACTTTAACCCTGCTCGCAATCCTGTCGGTTGCGGGCATCTCTTGTACCAACGACATCGAGGACAAGGCGGCTATGCCGAACACTCTTGAGAGCAAACTGACCGGAGACCGCTTCGGCGAATGCGAGGACGGCGTTCTGCTTGTCCAGCTGACTGAAGACGCAGCTTCGGAGTGGTACAACGGAACATTGAGCATGGAAGGTCTGTCCGAGGCCTCTGTTGCTCCCGTTTTCCCGGTAGACATCGAGAACGACCTGACTGCAAAAAGACACAACCTCCACAGATGGTTCACAGTACGCTTCGACACCAGCATTTCTGTAGAGTCCATGGCCCGCACACTTGCTGCAGACACAAAGGTTTCCGCAATCGAGTATAATACATTTGTGGACAAGGACGTGACTCCTATATCTATCGAATGCAAGGAGACCGTGTCCACACGCGCAGCAGCAACAAACCTCCCTTTCAACGACGAGAAACTCAGCGTACAGTGGAACCTTATCAACACAGGTGACAAGAGCATCTCGGAAACCGCGGCAGAGGGCGCGGACGTAGGAGTCAAAGACGCATGGAGACTCACAGCCGGAGACCCGAGAGTCATCGTTGCGGTGATGGACGAAGGTGTCAAATATGACCACGAAGACCTCAAGGACGCAATGTGGGTAAACGAAGCCGAGATGAAAGGTAAAGAAGGCGTAGATGACGACAACAACGGATACGTTGACGACATATACGGATACAACTTCAAGGACAACAGCGGCAAGATCACTTTCGACACCAACAGCAAGGGTGGTGACCATGGTACCCATGTGGCCGGAACAATTGCAGCGACCAACAACAACGGCAAGGGCGTAAGCTCTGTCGCCGGAGGCAGCGGCAACGGAGACGGCGTACGCATCATGTCATGCCAGATCTTTGACGAGAAGGGAAACAAGGCCGGCCGCAACAACGTCGCAAAGGCATTCTACTATGCCGCTGCACATGGAGCAAGCATCGTCCAGTGTTCTTACGGCGAGGACGGCAAGGTGGTAACGAACGGCATCGTAACCTATGACGAATACAAATCCGACGCAGACTTCAAGTCAAGAAGTACTGTCGAGCACGACGCCATCATGTACTTCCTTGACCCTGCAAATGCCAACTGCGAGGCTCTCGAGAGCAATATCGCCGTATTCTCTGCAGGAAACTACAACAAGGCCGCATCACTCTACCCAGGCGCAATGAAAGGCTGCGTTTCCGTTACTGCAACATGTCCGGACTACCTCCCAGGAGGCTACAGCAACTACGGAGCAGGCTGCGACATCGCAGCACCGGGCGGCGACATTATCGAAAACAGCAACAACGCTCCACGCATGATCCTTTCTACCGGATGCACCGGAAGCGATTTCCAGAAGCAGGATGCATATGTATATAAATTCGGAACATCGATGGCCTGTCCTCACGTATCCGGAGTCATCGCACTCGGTATGTCATATGCACTCAAGCTCGGAAAGCACTTCAGCAGAGAGGAATTCCTTTCAAGACTGATGACTTCTGCAGTAGACATCGACCAGTACATGCTTCCGGGCTTGACAAAACTCTACTACAACTCGAAGACAGGCAATTACGAGCAGGTTGACGTCACCGCAAAGAAGAACAAGATGGGAACAGGTCTCGTGAATGCATGGAATTTCCTCATGGCTCTTGAAGGCACTCCTACATACCTCACCACACCGGGAGAGACCCTCGTGATCGACGTTGCGGAATGTATCGGTGATACATCTGCAAACTTCGAATTCGCACTTGAGATGGATGCTGCAGACAAGACTGCATTGGGTCTGCCGGCAACACCTGAAATCAAGAACGGCAAAATCGAGATCAGCTGTTCAAAGACCGGCGCCGGAAAGATCTACCTTACATCAAGCGTAGGAAAGGTGGACAAGATCGAAGGCCTGGACTTCCACCAGGAAATCTCGATCGTATCAAGACCGGCTGTGGCAAACAATGGCGGATGGCTTTAAACTGACAGAATATGAAAAGACTGCTTTATATATTTACGATTGCCGTATTGGCATTGACCGGCTGCAAGAAGGAAAACCAGCCGACACTGAAGGACAAAATCTGCGGAGAATGGAGAGGCGTCGAACTCTCTGCTGACGCGGGCATATATATCAACTTCATCAGCGACGGAACATTCGAACTTTACCAGAAGCTTGACAGCGACTGCTTCGAACTTCTGAAAGGTCATTGGAGTCTGGATGGCGACATCCTTTCCGGAACATACAACGATCAGGAGCCATGGGCTACATCGTACAAGGTGTCTGTCGCAGGCGAAACTCTGACGATGGTGGCTCAGGACGGAACGGACGAGACCAATGTCTATGCAAAGACAACCATTCCGGACGGAGTGAAGGAAAATGGCTTTAATCGTCCTTACGCATACTGAATTCACAACCGCAGTATAGCTGGTTGTAGAAGTCATACTCCTTGATTATCTGAAGGCGGCGCTCCTGGAGTCCTCCCTTACGCCAATTCTGATCCCACCAGTGAACATTGTTTGCCGGTGGGATTGCGTTTTGTCTGGCGCATGCCCACTGTCCGGCTTCGTTAATCTGGTCGAGTGATTTCCAACGTGAAGAAGCAAGTGTGGTAGTTATAACCTTTATGCCACGTGATGCCGCATATTCCGCTGTGCGGAGAAGTCTGAGCTTGAAGCATTTCAAGCAGCGGCCACCCCTTTCGGGCTCCGCCTCAAGGCCTTTCATTGCCTCCAGCCAGTTCTCATGGTCATAGTCCGCATCCACTATCTCCAGACCGAGCGACTTCGCATAACGTGTGCACTCGTCTTTTCGGATCTCATACTCCTGTTGCGGATATATGTTCGGATTGCAGTAATATATGACAGGTGTTATGCCGTTGGCCAGCATAGCCTCGATTATGGCACTGGAGCAGGGAGCGCAGCAGGTGTGCAGAAGCACACTCTTCTCCCCCATCGGAGCCTCTATGATATTCTTCCGTTTCATTGTTCGCAAAGATAAATGAAATTATGTAACTTTACGCTCTGTATGAAAACTGCAACATCCAAATATCACGGTCTCATCGCATTGAGTCCGCTTCTGGTGTTCCTGTGCGTCTATCTTGTATCATCGATCATCGCCCAGGACTTCTATAAGATTCCCGTATCCTCGGCCTTCCTCATTGCTTCAGTATATGCCATGCTCATCAGCAAAGGCAAAACATTGGAGGAAAGAGTGGACATCTTCTCCAAGGGAGCGGGCAACAGGAACGTGCTTCTGATGATATGGATATTTGTGATGGCAGGTGCATTTGCAGCAACCGCAAAGGAGATAGGAGCGATTGAAGCCACCGTCAACCTTGCAATGAAGATCCTTCCGGGCAAGCTGCTTTATGCGGGACTTTTCATTGCAGCCTGCTTCATTTCAATGTCAATCGGAACCAGCGTCGGCACCATCGTGGCCCTCGTCCCTATCGCAGCCGGCATTGCCGAAGAAATGGCGTTTGCCGGTGCAACAGGCATAACATCCAGCACATCCTTCATCACGGCAATCATCGTAGGAGGAGCATTTTTCGGAGACAACCTCTCATTCATATCAGACACTACCATTGCGGCAACCCGCACCCAGGAATGCTCCATGGCCGATAAATTCAAGGTCAACCTCAGAATTGTAGGACCTGCAGCCATCGTGGTCGCCATTCTTTATGTCATTCTTGGATCATCCGTGACCACTTCCCCCGAGGTCGGATCCGTGGACCTGATGCTTCTCATACCATACGTTCTTGTGATTGCTCTTGCCCTGTCAGGAGTCAGCGTAATCGCCGTACTCGGAATCGGCATTGCAGTCAACGGTCTGCTCGGAGCGATCAAGGGTTCGATAGGATGGAGCGGATATCTTGAAGCGATAGGAGGAGGTATCAGCGGAATGGGAGACCTCATCATAGTGACCCTCCTTGCAGGAGGAATGCTCGAACTGATACGAGTGAACGGAGGACTTGACTACATCGTAGAGGCAATGACAAAGCGCATCAGAGGCAAGCGCGGCGCAGAATTCACCATCGCAGGTCTTGTATCACTTGCCAACATGTGCACAGCGAACAATACCATCGCCATCATCACAGTCGGACGTATCGCACGTGACATTTCTGAAAAATTCGGAATAGACCCACGCAAGAGCGCCAGTCTGCTTGACACATTCTCGTGTCTTGTCCAAGGACTGATACCGTACGGCGCACAGCTCCTGATGGCAGCCGGACTTGCAGGCATATCATCGCTGTCAATAATTGAATATCTGTATTACCCTGCCGTAATGGGTACGTTTGCGGTACTTGCGATCATCTTCCGCTTTCCACGCAGATACTCCTAATTCCCTTTGAAAAGAGAACGGCAAAGAGCCGGAACATCAGCGACCTTGACCACATCGATGGAGTCAAGCGTCTGGGCATTCACACCCTCGATGCTGCTGTATGAAGACACATATATCTTCTTGAAGCCGAGTCTTGCAGCCTCAATGATACGTCTGTCGGTCTGAGATACCGGACGGATCTCACCGCTGAGACCTATCTCACCCGCAAAGCAGACATCAGCCGGAATGGCGAAATCGAAATTCGATGAAAGAACTGCGCTGATGACAGCAAGATCGCACGCAGGATCGCTGACCTTAAGACCTCCAGCCATATTAAGGAATACATCCTTCACTCCGAGCTTGAATCCGGCACGTTTCTCAAGGACTGCGAGCAGCATGTTCAGGCGACGCACATCAAAGCCGGTGGCACTGCGCTGAGGTGTGCCATACGCAGCTGAACTCACAAGCGACTGAACTTCGATGAGGAACGGTCTTGTACCGTCGAGCATTGCGCTTACCGCTACTCCGCTGAGGCCTTCCTCGTGCATAGGAATGAGCATTTCCGAAGGATTGCTGACCTCACGGAGACCCTTGCCTGTCATCTCGAAGACAGCAAGCTCCGAAGTGGAACCGAAACGGTTCTTTATACTGCGAAGAAGACGATACGTGCCTCTGTTGTCACCTTCGAACTGAAGAACAACGTCAACAATATGCTCAAGAATCTTAGGACCGGCAATACTGCCCTCCTTTGTTATATGACCGATCAGCAGCACCGGAACGCCCGTCTCCTTTGCAAAACGGAGAAGCATTGCCGCAGTTTCCTTGATCTGGGTCACAGAACCCGGAGAAGACTCGACATTCTGAGAAAACATTGTCTGCACGGAATCCACCACCATAAGGTCCGGCATCATCTTGCGTGCTTCTGCTATGACATTCTCCATCAATGTCTCGCTGTAGATCATACATCCGGAATCATCTCCACCGATACGGGCGGCACGGAGTTTCACCTGCTTTGCACTCTCCTCGCCTGTGACATAAAGAGTCTTAAGATTAGGGCAATGCAACGGAATCTGGAGTGAAAGAGTCGATTTTCCGATACCCGGCTCACCGCCGATGAGAACCAGAGAACCTTCCACAAGACCTCCTCCGAGAATACGGTCCACCTCCGCGTTGTTCAACGATATCCTCTGCTCATGCGTCGAATCTATTTCCGCCAACGGCATAGGCTTATGAGCGGCTCCAGGCACAGTAACAGACGCCTGCGTCTTCTTTCCTGTCGCCACTGTCTCCTCAACCATAGTATTCCACTCCCCGCACGCAGGACATCTTCCCATCCATTTCGGGCTCTCATTTCCGCACTCCTTGCAGAACCAAACGCTCTTTGTCTTTACTGTCGCCATATCATTGTCGTTATCGGTACAAAAATAATAAGAAACTGCTTGAATCCTCAAACAGTTTCCTAAAAAATAGAGGCCGGACATTCAGCCGACCTCTCATAATCCGATGCCTTCGGGCAATCAATTACTCAGCAACTGCAGTGCTGTCGCAAGAAGCGCAAAGAGTCTCGCCGCAACCGTCAGCGCAGTCAGCGCATGAACCGTTGCAACCAGCAGCAACTTCCTCAGCAGCGTTCTCAGAATTGTTGCAGCATGCACATGATGCAGCAGCGAACATAGCGGCAACGATTGCCATAGCCATAAATACCTTCTTCATAATTCGTCTTATATTAAATGTTAAACTTTGAATCTTTTTTCGGGAAAAATCCGTCAAGCTGCAAACTTAGGCATTATATTTATCATTTGCAAACTGACAGATGCCAACCTGATTATCTTTCAAGCTCGAAAAGCTCCAGAGAATGGATCTGACCGTTGTCAATATGGAACCTCAGAGCAGTCCTTACGACGTGGAATCCCTGGATACCAGCAGCACCGGGATTCATCACAAGCATATCGCGTTTCGTATCACGTACAACCTTCAGGATATGCGAATGTCCGCATACAAATATATCAGGCTTAAGTTCATCGATCAAGGCCCGCGCCCTTGCATCATACCTTCCGGGATAGCCTCCGACATGAGTCATGAGTATCTTGAGTCCTTCACATTCAAAGAACCTATGGACTGGATGCGTATAGCGAAGGTTGAAGTTGTCGCAATTTCCCGCCACCCCTACAAGAGGCTTGAAGGCGGCAATCTCCTCCGCCAGTTCCATACCTCCGCCGAAATCACCGGCGTGCCATATCTGGTCCACCGGCTCAAGGAAATCACGGAACTGCTTGTCGAACACACCGTGGGTATCTGATATCAATCCTATATACATATTCACAAATTTACATTATTTTTGTGTGTTAATTGCTCAACAGATGGAACTTTTCTTTTCTCGCGATATCGAAGGCGGAATCTGCCGTCTTGACCATGACGAATCCGGTCACTGCATAAAGGTACTCAGACACAGATGCGGAGACGAGATCTCCGTAATCGACGGCTGCGGCACATTGTATCGTTGCCGCATCACCTCTGACAGCCACAAGGGAGTGGAGGCGATGGTACTTGAGTCGTCGGAGAACTGGGGAGGCCACCCTTACAGGCTCCACCTTGCCGTATGTCCGACGAAGAACAACGACAGATATGAGTGGTTCGCTGAGAAGGCCTGCGAGATCGGTCTCGATGAACTTTCACCTGTTATCGGCGAGCACTCTGAAAGAAGAGTCCTCAAGACAGCGAGAGTGGAGAAGATTCTTATCAGTGCAGCAAAACAGTCTCTCAAGGCCGCCGTTCCGGTCATCAATGAACCTGTAAGCGTAAAGGAGTTCATCAGACAGAATGCGGACGCTGCGGACACGCTCAAGCTCATCGCCTATTGTTTCGAAGACGAGAATGTTCCGCGCAGAAGCATCAAGGAAGTACTCGATGGTTTTAACGGCACCGACGTGATTGTGATGATCGGTCCGGAAGGTGATTTTTCACAGGAAGAGGCAGTCCTTGCATTGGAGGCAGGCTTCATCCCTGTACACCTCGGAGCATCAAGACTGCGCACAGAGACTGCGGCGGTTACGGCAGCCTCTGCGGCATATTTCAGATATATGTAGGACTAACGTCCTTCAATGATGTTTCTTGCGAGGGTATTCGCACAGACAAAGTCACGCAGTTCAGGGCACGAAGGCTGAAGAATAGTGTTCTTGTCGCCCTGCCAGAGCATTTCTCCCTTGTGAATGAATCCGATCTTGTCACCGATCTCAAGGATCGAGTTCATGTCGTGCGTATTCACCACTGTAGTCATATTGAACTCCTTGGTAAGATCGCTGATAAGGCGGTCGATGAGGATAGATGTATATGGGTCAAGACCCGAGTTCGGCTCATCACAGAAGAGATATGCCGGATTCAAGGCGATAGCACGCGCGATACCGACACGTTTCTGCATACCGCCGCTGAGCTCGTTCGGGTATTTATTGTCTGAGCCTATCACATTCACCTTTTCGAGACAATACTGCGCTCTCTCTCTTCTTTCAGCCTCGGACCAGTCAGTGAAGAACTCCATCGGGAACATGACATTCTCGATCACTGTCGCAAAGTCAAAGAGTGCGCTGCCCTGGAAAAGAATTCCGATGTTCTTCCTGAGCCCCATCTTCTCCTTATAGTCCAGCTCGGACATCTTTCTGTCACCGTATGAGATATCCCCGCTGTCAGGTTCCATCAGGCCGATGAGATTCTTCAGGAGCACGGTCTTGCCGGATCCGCTGGCTCCGATGATCATATTGCATTTGCCGGGTTCGTATTCCACGTTGATGTCCTTAAGGACCTGCACCCCGTCAAAACTCTTATATAAATGCTCTACCTTAATCATACTAATACAACATCAACTGTGTAACAACAAGGTCTGCAAGCAGAATCAGGATACTTGTAACCACGATTGCCTGGGTGCTTGAACGTCCGACTCCAAGGGAACCACCCTTCGCATAATAACCCTTGAAAGCTGCTATCGTAGATATCATGAAGCAGAAAAGCGACATCTTGAAACAGCTGTAGAATACGTAGAAACCATTATAGAAGGCCTTGATTCCAGTTATATATGAAGGAGTTGGGATAATCTGGGTTGACTCCACCACTATCCATCCTCCGACGAGTCCGAGCGCAAGACTGAAAAGCATAAGCAGAGGGCTGAGGAATGTGGTCGCCACAACCTTAGGCAACACGAGGAAGCCGGCAGAATTGACTCCCATCATCTCCATGGCGTCGATCTGCTCTGTGATTCGCATACTTCCTATCTCCGAAGAAATGTTGGAGCCCATCTTTCCCGCAAGTATCAGTGCTACCATTGTCGAACAGAACTCAAGGATAAGGCTCTCGCGCACCATATAACCTATATACATCTTGTCGATGATAGGGTTTTCGAGGTTTGAGGCAGTCTGGATCACCAATACGCCTCCGATGAATATAGAGATCACACCGACAAGAAGTATCGATGAGAGTATGAGTTTATCTGATTCGTTGATTAGCTGTCTCCAGAATATCCTGGCCTTTTCCGGCTTTCGGAAAACCATTTTAAGGAAAAGGAAGTATTCTCCTACGGAAACAAAGATTTTTTTAGCATGCCTAAAATTTATTTTATGTGTGCGAAGATAAATATTTTTCTTTTTCTGATGCCCATTTTCGGTTTTAGTTGCAAGATTTGCCCCTGGCTCTGACACGGACAGAGCCGCTTATATTAACAACTTGAATATGCTTATAAACATTCATTGCGCCAAATGTATCGGGATCGAGGCGGTGCCGGTAACAGTCGAGGTAAAGATTGACTCCGGTTTGGGGATTCACCTTGTGGGACTGGCAGATGCGGCTGTAAAAGAGAGCCTGCTCAGGACCATAACGGCCTTGCAGTCTATGGGATACCGGATACCCGGAAGGAAGATCGTAATCAACCTGGCTCCAGCTGACATGCACAAGAAAGGCAGCGGATACGATGTGCCGATAGCGCTTGGCATCATCAAGGCGTCGGGGCAACGTGAACTGCCGTTCATAGAAGAATATATCATCATGGGAGAACTGGGACTTGACGGTTCTGTCAGAGATGTGCCCGGAGCTCTGCCCATTGCCGAACTCGCCCGCGCGGGGAAGATGAAAGGTTGCATTCTCCCCTATCGGTCGGCTATCGAGGCAATGGAATACCAGGGCATAGACATCTATGGCGTTGACTCCCTTGACGATGTGTTGCGGATCCTGAACAGAGAAGAAGGATATGAAAGCCTGCTTGTCAGAAACCGACACAATGCCGACTATACCCTTCCGCACGATGAAGACCATATCAAGTCCGTGATGGACCTTTCCGAGATCATGGGACAGGAAGGAGCCAAAAGAGGAATCGAGATCGCGGCTTCCGGTAATCACAATGTCCTTCTCATCGGTCCTCCCGGCTCTGGCAAAAGTTCTCTTGCAAAGGCTATGGCTGGGGTGCTGCCACCAATGAATCTTGAAGAAGCCCTCCAGACGAGCATGATCTATTCCGTAGCTGGAAAGGGCAATCCGCATGGCGGACTGATCAGGCAGAGACCGTTCAGGGCACCGCACTACAGCGCTTCTATTGCAGCATTGATAGGCGGTGGTTCCGACAACATCCTGCCCGGAGAGATTTCGCTTGCCCATAACGGCATCCTCATGATCGACGAGTTCTGCGAAGCTCCGAAGAAGGTCCTGGAAGTGCTGAGGGCCCCTATGGAAGACAGGAAAGTCACGATTTCACGTCTGAAATCCAAGGTTGAATACCCTGCCGATTTCATGCTTGTGGCCGCTACAAACCCGTGTCCGTGCGGATATTTCGGCGAAGGGGACCGATGCTCATGCACCCCCGCCAAACGCGTTGCCTACCTTTCAAAACTCTCAGGGCCGATAATGGACAGGATCGACATACAACTCTGGATGTCTCCTGTGGATGCCCGGAAGCTTGTAGACAGGAAGGCAGCCGAGTCCAGCGCAGATGTCGCCGCGAGGGTTCTCCGCACCAGAGAAATTCAGCTGAAACGGTTCTCGGAAGGCGGCGAATCAATTTTCTGCAACGCCGCGATGAACAACAGGCAGATAGAGAAATACTGCCCGCTCAGTCCGGCATGCAAGGCTATTCTGGAGCGTCTCATCGAGCGTATGGGACTGTCCGCCCGTGCATGTTCACGAATAATCAAGCTCGCCCGGACCATTGCAGATCTGGCGCAGGAGCCGGACATCCTTCCGGAACATATCACCGAAGCAGCCGGCTACCGCTTCCTTGACAAGCAGAATATTTTCGGGTAATGACAAAAAATCATATCTTTGCGGGCATGAAACAGGAAGTCATCATCAGAAATATCGAAGACCTTGAAAGGGCGGCTCAGGAATTTCTCGAGAAGATCGGGGAGAATACCCTCGTGGCGTTCTTTGCGCCTATGGGTTCGGGAAAGACCACATTCACAACAGCAATCTGCAAGGTATTGGGCGTAACCGATCCTGTCGGCTCTCCGACATTCGCCATCGTGAACGAATACATGAGAGAGGACGGAGACCCAATGTACCATTTTGACTTCTACCGAATCAACCGTCTTTCCGAGGCTATAGAGATCGGCCTGTACGACTACCTTGACAGCGGATGCCTCTGCATCATGGAGTGGCCGGAGAACATCGAGGAGCTGCTTCCGGAAGAGACTCTCAAAGTGTACTTCACCATCAATCCGGATCAGTCACGCACCCTCACATGGGAGGATTAAAGTCACTGCGCGCTTACTGACGAAATATATCCGTTAATCTTCAACGTATCCACCTGACCGTCTCTCCAGAGAATCGGTCTTTCGTTGTTTATCGAAGACAGTCCCGCATGCAGGATGCCGTTGACCATTGATACCGCTTCGCTTCCGACGCAGTTGTATCCCAAAGGCATATCAAACCGCTCCCCGCACCTATATATTATTCCCTTTTGAACAGTAGAGGCAGGGTTTACGGCGCAGTATATCCCATTATCCGACATGCACAATGAAGAAACAGTCATACCGGTGCCGAATGTTGTCGCGACCATACCATTGAACCAAAGCAACGTACTGAGACTACTGCCCATACGATACATTATCTCCGCGCCGATGCTGCCGTCAGATTCGAACAGCGATGCAGACAGCACCATCGCACTTTTATGCATAGACAATGCAACCATTCTATCGTCATCGATCAGGACCGGCGTATCCACACCGACCATTGAAGCCAGATAGATGACAGATGTACCCGAATCAATTATATCCCAGACCTTCTTTATATCTTCCCTTACAGCAATCTGGGTAACCTTGCCCTCGCAGACAGAATAGTACCGTTCCACCGGGCCGTCAGCAGATTGTATCCGGTCAAAATAGGCAAAGCAAAGGCTATCGTCTGCCGTCCTCAACTGACCCATGACCACCCCGGATGGACGGGAAAAGAGTATCTCTCCGTTTTTCCTGTATGCGAATCCGTCTCCGCTTCTGTTCTGTCCCAAAGTATATACATCATCCGAACGGACTGCAATTCCACAGATTGACTCACGTCCCTGATAGCGGAACAGGAGCGCTCCGTTCTTCTTGATTACAGTCTCCGAATCCGTAGAGTAGTCTGTATATAACTGTCCGTCGATTATCCTGTGCATATCCGGATCGGCACTGACCTCATACACATCACCCACCGGCACCTTCATTATAAGTTTCCCGTCCGCATAGACCACAAGAGAGCACTTGACACTTTCCCTTGATGAGTCTGATTTCCAATCGTAGCCTTTCTGATAATCCAATGCAGTAATGTAGCATATCTGGTCCAGCACACCTGAAGCACCTTCATCTAAAGGCCCTCCCCAGATACCTCCCTGCACGCTACCGGCATTATCCCCTCCTCCTATTTCAGTCAGTCCGCACGATGTCAGAGCCAACACAACCGCACAAAAAATCCGACACTTCATATCTCCTGTTTTTTCACAAAGGAAATGAAGTATCGGCAACGACAGAAATCTTTCACCACAAATAGGATGATTCCGTCACATCTTTCTTTTTCTTATGATTATGTCTTTACGAAATTCACGAAGAGGTTAACAATAAAAACCTAAAATTCAGAAAAACATCTAAGAAAACGAAAAAATCACACCCCCTAAATTGGGCTTATCATCAATAAACATATGCCATCGACTATATTTGCGAAAACGTGAACGCCCAAATGCAGTTCACAGATTTGTAAACTTCGAAACATTAATTAACTTTGCAGTAAAGATGATTGTCATTTTCGGGAAACCTTATCTCAAACTGTTATTCACAACAGGGACAGCCACAGAAAAGAAGCATCGTTTCCAACCGGATATAATCAAAAGGTACATAAAGGTTGTAAATACTATGATAGCCGTCAAGGATATCGGAGACCTATCCCGAATCAACTCTTTGAGATACGAGAAATTGACAGCTGACAGAATTATCAAACCACGACAAATAAGATTAGATATGATTGACATTTCCGGAGTAGATCCAACCATGATTGCCAACAATACAAGTCCGGCACAAGCTACTCATCCTGGAGAAATCATACTCGATGAAATCGAGCACCTTGGAATTTCGCAGAAAGATTTTGCGGAAAGAATAGGCGTGTCACGCTCACTGGTAAGCCAGGTTCTTGCCGGAAAACGAGCTGTAAGTACTGAGTTTGCCCTTCTTGCTGAAGCGGCAATAGACCTTCCGGCAGACCTGCTTCTACGAATGCAGGCAAGATATGACAGATGGAAGGTCGAAAAGGAACCAGCCTTCATGGACAGGCTAAGCAAAATCCGAAAATTCGCAGCTGTCCTGTAAGCTATCTTCTATAGATGGCAAAAAGAGCAGAACCTGAACCGGACATTGAGGCATAGACTGCACCAATGTCGTAGAGAGAGCGCTTGATTGCCGCAAGTTCCGGATGCTTTGCGAAGACCGTTGTCTCGAAGTCATTGGTCACGACATCCGGCCACAATCCGATCGGCATTGCAAGAGCTTCTCTGAGAGAAATCTCAGGGACAGACGGAACAATGCCGCCATATGCCTCTGCAGTGGATACATGGATACCCGCCGGAGTAATGATCTGAAGATCGTAATCCTTTGAGAAGTCCGGACACCCCCCAAAGTCTGTAAGAATCTCACCTCTGCCCTCGCCTATCATTGGACGGTTATAGATAAAGAATGCGCAGTCGGAACCGAGACGTGAAGCATATTCTGCAAGCTGCTGTTCAGACAGAGAAAGCGAAAACATCTCATTCAGCATCTTCAAGGTAAATGCGGCATCTGCCGAGCCACCGCCGAGTCCCGCTCCAACAGGCGAAGTCTTCTCCAGGAATATCTTTACCGGCGGAAGATCGAAATCGGCAGCAAGAAGCATATATGCCTTTGCACACAGATCCTTCAGCGGATCCCAGTCGACACCTTCAGCACGTGCGATTGTGATCATCAGCTTTCCGTCCTCCGATATGCCCTGGACAATCTTGGGAGCACAACACTCCTCTGTTTCAACGCCAAAGACACCTTCCGGCTTTACACTGCCCTGTGATGCAGGCAGTCCCTCTCCATACTTTGCAAAAAGTGCAGCCGACGTACGGCTGTAGTCGTCACCCGAAATGATTTCAAGGGTGTCGGAAATTCCGAAATATGGAACAAAGAGTGTCTCAAGGTCATGAAAACCGTCTTCGCGCTTGCGGAGAATGTTCAGACCAAGATTGATTTTGACGTTGGGATTGGTGATCATTATCTGATAATATTTCTGATTGCGTCCTCCAGCTGTGCAGCCACATCCTCACGCTGAGCAACATCAGGAATAGCCTCGAGAACCGGAGCGATAAATGAAATCATCTGAAGCACTTTGGCATCCTCGAGCGTAATACCGCGCGAACGCATGTAGAACTGTTCCTCTTCATTGAGACGTCCGATGGTCGCACCATGCGAACATTTCACATCGTCCGCATAGATTTCAAGCTGAGGCTTTGTGTCAACCTTTGCCGAATCCGAAAGAAGGATGTTATGATTCTCCTGATACGCCTCGGTACGCTGAGCATCCTGGGCAACTATGATCTTGCCGTAGAAATCCACGCGCGAAGATCCGCCTGCCACACCCTTGAAAAGCTGTCTCGAGTTGCAGTGAGGCACCTTGTGATGCATATCCACCGCAATCCTGACCCTTTCATCCGCGCCACAGACATAGGCTCCGTAGATATTGGCCTCGGCACCCTCGCCGGTCAGTTCGACATCCAATGCGATGTCACAGCTGACTCCAGGATACACGAGCAGGACCATATCCTTTTTCTCACCCGCAGGAACCTCGATATGACGGGACATCTGTCCCTGTGAAACTACAATAAGTTCAGTCATAACTCCTACAGATTATCGTAACCTTTTTCCTCGATTTCAGCAACAAGTTCTCTTCCTGCAGTCTTGACAATCTTACCATCCTTGAGGACATGAACCACATCAGGAACGATGTAGTCAAGAAGACGCTGGTAGTGTGTGATCACGATGGCGGCCTTCTCCGGTGTATGAAGCGCATTCACACCGTTTGCCACGATGCGGAGAGCGTCGACGTCAAGTCCGCTGTCAGTTTCGTCAAGAATCGCGAGAGTAGGATCGAGCATCGCCATCTGGAAGATCTCGTTACGTTTCTTCTCACCTCCTGAGAATCCCACATTCACCTCACGCTTTGCGAATTCCGGCTTCATCTGCACGAACGCCATCTTCTCACGCATGAGCTTGAGGAAATCTCCGGCCTTGAGCGGCTCGAGGCCCTTGCCTGCACGGTGTGCATTCACAGCTGTCTTCATGAAGTTTGTGATAGTCACTCCAGGGATCTCGACAGGATACTGGAACGAGAGGAAGATACCCGCCCATGCACGCTCCTCCGGAGACATGGCAAGAAGGTCCTGGCCAAGGAATTCAATGCTTCCGGCAGTCACAGTAAACTGCGGCTTGCCTGCCAATACAGCGGAAAGCGTACTCTTACCTGCACCGTTAGGACCCATAACCGCATGGATTTCGCCCTTGCGGATCACCAGATCCACACCTTTCAGGATTTCCTTATCCTCTACTGAGGCATGCAGCCCCTCGATTTTCAACAATATATCGTTCATATTATGCGTTTTTTCTATAAAGTTTATACCATGTGAACAGCGACCATATGCCGTTTACAAGATACAGGCAGCTGACAATCGGCATGAACACCAGACCTGCCTTAAGATAAAGAGTAAGATTTGCGATGTTCACAAAGAGCCATGCAATCCAGCAGTCCCATTTCTTGAGAGCCGACAGTGTCTGAGCCGTAAGAATCAGCACAGTCACACAGCAGTCAAGGTATGGCAGCGGATTCGCCGGAAAATATCCCACAAACCACTTTGTGCCCATCATGCTCATAAGCCAGCCCCATACCACTGCAAGAGAGAGCACGAGTCCGATCACAAGTCCTCTCTGAGGCCAGTTCAACATGGTAACCTTCAGGTCGCCTGAGCCAGAGGCGCTCTCCTGGCCCTCCTTCGGATGGCTCCATCTGTACTGTCCCAGAATATTGATTCCCAATGAAATAGGCTGCAATATGAGGTTTGCGTACAGATGCTTCTGCCAGAACATGAAGAACAGCAGTGCTGTATACATATAGCCGACGTAGAAGTTATACTTGCTGTTTCGGCCTGCAAGGAACACAGTGGTAAGACCGAAGATTGCCGACAGCAAATCTATCAGCAGCACCGGCTTTCCACCGAGTTCAAAAAGTATAGTATTCCAAAACTCCATTTACGTTCGTTTTAAAGATTCTTCAGATCCGCCCATAATGACATCCTGTCATCAACCGACCGAACCTTCAAGCGACACCTGAAGAAGTTTCTGCGCCTCCACCGCAAACTCCATAGGCAGCTTCGCCAATACCTCACGGGCATATCCGTTCACGATGAGACCGACCGCCTCCTCAGGACCGATGCCCCTCTGATTGCAATAGAACAGCTGTTCCTCGCTGATCTTCGAGGTTGTTGCCTCATGCTCGACTACAGCCGACTTGTTCGCATTTTCGATATACGGGAATGTGTGCGCACCGCATCTGTCACCGATGAGCAGGCTGTCGCACTGCGAGAAGTTGCGCGCATTGTCCGCACCCGGAAGCATCTTCACAAGACCGCGGTAGCTGTTCTGGCTACGTCCCGCCGAGATACCCTTGCTGACGATCTTGCTTCGTGTATTGCGTCCGATATGGATCATCTTCGTTCCGGTATCCGCCTGCTGGTAATTGTTTGTAACCGCCACCGAATAGAACTCAGATGACGAATTGTCGCCCTTGAGGATGGTTGAAGGATATTTCCATGTCACCGCCGATCCTGTCTCCACCTGAGTCCATGAGAGATGGCTGCCTGAACCCTTGCATATGCCTCTCTTTGTCACGAAGTTGAAGATACCGCCCTTGCCTTCTGCATCGCCCGGATACCAGTTCTGTACTGTCGAGTACTTCACCTCCGCATCCTTCTCCACAATGATCTCCACCACCGCAGCATGAAGCTGGTTCTCGTCACGCATAGGAGCGGTGCAACCCTCCATATAGCTTACATACGAGCCTTCATCCGCAACAATCAGCGTTCTCTCGAACTGACCGGTACCGGCTGCATTGATACGGAAGTAGCTTGAAAGCTCCATCGGGCAACGTACTCCCTTTGGTATATATACGAACGAACCGTCGCTGAATACGGCCGAGTTCAATGCCGCATAGAAATTGTCTCCGACAGGAACGACAGACGCGAGATATTTACGGATAAGGTCCGGATGTTCACGGACGGCCTCCGAGAATGAACAGAAGATGATGCCCTTCTCCGCCAATGCCGCACGGAACGTCGTAGTTACCGACACGGAATCAAACACCGCATCGACAGCAACTCCGGCCAGAGCCGCTCTCTCATGGAGAGGAATTCCGAGCTTGTCGAATGTCTTCTCCAATTCCGGATCGATCTCCTTCGGACGGTCTGCGTCCTTCTTCGGAGCAGCGTAATAGATGATATCCTGAAAATCGATCTCCGGAATATCCAGATGCGCCCAAGTCGGAAGCTCCATCTTCTGCCAGCGTCTGAATGCCTCCAGACGGAACTCCAGCATCCACTCCGGTTCCTCCTTCTTCGCCGAAATCAGGCGTATTATATCTTCATTGAGACCCTTCGGTATGAACTCCTGCTCGACATCCGTCACAAAGCCGTGCTCATATTCCTTCTCCGTAAGGCCTTCCAATATTTCTTTGTCTTTACTCATACAATTCAAATCCGGCTTGTGATAAGATGTCATAAAAAATGCCATCCCTACAAGCACAACTTGCAAAGATAGCATTTTTCCTATATATAACGAGTTTCGTCTTGCTTACATAAACATCCACAACGCTATAAAAATTGCGAGACAGATTACTGCAACCAATATTGACTCCAATTTATCCCCTAAACTCGAACCTTGCTTCACTTCTTGCACAAAACTGTATACTCCCAATGCTGCCATACATAACGAAAACAGCAGCCCAAATATCGTCCCGAACGATATTTTTTTTGTTTTTTCAAATGGGACAACAAATGCCTGATACTCAAACTTTGCTTCATCATCCTGTCTGAGACAAACCGTTGCCCTTGCCTGAATGACCATATTGTAAGTATATTCCCCTTTGGTGCCTCTCACAGCCACCATTTCGCGATTTGGATTGGTTACATAAATACGATTATTCTGCACTTCAATTTCAAGGTCGTCAATACCGCTGGCCGGAATAGCCTGAGCCACCTGTTTTACATTCTTGACGGGACTGTAAAGCGTTATATCGTGGCATGTTGACTGGGCAGGAAGATACTCCCAAGATGCACCATAGCGCAATACCGACGAATCATCCACGTATTCCCATGCAATCATAACCCACGCACCTCCAAAAGGTTCATATTCCAACCTCAGAGTCTGTCTTCCTCCCTCAGTACCTTCAATCAGGCAAAACGATTTCAGAGCCACATTCCTATGATCTGTCGGCGATTTCTGCTTGCCCGCCGTCAAAACGTCCTTCTGTTCTTTCACAACCTTCTTTTGCTCTTTCAAAACAGCAGGAGTCTCCTTTGCTTCTTCCGCTACATTCGCCAGATTGACGTCATACACATAATCATATCCTGTCCCTGTGCGATAATAGATGTCGTACTCCTTGGCAGTTGTCAAGCCATATATTGCGTTCTTGCATGAAATTCTCCAGTTTTCATCCGACATGTTCTTTTTGTCCACCACAAGAAACCACACATCCTGAACATATTCATACGGGAAAGACGCGCCGTCATACGTCGCCTTTGTTTCTATTCTGCACCGCGACTGCCTCGACTTAATCTTTATCGACCTGAACGGAGGTTCTGTGTCAGTATATGGTTTCAACGTCTCAAATTTATATCGGAAACGGGATTTACTGTCGCTGTAATCCATTTTTGTATAGAAATCCGTCGGTTCGAACATCACATTTGAGGACTCTACCGTATAGTCTAATGAAAAATCCTTGATGGAATATTTGAACGAATTGTCAAAGAATGGAGTTATACTAAGCTGAGATAGATCGCTGCTCATATCATCCAGGCAGACGAATATTGTTCTGGTCGAATTATTATGAATCTCACGAGACTGATGCCAAGCGGTCAGGTTGCCGCCAGCCTCATGCCTGAATGACTGATAGGAAAACCATATTCCCAGGACTCCTGCCAGACCTCCCAGTACACTAAGTATTTCAAGAAGCTTCTTCATTTTGTAAAAATTATTTCCTGCACTCTACCTTGATTTTATAAGGAACACCGTTCAATACATCTGTACGGCCGGTATATACTACTCCTTTATCTCCTGTGCCTGCCGTCACTGTCGTTTCGCAGAATACGGATATATACCACTTGCCGGCCTTCGGTTTCTCAAGCACCAATGTCTTATTACATCCCAATGATACATTCTTTATTGATGTCTCATCATGGAACGCCGGTCCGTCATTGCTGGCGGCAAGTGTAAGATCGAAGTTATCTGCACCTTTATAGCCTTGCAGAGCAATGACAGCCTCCTTGGTTCCTTTTGGAATCTCCACTGTAAAGTGATGATATTGCCTGTCACCTATCTTTGTGAACAGAGGATCATCATCTTCTGTAGATTTGTTCATCTGTCTCACTTCACCCGGAATCAAGTCACCTTTCACAGCAACATTGCCGTTGCCTTCCAGAGCATATTGCGTCATTGCCGCCATCAGTTCCAATCG
Source organism: Candidatus Cryptobacteroides sp. (assembly GCA_045120635.1). GTDB lineage: Bacteria > Bacteroidota > Bacteroidia > Bacteroidales > UBA932 > Cryptobacteroides. The sequence continues at coordinate 103,684 of JBGVEY010000027.1, forward strand.
TTCACCGACAGCAAACATCTCCGGATGAGATCCGGTTATGACCACTCTTCCGCTCTCTGCATTTTTCTTATATGCCCATCCGCAGACCTGATCGTGTATATGCCTTGTCTTTGCATCTACACTTACTGTATCATATACAAATCTGAAAAGAGGCTCCGTTCCGTCCGGTATGATGCCGCCTTCTCCATAGTATGCATATCCTCCGTTACTGTGACGTAAATCATCGACCTTCAGATCACCTCCGAAATCATAATACTTCAACAGCGGAGAGTCCTTTGGAATCCTCACTGTAGTATAACTGTTATCCAACCATGATTCGGCCGTAGTTCCCGGCCATATAGACAGATATGATTTATTAGGCTTGTACTCTGTACCTTCGTTGTATACTCCGTCGGAAGCGAGGAACATACCTGCACACGAACCGACATAGGAGCCTCCGTTTTCTATGAATTTCCTTATGTTATCCCTGCCTTCCGGAGTCAATGAGTTTCCGTGTCTGGTGGCAAGACCTCCGTTCATATATATCATTCTGAAACGGGGTTCTCCGTCAGGATACAGAAGTATTCCGTTTTCATCCAATGGATTTCCGCACATCAATTCTTTCTGTCTGACGGTATCCCTTATTGTCAATTCACTCGGGTAATAAGATGCAGCTACGAATGACTCCATGGAGAGACCAAGAAAACGTGTTACAGGCAGGTCTCTGCGGCCTTCCAGATGAATACCGCTATCCATAAACACATCTTTATAGTAACCGGAACCGTTCTTCTGCGCATAAGAGGAGGCTGATGCAACCATAAAAAATGCACAGACCGACAAAAGGAATCTCGAACTTCTCATAATTCTTCAATTTCACGTAAAGGTATAAAAAAATCACGAGACCACATTAAAAAGGAATGTGCATAGAAAATCGCTCTCCTATGCACATCCGCATCGTTGTAATTCATCTCATTTCTACATCTTACCACAATAAGGCTAAATGCCGCAGGACTATGTTCCTATGCCTCCGCTTCGGTGGAGGCTTTTTATGTATATACTGATTGACGTAGGATACCTCGGTCAGATTTTGACAATAAAACGACCGAAGTATCCTATGTATCTTGCAGAGTTACCCTCACCTCTGAGTTTCAATCAAGAAAACAGTCATTTTATTGATTGAAAAGACGATTTTCCGCATAAACATAGACGAAAAAGGGATTTTGGTGAGTTACGATCGAGAAAATTGCGATTTTATTGATTGTAATCTGATGAGAAGTTCCGTTGCCAAGCAGTATCTAATACAGAAAGCGGGTCCGGAAGGAATTCCAGACCCGCTTCATATCTGTCAGCATCTTATTAGTGGATTGCCACTGTAAGCATTGCCATTACGATAGAAACCATACTCATAAGCTTGATGAGAATGTTGAGTGATGGTCCTGATGTATCCTTGAATGGGTCACCGACTGTGTCACCGGTAACGGTTGCCTTGTGAGCCTCTGAGTTCTTGCCGCCGAGGTGACCTTCCTCAACATACTTCTTCGCGTTGTCCCATGCTCCACCTGAGTTCGACATGAACACTGCGAGTACGAATCCTGAACCGAGACCGCCGATGAGAAGACCCATGACACCTGCAGGGCCGAGGATGAGACCTACGAGAACAGGAACGATGATGGCGATGAGCGAAGGAAGAAGCATCTCGCGCTGAGCGCCCTTTGTAGAAATCTCCACGCAACGTGCATAATCAGGAGTAGCCTCCTTTGTAAGGATACCCTTGATCTCGCGGAACTGACGGCGAACCTCAGTTACCATGCTCTGTGCTGCACGACCTACTGCGTTCATTGTAAGACCGCAGAAGAGGAATGACATCATCGCACCGATGAATACACCTACGAGAACAACAGGATTCATAAGGTCTACATGGTAGTATGCCATGATATCAGGAATTGTTGCCTGAGCAGCGTCGATGAGCTCACCTGACACGTTTACGATCTGCTTTCCGAGATGGTCGAGGCCGATCTTGATTTCCTCGATGTAAGATGCGAGGAGTGCAAGACCTGTAAGAGCTGCCGAACCGATCGCAAAGCCCTTACCTGTAGCTGCTGTTGTGTTTCCGAGAGCATCGAGAACGTCTGTACGCTTGCGGACCTCAGGGTCGAGTTCACTCATCTGAGCGTTACCGCCTGCATTGTCGGCGATTGGGCCGTATGCGTCAGTTGCGAGAGTGATACCGAGTGTCGAAAGCATTCCGACAGCCGCGATACCGATACCGTAAAGACCTGTAGAAAGGCTCTCTGCCGAGAATGAAAGATCGAAACCGTTTGCGCAAAGGTATGCAAGAAGGATAGCGACTGCGATAGTGATCACTGGAATCGCTGTAGAAAGCATACCGAGACCGACACCTGAGATGATCACTGTTGCAGGACCTGTCTGAGCCGATTCAGCAAGCTTCTGTGTAGGTTTGTAAGAATGTGATGTATAATATTCAGTAGCCTGTCCGATCACAACACCAGCAACAAGACCTACAACCACTGAAAGCGAAAGCTGCCACCAGTTCTCCATACCGAGGAGGTACATGATACCGAATGTAGCCACTGCGATAAGAGCCGAGCTGAGGTTTGTACCACGGCCGAGAGACTTGAGAAGCTCATCCATTCCCGCGCCTTCCTTTGTACGTACCACATAGATACCGAGGATTGAAAGCGCAACGCCGATAGCCGCAATTGTCATCGGAGCAAGGATTGCCTTCATCTGAGCGTCAATGCCGACACCCGAGAATGCCGCAGCACCAAGGGCCATTGTAGCGAGGATAGAACCGCAGTATGACTCATAAAGGTCAGCACCCATACCTGCAACGTCACCGACATTGTCACCTACGTTATCTGCGATTGTAGCAGGATTACGAGGGTCGTCCTCAGGAATACCAGCCTCAACCTTACCTACGAGGTCAGCTCCAACGTCAGCCGCCTTTGTATAGATACCGCCGCCTACACGTGCAAAGAGAGCCTGAGTCGAGGCACCCATACCGAATGTAAGCATTGTGGTTGTGATGAATACGAGTTTCTGAGTGCCTTCGATGTCAACGAATGCATTGAGGATGATCCACCAGATTGCAATGTCGAGAAGACCGAGTCCGACAACTGTAAGACCCATCACGGCACCGCTTCGGAAAGCAACCTTAAGACCAGAATTGAGAGATCTCTGTGCTGCATTTGCTGTACGCGCAGAAGCGTAAGTCGCGGTCTTCATACCCACGAAGCCTGCAAGGCCTGAGAAGAAACCACCGGTGAGGAATGCGAACGGAACCCAGCTGTTCTGAACGCCGAGGATAGCCAATAATGTAAAAAGAGCAGCGAGCACAACGAACACAATGGTAACGACTTTGTACTGCTGCTTCAAATAGGCCATAGCTCCCTCTCTCACATACTGTGCAATCTGCTTCATAGTCACAGTACCCTCGCTTTCCTTCATCATCTGACGGAAGAAAATGTAGGCAAACAACAGAGCTATCACTGCTGCCGCCGGCACAAGATAGAATAGGTAATTCATAACGTGTTATTAATTTAGTTGTTGTAATTCCTAAAGGAGTCCGACAAATTTATTTTAATTTTTCAACAAAAGCAATGGAAAACGATTAAGAATTTTAAGATTCCTTCAAATTATTCTTACTAATATGTAGTTACGGCAGTCTCTTTCCCTTCTTCCGGTCCCAAGGAGACGACATCAGTCAGGCGCAATATTTGGACTCCTCTCGGCCGGTCAGACTCCGGTTTCAGCATCTGTAAAGAGAGAATCAGAGCAATAGCGACAATCTATGATCTTATATTCATAAGATAAGTCCGCTTACTATGACTGAAGATATAGAATATTTCATATATTTGTATGATTTTTAAAACACTTGCATTCAGATGGATAAATTCACTTTGCCCAAGGATGGCGGCCTTCTCGTGAACGGCCTTCCGAATGGTGTCAAGCACACCTACGAAAGAATCCCGGCTCATATCTACGGAGACGAGGGCATTGCAAGCGAAAGATTGGCCGATAAAATCGTTGAGGCAATCAATGCAAACAACGGCGTATTCCGCCTCGGTCTCTCCACAGGATCGACTCCACTTCTCCTTTTCAAGGAACTCGTGAAGAAATACAAGTCAGGAGACGTATCGTTCAAGAATGTAGAAATCTACAGCACCGACGAATTCTACCCTGCACCGGCAGACAGCCAGAGCCGCAACCGCAGGCTCTACTCAGAACTCGTTGCCAACGTGGACATCAAGCCGGAAAACGTATTCGTACCAAAGCTCACAGAGCATTACGACGGATCATACGTATCAGAGTTCTGTGAAAGATACAATGCGAAGGCCACAGGACTTGACCTCCTGGTCATGGGAGTAGGCGAAAAGGGACAGATCGGCTTCAATGAGAACGGATGTTCGGAGTTCAGCAGAACCAGAACCGTTCTCCTACCTTATGCTTCCCAGAAAAGACAGGCAAAGAATTTCGGAGGAAAGATGGAGATCACCCCGAGAACTGCAATCGCTCTCGGCATTTCAACAATGCTCAGCGCCAAGGAAATCTGCCTGATGGCATGGACAGAGGACAAGGCGCAGGCGGTAAAACAGATTTCAGAAGGCAAGGAAGACCCATCATGCCCGGCTTCGCTGCTTCAGAAGCATGGAAAGATTTCAATCTATGTAGAGGAGAACTCTGCGGGCCAGCTCACCAGAAACGTCGCACCATGGCTCATCGGCCCTTGTAACTGGACGCCTAAATTCATCCGCAAGGCAATCGTATGGCTTTGCGGGCAGGTACAGAAACCTATCCTCAAGCTCAATCAGAGCGACTACCTCAATTATGGCCTCGGAGAGCTCCTCGCACTTCATGGACCATACGACAAGATCAATATCAGCGTATTCAACGAACTCCAGCATACAATCTCAGGATGGCCGGGCGGAAAGCCTGACGCAGACGACAGCACCAGACCGGTGCCTTCGACTCCATATCCAAAGAGGGTTGTAATTTTCTCTCCGCATCCTGACGACGATGTCATCTCGATGGGAGGTACATTCATCCGCCTCGCGGAGCAGGGACACGACGTTCACGTTGCATACCAGACTTCCGGCAATGTCGCCGTTCACGATGATGTAGTCCTCCAGCACATGGATGCAGCACGCGAACTCGGATTCGGTGACCGATTCAACGAAGTCAAGGAACTCATAGCCTCCAAGAAGCCAGGTCAGCCGGAACCAAGAGAGCTCCTCAACCTGAAGGGTTCTATACGTCGCGCTGAAGCTAAAGCCGCAGTACGTTCATTCGGACTCAACGACGAGACCAACTGCCACTTCCTCAACCTTCCGTTCTATGAAACCGGAGGCATCAAGAAGGGCGAGCGCACCCAGGCCGACATAGATATAATCATCGAACTTCTCCAGAAAATCAAGCCACATCAGATCTACCTCGCAGGTGATCTTGCAGACCCGCACGGAACACACCGTGTCTGCACAGAGGCCGTTCTCGAAGCCATAAGGCAGATGGAAGGCTCCGAGTGGCTCAAGGAATGTCACGTATGGCTTTACAGAGGCGCCTGGATGGAATGGGAGATCGGAAAGGTAGACATGGCCGTTCCACTCAGTCCCGAGGAGGTGATCAAGAAGAGACACGCGATCTACCGTCACATCTCGCAGAAGGACATCGTACCGTTCCCTGGCGACGACCCACGCGAATTCTGGCAGAGGGCCGAGGAGAGGACCCAGAACACCGCACGTCTGTACAATGAACTGGGAATGGCAGAATACCAGGCTATGGAAGTATTTGTAAGATTATTCTAATTTAAACTATAAAAATATGAGAGTTATTATCAATGAGAACAGCGCAAAGGGCTCAGTATGGGCTGCGCGCTACATCGTATCAAGAATCAAGGCTAAGGCCGCTGTAACAGACAAGCCATTCGTGCTCGGTCTCCCTACAGGAGGCACACCGGTTGCAACTTACCAGGAGCTTATCCGCATGTACAAGGCCGGTGAGGTTTCATTCAAGAACGTCATCACTTTCAACATGGACGAGTATGTAGGCCTTCCTGAGGAGCACCCTGAGAGCTACCACTCATTCATGGCAAGAAACTTCTTTGATCACGTAGACGTTCCGAAGGAGAACATCAACATCCTCAACGGTAACGCAGAGGACCTCGCTGCCGAGTGCGCTGCATACGAGGCTAAGATTGTTGCTGCAGGCGGTATCGACCTCTTCATGGGTGGTGTAGGTGAGGACGGTCACCTCGCATTCAACGAGCCATTCTCATCACTCGTTTCACGCACACGCGTAAAGAGCCTTACTTACGATACAATCCTCGTTAACTCACGTTTCTTCGACGGTGACATCAGCAAGGTTCCTACTACAGCTCTTACAGTAGGCGTAGGTACAGTTATGGACGCCAAGGAGGTTCTCGTTCTCGCATTCGGTCACAAGAAGGCAAACGCTCTCAAGGCTGCAATCGAGGGTGCATACTCACAGGCTTGCACACTTTCTGCACTCCAGGCTCACCCACACGGTATCATCGTAGCAGACGAGCTCGCAGTCGGTGAACTCAAGGTAAACACTTACCGTTACTTCAAGGATATCGAGAAAGGAAACATCTAAGATATACCTTATATGATACAGCAAGGGCGGCTCAGAATTCTGAACCGCCCTTGTTATTTATACGCAGTACCCGCAATTAAGCCTCCTGCTGCTTTCTCTTCTTGATGAACAATGGGAGAATAAGTGAGATAATTGCCGAAGCGATCCAGAGGTAACCTACAGGACCGAAGTCGATAACCTTGACACCATCCACGATAGATGTACCCTTGTCGATGAGAACACCGCTGACGATATCCTGAGTAGAAGCGAAGATGTAGCTTACGAGACCTACAACGCCAAGTGCAGTACCTGAAGCGTTACGTGGTACGATATCCACCGCCATGAGACCGCCAAGGAAGCAGATTAGTACTCCGATTGCAAGACCTCTGATAACCATAGCGATTACGTTGACCGCCACGCTGTCTCCACCATAGAGGAAGATCACGATAGAAATCACGTGAAGTATACCTGCCACCAATGCAGGAAGCTGTCTGTCACCCTTGAAGAGCTTATCAGAAAGGAAACCTGAAAGGACTGTACCGAAGATTCCGCACCATGCATTGATAGAGATGATAGTTGCAGCCTCGGCAGTCGAGAAGCCCTTACCCTCAAGTACGAGTGTACCCCAACCGTTAACGGCGTAACGTGCTACATACATGAAACCACTTGCCAATGCGAGGAACCATACACCTGGGTTCTTGAATACTGATCTCTGCATTGCCTTAGTCTCAGCAGACTTGTCAACCTTAGCCTCAGCGCTCTTCTGAGCAGCCTCTGCTTCAAGCTGCTCCTTAGTCTTCTCACCTGTAAGGATCTCAACTTGTGGCAAACCCTTGCTCTCAGGATTATCATGAAGGAAGAAGAGAATGACGATCACACCTACGATTCCCGCTACAGCAGAACCTACGAAACCGTACTGCCATCCGGCAAGACCTACAAGAAGTCCGCAGAACAGGAACGAAAGTCCCTCACCGATATTGTGACTCGAGCTGAAGAATCCATAATACGTTCCTCGTATACTTAGAGGATACCACCTTGAGAGACCGATTACGGCTGGTGCTGTACCCATTGACTGTGCCCATCCGTTAAGAGTCCACAGGAAGCTAAGGAAAAGCACAAGGCCTGAGCTAGCTGCACCTACCGCAGTGTTCCAAAGACCTGTAAGACCGAAAACGAGGTTTGCAAATGCAGACACAAGAAGACCAAGTGCCATGAATCTCTTGATGTTGCTGCGGTCAGCGAGCATACCGTTCACGAACTTACCTGCTGCATAAGCATAAAGAAGACATGAACTGATCGCACCGAGCTGAGTAGCTGTAAGGAAGCCCTCCTCAATGATAGGTCCCTTTACAACGTTCAAACCTGTACGGCAGACATAATAAAGGCTATAGCCGATTGTTCCAGCGACGAAAGTCTGAAATCTCAAAGACTTGTAGACCTTGTCCTGCTTTTCAGCAGGGACCTTCGTTTCCGAAGGACCGCTCATCTTTAAAAAATTAGTAAACTTTGACATTTGTTGTTATTAATTGAGTTTCAGTTTGGGAGCGCGAAGTTACCTAAATTTTTGTACTTCAGCAAGTTTTAGAAAAGACTGTTCAAAAGGGCAGCCAGACGGAGACCGGCGTAAAGTATCTGTGTCTCCAGATAAGGCATCGCCTCATTTACGAAATCCTGAGCAAGGGTGTCTCCCGGATGAGCGAGGTCAAACTGGAAAAGGCAACGCTGAGCATTATCTTCCAACCAATCCACCGGCGTACCAGCCACCATTGCTTTCTTCTCTTTAGCACTCTTTCTATCGAGTTCCTGTGCATATTCACTTACAGACATGATACGAGTAGCCTGAATGGCATACTGATCCCACACTGTATGAACCTTTGTCTCAAGTACAGGCTTTACATAACCGCCACCAAACTTAACCTTGAAGTTCTGATCCTTGCCTGCATAGTAAATATGACCTGGGCAATGCATATCGCCGACAAGGTGAATGATATATTTAAGATTGAGTGCACGAGCAGAATCCGACAATTCCTTCCAGTTCTGAAGAGCCTCCACAGCCTGTGTCAGACCAATGATGGCGTCTCCGTCCTTCTCGTTCGGAACATACTTCAAATTCTCGTCCACGCTTGCCACATGCCACTTTGTTGTAAAGCCATATTCCGGTGTGTGACGATAGTCGTCCATCCACTTCGCAAAATACACGATCGAATGATTGCCAAGGAGCTTCTCGATCTTTTTCTTTGCAGACGGTTTCAGATTGTTTTCTGCAATCTTTGCGATGGTCTCATGACCTTCGCGTCCCCATCCGAAGGATGGAGAGCAAAGGATGAGAGACGCCAATACTGTCAATAATATTCTTTTCATTCCGATTGGTTCTAGTCGTGTCTTCCGATTGATCTGAGATACTTGATAAGAAGCTCAGGACGGTCTGTCTGAATCATAGTAGCACCCATCTCGATATACTGACCGTAGACCTCTGCAGGATCAGCAACCTCAAGAGCTGCGTCGTCATCGTTACCGAAGCCACCGCATACTGAAGGCCAGAATGTGTTGACCCAAAGCTTCGATCCCATCTTGTGGATTTCAGCCACGCAGTTGTCCATTTCCTCGCCTGGTTTCTGCCAGCACACCTCGAATGCCATAGGAGCGACACCTCTCTCAACATACTCAGCGAAGAGAGCCTGGCCCTTCGGCTTGTTGATATCGATGATAGGCATGTAGAGAAGATTGTTCTCATGCTTTGACATATCCTCGTTCACCTTGTCGATGCTGCTCTTGCCTTTCATAAGCACCTGACCAGTAACGCCGAGTTCCTCTGTGAGCTCTACGATTTCCTTGTAGTAAGGATAAGCGTGGTCTACATTCACAAGGATTCTGTCCTTGCAGCAAAGAAGAGCCTCGCGGAGAGTAGGGACTCTGACAGAGTCTGTTGCAACGTTGTGAGCTCTCTTCATCTTGAAAGTCTTGAGTGAGTCATAAGTGAAGTCGCTTACAAGACCCTTACCGTTTGTCATACGGTTGATTGTCTGGTCGTGCATGAGGACGAGGACGCTGTCCTTTGTCATCTTCACATCAAGCTCCATCATATCCACACCCATGCGGATGATAGACTCGATAGCCGGAATTGAGTTCTCAGGATAGTTTCTCCAGTCACCGCGGTGAGAGATAACCACAACGTACTCTGAGTTAGGATCATTGATCTCAGCAAGGATCTTTTCAGCCCTGTTTGCATACTGAGGCTTTGGTGCGCATGAAACAGCAGCAACGATGGCTGCAAGCGCGATAAAAACAAACTTTCTCATAATAATGTTATTAATTGTTAATCTAGAATTATCTTTTCCGCTACCTTGCGCAACACCGCCGTCTTCTTAGGATCAAGTCCGCAATCCGCAGGACTGTCTCCGAACGGTTTCCCGAAAAGAAGAAGGTAGTTCACACATGATTTCAGGTAAGAGCCATACGGCGACTGATGATGACCGTCTGTGTGATAGAGCATTATGTCCGGATGCTCCTCCCTTACATATTTGAATGCCTTGCCTATAGGCGAAACATCGTCGATATCTGCAGCCTTCGCCATGATACGCGCACCCTTCTCGGCATATCTGTCAAAGTTCGCTATCGAGCCGAATCCACCATGTTCCTTGCCCGGATATGCCCATGTACACTCATAGACCAGACGTGATTCCGGAGATGTCTCCCGGACCATATCCGCCAAGACCTTCAGATCCTCGATAAGACCGGCATTCTTCTTTTTCTCATCACCGACCTTTCCTGCGGCCTGGCTCTGATCCTGAAGGAAGACAACATCGAAACCACCCTCGGCAAGAAGGTCGGTCGTCGTGCCCAATGTCTGATGCTGCTTCATGGTGCGGCCTCCCTTGAGGCTTGCCGACATGTCGAGATAATGTCCCTCGTTCCACGCAAGCTGCTTGAGCATCTGCGGACATGAGTGATAATATGTGAATGAATTTCCCACACACAACACCTTGGTAGTATCCTTTGGTGCGGCTGTTCCAAGATTATCTACATACGCGCCGATGTAGGTAGATGTGACCATCATTGCCATACCGGTAGACTCCACTCCTTCCATCGGCGGAATGACCTCGCCTTCAAGTGCGCGAAGGCGTACCCTGACAGAACAGTAATCAATCTTGTTCTTCAGTTTGAAAACCTGATGAACAGTCGTATAGCTATGATCCGAACCCAATGCAGGACCGTTGCAGATATATTCTCTTCCTCTGATCCACTGATCTCCGTCTTTCCACTCAACAACCCAACACTTCGGCGCTCCGGGATCAGCCGTAAATGTCGCGTCGAAACCTATGAACGAACCGGCCTCCACAGTCTCCACAGGCACCAGAAATGTGAAGCAGTCTCCAGCCTTTGCAGAAAGTATTGCCGGTCTGCCTTTTACCACCTTGCAGCCGGAAAGAGGATTTCCAGCCTGGTCTTCGGCCATCATTATACCCTCTCCGGTCACAGTAGCGACGATGAATCCCCTCTCTTCCCAGGTCTTATTCATCTTTTCTGCATAGGAATTGCCGAAAGACCACTTCGAAGGGAAGGTCTGAGCCCACGAAGATATTGAAATAAAGGCAGTTAACGCCATAATAGCGCCAACTGCCCATATAGATTTACTTGAAGTACTCATCTTTTATCCGGTTATTCCCTCAAAGTTAGCAATAATTATTGAGAATGCGTCAATTATTCTGTCGCAACACCGAACTTAATATTGTCCTTTGTTGCATTGATTCCGCTTGTACCAACTGCACCGACATAATCCCAATAATTCTCGGCCGTAAGCTCTGTCATCTGATAATCACCGCCGTTGTAAGTACCGAACGCACCGCCGGCAATACAGTTTGTAATTGTCGCCTTCTTGTTGCACTGTCCGAAGAACACACCGCAGTATTTCTTGATAGTACGGTCTGTGATGACTCTACCATAGTTAGCGACATTCTCCAACACGTTGTCATCAGCATTCACGAGACAAAGAATACCCGCAATCGCACCCTTTGTAGTAGAGATTGCATCTCCGTAGTTCACAGTGTCGTAAATTGCCGATCCTGCGCCTGTGATACATGTGATGTTACCGATACGCGCTGCAGAACCGTCTGTCTCAGTCTTCTCGTTGAACGTATTGAGGTTGTTACCATAGTTCTTACATCCGCGTATCACAGTATAACGGTTACATGCCGCAACGATTCCAGACGCTCTGCCAGTAGCAGATTCGATATTGCCTTTGTTTGTACAATCCTTCACATGAACAATCTTCGAAACGCTTGCGTGATTTGTACCGAATCCAAGGATACCGGCAACCTGAACAGCGTTACCACCGTTCTCTGCAGTTCCACCGCTCACAGCGGTAATTTTGCCCTCATTTACCACCTTCTCAATAAGGACATCCTGAGTCTCGGCAAATGCCATTCCCACAACAGCGAGGGTTACCTTCTTATTGTTGGATGTTCCAGTGAACTTCATCTCACCCTTGTTGGTAATGTTCTTTACTGTAGCATCCCATGCAATACCTGCAAGCATACCGCAATCTGTAGCAATTGTAGACTTGAGTTCCATTGAGCATGTAGAGTCAAACACAATATTCTCAACCACCGCTCCTGCACCGAGACATCCGAAAAGACCATATGTACCACCTGCTGTAGCATTTGTGCATACAGGATTGAAGTTCTTGATCGAGTATCCCTTACCGTCAAAATATCCGGTGAAAGGATTTCCCGAGTTAAGGGTCAGTTTATTGCTTGACCATGTGAGCACAGACGCTCCGATCGGTGTCCACGATGTCACAGAAGCCATATCGATATCGTTCTTCAGCACGACCTTGCCCTCTGAGTCCATCCATTTTGCAAAGCTTTCACCGGCATTGACAGCAGCGGCGAACTCCATAAGGTCGGCAGCAGTAGCAATACCGCCTGCGCTGACCTCAAATGCAAACATCGGCTTGGCAAGGTGCATTACCGAGAACTTGCCGTCCTTCTCCTCGAAAGAAGATACGCCGGACTTGTATACTACTCTGTCAAATGTACCCTCTGAAGTCTCATATGTAACCTTAAGACCGGAGGCAGATGTAAAGCGTCCTACAGGAATCTTGACTGTAAGAGCCTTCTTCGGATCTGCATCCGCAGGAAGATTGACCTTTACGCTGTTGCCTGTAGATGTTGCTGTAACCGCAAGAGTGGCAGGATCTACCGTACCGCTCACTGAAAGATATCCGCTGAATCCCTCGGCTGAAGCCGGAGATACTGTAACCGACTTTGCTGTACCGGAAAGATCACCCGCGTCAATACGGAGTTCAAGCACCGAGAATATGTTCTCGAACACCATGCTGAGCGAGCCACCCTTGAGATTATCATCCTTAGGAGTACCCACGAGAGGTGCACATGCCGAGTTAACCTGCTCAGCGCCATTGAATGCAATAGTCTTCTCTGCCTCAACCTTCACGGTTCCTGTAGCATCTGTTACAGGATAATAAGCCACGATTGATTTCGACGCATCGTAATTGGCAATACCTGCAGTAGAGGTGAAGGTAGTAGTCTCACCTGCAGCTGAAGCCACATATTCATACGCTGCTCCGTCATATACCACGGTAATCTTGTCGCCCTCTTCCCAAACGCTCTGACCCTGAGTCATGTCAGTCTTTGTAGCAGGAGCACAAAATGCTTCGATAACGAGATAATCAGACTGAACAGGAGCAGGCTGATCCATATCCTTGACGCAACCCACTACCGCAAGTGCGCCGGCCATAATTGAAAATAATCCTTTTCTCATAGTACAGTCAATTTATTCCTTTGAACCTTCTTCATATTTAACATCACCGATGCTGTTACTTGGCACATTTTCCTTATAATTTGACATATCTGTCACAACGTATGGATTCCGGATAGCATATCTTGCCGCCTGCAAAGCGATAGGTGCATTGATGTCTGTAACTGGGGTTGTATATGACGACTCACCTGTGTCAGACACATTATATCGGTATGAATTACCATCCATAGTCACATTGAACTTAGGAGTGATAATGCTCTCAAAGACTGTACATGATGCGCCATAACGAGAGATACCGTTATCCATATGGTAACCGTCGCGTGTAAGGTTCATCTCATTGTCAAGGTTCGAAGTACGGAGATTCTGCAACATCGCACCAGTTGAGATGATACCGTCAAACGGTACATTATCCATCACATTCTTACCGAATGCAGCGATAACATCCCACATACCGGCCTGATCTTTCCATGTCATTGAAGGTTTCGAGCCCGAACCGATCTTATCCATATTGAAATATGCCTGCGAAAGAATGTAGAAGAACTTAGGGACGTTGCTTCCCTGAGCAGCCTTAACCTTATCCACAAGACCCTGGATATTATTCTTGGCTGTAGTATTCCATGTCCATGCAGCAGCATTACCTGTGTGCTCCTGGATAGTCACGATATCCCACTTCTTGCGGGCAGCAACCTCTGCGAGGTTTGCATTCGATGTTGTTGTCCAAGAAGTTGAACCAGGAAGGCACTCATAAAGCTTATAGTCAGATGACGACTCCCAACCTGAATTATACTGTGATACGAGACGTCCGCCGTAATACATATGGATCATGTGAACCTTCTCAAGACCTGCTGCCTTAAGCATACCTGGGAGATGGGTCACTGCATCCATTGTAAAGCTGTTACCGATAAAAAGGATGCTGAGATCAGCCTCAACGCCAGGAGTTGGCTCCGGCTCCTTAACACCGATAAGGTATGTAATATCAATAAGAGCAGATGCTGTACCTGACTTCTGCACGCCAAGATAGCTAGCCTTGGTTGCCTCTGTATACTCGTCATATGCAGGAGTACCGCTATTATACGTACCAACCTTTCCACTTGCAATACAGTTCTTCCATGTCGCTTCTGCAGTATTGTATGCCCAGAAAAGACCTCTGTACTGACCGTCAGAAAGAATCTCACCATAGTTTGCACAGTTCTCGAACACTGCTGTATTTGAAAGTGATGTGATACCGCCGCAACGTCCCTTGGTTGTAGATACGAGGTTACCTCTGTTGACACAGCCTGTCATCTTGCAGCCGGCTGTAATGTTACATGTGATGTTTCCAAGACGGCTACCGTCATCCTTAGGCATTGTATTGAGCTGGTTTCCGGTGTTCTCACAGTTAACAAGGACAGCGCAACGGTTCATCGCCCCGACGATACCGGCTGTACGACCTGTAGCCGAAGTCATGTTACCTGAATTCGAGCAGTCTGAGATAGTGCTGACGACGGTCTGGTCTGTTGTCGGCGCGTGAGCAAAACCTACGAGACCTGCGATATGATACGCCTTTGCACCTGCCTCAAGATTGTCTGTATTCTCGGCAATAATCTCTCCATGGTTATGACAGCTGTCCACAGTGACACCGATAAGTTCACTGTATACCTGGCCGATCATCGCCATACTCATGAACACGGCGCCCGCCTTGCCCTTGAATGTCATTGGAGCGTAGCTAGTCACGTCACGAACAGTCGCGTCATATACATAACCTGCCACAACACCTGTTGCAACAGAAGCAGTCGCAGTCACCTCAAACGAGCACGAGGCATCAATGATGAAGTTCTGTACAAGCGAACCTGGCGCAAGCACACCGAAGAGACCATAGTTGGCACCCGCCTCGGTAGAATTCGCCTTCATCTTGAGGTTCTTGATCTTGAAACCGTTACCGTCGAAAGTACCTGTCCACGCATTTCCTGTGATAGCGGCATTAGTACCGCCCGCAGGGCAGATTGCGTTTCCGATCGGAGTCCATTCCGTAACAGAGGCCATGTCAATATCGTTCTTGAGCATAGCTGTCTTGACTTTGGTTCCTCCATTCACCCAGGTAGCAAGCTTGACCATATCTTCAGCTGTGCTGATCTCCAGAAGATCAACTTCTGTAGGAGGAGTCTCAGGATCGGTAGGAGTCTCAGGACCTGTAGGGTCATCTGTTTCGCCCGGATTTTCGTTCTCGCCCGGATTGTCAGTGTCACCAGGCTGCTCCTGCTGAGGAGGATTCTCCTGCTGATGCTCCTTCTCTGTACAAGAGAATGCGAGAGAACAAGCCAAAAGGAGGGCAATGAATTTAAGTGTTCTTTTCATGTGATATCTATATTAGAGTTTAATTCATCTTTTTCACGACATAGGGGCTCATGACCGCATATTTAGCAGCCTCATGAGCAACAGAGGCATTCGCCGATGTTACAGGTGTAGCAGAAGCGTCTGTTACATTATAGACATATCCACTGCCGCCTGGCTTGACATTATATATTGGGGTAAGGATTTTTTCAAACACTGTACACGATGCACCATAGCATGCGATTCCCCTATCCATATGGAAACCGTCACGTGTCAGATACATTGAGTTGTTAATCGACGATGTGCGCAGATTCTCCAGCATCACACCTGTCGAAATGATACCGTCAAACGGTATATTCTCCATCACCTTCCTACCAAATGCCGCAATTACATTCCACATTCCCTTATGATCTGTCCATGTAATTGAAGGCTGAGATGCATTACCGATCTTAGACATATCCGAATATGCCTGAGACAGGATATAATAGAACTTTGGAACATTATCTCCTTGCGCTGCTTTCACCTTATCCATCAGTCCCTGGATATTGCTCTGGGCAGTCTCGTTCCATGTCCACGCAGCCGCATCACCGCTATGCTCCTGGATAGTCACGACATCCCATTTCTTGCGTCCTGCAACTTCTGCAAGGTTTGCATTAGGAGTAGTTTTCCACACCCCCGATCCAGGAAGGCACTCATACAATGTATAGTCTGAGAATGTCTCCCAGCCTTTGTTGTACTGAGACACCGGACGTCCGCCGTAATACATATGAATCATATGCACCTTCTTGATGCCTGCAGCATCAAGAAGGGCAGGAAGATGGCTGACAGCATCAATTGTAAAGCTATTGCCGATGAAAAGGATGCTGAGTTCTTCCTGAGACGCGGAGTCGCCACCTGAAGGCTTGGTGATTTTTTCGCTACATCCTGCAAATACAGTCAGCAGAACTGACAGAACTGCGCAAAAGAATAATGCTTTTTTCATAAATGAGATTAAATAAGGGAAGGCTGCAGGTACACTACAGCCTATCCCTTTCAATATTTTTACTATTACTTAGGTGCTACCCAAAGAATGTTAGAAACACAAGATGGATCCTTGATAGAACCAAGATGCTCCATATAGTTAGCCTCAGAGATCTCTTTTTCAACACCGTCAATAAAGAGTCTTCCACTAGCTACGATATTTGTAGTAGGGAATGTGTTGTTGTGGTTCGCCCAAAGCAGACCTACATACTTACCTGCTGTGCTGAGAGTCTTGATAGTACCATAGTTACCACCGCCCTCAATGCCTGTGATTGTTGCAGAACCTGCGAGTGCAAAGATACCGCCGGCAGTACCCTTATAACCCTCAGCGACTGCTGTAAGGTCACCGTTGTTCACACAGTTCTTAAGTGTACAGTAGTGAGAAATGTTGCAGACAACATTACCGAGACGGCCGTTAGCCACAGTGTTAACCTGATCACCGTTGTTAGTAACATCCTCAAGAACAACACCTGTATTTGCAGTAGCGATAATACCAGAGCAACGACCGATCTTAACTGTCATGTCACCGTTGTTCACGCAGTTCTTGATAGTCACCTTGTGAGCTGCATCAGCATTTGGAGTGGTACCGAAACCTACGATACCACCATACATAGCGCAAGTTGCACCGTTTGCCTGGTTAGCGCCGCCATCAAATTCTACTGTAGCATCCACTGTACAGCCCTCGAACAATGTAGCGCCGTAAACACCATCGCTGATAACACCAGCATAAGCATATCCGCAGACACCACCGATAGAGAATCTCTTAGCTGCTGTCGAACCTGCTGAAACGATCTTACCTCCGATCTTCACATTAGAGATTGTAGAGTGGATTGCAGTACCCACAAGCATTCCGGCATCAGCCTGATCTGTTGCAGTTACATTGAATGTACCGCTGAGCTCAAGGTTCTTGATTGTCGCGTTATGAGCAACAGCAAAGAGACCGAATGTTGTATTTGCGCCAAGGGTTACTGTTGGGTTGAATCCTGTGATCTTGTGATTGTCACCGTTGAACACGCCCTCGAATGGTGTAACACCCTCAACAACCAAGCTTGCATTGTTTGCGTTAGATGTCTTAGCCGCATCTGCAATTGCCTGCCAATCCACATCTACAGTAGCAAGGTTGATATCAGCAAGAAGTTTCACCTCATTAGCTTCCTCGCTTATCCATCTCTTCAACGAACCGCCTGTATTGGCTGCCACGATGAACTCTGCGAACTCTTCTGCATCAGGAATACCTCCAAGTGATGGATTAGGGTCAACATAAGTATATCCCTCCTGATTTACAGCGATAGCTACAGTCGCGCCTTTGCCTGTGAGGGCACCGCCACCTGAGATCTTGATTTCACCAGAACGGGCACGTGTAGAAGTCTTCTCGTCCTTGTAGTTTGTAGCGATTGTGAATGTGAGGATTGCATCACCGGCTCCGTATGTCTGTGAAGCTGTCACCCAATCCGGGCAAGTAAGAAGCCAGCTGGCATTTGTTGTCAAAGTAACAGATACCGGCTCAGGGTTCTGAGCCTCTGCTGTTATTGAAGTAAGGTCAACAGACAGTTCTGTCTCAGGCACTTCCTGCTCACATGAAGCGAAGAAAGCACCGCAGCACACGAGTGCAAGAATTGACTTAAAAATATTTTTCATGATTAGTGTTATTTTGTCTTGATAAGTAAATAGTTCAGGCAACTTCTCTCGCCTTTCGAGTCAGACACAGAGTTTACAACCGAGCCTTTTCCGGCAGCCGAATCATAGACCCACATTACTGAGGATCCGCCGCCGTCGGTATTGGTTACATTGTAGCCTCCGAGCTTCTGTGCGAGCATTACCATCTCATTTCCGCTAAGGCCGACAGAGTACCATCCCTGTCTTCCATCCGCCTGAATGATCCAAAGAGTCTTCTTGTCCTTGCTTACGACAGGGAATGTGCGAGGATCTCTTTCGTTCGCGAGGCTGGCCGAAACTGAAGACGTGTTATTTACACCATCCTTCATCAACTGATACATTGATGAATTCTGAGTATAAATAGGTCTTGTGGTCTCGCCCTCGATAGTCATATCACATCGGAACTCCACTGTCGAACCTACAGACACCAACGACGCGAAAGCATCGGCCTGCGCACCTGAAAGAGAGATGCCGACCTGCTTGTCTGAAGTGATATATGGAAGTGAAGTGAGAGCCGAAGACCTACCGTCAAAGATAGAAACCACCTTTGCCTCCGCATAACCGACATTCACCTTCATAGGATCGGCAACATACTCTGCGATTACGTAAAGAGCATTGTTTGCAAGCTTGTTGGTAAGGTTCTGGTTCGACGAATGAGGATACTGCTTGTAATGCGAGTCATAGAGATTGATCTGGTAAGCTGAAGACACATGTCTCATGATAGTGTCATTCATTGAGCGCCATTCAAACTCCTGGCCTGACGTTCTGAGCTTTCCGGTAAATTTCTTCTTACCGCACGAAGCTGTTCCATCAGTAAACACTGTAATACCCCACACATGGTTTGGCAATCCCTTTACAACATCAGGATTGTTGATGTAGACCGGTTCACCCTCCTCGATATGGAATCCACGTGAGATACCGTCATTCGAATCAAAGAAACCAGAGTTTACACCGGCAATGATGTTCTTGCCTTCCGAGCGTTTTCTGCTGCAAAGCTGCGACAGAGTCTCACGGATCTTGAAACCATTGTTGCTGTTCTTGTTGCCATTCGGGTTAGGGACACAGTCGTTCGCATATGAAGTAGTCACCTCGACATTAGGATCTGCAAGATTAATCTCAAGGATATTCAGCTTTACAGGAAGATTGACACCCTCATAATTAGTATATGTCACACCCGATGCAAGCTGCATTGTCTTCTTGGCCTCGAGATTAATGATCGACTCCTTTGTATTGTCGATTGTTACCTGTTCCATATCATAGCCCTCCCTCGCCGGAGAAACGACAGCGTTGAGATACGCATCCCAGTCAGCACCTGCCGGATTGTCTTTATACTTGGCATATGAGCCCACATGGCCCTTTCCGGTATTCTTGACAAAATCAGCCGGAGTCTTCTGGTACGAACATGCCCATGCAGGACCGATCTCGCCTGATTTCTCCGCAAGAATACAGCCTCTGTTGGTACATTCCGATACAGTACCCTCGTTGTAAGCAACGAAACCTGCCGCACGCGCTACGACCTTGCTGAGGATATTACCCTTGTTGGTGCATCCGGCCACTTCGGCTGTCGAACGTCCGCAGATACCTGCAACACATACATTGCCGCCAGCCGCCGTACCGTCATATACAAGCTGCATATTGTTTGTACATGATGTAATCGAGCC
The DNA here is from genome assembly GCA_045120635.1 of Candidatus Cryptobacteroides sp. GTDB lineage: Bacteria > Bacteroidota > Bacteroidia > Bacteroidales > UBA932 > Cryptobacteroides. Next base: position 123,696 of record JBGVEY010000027.1, read on the forward strand.
TCCATCCAATCTTCCGGCAACAGCACCTGCATTTACAGCGGTTGCAGAGCCGGTGAGCGTACATACGTCACCTTCTGCACCCACCTTCAAGCCTGTGATATTGGCATTCTTTGCGTAGCCAATGATACCCGCGTCAGGATAATCCGACAAGTCAACGCTCCACTTTATGTTCTTGATCGCGTATCCTTTGCCGTTGAATGATCCCGTGAACGGGTGTGCCTGGGTACCTGCCGGTGTCCACGACGATATCGATGACGCATCGATATCGTTGAGAAGCGTGACAGCACCATCCACGAGGAACGGAGTGAGAGATGAGCCTTCATTTACAGCCTGCGCAAAGGCCAGGAGGTCTTCTGCTGTAGAGATTCCTCTCGCAGCGAGCTGTCCTGTGAACTTGTCCTGAGACACCTTTACCTCCGCAACCTTACCCTTGAGGGTCTTTACTGTAATTGTTCCCTGTCTCAACGCACCTTCCGTATTGGCCTCGAAAGTGATACTTGCCTTTACCGGATCAGATGAAGCCTTACCTGAAGACATAGCCACCTTCACCCACTTCACATCCGAACGCATGAGCCAGTCCTCCGCCGAGCGGACAGTAATGAATTCCTGTCCGCCTTGAGGATCCAAGGTCAACGACGTAGGAGTAACTTCAAAAGAAACTCCTGCAGGTTCGTCTCCCTGTGGGCTGCACGATGTCAGAGACACACATGCAGCCATCAGGAAAACTATGATATTATTTAAACTTATCTTCATTGTTTTTTATTGCATACCGTCTGTCCAACCTGGATTCTGTGAGAGAGCACCGTTAGTGATCTGACGCTGATCCTCCGGAATTGGCCATAGATAATCCTTATTTTCGTCCCACTGGTAGCTCTCTGCCTTGTAGTAAGTGAGGTTACCGCTAGTGCCGCCAGTAAGGGACCAGTTGCCCGCTACCTCGATAATGTTTGCCTCAGGAGCTGTTGTAGCCGGCTTAGTACCCTGATAGAGGCATACATCCATCTTACCGTCACCGTCGAGGTCATACTCGCCGAGAGCCGGGAAGTAAAGACCCTGGAAGCCCTGAGTAGATGCAGGAGTGAGCCACTTACCTTCCTTCCAACGGAGGAGATCCCACTGGCGGAAGCCCTCGAAGCAGAGCTCTACTGTACGCTCACGGCGTACCTCGAGAATTGCAGCCTTCTGAGTTCCCTTTGCATTAGGATAGTACTCTTCCATAAGAGGATCAGCTGTAGTAGGAACAGTCTTCATTGCCGGCATGCTTACGCGTGCACGGATAACGTCGATTGTAGCTGCAACGTCAGCATCTGTAAGGATACCGAGCTCAGCCTTTGCTTCAGCATAGTTGAGAAGGATCTCAGCATAACGGAAGAGAGCGAAGTCTGATGTTGAAGTTGTTGCACCCTCATGAGCAGCAGAGCTGATGAACTTGATTACGCGGTAGCCTGTAACTGTGCGCTCCCAAGAGATCTGTTCCGCACCTGTGCCCTCAATAGCCACATAACCGGGACCCTGGATAGTCTGTGCAAGACGTGGATCACGACCCTTGAACTGAGCAGCATACTGCATTTCAGCAAGTTCAGCCTTTGTATAAGCTTTACCGTCAGCCTTGAGATAGTGGTTTACGAAACGCTGAGTAGCACTACGCTTACCATTCTTATAGTCGAACTGGATACCATGACGGATAGCGATTGTCTCGTCACTCTTGTATGCTCTACCGAAGATAGTCTCATTAGGATCTGCGTCCTCAAGTACGAAGAACTCTCTGTAAGAAGCATTCTTTGCAGCCGGAGCGATACCCATTGTATTGCCAGTGTAGAGGCTCTTCTTACCCATTACGAGTTCAGCTGCCTTATACGCCTGCTCGAGGAACCACTCTGAAGAGATAGTCTTGTCGCCGTAAGTCTCCTGATCGTTAGGTACGAATGCTGTACCGGCGTGGTACTTGCGGAATGTACCCTCAAAAAGGGCAGCACGAGACTTGAGTGCCATTGCAGCATTCTTTGAAACGTGGAAAAGAGCACCGCCGCCCCAAGCTTCAGGAAGACGCTCATACGCCTTGTCGCAGTCCTCAAGAACCTTCATCATCACGTATCCGCGTGGATCACGTGGCTTGTTCAGAGACTCTGTGTCAGATGAACCGATCACATAGTCATACCAAGGCATGTCACCATACTGGCGGACCATCTTGAAGTAGAAATATGCGCGGAAGAAATATGCAACACCGTTGTACTTCTCACGAACAGCCTCATCAGGGCAGTTAGAAGAGTTCTCAAGGAAATAGTTGATGTTCATCAGCGGAGTGAAGGTACCGTTGTCTGTGATGTAACCGTCTGAGTTGACTAATGGTGTAGACCATGACTTAGAAGAAGCTGTACGTGTACCCTTCTGAACTGCGCTCAAGGCAGTACCCATCATATCATCAGCATAAGTTTCAGCTATGCTTGGTTCCTCAAGAAGATCATAGTAGAACTTATTTGTCCAAAGCTCCAGGTCAGTCGCTGTCTTGAAGAATGAAGATGGCGAAAGAGCTGTCTCAGGAGCCTTAGTAAGGAAACCCTCGCAGGACATAAGAGTTGAGGCAGCAAGGACTGCCGTCAAAATGTAATATATCTTTTTCATGATTCTCTGCAGTTTTAGAATGTAATATCAACACCGAATGAGAATGTCTTTGAATATGGATAAAGCATATCTCCGTATGCGCCTGTTGTAGCGACTTCCGGATCAATTACTGAAGTCCATTTCTTCATTGGAGACCAGTAAGCGAGGTTCTCACCTGAGAAATAGAAACGTACCTTCTCGACAGCCTTGGTCTTGAGTGGAAGAGTATAACCTACAGTGAGGTTCTTCAGACGAATGTATGATGCATCCTGAAGCCAGTAGTCACTAGTTACAAGATTGCTTGAATTACACATACGTCCACGACGACGTGGATAGAGAGCATTGCTGTTGTCAGCACCTTCCTCAGAAGACCAGCACTTCTCCTCAAAGTCCTTAGGGATGAATGTAGGTCTATGGTATGAATAAGTGTTCCAGAAATAGATACAGTTTGCATCCGGCATCCAGCTCATCTTACCTACACCCTGTAAGAAGATCTGCAAATCAATACCCATCCAGTTGAGGTCACCTCTGAAAGAGTAGTTGTAGCGTGGCTTGCTGTTACCGATAATCTTACGGTCACCTGGATCGTCTAATGTATTGGCACCTGTATTGATAACACCGTCACCATTTACATCGATGAACTTGATATCACCGGCCATGAGGACGTTTGTAGGTGCTGCACCAGCATATACACCATTATTTGCATTATTGTCATTTACTACTGCTGCATAAGCTGCCGCATCCTCATCGGTAGCAAAGAGACCATCTGTTGTATATCCCCAAATATCACCTAGAACTTTTCCTACATAGTTATCAGAGAGAAGCTTGGTAGGGTTTTCATACTTAGTAATCACTGTTGTATAATCACCGAGTGATCCGCTGATACCGTAGTTAAACGGCTTGCCTGCGAGATTGAAGCCATCTCTCCATGAAAGTGTGATCTCGTAACCCTTAGTTCTAAGGTCCGCAGCATTTGTCTTAGGTGCTGATGAACCGTAAACAGAAGGAAGAGTCATCGCCTTAGTAAGCATGTCCTTAGTATCACGAATAAAGAAGTCAGCAGTTGCTGTCAATCTGTTGTCAAAGAAACCGAGGTCAATACCAAGGTTCTGAGTGATAACAGTCTCCCATGTAAGGTCTGAAGATACAGGAACTGTAGCCTGAGCGTAACTTGACTTTGATGTTCCGTTAAGAAGCATGTTCATTGTACCGGTCTTGATTGTATCCCAGTAGTAATAGTTGCTTACCTGCTGGTTACCAAGAGAACCATATGAAAGACGAACCTTAGCCATGTTCCACCAGCTCTTAAGAGGCTTAAAGAACGGCTCCTCAGAAATCTTCCAACCAGCTGATGCAGATGGGAAGAAGCCCCAACGGCTGTGCTGAGGGAATCTCGAAGAACCGTCATAACGGCCAGAAAGTTCAAGGAGATACTTGCCCTTATAGTCATAGTTCACACGTGCGAAGAAACCGAGGGTACGATAAGATGAGATAGACTGACTTGCCTTCTCAATATTGTTTGTACCATCCTCGTTCGTCATAAGGCCGATGAATGAAAGGCTTTCGCTGAGCGAACCTCTCTGCTGGTTCATGAGAGTAGAGCCCTTGTAGTCATCCATATTGGCACCGAGAGTTGCAGCTACATTGTGGTCACCGAAAGAACGATCAAAAGCGAAGTATGCGTTTATGATATGACCATCCTGATAATAGCGGCTCTCCTTATAGAAGTCATAAACCGAACCGTTAGTGAATGTACCGTCAGGGAAGCCTGCATTCACATAGAGACGCTTGTTGATATTGTCGTATGAGTTTGCAGTAGGAAGTGATCTGTAAGACTCGACATTGTCACGACGACGATAAGTGTAGTCTGCAATGAACTTAAGACCCTTAGTGATGTCGAATGTAAGACGGTTGGTCATTGTGATATAGTTGCTGGTTCTCTTGTTCCAGTTACGTCCGTCTGTGAACACACCACCACGACCAGAGAAGATTGGAGATGTAGCATCAGCCATATAACCAGGATACATGTTTATTGTACCATCTGGGTTCCATGGAGTGAATGCTGGAGTCACATTCTGAGTAAGGTTCCAAAGAATAGCCTGACTTGCACCTGTACCTGATGTACCGTCCTGTTCCCAGAATCCGCCATACTCGTAAAGCATGCGCTCAAAGCTGAGTGAGTTAGAGTAAGTGAGCCAATTGGTCATCTTCGCATCTATCTTGCTTCTGAGCGAGAAGCTATTATATGTATCCTCAGCCGCATTGTCGAAGATACCCTCCTTATAAAGGTAACGTCCGCTGACATAGTATTTCACCTTGTCATTACCTCCACGTACTGAGATATTGTGCTCAGTCTCAGGGCGTACACTCTTGAAGATAAAGTCATACCAGTCAAAGTTTCCGAGGTAGAGATAAGTATAGGTACCTGTCTCATCTGGAATAACCCATGGACGCTCCGGATTTTCAGTCACGTCGTTAACGCGTTCCTTCATCAAAGCAATCTGCGCATCGCTGAATGTCCACGCGCCATATCCCTTAAAGTACTGATAGAAATCATTACAGAGAGTCACATGGTCATAACCTGTTGTAATGAAGTCTGTTGATGTAGTGTTGGTTGCGAGAGTAACACGGCCGTTGTAGGCAATCTTAGCCTCGCCTGCCTTACCGTTCTTTGTGTTGATGAGAACAACACCGGCAGAAGCCTTGGCACCATAGATAGCACATGCAGAAGCATCCTTGAGGACTGATACCGACTCGATGTCGTTAGGGTTTACCTGTGAAAGGGATCCCTCGATACCGTCAATGAGGATGAGAGGTGAACCTGAGTTGATAGACACGGCACCACGGATTGTTACCGAGTACTGGTCACCTTCAAGCGAACCTGACTTCTGTGTGAGCAAAAGAGAAGGGTCAGCACCCTGAAGAGCCTGGGCAGCACTGTTTACCGGACGGAGAGCGAGCTCCTTACCGTCAACAACGCCGACAGCACCTGTAAGGTTAACCTTCTTCTGTGTACCGTAACCGACAACGACCACCTCATCGAGGAAGTTTGTGTCAGCCTCCAATACGATAGCGCATGGAAGTTCGGCTGGTGAGTTAATTGTAACTTCTTTCTCTGTAAGGCCGATGAACGACGCAACGAGAGTAACCGGATAGGATACACCCTCGAGAGTGAAGTTACCGTCAAGATCTGTAATGCAACCGTTGGATGTGCCCTTGACCATGACACCTGCTCCCATAAGGAGCTCTCCGTTGGAGTCACTTACTGTACCCCTTACAGTTGCTGTCTGTTTTTTAGCCGCTGCCTGTGACTGCGCCTCCGGCTGCTTTTTAGTCACAGAAATTGTGCGACCCTCAATCGCATACGAGACATTCTGACCGGCGAAAACCTGATTCAGAACATCAGTGATGGATGCATTAGTGGCAGACACCGTAATGCGCTTGCCGAGATCCACCTCGTCTGCATTGAGAATGATAGAATAGTTCTCGGACTGATTCAGAGCTGTAATAGCCTCCTGAACAGTCACATTCTTCATTGAGAGGTCTATCTGCTGGGCAGACAATGACGCAGGCGTCATGATACCGCAGAAGATAGCCGCCAACACAAAACACCTTATCAGGCCTTTTGTCTTTTTGGAATCATTTCTCATAAGATCTGGTTATTAATTAATAATGTTTGTTATAATAGAGTTGTTCTATTTTTTCGATATGTAGATTGCTCCGTTCTTCTTGTAGAATTTCATTTTGCCGTCTACGTTGATACCATGCAGAATCTGCTCGAGAGTCTCATTGTTGGTAAACCATGCGAAGTACCTTGTATCCGCGATAGTCTCATCCAGCAGCACCACCTTTGTTCCGAAATATCTTTCCAGATCGGATGCTATATCGCTGAGGGTGAGATTGAAGAAATGAATTGAGCCGTTTTCATGGAATCCCCTGTATTGGAACGGATTGATATTCTTCATGTCGATTTCCCCTGTCTTGCGGTCAAACTGGACAAGCTCGCCCGGATGGAGCAATATCTGCTTTGAACGGTTGTTCGAGCATATATCCATTCTGACAGATCCGTCAAGAAGAATCAGTTCGACACATTCAGTGTTATCGTACGCCTTGAAATTGAAAGTGGTTCCCAACACCTGTACATTTACATCGCCGGATGTTATAAGGAATGGTTTTTCCGGATCTTTCGCCACTTCCGCGAAAACCTCTCCTTCAATGAAGACATGACGGTCATCCTTGTCAAAACGGGAAGGATAGGTAATACGGCTTCCTGCATTCAGATGCAGATGGGTGCCGTCCGCAAGTGTCAATTCGTGCATCTGGCCATATGGTACCTTGACTTCAAACCATTCCACTTCCGGAACAGCCTGTCTATATATAATAGCTCCCAACACAGGAAGCAGGGCGATTACTGCAGCATATGCTATACCTACGCATGCTTTGCGGAAATAGTATCCGAATCTTGTCTTTCTAAGGCCGAGCTTTGTTCTGACTTCGGCAAAAGAGGCCGAAGATAAAGACAAATCCTGCTGCTCCAGCTCAGACATAATCTGGTTCATGGCTTCCACAACCTCAGGATCATTGCCGTGCTCGACCAACCATTCCTGCACCTGAGACTCCTCCTGGGCAGACAATTTGCCGTAAAAATATTTCCTTAGAATATCCATAAATATCAAGATTTTAGGATTTAGCATCTATAAGAACAAAAAAAGGCAGTCTGACACGTAATCAGACTACCCGAAATTTTCAAAAATTATTTTATTTCACTCGAACTGTCAACATCAGAGGGCGATGGTCGGACGGATGTTTGAAATTTGTTTCTGCATCCTTCACGATCTTGTCGGTCCAATAGTCGCGCACCACATCTGCGTAAATGACATTCTGCATCATCGCAGGAGAGCAGTATACCAGGTCGATTCTGCTTGTTCCACCGGTTGTGGTCTTGAATTCGCCAGGGTATTTTTCCTTTATGACATCCTTGTATGGAGTATTCTCCAGAACATAGTCATGTACAAGGAATCTTGTATCGGGGAGTTCGTATCCGTAGGTGTCGTTGTCCAGAGAAGACTGGGCATTGAAATCTCCCGCCATCAGCCACCACTCTTTCTGAGGATCATCCGCTTTTGCGATCGTATGTTCGCAGATATAGGTGATCTCCATAAGTCTGTAATAGTCTCCACCGTTCACGGCCTTATTTGATTCCTGTTCAGAAGCCGGAATACCATAGGCATATTTCTGCGGCCACGTATGGAGAGACACGAAATTTATATCCTGTCCCTTGACTTTTATCCTGAAATGTCCGGCACCATGTGTCACAACGCTGTCAGCCTGGTTTCCAATGATACGCTGCAGGGTCTCAATCGGATACTTGGATGTAATGACCTGAGGGAACCTGTCTCTATGTCCACCCTTGCTCCAGTACTGATGGCCATATCTCTGCGCGAGTTCTCCCCAACCATCGGGAAGATACACCTTATCCTCCGGCATGGCTGTCTTCTTTCCGGTCTCGTAGTTAGATCTTGCCTCGCACCATATACACACATCAGGATTATAGGACTTCACCCAATCCACGAACTTGTCATAGTTATTGCCTTGATCCGACCACATACCGTTCTGGATATTCCACACGATAATATTCAGCCGGTCTCCTTTGGACGATGCCGACGCCGGATGCTTTGCCACTTTCTGCGGTTCTCCGCAACAAGAAAACAAGAGAACCGACAATGCAACAATAAATAATTTCTTCATATCAATTCATTGATTTTCTAAGATCCTTGAGCGCCAGCTCTATATGCTTTTCTACTGTACGCATGGAAAGATTCATTCGAATGGCAATCTCCATGTTGGACAGATGCTCATAACGGGACATTTTGAAGATCTCCCTCCTTTGGGGTGGCATGGCTTCAATGCTGCTGGCAATCTGCGCGTTTGCCTCAGAGTAATTGATCCACTCTTCCGCTGTGGGTTCAAATGACGGACGATCCGGAAGTTGAGGTTGAGTACTGGTCAATCTTGCAGTCTTTGACGAAAGCAGGTTTATCACCTCATTACGAGCCATCACACAGAGGTAGTTCTTAAGTGACTGGTTCCTGTTGAGAGAATACCTGTTGATCCAGAGTTTCATAAAGATATTCTGTGCAACGTCTTCAGCAACAGCGGAATCCTTCAGCATACCCTTGATAAAGTTCAAGGCCATCGGATAATACCTATGAAAAATCCTTTCATAAGCATCCACTTCACTGCCGCCTCCAGACATGAGAATTGAGATGAGATCTTCATCTGTATATTTACCCCCGGACTTCATCATTCACAGAAATATGCGACAAATATATAAAATATAAGACAAATTAAAAATCCGGACTCCTTTCGGAATCCGGATTTATCGTGTGCAGCGGATTGCGCTGCGATTGTCTTGTCTGATTACTCAGCTGCCGGTGTCTCAACCTCTGCAGCAGGAGCAGCCTTCTTCGAGCTACGACGAGTAGTCTTCTTAGCTGGCTTTGCAGATGCAAGAGCTGCCTCGTTGAAGTCTACGAGCTCGATGAGAGCCATATCAGCACCGTCACCCTGACGGAAACCAGTCTTCAACACGCGAGTGTATCCGCCTGGACGGTCAGCGATCTTCGGAGCAACTGTACGGAAAAGTTCGTTGACAGCCTCCTTGTTCTTGAGGTAGCTGAATACGGTACGACGTGAGTGTGTCGAATCGTCCTTTGACTTGGTGATAAGCGGTTCAACATACATCTTGAGGGCCTTTGCCTTAGCTACAGTTGTCTCGATTCTCTTGTTGAGGATGAGTGCAGTAGCCATGTTAGCGAGGAGAGCCTTACGATGTCCGCTCTTGCGACCAAGGTGATTGATTGCTTTATTGTGCCTCATATTGCTTAAAGATTCTTTTTCTTAGGTTCAATATTATACTTGGTAACGTCCATTCCGAACGAGAGCTTCATTCTCTCCACGAGGAGATCGATTTCGTTGAGTGACTTTCTTCCGAAGTTTCTGAACTTCATGAGCTCAGCACGTGAGTAAGACACGAGGTCAGCGAAAGTATCGATATCCGCAGCCTTCAGACAGTTGTATGCTCTGACTGAGAGACCCATATCTGAAAGCTTGGTGAGAAGAAGATGTCTCATGTGGAGTGATTCCTCATCAAGCTCCTTTGACTCAGACTCGATGTTGCTCTCAAGAGAGATCTTCTTGTCGTCAGTGAATAACTTGAAGTGGTAGATGAGGATGTTTGCAGCCTCCTGAAGAGCCATATTTGGAGAGATGGAACCGTCAGTTACAATCTCCAAAGTAAGCTTATCATAGTCGGTCTTCTGCTCTACACGCCAGTCCTCCTGTGTCCAGTTAACGTTCTTGATCGGAGTGAAGATTGCATCAATCGGAATAGTTCCGATTGGTGCATCTGCATCTCTATTCTCGTCAGCAGGAACGAAGCCGCGGCCCTTTCCTACTGTGAGAGTGATCTCAAGCTTAACTGCCGGTCCGAGTGAACAGATGTGCAGTTCAGGGTTAAGCACCTTGAAAGAAGACAATCCCTTTGAAATATCTTCTGCAGTAAACTCTGGCTTGCCGCTTACAACGATATTTGCTGTTTCTGAGTCTACAGTCTCGACCATTCTCTTGAAACGTACCTGCTTGAGGTTGAGAATGATGTCCTGCATGCCCTCGATCACACCTGGGATTGTAGCGAACTCCTGGTCTACACCAGAAATTCTTACCGATGTGATAGCAAATCCCTCCAGAGACGAAAGCAGAATACGACGAAGTGCGTTACCGATAGTCGTTGCGTAGCCAGGCTCCAATGGTCTGAATTCAAAACGTCCTACGGTGTCAGTTCCTTCGAGCATAATCACCTTGTCCGGTTTCTGAAATGCTAAGATTGCCATATTGATTCTTATTAAGGTGTTAATTATTACTTAGAGTAAAGCTCGACGATAAGCTGCTCGTTGATAGTCTCAGGGATCTCTGTTCTTACAGGAACGTTGATGTACTTACCTGTGAGTGACTTAGCGTCAAACTCGATCCATGAATACTTTGCTGCAGAAGCTACGCTGTTAGTGATAACCTCGAGGCTCTTTGAACGCTCTCTTACTGCTACAACGTCACCTGGCTTAACATGAGCTGAAGGGATGTTGCAAACAACACCGTTAAGAGTGATGTGAGCGTGTGAAACGAGCTGACGAGCAGCTGCTCTTGTAGGAGCGATACCCATACGGTATACGAGGTTGTCAAGACGAGACTCGAGGAGGATGATAAGGTTCTCACCCTTCTGTCCCTTCATGCGTGAAGCCTTCTCGTAAAGGTTACGGAACTGCTTCTCGAGAAGACCGTAAGTATACTTAACTTTCTGCTTCTCCTTAAGCTGAGTACCATACTCAGACTTCTTCTTGCGCTTGCTTGCGAGACCGTGCTGTCCTGGAGGATAGTTTCTCTTTTCGAAGTTCTTATCGGCGCCGAAGATTGGCTCGCCGAACTTACGCGCGATCTTTGTACTTGGTCCAGTATATCTTGCCATAGTTATCTATTCATTAAAAAGTTAGACATTAAACCTTACGACGACCCTTAGGACGGCAGCCATTGTGTGGCATTGGAGTAACGTCGATAATCTCTGTAACCTCGATACCTGCACCGTGGATTGTTCTGATTGCAGACTCACGACCAGCACCAGGACCCTTTACATAAGCCTTTACCTTGCGGAGGCCAAGATCGTATGCTGTCTTTGCTGCATCCTCAGCTGCAACCTGAGCTGCATAAGGAGTGTTCTTCTTTGAACCTCTGAAACCGCTCTTACCAGCAGATGACCAGCTGATAACCTGACCGATATTGTTAGTGAGGGTAACGATAACGTTGTTGAAGGTTGATGAAATATGAGCCTCGCCATAAGCTTCAACCTTGACAACTCTCTTCTTAGTTGATGTAGTTTTCTTTGCCATAATTCATCAAAATTATTTAGTAGCCTTCTTCTTGTTTGCAACTGTCTTCTTCTTACCCTTTCTAGTACGGGCGTTGTTCTTGGTGCTCTGTCCGCGTACAGGGAGACCGATACGATGACGGATTCCTCTGTAGCAACCGATATCCATAAGACGTTTGATGTTCATCTGGATAGAAGAACGGAGCTCACCTTCGATCTTGTACTCGTTAGCGATTACGCTACGGATACCTGCGATCTGCTCGTCGTTCCACTCTCCAACCTTTGTATCGAAATCAATACCGAGCTGAGAAAGGATCTTTCTTGATGTGCTGCGGCCGATACCGAAGATATAGGTAAGACCTATCTCTCCTCTTTTGTTGTTAGGTAAGTCAACACCGGCTATTCTTGCCATAATTATCTTAACTTAAAATTGTTATACAATTAGAAATTATCCCTGACGCATTTTGAACTTAGGGTTCTTCTTGCAGATCACATAAAGACGACCTTTACGCTTTACGATCTTGCAATCTTCGCTGCGCTTCTTGATGGATGCTTTTACTTTCATTTTCTTAAAGTTTTATTTGTATCTGAAAGAAATTCTTCCTTTGGTTAAATCATAAGGTGACATTTCCACCTTTACTCTGTCTCCTGGGAGAATCTTGATGTAGTTCATCCTCATCTTTCCGGAGATGTGGGCGATGATAACATGCCCGTTCTCAAGTTCAACCTTGAACATTGCATTAGGAAGGGTCTCTACGATTACGCCCTCCTGTTCGATTGCTGATTGTTTTGGCATCAATAATCACTTTAAAATTTAACATTTCCCTCTATATAGTCGAAGGTGGACAATAATTCAGCCTGGCCTTTTCTGACAACAACCGTAAGTTCGAAGTGCGCTGATTTCCTGTGATCCGCTGTGTGTACTGCCCAACCATTTTTAGCTAAATACACATTTCTGGATCCTGAGTTGATCATCGGTTCGATACAGATTGTCATTCCATCGACAAGTTTCTTTCCGAGACCCTTGCGTCCATAATTCGGAACGCCCGGACCTTCATGAAGTCCCTTACCGATTCCGTGTCCTTCCAATTCACGGACAACAGAGAACCCGAATGACTCCGCATACGTTTGTACCGCGTGTCCTATATCACCAGTCCTATTCCCTGCTACAGCCGCTGCAATTCCTCTGTAGAGTGATTCCTTGGTAACGTCGAGGAGTTTTCGGGTTTCAGCATCCACCTCCCCGACAGGGAAGGTGTAAGCTGAATCGCCGTTATACCCTTTATATAACGTACCGCAGTCCACCGACACGATGTCTCCCTCCTTGAGGACGTAGTCTGACGGAAAACCGTGAACTACGACATCGTTGACAGAAATGCAGAGCGCATAAGGAAAGCCTTCATAACCGAGGAAGCTTGGCACAGCTCCGTTGTCACGGATAAAGGTCTCTGCTACCCTATTCAACTCGAGAGTTGTCACACCAGGGGCAACAATCTTACCGACCTCAGCCAATGTCTTCGAGACCAGAATTCCGTTCTCGCGCATCAGCGCTATCTCTTCTTCAGTTTTTGGCTTGACCATCTTCAAAGAACTTTTAATTTTTGGGATTACATGCCTGAGCGTCCTTTCAGACGACCAGTCTTCATAAGTCCGTCATAGTGACGCATCAGAAGGTGGCTTTCAATCTGCTGGAGTGTATCGAGAACAACACCTACAAGGATCAGGAGGGAAGTACCTCCGTAGAAGCTTGCAAACTGGTTGTTCACACCGAGCTTCATTGCGAAAGCAGGGAGGATTGCGATAAGCGCGAGGAAGATCGAACCTGGGAGAGTCACTCTTGACATGATTGCGTCAAGGTACTCAGCAGTCTTCTTACCTGGCTTGACTCCTGGAACGAAACCGCCGTTCTTTCTCATATCATCTGCCATCATTGTAGGGTTTACAGTGACTGCAGTATAGAAATATGTGAAGAGTACTACGAGGATTGCAAATGTAAAGTTATACCAGAAACCGGTATAGTTGCTCATCACGGCAGCGAAACCGCGTGTTGCCTCGAACTGTGAGAAAATCATCGGGAAGAGCATGAGAGCCTGAGCGAAGATGATAGGCATAACGCCGGCTGCATTGATCTTCATTGGGATGTACTGACGGACACCGCCGTACTGCTTGTTACCGATAACTCTCTTTGCATACTGTACAGGAACCTTGCGGACAGCCTGAACAAGTGCGATAGCAATTACGAAAATGAAGAAGAGAACAACAAGCTCAACGATCATGAGGAGTGGACCTCCTACGCCGTTACCTGTGAACTTCTCACCGATTTCCGCTGTGAGAGCATAAGGGAGGCGCGCGATGATACCGACCATGATGATGAGTGAGATACCGTTACCGATACCGCGGTCAGTGATGCGCTCTCCGAGCCACATTACGAACATTGTACCTCCGAGAAGGATGAATGTCGATACGAGATTAAACCAGAAGTTTGACCAACCGAGCATGTTCACTGCTGTGAACGCAGTAGCTGGGATCTGGCTGTGAAGATTTGCCATATAGGCAGGACCCTGGATGCAGATGATAGCAATAGTAAGGAATCTAGTGTACTGATTCATCTTGCGGCGTCCGCTCTCGCCCTCCATCTGAAGTTTTCTGAAGTAAGGGACGAAAACACCAAGAAGCTGGATTACGATGGATGCCGAAATGTACGGCATAACACCCAGCGCAAAGATCGAAGCGTTTCCGAAAGCTCCACCCGAGAACATGTTCAAGAGACCTACGAGGCCCTCAGCTGAACTGCTCTGGAGATTTGCGAGCTGTGCTGAATCTATGCCCGGAAGCACGATAAAGCTTCCAAGGCGATAGATTACGAGCAATCCGAGAGTATAAAGAATTCTCGTACGGAGCTCTTCAATCTTAAAGATGTTCTTGATTGTCTGTATAAGTTTCTTCATCTTTATTAGATAGTTGTTGCAGTGCCACCTACAGCCTCAATCTTAGCGATTGCAGACTTTGAGAAAGCGTTAGCAGATACTTCCAATTTCACTGTAAGCTCACCGTTACCGAGGATCTTCACGAGCTGGTTCTTGTTGATGAAGCCAGCCTCACGAAGAGTGTCAACTGTGATTACAGAAAGGTTGTGCGACTCTGCAAGAGTCTGGAGCATTGCTACGTTGATAGCCTTGTACTCAACTCTTGTAGGGTTTGTGAAACCGAACTTAGGAAGTCTTCTCTGGATAGGCATCTGACCTCCCTCGAAGCCGAGCTTGCGAGAGTAGCCTGAACGTGCCTGAGCACCCTTGTGACCGCGAGTTGAAGTACCGCCGTGTCCTGAGCCCTCGCCGCGTCCGATTCTCTTCTCTCTGCCCTTTGAGCCTGCAGCAGGTGTAAGATTATTCAATTTCATCTTTCTTTCCTCCAAATTTAAATTTCCTCTACTTTTACAAGGTGAAGAACCTTCTCTACCATACCCTTGGTAACTGGAGTTACTTCTACCTCTACAGTCTGATGCATCTTGCGAATTCCGAGAGACTCAAGGTTTGCGATCTGTCTCTTTGTTGCACCACTCTTGCTCTTGATCTGAGTAATTCTAAGTTTTGCCATTGTTCAGTCCTCCTTAACCTTTAAATACTCTGCTCATTGGAATACCACGGAGTCCTGCAACAGTGTAAGCATCTCTCATCTCAACAAGTGCGGCAACAGTTGCCTTCACGAGGTTGTGAGGATTTGATGAACCCTTTGACTTTGCAAGTACGTTGTGTACACCTACTGACTCGAATACAGCACGCATCGCACCACCGGCCTTAACTCCGGTACCAGGTGCAGCCGGCTTCATGAATACACGGGCACCGCCGAACTTTGCCTCCTGCTCGTGAGGAATAGTAGCGTTGAGGATAGGAACCTTAACGAGGTTCTTCTTTGCATCCTCGATACCCTTTGAAATAGCAGTTGTAACCTCATTGGCTTTTCCAAGACCATAGCCTACAACGCCGTTCTCGTCACCTACCACAACAATGGCAGCAAAGCTGAAGTGACGACCACCCTTAGTAACCTTTGTCACTCTCTGGATG